>DATKVJ010000124.1:0-17168 GCA_035530135.1 Rhodocyclaceae bacterium | reverse complement strand
AGGTGGGCACGCCGCGCGAGACCTACTTCCACCCCGCGAACGCTTTCGTCGCCGACTTCATCGGTACCATGAACCGCGTCCGCGGGCCGGTGCGCGACGGCGCGATCGAGCTCCCGGGCGGCCGCATACCATGGCCGGGCGCCGCCGCGGACAGCATCGAGGTCCTGTTCCGGCCGAGCGACGCGCACATCGTTCCTCTCGAAGGAGCGCCGCTGCGGGGCAAGACGACGGCGCAGTTCTTCCTGGGCGACCGCACCAGGCTGCACGTGAGCGAGATCGATTCCGAGCCCATCATCGTGGAAACCACCGAGCACCGCGAGTTTCGCATCGGCGAGCCGATCGGACTCAGCATCGAGCCCGGGGCGCTGCTCACGCTCGGCGGCTAGTGCGCATCCAGGCGGATGGAACACAGCGATGCTGATCGCGCAAATTACCGACACTCATATCAAGGCCGCGGGCAGGCTTGCCTACCGCACGGTCGACTCGGCGCAGAAGCTTCGCGACTGCGTGGCGCAGCTGAACGCGCTGAATCCGCGGCCGGACATTGCGCTGTGCACGGGTGACCTGGTGGACCTCGGCAAGGCCGAGGAATACGCCTTGCTGCGCGAGATCCTGGCGCCGCTCGCAATACCGCTTTACGTCATCCCCGGCAATCATGACGATCGGGCGGCGCTGCGCGCCGCGTTCTCCGATCATGCCTACCTTTTCAGCGACGCGGAATTCCTGCACTACGCGATCGAGGACTACCCGCTGCGCCTGATCGGGCTCGATACCACGATCCCCGGCGAGCAGGGCGGCGAACTTTGCGAGCGGCGGCTGGCCTGGCTCGACGCGCAGCTGCGCACCGCGCCCGACCGGCCGACGGCGCTGTTCATGCACCACCCTCCGTTCCTCACGGGGCTGGCAAACATGGACTGGCAGAACTGCCGCAACGGAGACGCGCTCGGTGCGCTGGTGCAACGGCACCCGCAGGTGATCCGCATCCTGTGCGGGCACGTCCATCGGCCGATCCATACGCACTGGCACGGCGTGACGGCAAGCATCGCGCCGAGCCCCTCGCATTCCTGCGTCTTCGATCTGCGCGAGGACAGCTCGCACGACTTCGTGCTCGAGCCGCCGACCTGCGAGGTGCACTACTGGCGCGAAGGCGCCGGGCTGGTGAGCCACCTCGTTTTCATCGGCGATTACGGCGGCCGATTTCCCTTCTACGGCGCAGACCGCAAGCTTATCGACTAGGCCGGGCGCCGGGCCGCGCGCGCTCAGCCACCGCTGCGAATACCCGGTTGCGGGCCGCATGATATGCAAACGATTGCATATTCTCGGAGAGTGCGCGATACGCTACCATTCGCTGCGCCAGTGCTCACTCTGCATGTGACGGGAAGCATAAGGCGGCCAGCGCACGGCTGTGCGCGCTGCCTGCGTTCGGCGTCAACGGCCCATCCGCAAGGAGAAGACGATGGGGATTCGCGCTGCCTCGCGCCTGCTGTCGCCGGGCGCATGCGCGGATCCCGTTTCGACGCTCGCTTCGGCGAACCATTAACAAGCAACAACCGGAAGGAGAATCACATGAAACGCAAGCCTCTGCTGCATGCCTTGCTCGCCGCGACCGGCCTCGCGGTCCTCGCGGGCGCCGCGCCCGCGCGCGCTGGCGCTAAGGCCACGCTCACAGTTTTCGCCGCGGGGACGCTCGCGGTCCCCTATCGCGATATCGACCACGCGTTCGAGAAGCTGCACCCCGGGGTCGTGGTGCAGCCGGAGTTCGGCGGCAGCGTCAAGATGGTGAAGAAGATCACGGAGCTGCACCAGAAGGCGGACCTCTACGCCGCCGCGGACTACAGCGTGATTCCCAAGTACCTGTTCGGCCAGGACGGTCACCAACGCTATGCCACGTGGTACGCCGGTTTCGCGAGCAATGCGATTACCTTCGTCTATACGGACAAGAGCAAGTATGCGCACGAGATCAACGGCCACGACTGGTTCAAGCTGCTGGCGAAACCCGGCGTGGAGATCGGCCGCTCCGATCCGGACACCGACCCCTCAGGCTACCAGACCGTGCAGATGCTGAATCTGGCCGGCCGCTATTACCACGACCCGCGCCTCGAGCAGAGCGTGCTCGCCAATGCGCCGCGAACCAACATGCGCGATACCGAGACTTCGCTCATCTCGGCGCTGCAGCTGGGCCAGATCGACTATCTCGCGATCTACCGATCCGACGCCTTGCAGCATCATCTGAACCATCTCAAGCTGCCGGCGAAGATCAATCTGAGCGAGCCCCGCTACGCCGACTTGTACAAGACCGGCATCGCGCACACGAAGAACGGAACGCTGACGGGCAAGCCCATCGTCTACGCGCTGACCATTCCGGACAACGCGGCCCACAAGAAACTGGCGCAGGCCTATGCCGCGTTCGTCCTCGGTCCGCAGGGTCGCAAGATCCTCGCGCGGCACGGCTTCGGAACGTTCCAGGTCCCGCCCGCGGTCGGCCGCGCCCAGATGCCCGCGTCGCTGCAGAAGCTGGTCAAGCCCTGGAGCGCCAAGGGGGCCGGTTGATTGAGCAAAGCCGACCGGGCGGCCGCGCCTAGCGCGCGTCCGGCGAGCGCCGGCCGGGCGCGGCTGCTGTTCCTCGCGTTCTGGTGCTGCGGCGGATTGCTGCTGGTATCGATCGTTGCGCCGCTGGTGGCGCTGGCGACACTGCCATCGCCCGCGGACCTGCTGCACGTCGCCGCAAGACCCGAGGTGCGCGCGGCGATCGCCTTGAGCCTGGGCGCGGCGGGGCTTACCGCCTTGCTCGGCGCCGTACTTGGCTTTCCGCTCGCTTATGTACTCGCGCACGCCAAATTCCCTGGAAAGCGCGCGATCGAGGCGCTGATCGATATTCCGCTCGCGGTGCCGCATACGGTGGCCGGGATCGCGCTGCTCGTGGTCTACGGCAGGCGCGGCCTGTTCGGTGAGGCGCTCAATGACGCGTTCGGCCTCAAGTTCTGGGGCACGCTCGCCGGGATCGTGGTCGCGATGCTGTTCGTGAGCGCGCCGTACGCGGTGAACGCCGCGCGTATCGGCTTCGAGGCGGTCGACCCCAAGCTGGAAAAGGTGGCACGCACGCTGGGCGCCGGGCCCTGGACGGTGCTCGCGCGGATCACGCTGCCGCTCGCATGGCGCAGCCTGCTCACGGGTGCGACCCTGACCTTCGCGCGCGCGATCAGCGAGGTCGGCGCGGTGATCATTCTCGCCTACTATCCGATGACTGCGCCGATCAAGATCTACGAGTTGTTCCTGCGCTACGGCCTGCACGAAGCGGCGAGCATGGCGCTGCTGGTGCTGATCATCGCCCTGGGCCTGTTCATCGGACTGCGTTATCTCGCCTACGGGCGCGAGTTGCGCTCGGGCTCCGTACGGTGACACCCGTGACAGCCGCGACATTCGGACCCCAGGTCCGGCCGGCCTGCCGCGCAGGATGAGCGCCGCACTTCAGGTCGCGGGCCTCGGACTGCGGCTCGAGGGTATCCGCCTCGCGGACATCGACCTCAGCGTCGATCGCGGCGAGTGCCTGGTTATCCTCGGTCCCAACGGCGCGGGCAAAAGCGTGCTGCTGGATGCGATTGCCGGATTTCAGCGCCTCAGCTCGGGCCGGCTGACCCTGAACGGACAGGACATCACCGCGCTTGCACCCGAGCGCCGCCGCATCGCTTTCATGTTCCAGGACTTTGCGCTGTTCCCTCATCTGACCGTCGCGGAAAACGTTCGCTTCGGAGCGACCGTGGCGGGAAAGCGCCGCGCCGGCGAACACGATGCCGATGTGCGTACCGAGAAACTCATGCAGCGTTTCGGCATCGCGCCGCTGCGCGCACGGCTGCCCTATTTTTTGAGCGGGGGCGAAAAGCAGCGGGTCGCGCTCGCGCGCGCTTTCGCCACGCAGCCTGCGCTGCTGCTTCTCGACGAGCCGTCCTCGGCGCTGGACGCGCGCGCGCGCGATCAGCTGCACGAGGAATTGCGCGCGCTGCTCGCCGACACCGGCGTGCCGATGATTTACGTAACCCACGACCGCAGCGAAGCGCTCACGCTTGCCGACCGGCTCGCGGTCATGCGCAACGGCCGGCTGGTGCAGCAGGGACGTCCCGACGAAGTGTTCGAGCGGCCGGCGAATGCCTTCGTGGCCGAGTTCGTCGGCATGGAGACCATGCTGCGCGGGCGCGCGCGTGCGCTCGGCGACGGCCTCGCTCAGGTCGCTTGCGGTCCCTTCAATATTTACGCCCGGGTCGGGGGCGCACTCCCCGTCGGGGAGGTCATCGCCTGCGTGCGGCCGGAAAACATCCGCCTCGTTCCGCCTTCCACCGCTGTCGCCGACGTCAACCAGTTTGCGGCGACCGTCGAAGCGCTGCTCGACCGCGGTCCGTACTTACGCGTGCGCCTGGGCCTGCAGGGGCAGCGGCTGATCGCTTTCGTGCCCAAGCACGAGCCTGCCCTGCGCGGCTTGCACGCGGGCGATCCAGCGCATGCGGTGATCGCGCTCGAGCATGTGCACCTTATCGAGGCCGATGCCGCGGATTAACCGAAGGCGGCGCCTGGGTGCATAATCCCGAATGCGGCCCGACCCATACGGACGCATCGAGGCAAGTCCATGAAAGAATCCACCTTCAGAAGGATCGAGCCGATCGTTTGGGTTGCGTATCTCCTCGCGCTCATTTTCTCGGGATTGCTCGTCTATCAGCCGCTGCCTAACGAATACGACGCGGCGCAACACGAGTTGCTGAAATCGCATATCGAATCGTGCGGGGCGGAGGGTATAAGAACCTGCCAGGTACCTGACAAGTGGCGCGACAAGAAGACAGGGAAGATCTATACCTCGGAACAATTTGCGGGACACCGGCGCTCCGAAGCCAAGCGCATCGCAAGCGCGACCTTCGCATACGGTTTGCTTGGCTGCCTGTTTTTCGCGTACAGCTGCGTGGTCAAGAGGCGGGAAAAGTTTTTTACGGCATTCGGAAAAGCACTGCTCCTGAATATATTCGCTTCGGTCCTCATGTACTTTCTTGTGTGACCGGGTAGTGATGCAGGCGATGTGCCGGCAGCCGACTTGGATCGGACCGGGCGAGCGGCTACGCGCCTTCGCGCTTCATAAAAAGCCTGTTCCTGCGGCGGGGCAGTGGGGGCAATTCCAGAAGCCAAGCTTGCAGCTCTCGCAGCGAACCGCCTCTATCCCAAAGGGCGGCATGTCAGGGCCGTGAAGCGTTTCGTTCAGCCATGAACCCCGGTGTACTGGCTCATGATCTCGAGGTCGCCCAGGTGTTCGCGCGGAATCTCGCCGCCGATCTGGCCGCGCTTGATCACCAGCACACGTTGCGACACGGCCGCAATGAACTCAAGGTTCTGCTCCACCAGCACTATGGTGAGCTTCATGCGGTCGCGCAGCGAGGCGAGCGTCTCGGCGATCTCTTCGATGATGGACGGCTGGATGCCTTCGGTCGGCTCGTCGAGCAGCAGCAGCGTCGGTTTGCCGGCGAGCGCGCGCGCCAGCGCCAGCAACTGTTGCTCGCCGCCCGAAAGCGACCCGCCGGGGCGGTCGAGCAGCGGCTTGAGGCGGGGAAAGTCCTCCAGCAGCCGCTCGATCGTCTGTAGTGTGCGCTCGCCGGTCTTGACCAAGCCCATGCGCAAATTGTCCATCGCGCTGAGCGTCGGAAAAATCTCGCGCCCCTGGGGCACATAGGCCATGCCGAGCTTGGCACGCGTGTGAGGCGCGAAGCGGGTGACGTCGGTCCCGCCGAAGCGCACCGTGCCGGCGCTCGCGCGCAGCGCGCCGATCAGCGTGCGCAGCATCGTTGTTTTGCCCATGCCATTGTGGCCAAGGATGCCCACCGACTCGCCTTCGGCTATCTCGAGGGAGATGTCGTGCAGCACGGGGATGCCCCCGTATCCGGCGTGTAGGCCCGAGATTTCCAGCACGTGAGGCTCCATGGTCAATGCGGTTTCTTGCCGAGGTATATCTGCTGGACCAGCGGGTCGCTCATGATGCGGTCCGGCGTGTCTTCCTTGATGATCGCGCCCTGGTGCAGCACGGTCACCTTCTTTGCGATCATGCGGATGAAGTTCATGTCGTGTTCGACTACTATCAGAGCGTGCTGGCGATTGATTTCGAGGATCAGTTCTGCGGTGCGCGCGACCTCGGCGTCGCTCATGCCGGCGGCTGGCTCGTCGAGCAGGATCAGCGGCGGCTCGGCGGCGATCACGACGCCGATCTCGACCCATTGGCGCAAGCCGTGCGCGAGCAGGCCTGCGGTCGTGTCGCGATAGGCCGTCATGCCGACGCGCTCCAGCGTCCGGCGCGTGATGCGCTCGGATTGCTCAGCGGTGTTTACGCTGCGCGCCGACAGCCAGACGTTCTCCCACACGCTCAGGCCGTTGAAGAGACTGGGCACCTGGGTCTTGATGCCGATGCCGAGGCGGCCAGGCTCATGCGGCTTCATGTTGGAGATGTCCTCGCCACGGAACAGAATCTGCCCCGAGGTCGGCTTTACCTGACCGGTCAGCAGCTTGAAGAAGGTGCTCTTACCGGCGCCGTTCGGGCCGATTACACAGCGCAGCTCGGCTTCGGCTACTTTGAAGTTGACGTCGCGGGTGGCATGCACGCCGCCGAAGTGCACGTTGAGGTCACGCGTCTCGATCACCGGCGTCACGTCGCACGCTCCGTCGCGGCCATTGCGGGTGCGGTCTCGGCCTGTGCTGCAGCCGTCGTACTCGATGCCTTGCGCCGTCGCATCCTGCCGAACGCCCACTCACCCAGGCTACCCAGGGTGGGTACGATGCCTCGCGGCACCAGCAGCACGAACACGACGAGGATGGTGCCCAGAACGAGGTTGGAATTGAACATCTGCTGGGTGCCGATTTGCGTCGTCAGCCATTGGATCGCGACGCAGCCGACGATCGGGCCCACCAGCGTGCCCAGGCCGCCGACGATGACCCAGATTATGATCTGGGCCGATTGCGCGAGGCCGAAGATGGTCGGGCTCGTGAACGCTCCCCAATTTGCGAACAGGCAGCCGGCGAGGCCGGCGATGGCTCCGCCGAGCGTGAAGCTGAAGAGTTTGTAGACGCGCGCGTCGTAGCCCAACAGCAGCACTCGCTGCTCGTTTTCCTTCGCCGCGATGATGACCCGGCCGATTTTCGAACTGATCAGCATGCGCAGGCCCAGGTAGACCACGAGCAGGCACACGAAGGTCAGGTCGAACAGGTCCTTCGGGCTCAGCACATCGTTGGGGTGGCCGGGCACGTTGAGCGTCGGGATCGCGGGGATGCCGTTGAAGCCCCCCAGCGGCGCGCTGCCGATTTTCCACTCGGGACCCGCGGTCGAATTGATCAGGTTGAACAGGATCAACGTGACGGTCAGGGTGATTACGCCCATGTAGACGTCGGACAAGCGTCCGTAGAAGATCACGTAGCCGAGAATCATGGCGAACAGCGCCGGCACCGCGATGGCGAGCAGGAATGGTCCGGTGCTGTCGCCCATGTTCATCACCGCTATCGCATAGGTGTACGCACCGAGCCCGAAGAAGGCCGCCTGGCCGAAACACAGGATGCCGCCGAAGCCCCAGATAAAGCCGAGGCTCACGCCCAGAATCGACATCACCGCGTAGATGGTGACCTGGATCAGGGTGTAATCGTCCAGCACGCCGGGCAGGACCAGCATCATTGCAATACCGATGGCGAGGCTTAGCGCAGCGCTCATCCAGGACTTTGCGAAACGGTTCACAGCGACCCCTTGAAGAATCGGCCGGTGATGCCCTGCGGCAACAAGCGCAGCATCACGATCGCGGCCGCGAGCAGCGCGACCTCGCCGATGACCGGCGTGGTCGCAAACGTGGCGAGCTGGTTGATGGCGCCGAACAGCGCCGATGCGCCGACCAGACCGGCCAGGATCGCCGGGCCGCCGCCGATGACGGTGATGAAGGCCTTCGCGACGAAAGCCGCGCCCATCGTCGGCACCACACCGGTGATCGGCGCAAGCAGTCCCCCAGCGAGCCCGGAGAGCGCCGCGCCGACCGCGAAGGTGACCGAATACACCAGGCTCGGGCTGACGCCAAGCGCATTTGCCATGTCGGGGTTTTGCATCGTGCCGCGCGCGATCAAGCCGAGCTGCGTACGCATGAGAACCCAGCGGATTGCCAGCGCGAGTGCGATCGCGACCGCAATGACCACGGGGATGTAGCCGCTCAGCGAATAGGCGCCGATAGAAAAGCTGCCCAAGGGCGCCGACACGCCGGCCGTGGTGTCACCGGCGATCGACGTGACGATGCCTATCAGCAGCAGCGACAGGCCCCAGGTCGCGAGCATGGTGTCGACCATGCGGCCGTACAGGCGCCGGATGACCAAGCGCTCGAGCACGACCCCGACCAGCCCGACGGCGATGGGCGCGACCACGAACATTGCGACCCACAGGTTGAGGCCGAGCCGGATTGCGCCGATGGTGGCGTAGGCCCCCAGCATCATGAACTCGCCGTGGGCGAGATTGATGACTTTCATCATCCCGAAGATGACCGCCAGCCCGGCCGAGATGATGAAGAGGGTCGCCACCGCGTACAACACCTGGATGACGATGACGAGTGCAAGTTCCATGACGGACACCAATGTCGCGGGGGTGTGCGCGATCAGGCCTTGATCACGTATTGCTGGTTGTCGTTCGGGTTCTTTATCAGGTTGCAGACCGCACTGGTATCGCTGGGCTTTTGCTGCGGGAAGGTCTTGATGACGTCGAGCTGCTTGTCCTTGACCTCGGCGATACTCACGTTCAGCACGCAGTGGTGGGTCGGGGGGTCCAGCGTCACCTTGCCGCTCGGAGCATCGATGCTGATGCCCGACTCGAGCGCCTCGATCACCTTCATGCGGTCCACGGAGCCGGCTTTCTTCACGCCTGCGGCCCACAGCTTGAAACCCTGGTAGGTGCCCATCGCCAGCTCGGTGATGTTCGGGTAGTCCTTGCCGAAGCGCTTGTAGAAGCGTGCCTTGAAGGCTTTGTTCTCGGGCGTGTCGAGGTTCTGGAAGTAGTTGTACGAGACCAGGAAGCCGTTGCATTCGGCCGGCGACAGGACGATGTGCTCGTTGCCACCGGCGAAGGTCGTCGAAGCCAGGGGAATCTTCTTCGTCATGCCGGCCGCGGCCCACTGGCGATAGAACGAGATGTGCGCGCCACCGACGAGCGCCGAGACGATCATGTCGGGCTTGGCAGCCTCGATCTTCGAGATCGCCGGGCCGAAATTGGTTACGTCGAGCGGGAAGAAGTCTATGGATGCGACCGAGCCGCCGTTTTCCAGCACGAACTTCTTGACCCACTGCGAGGTGATCTGGCCGTAGTTGTAGTCGGCCGCGAGCACGTAGACCTTCTTTCCCCACTTCTTCATCGAATACGGTATCAGCTTGGCCACCGTCTGGCCTGGCGTCACGCCGGTGCAGAAGATGTCGCGGTCGCAGACACCGCCTTCGTACTGCGTGTTGTAGAAGTAGAGCGTCTTGTAGCGGTCCAGCACCGGTCGGATCACCTCGCGCGAAGCGGAGGTGATGCCGCCCATCACGACGGCCGCCTTGTCCTTCAGAGCTGCCTTTTGCGCGAACTGCGCGTAGAGCTGCATGTTGGACTGCGGGTCGTAGCTGGCGAGCTTCAACTGCTTGCCGAGCAGGCCGCCGGCGGCGTTCTGCTCCTCGACCGCCAAGGTCATGCAGTCGGCCATCGGCTTGCCGTAGATATCAAGCCCTCCGGACAGGTCGAGGATGCTGCTGACGACCAGTTGATCGCCAGCCAGGGCCGCAAGCGGAAACATGGGCGCTACTGCACCGGCCAGCGTGACACCGGAAGCTTTGATGAATGAACGACGATCCATGAAACTTGACTCCTTGTTGGGTGACGGTTTGTGCCGTCGTTGTGGACAGTGGAAACGTTGGCGGAAAGGCGGCTCAGATCTTCTTCCAGTCGCCCGCCTGTTCGAAGGCATAAGCGGCGCGGTAGATGGTCGCCTCGTCGTAGCTCTTGCCGATCAGCATCATGCCGACCGGCAGTCCATCGACCAGGCCGCAGGGCACGCTCATCGCCGGATGGCCGGTGACGTCGAACGGGCAGGTGTTGGGCAGCATCTCGAAGGCCCGCGAGATCACCTCTTCGACCGGCGCACCGGGTTTGGGCAGCGGCGTGGCGGTGAGGGGCAGCGTCGGCATCAGCAGCACATCGAAGCGGGAAAGCGCGCTGTCGTAAGCCGCCGTTAGCTGGCGGCCGAGATTCTGCGCCTTTGCGTAATAGTGGCCGCGGTAGTGCTTGATGAAGTATTCGCCCAGCACCATCGTGAGCTTCAGCGTTTCCGACAACTCGTCGGCGCGCTGCTTCCAGCCGGCGTGAAAGTCGATCAAGCTGGTGACGTATAGGCCCTTCCAGTTGAAGCCGTAACCGTTGTCCTTCATCATCTGCTGGGTCGCGCCCTCGGCGGCGATCGGCAGCCAGATCGCCGGCCCTACACTGTGCATCGGCACCGACACTTCGGAGACTTCGGCGCCGAGCGTGGTGAACACCGCGGCGGCCTTGCGCACCTTGGCGTCGACGGCTGCGTCCGACTGCGGCCAGCCGAAACCTTCCTTGACGATGCCGATTTTCAGGCCACGTACGCCTTGCTTCATCAGCTCGCTGTAGGGCTTGGCGGTCTGACCGGCATGCTGGCGCGGGTCGAGGCCGTCGGGGCCGGCCAGCACTTCGAGCATCAGCGCGTTGTCGGTCACGTTGCCCGTGATCGGGCCGGTGTGGTCTATGGTGAGTTCTATCGGCATCACGCCGGTATAGGGAACAAGACCGTGCGTCGCCTTCATGCCGTAGACGCCGCAGTAGGACGATGGCATGCGGATCGATCCGCCCTGGTCGCCGCCGATCGCCAAGTCGACCTCGCCGGCCGCGACCAAGGCCGCGCTGCCCGATGACGAGCCGCCGGCCGAATAGCCCATGCGGTGCGGGTTGTGAACCGGAGCCGGCGCGCTGGTATGCGAGCCGCCGGAGAAGCAGAAGTATTCACAGACCGACTTGCCGACGACCGTCGCCCCGGCATCGAGCAGGCGCGTCACGATGGTGGCGTCGACATTGGGCACATAACCTTCGAGCGTCGACGCGCCGTTCATCATCGGCACGCCGGCGAGGCAAACGTTGTCCTTCAGCACCACGCTCTTGCCAGACAGCTTGCCGCCGGGCGCACCCTTGATAGTCGTCTTCACATACCAGGCGCCGTACTTGTTCTCTTCGCCTGATGGCCGGTAGCCCGGCGTGCGCGCATAACTGACGGCAGGAATAAAATCGGGCATCGCATCGATCGCGTCATAGGCATCGAAGTTCCCCTGCAACAGGGTGTTGTAGGTGTTCGCCTGATCTTCCGACAAGTGAATGCCCAGGCTTAGCGCGACGTCTTGGAGCTGGTTGAGGGTGGGGCGTTTGATGGCCATGCTTGACTTCTCCCTTGGGTTGCTAACTAATGGACCACATAATCAGAAGCGAAAATATGGCGGTGATTTGAGTTACCAGAAACCGGACTGGCGCCTATGTATCGGTGCTTTGGACAATCGTCGTCGCGAATGCGCCAACAGAAATGCCCCGCCATCTACCACGGCTGCGTCGCGCAGAGCCCCGCGGCGCGCTTCGTCCACCTTGTTCGCAATGCCTGTTGAGTTACCTCGACCACACTCGTGAACGCACTCGTGCTCTGACACATCCATCTCTCCCTTTGAGCTACGGCTGATGACAAGCGATACGGTGACGACCGTATTTCTTGATGTACTTCTTAGCAGGTTGTGTGCCAGAAAGTTCTACTTGTTTTGCATCATATGGTTACATCGCATTGATGCCGGCGACGCCGAACTTTGTTATCCGTAGTGCGCGTTATCTTGGTGCATTGTGCTTATGTCATGCCACAAAATATGGCGCTGCAGCAAAATGCGGCGCCTATGCATGCGAAACGAGTTCAACGCGCGCCATACCAGGGATTTCCGGCTAGTCACCGGGGCGGGGGAGGTGAAGAGTCGCATTTTTCCGAGCGGCTATCCCCGGAAGGACCGCGCGGCGGAGACGCGTGCTTGGTGTTGTCTGGAATTTGTAAACAGAGATTGGGCCGTGCAAAGTAAAATCCAATCCTGGCGGGAAGGAACATCTCGGACAACGGGCCGCGCTCGACCAAGACCTGAACTTCATCTCGATATCGCGTGTCGGATTCAAGCCTGAAGTGAAACCGCGTCAAGCGGTGACCAGCCTCCGATATAACGCTTGCGTGGACGAGAACTGCATGGGCCTACTTGAGAAATGGATCGCGGTGGTTCTTACGACGGTCAACCCCCTGACGGGCCGTGCGATCGCGATTCCCCTTGGCGTTCAATTGGGCTTGCCTGCGATCTGGGTGTGCGCTGCAGCGGCAATGAGCAACTTCGTCCTTGCCGCGGTGATCATACTGTTGATCGACAGGCTGGAGCATCTAGGCGCAATAAGGCGTTACATCGAGAAAAAGCGCGGCAAGAAGATCACCCGGTTTATCCAAGGGAAGGGGCTGTTCTACGCGGTCACGTTCGGACCCTTGGTTCTTGGAACATTTACCGTGATCCTCGTCTTTCAGGCGCTAGGCACGGACAAGAAGCGCATGCTTCTGTATAGCCTGATCAGCGCAATAATCCTCACTCCCCTGATCGCATGGATCGCGATCGAGTACAAAGACCTGCTAGAGTTCCTTCTGCACAGAATGGCGTATCCTGGATGACGCGCTGATTCCGCCGTTGACTGGGCGGCGATCCGAACGAATCTGCGAACGCGAAAATTCGATGAACACTATCCGCTAGGGGATGAATCATGTCCGGCTCATGGGGTTGTCCACACGAACTGAACGGCTTGTGTACCAGGGTCAACAATCTGCCTTGCGACCCGGGCATGAAGGGCTGCGTGCTATACGGCCGCTTTGTTTTCGCCGACGACGAGAAGAACACGGCTTTGCGGCGCAAGCGTGCGGGCAGCGATGGCGCGGCCGCAAGCCAGGATGCCGGCACAGGCGATGACGCCGGGGAGTGATCCCGCTGCGGAACAGCGCGTTTCTAGTCCGGCTTGACCGCTATCTTGCCGCTGCCCAGGAAGAACAGCGCCAAGCCGGTCAGCAAGTAAAAACTCTGCAATTCCAGCGCCCATCCGCCCGTCTTGGTCAAGGCACCCAGCTGGCCGCCGTGGACCAGCACCACGGCAAAGACCATGTCGATCACCACGATCAGCCCGCCGATGCGGGAAGAGATGCCCAGAAGAATCAGTATGGGCGCCAACACTTCGCCGATGAATACCCCATAGCCGAGGAAAGTCGGCAGATGCGCGGCTGCGAGCCGGCCGTCGACGTAGGCAATCGCCACCACCGGGTGCATTGCCTTTGCGACGCCGTGAAATAAGATCAGTGTTCCGAGCGTCAGTCGCAGGACGAGTTTGCCCAGGGCTTCACTTTTAAATGGAACTGTCAGGACGTTTCCTTTGAAAGGTCTCGGTTCGAGTTCTACGGAACCGATAAGTTCCAGCTTTTTATCCCTTTAGGTATCGTGCCGTTTGCCTGGCCGACGCAAGGATGGGTGAGCCGCCGCAGGCGCGCCGACGCGGTAAAATCCTTCGCTTGCGATCGAATCGCTCCCATTTCTCAGTCAACGCGGCAATACGTTCCGGAAGGCAATGCCCGCAGCCTCGCGCGAATTCCAGGTCATGGTCAAACCGATAGGCGCGGTGTGCAACCTCGACTGTCAGTATTGCTACTACCTGAAGAAGAAGGATCTTTATCCGGACGCCAAGCTGTTGCGCATGGCCGACGATCTGCTCGAGCGTTATATCGTCGAGCACATCGGGGCGAGCCCGATGGAGTCGATCCTGTTTTCCTGGCACGGCGGCGAGCCCACGCTGCTCGGCCTGGATTATTTCCGCCGCATTGTCGAACTCCAGCGCAAGCACTGTCCGCCCGGGCGCGAGATCCTCAACGGCATTCAGACCAACGGCACCCTGCTCGACGAGGAATGGTGCGATTTTCTCGAGGCGGAGGGGTTCTTTGTGGGCCTCAGCCTGGACGGGCCGAAGGAGCTGCACGACCGCTACCGCATCGACAGGCAGCAAAGAGCGACGCACAGGAGCGTGCTGCAGGCCTTGCGCCTGCTGCAGCGCCGCCGCATCCATTGCGATGTCCTATGCGTGGTTCACAGCCGCAATGTGCGCCAGCCGGCGGCGGTGTATCGCTTCTTCAAGGATGCAGGGGTCAGGTTCCTGCAGTTCCTGCCCTTGGTGGCGCGCGGCGAGGATCGCCAGCTCAGCGCAGAATCCGTTCCCGCCGAGGCCTACGGGGACTTTTTGTGCGCCGTCTTCGACGATTGGGTGCGGCAGGACGTCGGCCGAGTCCATATCCAGAACTTCGACGAGGCGACCAGGCCCTTCCTCGGCATGGAGCACGCGCAGTGCGTGTCCAAGCAGGTCTGCGGCAATATCGTAGTGCTGGAGCATAACGGCGACGTCTATTCCTGCGACCACTTTGTCGACCCGGAGCATCGCCTCGGGAATATCCGCGAAACGCCTCTGGCAGAACTGCTGGAGAGCCCTGCGCTGCGCGCATTCGGACGCGACAAACGCGAGCGCCTGCCGCGTTATTGCCGGCAGTGCGATGTCTTGGCTTTGTGTAACGGCGGCTGTCCGAAGGATCGTCTCGCCACGACGCCGCAGGGCGAGGAGGGGCTCAACTATCTGTGTCCCGGCCTGAAGCAGTTCTACATCCATAGCGGCCCGTACCTGCAGAAGCTGGCATGGCACCGCCGCTCGGGCGAGCCGATAGAGAACTATATGCGCTCGTTAAAGTCCGGGGATCCCGTGGCGGCGCCCAAGGCCAGCCGCAACGACCCCTGCCCCTGCGGCAGCGGCAGGAAATACAAGAAGTGCTGCATGTCGAATCCGGCGTCGTGAGGTGCGCGCGCGAAGGCTGCGCAAACCGGCCTGCTGATCGGCGCTGGAACTACCGTAGCCTGGTGGAAACCTCGCGCCGACTCGCCCGCCGCGCTCCGGACGTGCCGGGTCAGCGCCTTCGCGGTGAGGCGGCGTCGAGGAGCTTGACGAGTTCGGTGCGCGACATCGCGCCCTCGAAGCGTTTCCCGTCCGGCAGGAACCAGGTCGGCGTAGTGACCGCTCCGAACGACCGGCCTAGCGCGACGATCTTCTTGATCGGCGATTCGCACCCCGGTGCGGCGCTCGGACGCACCCGGCGCAGCATCAGATCCTGCCATGCCTTGGCGCGGTCTTTCGAGCACCACACCGATTCCGCCAAGGGGACAGAAGAGGCCGTGAGAATAGGGTAGAGAAACGTATATACCGTGATGTTGTCGATCTGCGTGAGGGTTTTCTCGAAACGCCGGCAGTAGGGGCAGTTCGGGTCGGAAAAAACGGCGATCTTGGATGCCCCCGTACCCCGCACAGCCTTGATCGCGAGCTTGAGGGGCAGCGATTGCCACTTGACGACGCTTAGCGCGTGCAGCCGCTCCTGCGTGAGATTACGGCCGCTGCGGGCATCGATGATCGGTCCCGGGAAAATCAGCGTCGCGCTTGGGTTCACGTAGTACACGACCGGGCCTTCCGCGCCGCGCACGTCGACCTCATAGAGGCCTTCGTACGGCGAGCGCAGCACGCGTTCGAGCTCATCTCCGGGCATCAGCCGGGATTCGACGAGGCGCCGCACGGCAGCATCGTCCGCGAGCGCCGGCAAAGCTGCAAATAACAGCGCGGCACAAACCAGGCGGCGATACACGTCCGATGATCTCCAGCGGCGCTGATCTAGTACGATGACACGTTAGTTGCAAAACAACGCGGCAAGCAAGCGACAACTTTGGTGCGCACCCGTGCAGGAGGGGCGCCCTCGCCCCGACCAGTGCCTTGGCTCGATACCCGATCGGCCCGGGTGCGGGCCTTACATGGACGTTCCCCGGTTTGCAAGGGATTCTTTCTGTTCCGGCAAAGAGGATAGGACTGCGTGCTTACATTCGGTCTGTGTGCGCGGCCTTGGTTGCCGCTGACCCTGATGGAATACGCTGGTCGATACCTTTACTCCTACACGGACTCGAAGGTCCCAGGCCCGCCAAAGGTTGAATCGACCACGGTCTGACCTTGTTGCCATCACTTGAGAAATCACCTGTGCAATCGAGAAAGTCGTCTGTTACGGTTATGTGCTGCCGATCCAAGATGTGTCCAAGTCACTGGATCTCCTCAGGCGGTTGTCGCCCTCTGGCCCGACCAGTTTCTGTCGTAAGTCCGATCATGTGCAAGGAGCGCCCAGATCACCCGCACCGTCTTGTTGGCAAGCGCGACTGCTGCTACGTTGGGGTTGCGTCGCGTGAGCAGCTTGGCGAGCCAGCGGTCGGTCGGGTTGCTCGCGCCTTTGGCCCGGCGCTCCAGCGTTCGGATCACCGCACGTGCACCGTGAATCAGCAGCATGCGCAGATAGGTATCGCCGCGCTTGGAGATGCCCAGCAACCGGGTCTTGCCGCCGGAGGAGTGCTGGCGCGGCACCAGGCCCAGGCAAGCTGCCATCTGGCGGCCGCTGTCGAATTCGCGCCCCTCGCCAAAGCTCGCCACCAGGGCGGTGGCGGTGATCGGCCCGACACCGGCCACGGCATCCAGGCGCTTGGAGAGTTCGTTGTTCCGATGCCAGGCGAGAATCACCGCTTCCTCTGCGCTAATGTCTGCCTCCAGCTGGCGGATGCGCGTGCTCTGGCGCTCGAACAGGTTGCGCGCCACCCCGGGCAGGGTTTCCTCGGCCAGGAGCAGCGGCAAGCGCTCCATCAAGGCGCGCCGGCCGCGCGGGGCAATGAGGCCGAACTCGGCGAGCAGGCCGCGCAGTCGATTGAGTTGCGCGGTGCGCTCGGCCACCAGGCCCGAGCGCACCCGATGCACCGCGAGAATCGCTTGCTGCTCTGCGTTCTTCACCGGCACGAAGCGCATGTTCGGCCGCGCCACCGCTTCGCAGATGGCTTCGGCGTCTGCAGCATCGGTCTTGTTCGCCTTCACGTAGGGTTTGACAAAGTGCGGCGCCATCAGCTTGGCCGTATGCCCAAGCTCGGTGAGCTTACGCGCCCAGTGGTGCGCGCTGCCGCAAGCCTCGATGCCAATGGTGCAAGGCGCGAGC
>DATKVJ010000123.1:0-2113 GCA_035530135.1 Rhodocyclaceae bacterium | reverse complement strand
GCCTACAAGACGCTGGTGCCGCTGGTGTCGGATTCGCCCTGGTCGCCGGCGCTCGGGCCTTCCCACCTGCCCTGGCTGTTCCTCAAACACCAGCCGCAGCACTGGCCGCGCACTACTGCGCCCGACGTCTGGATCTGCTACCGCACCAACCCGGCGATCTCTTCATGGAACGCGCCGGAGGTGGCCAATCGCCTGGCGGAGTTCCCGTTCATTGTCGCCTTCGCCTATACCGACGATGAAACCAATCATTTCGCCGACATCCTGCTGCCCGAATCGACCGATTTCGAGAGCATGCAGCTCATCCGCATCGGCAGCACCAAGTTCACCGAGCAGTTCTGGAAACACGAAGGCTGGGCGATACGCCAGCCGGCGGTCGAACCGGTGTACGACACCATGGACATGACCGACATCAGCACCGAACTCGCGCGCGAGGCGGGCGTCCTCCCGGAGTACGTGCAGGCGATCAATCGCGGGGCAGCGGGCATGGGCCTGAAGGACCGCGGCGGAAGGTTCGACTATGCGCTGGACACCTCGGTGCCGCCCGCGTGCGCGGACATCTGGAACCGCATTTGCCTCGCGGCCAGCCACGAGCTCTCCGCCGGCGAGGACGTGCACGATCTCGCCTGGTTCAGGGAGAACGGTTTCATGCTGCGGCCCTTCCCGCAACTCGACTGGTACCTCTATCCGGCGCTCGAGCGCCAGAACCTGCGCTTCGAACTGCCCTACCAGGAGCGGCTCACCCGCCACGGACAGCAGCTCGCGCACCGGCTCAAGGAAATCGGCGTGAGCTGGTGGGACAAGCAGCTCACCGAATACGAGTTCCTGCCTGGGTACGAGCGCTACGCCGATATCTGGATCGATTGCGTGCGCGACGCCGGGCGCGATCCGGCCGACTATCCGCTGTGGGCGCTGACCGCGCGCTCGATGCAGTATTCCTGGGGCGCCAATGTCGGCCTGCCGATCATCAATGAAGTGGCGAACAACATCGCCGGGCACCGCGGCGTAATCGTCAACCGCAGCATCGCGAAAAAGATGGGCATCGCCGAAGGCGACCAAGTCGTGATCGAATCGGTATCCGGCATCACCGAAGGCAAGGCGGTGCTGCGCGAAGGCATCCGGCCGGACACCGTGCTGATGATCGGCCAATTCGATCACTGGAAGACGCCCTATGCGAAGGACCTGAAGCTGCCCAGCCTCAATTCGCTCACCGAGATTTCGCTCAAGCTGACCGACGGCACCGGCAGCGGCGCCGACCTGGTGCGGGTGAAACTGTACAAGGCGAGCGATCGCCAGCTGCACAAGGCGGCATGATGGCAGAGCCTGGCACGAGCGCCGCAAACATCCACACCCCGCGTTGGGGCATGGTGATCGACGTCAACCGCTGCGTCGGTTGCCAGACCTGCACCGTCGCCTGCAAGCATGCCAACGACACGCTGCCCGGGGTGCAGTGGCGCCGTGTCATCGACGTCGAGACCGGCACCTTCCCGGACGTGGAGCGCCTGTTCCTCGTCACCGGCTGCCAGCACTGCGCCGAGCCGCCCTGCGTGCCGGTGTGCCCGACCGGCGCCACCACGCAGCGCGCCGACGGCCTGGTGGTGCAGGACTACGATATCTGCATCGGCTGCGCCTACTGCGCGGTCGCCTGTCCGTATCAGGCGCGCACCATCGCCCACGACCAGCTCTGGTATTACGGCCGCGAGACCAGGCAGGAACAGGCGGTGAAACACGAGGAGCGCCTGGGCGTGGCGCAGAAATGCACGTTCTGCAAGGACCGCGTCGACGCCGGGCTCGCGCGCGGCCTGACCCCTGGCGTCGACCCGGAAGCGACGCCGGCGTGCTCTGCCGCCTGCATATCCCAGGCGATCCAGTTCGGCGATTTCAAGGACCCGCAGAGCAATGTCTCGACGCTGGTGCGCGACCATCCGCATTTCCAGCTCAACGCCGAACTCGGCACCGACCCGCAGATCAAGTATCTGTACACCACGCCGGCGGTGCCGGGGCGCGCGGCCGGGGCAGCCGAGGCGGACCAGGAGCGCTTGGCCGATCCGGCCAATCCGCTGGTCGGGAAGCTGCAGACCCTGTGGGACTGGCGTGCGGCGATGAACTGGATTTT
>DATKVJ010000122.1:0-5324 GCA_035530135.1 Rhodocyclaceae bacterium | reverse complement strand
GCGACGCCGAAATAGCCCTTGTCCGGGCTGGGGCGCAAGACATAACCGACCATTACCCGAACCCGCAGGGCGCGAAGCGGTAGGCCACCAAGCGAAGCCTGCGCAGCGACTGGCCTACTTTGGGTAATGCGCGGTTATGTTAAAGCTCGACGCGCAGCGGCGAATTTACCCCGGTCTGGCTGTGTGACATTCGCGTAACGCGCGCTGATCAGGAGGGTTGGTTTTGACTGGCAATCCCGCGCAGCGGGTTTGCCTTGGGGGTGTGCGACCTGCGGAATGGAGCAGGAATGAGGACGGGACGCGGCGAGTTTTTGGCCGCGTAGCCGCCGAATGGATGCGCAATGCAGCAGGTGGCACGGTCTTGATCTTGCAGGCCGACACGACCCGGCATCGCAGCCGTCCGCTTCACCGCAGGTAAGCGGCGGCGGGCTACGAAGTGCAGGACGTTGAGCACCGCCCCGGCGTAGCCGCTGAAGCCGTGAGCGGCCTTATGCTGACGGCGCAGGCGGCGGGCAGAACGCGAGAAAGCTCGGACAGAGTAAAAGTCGGCGCTGGCGGTACGGCGATAGCAGGAGAGATAAAGCCGTGACGCAGCTTCACCGCGTGACGGCGCGGTGTAGATCACGACGAGGTAGCCGCCTGCAAGCCGCAAGCCGGCGAGCGGTCTTTTCGCTGGCCGGCGCAGTGGTGCAGCGGCGGCGGGGCAGGAGGTGCGGCGGTGATCGGAGGCACAAAGCCAGTGCGCGGCTTCATGCGCTCTGGCGTGGTTCAGTCGGCGATGCGGTAGTGACGGCGCGGGGCTTGCGGGTTTGTTGCAAGCGCCGTGACGGAGCGGTCGAAGACTCGTCCACATCCCAAAGTCAGTCCCGGCAGGACGGCTATTCAATAGAAGTAGCCGCGTGGGTAAAAGTGTGGGTAGAAAACAAAAACGCCCCGGAAGGGGCGTCGTTGCTTATACATTGGCGGAGTGGACGGGACTCGAACCCGCGACCCCCGGCGTGACAGGCCGGTATTCTAACCAACTGAACTACCACTCCGTGCTTGAAGCAACGTGCTCGAAACAAAAGGGGCTGCCCTTCGAAGCAACCCCCGTGCAGCCTGGCGACCCCACCGGGATTCGAACCCGGGTTCATACCGTGAAAGGGTATTGTCCTAGGCCTCTAGACGATAGGGTCAATACTTTTACTTTAACTTGGTGGAGGTACGCGGGATCGAACCGCGGACCTCTTGCATGCCATGCAAGCGCTCTCCCAGCTGAGCTATACCCCCACAAGAGAGCGCGAATTATACGTAGCGGCCGGATTTGTGTAAAGCGCTTCGCGGAAAAAAAGTTTCACAGCAGCTTGCCTGGATTCATCAGGTCCGCCGGGTCGAGCGCCGCCTTCACGCGGCGCATCAGATCCAGCTCCACCGCGCTCTTGTAGCGGCGGATCTCCAGGCGCTTCAACTGCCCCAGCCCGTGCTCGGCCGAGATGCTGCCGGAGAGCTCATGCACCAGGTCGTGCACGATGCGATTGACCGCCTCGCTCTGTTCGATGAAATCGGCATTGGCCAGTGCCGCCGGCTTGGACAGGTTGTAGTGCAGGTTGCCGTCGCCGATGTGGCCGAAGCAGACGATGCGCACGCCCGGAAAGCGACTGGCGAGCGCATCATCGGCACGCCCGATGAACTCGGCAATGGCCGACACCGGCACCGCGATGTCGTGCTTGATGCTGATGCCCTCGATTCGCTGCGCCTCCGAGATGTTCTCGCGCAGCTGCCAGAGCGCGGCCGCCTGGGCGCCGCTCTGCGCGATGACGGCGTCCCGCGCCCGGCCCGCCTCGATCTCCGCGGCGAGGACGGATTCCAGCGTGGCGTTGAGGTCGAAGCCTGCTAGCGTGTCGGTGAGTTCCACCAGCACCTGCCAGGCGTGGGACTCGGGCAGCGGGTCGCGGCAATCCGGGATGTGCTTCTGGACCAGCTCCAGCGCGCTGCGGCCGACGATCTCGAAGGCGGTGACGCGCTCGCCGCACCGTTCGCGCAGGCATCGCAGCAACGCCACGGCGGCGGCCGGATCGGCGACCGCGACCCAGGCGACGGCGGTGGCGCGCGGCTGGGGAAAGAGCTTCAACACGGCCGCGGTGATCAGGCCGAGCGTGCCTTCGGCGCCGATGAACAGGTGCTTGAGATCGTAGCCGGTGTTGTCCTTGCGCAAGCCGCGCAGGCCGTTCCAGACGCGGCCGTCGGCGAGCACCACTTCCAGGCCCAGGGTCAGCTCGCGCATGTTGCCGTAGCGCAGCACCTGGACGCCGCCGGCGTTGGTGGACAGGTTGCCGCCGATCGTCGCCGAGCCCTCGGCGGCGAGCGACAGCGGGAACAGCCGGCCGGCGTCGAAGGCGGCGCGCTGCACCACCTGCAGGACGCAGCCCGCTTCGACGGTGATGGTGTTGTTGTCGAGGTCTACGGCGCGGATCCTGTTCAGCCGGGCGAGACTCACCAGCACCTGGTCGCGCGCACCCTGCTCAGTCGCGAGCGGCGTGGCGCCGCCGACCAGGCCGGTGTTGCCGCCCTGAGGCACCACCGCGACGCCGGCTTCGGCGCAGCGGGCGACGACGCGCGCCACCTCCTCGGTGCTCCCCGGCCGCACCACGCAGCGCGCGCTGCCGGAGTAGCGGCCGCGCCAGTCGGTGAGGTAGGGCGCCATGTCGGCGGCGCCTGTCAGCACCTGGCCGGCGCCGACGATTTCCTCCAGCGCTTGCACCAGGGATGCGCTCATCGGGCGCTCCCCAGGACGTGGCGGATCGCCGGCCACATCCGTTCCACCGCCGCGCGCCCCTCGGCGATAGACTCGACGCCGCGGTGATAGTCCATCAGCCCGATCTGGGCCAGGCGCGGCTCCAGCGCCAGGTCTGCGGGCTCGCCGGCCAGCCGGCTGCGGCTGATCCTCACCTGCATGATGTTCACGCTGGCCACCAGCACCTCCACCAGCGAGGGCAGCATCGGCTCCGTCCCGTTCGCACCGTTCCTGCCGAAACGCTGCAGCAGGCGGCTGCGCCAGTTGTCGCTGGGAACCGCGACGCCGTCGTTGCGGTGCAGATGGCCGCTGCGATCCGAACCGAGATCGACGGCGATGACGACGTCGGCGCCCTGCGCGCGGCACAGCGACACCGGCACCGGGTTCACCAGGGCGCCGTCGACCAGCAGCCGGCCGTCGTG
This sequence comes from Rhodocyclaceae bacterium, assembly GCA_035530135.1. GTDB lineage: Bacteria > Pseudomonadota > Gammaproteobacteria > Burkholderiales > Rhodocyclaceae > CAIYYX01. The sequence continues at coordinate 2,129 of DATKVJ010000122.1, read as the reverse complement.
CTGTTGCGGCGTGAACAGGCCCGGCAGGGCGATCGAGGCGCGCACCGCGGCGGCGACGCTGCCCTCCTTCAACCAGATCTCCCGCCCCGACTCCAGATCGGTGGCGACGCAGGCGAAGGGCTTGGGCAGCGCGGCGAAGTCGCGGTCTACGAAATTCCGGCTGAAGAAATCGATCAGCTTCTCGCCCTTGATCAGCCCGCCCTTCAGGCTGAAGTCGAACATCCCGAACACGCCCTTCCAGTCGAGCGCGGCGACCCAGTGTTCGAGCTTTTCCAGGTCGCCATTGACGTAGGCGGCGCCGACGAAGGCGCCGATCGAGCAGCCGCAGACGATGTCCGGCTCGATACCGGCCTCGGCGAGCGCGGTGAGCACGCCGATGTGCGCCCAGCCGCGGGCGGAGCCGGCGCCCAGCGCGATGCCGAGCCTGGGTTTGGCCGCCATCGCCTAGCCCTTCGCCACTTCGGCGTACAGGTCATGGACGTCGCAGTCGGTGACCCTGACCTGCGCGAACTCGCCGACCGCCAGCCCCTGGCCGTCGGTGACATAGACCAGGCCGTCGATCTCCGGCGCGTCGCCCTGGCTTCTGGCCACCGCGCCGTCCTCGTCTATCTCGTCGACCAGCACCTCTATGGTTCTGCCGATCTTGGCCTCCAGGCGGCGGGTGCTGATGTCCTCCTGGAATTCCATCAGACGGGCCCGGCGCTCCTCGCGCACTTCGTCGGGCAGCGCGCCGGGCAGATCGTTGGCCGCCGCGCCTTCGACCGGCGAGTAGGCGAAGGCGCCGACGCGGTCCAGTTGCGCCTCCTCCAGGAACTGCAGCAGTTCCTCGAACTCGGCCTCGGTCTCGCCGGGAAAACCGGTGATGAAGGTGCTGCGTATCGTGATCTCCGGGCAGAGTGCGCGCCAGGCGCGGATCCGCGCGAGGTTGTTCTCGCTGCTGGCGGGCCGCTTCATCAATTTGAGGATGCGCGGGCTCGCGTGCTGGAAGGGCACGTCGAGGTAGGGCAGGATCCTGCCCTCGGCCATCAGCGGGATCAGCGCATCCACACTCGGGTAGGGGTAGACGTAGTGGAGCCGCACCCAGACGCCCAATTCGCCCAGAGACTGGCACAGTTCGAGCAGCCGGGTCTTGACCGGCCGGCCCTGCCAGAAGCCGGTGCGGTACTTGATATCGACGCCGTAGGCGCTGGTGTCCTGGGAGATCACCAGCAGCTCCCTGACGCCCGAATCGACCAGCGCCTCGGCCTCGTTCATCACCTCGCCGATGCTCCGGCTGACCAGGTCGCCGCGCAAGGACGGGATGATGCAGAAGCTGCAGCGGTGATTGCAGCCCTCGGAGATCTTCAGGTAGGCGTAGTGCTGGGGCGTCAGGCGTATGCCCTGCGCCGGCACCAGGTCGATGAAGGGATCGTGGGGTGCGGGCAGGTGGGCATGGACCGCCGCCATCACCTCCTGCGCGGCGTGCGGGCCGGTGACCGCGAGCACCCGCGGATGAGCCTGCTTCACGACGTCGCCCTTGGCGCCCAGGCAGCCGGTGACGATGACGCGGCCGTTCTCGGCCAGCGCCTCGCCGATCGCGTCCAGCGACTCCTCGACCGCGGCGTCGATGAAGCCGCAGGTATTGACCACCACCAGATCGGCGCCCCGGTAGGAGCCGGAGATGGCGTAGCCCTCGCTCTTCAAGCGGGTCAGGATCTGCTCGGAGTCGACGGTCGCTTTGGGGCAGCCGAGCGAGACGAAGCCGACGGTGGGAGTTTTGCGTGTGTTGTTCATGTGCTTGCTGCTTTCATTCGGGGCTCTTGGATCGCAGGCGCCCCGAGGTGCGGGGCGGAGGATGGCCTATTATCCCCGGTATTCGCCCCAGGGTTTCACTACAGGGTCTTGATGTTCAGCCCGGCCCCCACCCGACTTGCGAACGGCTTGGCTCCCCCGACCAGATAGATCAGGGTGCGGGCGTCAAGAAGGCGATCACGCCCGGCTCTCGCGCCCTTCTCGCAAAGCCTTGTCGATCTCGGTCTTCCGCTCGGTACCGTGTGCATCACCGACCAGCAAAGGACGCTCCGGGCTCAAACAGATCGTTTGCTGACATTCAATATTCCGGAAAACAAAGACCCGACAGGCATGCCTGT
>DATKVJ010000121.1:0-83117 GCA_035530135.1 Rhodocyclaceae bacterium | reverse complement strand
ACCTGGCCGGCGGCGTGCCTGTCAGCGCATTGAACGTCCGGTCGCACCCGCGGCATTTGAACCGCTGCAGGTCGTCCGCAATGCCATTTCTGACCACCTGAGCGCTGCCGCAATGTGGGCAGTCTGGCCGCGCTGACAACTAGTCCTCGATCACTTCCACGGAAGCCGCCTTGTGCTCAGCCGCTTCAAAATCGGCTGCCACTTGCCGACGCTGCGACCGCGTCAGATTTCTCCACCTTTCCTCAGTGCCAACAATTCACGATTCCTCATCTCCGCCTCCCGGCATGCGTTCATCTGCGCCACGAGACCAGTTTCTCACCCGGCACGCGCTACATGAGCCTGTCACTACCATGCTGGAAATTCATAAGAGCCTTTATGAAACTGTCTGAGAAACTCCATAAGTGACAATGCATAATGCCGAATTTCTTTACAGTCGGATTTGCAAAATATACGAGAACGGTAATAAAACATTTCAAATCATAATCATTTGACCAGTCCCAAAATTTGGTATGAAATATGCTGACAGTATAAATATAGATTAAGACCCACAAGAAGAATCGTCTTCTGATATTTGGTGTCAGATTTTATTGAGGAGATATCATGTTAAATAATAAGATTTTTCATCGTTGGTGTGCATTGCTGGGTTTGGTAGCCGTAGCGATCGCACCTTTGCCAGCGCTAGCGTTGGATATAAACGGGTATTCGACGCCTGGCGATGGGGCATGTTGGCTCGACCCGGCCTGTTCCCTCGCACGCGGCGGCCATTCCGACATGATGACCGTTCTAAATCCGGACGGGACTGTTTACCAACGGATATTCGCCTTCGGTAACGAAGAAAATAATAATGGCTACTACTTCGATCCGACGCTGGTTTTCGTTAACCCGGCGATGGTTGCTTTCTATAGAACACTGCTCGAGCCTGATGGCGTAACGATCAGCGATCAGTTTGGGATCGGCACGTTACCGTCTGGGATTCAGGTCCTCGGTTTCCTTTCCGATGAAAACAATTTCTTCCCACCTCTTCAGAGCTTAACCTTTGTGGAAACACCTGATCAACCCAACTTGGTTCCCGAGCCAGGCGGAGACAGTGCCTATTTTACCGTCCCGTATAATGCCACGATGTACCTTGATCAAAGCATGCAACAAGCAGGATTCACGGCCTATTTCCGCTCCGACGTTGATGAGCCTTCAATACCAGCATTGCTGGGGGTTGGTGCCTTGAGTGCGTTCTTCGCTAGGCGCAGAAAAGCGCCACTCAAGTCCAGCGAGCGATAGGAGTACCAGATGATCCTGATCATCGATAAGCAAACGCCGCCTTTGGGCGGTGTTTCTTTTTCCAGATGGAGTGATGGGTCGGCACCGGTCGTTGCTGGCTACGATCTAGCTACGGTGCCACCAAAAGAAAAACGGCTTCCATCGCTGGAAGCCGCTTGAGTGTTGGTGGGCCCTGACAGGATCGAACTGTCGACAAACGGATTAAGAGTCCGACGAAGTACGCATTTCCGGGTGTTGATCGCAGTTTCTGAAAAACCGATATCACCAGAGGAAATAGTGCCAATACAGCGATTCTGCCGGTAGTCAGGATAAAACTACTTTCCGCAGTGTTCCCAATTGTTGCTAGAATTTGCCTACACAGTGCCTACATGGAAGGGGCAAGCGATGGCAAAGCGGGAAAACTTCGCGGCTGACCGAGTTGCAAAGCTCAGGTGCGAACCAGGCAAACAGCAAACAATTCATTGGGACGGCAAGACCCCCGGCCTGGGGCTACGGATAACTGCGGCTGATGCCCGCGCCTACATCTTCGAGACACGCCTGCATGGCAAGACCCTGCGTTTGACCGTCGGCGATGCTCGCACCTGGACAGTCGGCAAGGCGCAAGACGAAGCAACGCGCCTCAAAGCGATGTGCGACCAAGGTATTGACCCGCGCCAAGTGAAAGCCGACCTCGCCACCGCCGCTACCGAGAAGCGTAAAGAGGCTGCGCGCCATGATTTGACGGTGGCCGATGCCTGGAGCGCCTACGTTGAAGCCCGCCGCCCCAAGTGGAGCGCCCGACACCTTGCCGACCATCAAAACATCGCGCACCCTGGCGGTGATTGGGTGGTGAAGCGCAAGCGGATGACGGAACCGGGCGCACTGGCGACGCTGATGCCGCTAAAGCTCGCCGAGGTTGACACAGAGCGGGTTAAGGCGTGGCTGCGCGATGAGGCTGCACGGCGTCCGACTCAAGCCGCCCTGGCCTTTCGCCTGCTGCGTGCATTCCTGAACTGGTGCGCCGATACGCCCGACTATCACGGCATCGCTGGTGCTGACGCCTGCCAAGCCCGCATAGCCAAGAACACCTTGCCGAAGAAGGCAGCAAAGACTGACTGCCTGCAACGTGAGCAACTGCCGGGATGGTTCGCCGCCGTTCGCGCCATCGGCAATCCGGTTATCGCTGCATTCCTGCAAACCCTGTTGTTGATTGGATCGCGCCGCGAGGAGCTTGCCGGGCTGAAATGGGATGATGTGGATTTTCGCTGGCAGGCACTCACTATCCGGGACAAGGTAGAAGGCCAGCGCACCATTCCACTAACGCCCTATGTTGCCTCGCTGCTGGCCGCTCTACCGCGCCGCAATGAGTGGGTATTCTCAAGCCCCCTGGCGAAGTCCGGAAGACTCATGGAGCCGAGCGTGCAACACCACAAGGCATGCGCTGTGGCAGGTATCGAAGGTATGACCCTGCACGGGCTGCGCCGTTCGTTTGGCACCCTGACGGAATGGGTAGAGTGCCCGGCCGGCGTGGTGGCACAACTCATGGGGCATAAGCCGAGCGCAACGGCTGAGAAGCATTACAAGGTGCGCCCGCTCGATTTGCTGCGCTCATGGCACGTCAAGATAGAGGCATGGATATTGGGGCAGGCCGGTATCGAGCAGCCCGCCGAGGGGCAAGCGGGCCTGCAGGTGGTGAAAGCGGGGTAACGAGTTTGCCACGTCTAGGGTAGCTCCCGAAAAGCCGGAAACCTTCACCGGCCTGGCGCGGCTCAAGAACATTGAAGGAGCATTTCGAAGGGATGCGAACGTGGGAAAACCAAAACACGCAGGCGAAAGCGAAACCGAAGTTTCTAAGCGGCTATTGAACGAGGCCCTAGTTGATGCGCTGGCAAAAGCTCGCGTTACCATCCCAAAAAGATTGAAAGCTGCCGAAGCAATGTTCAAGGATTCGGTGTCTTTTACGTTTGATGGAGACACTAGAAAACCCATGCTAGGTGATAAAGACCTTGCAACAGCAATTGCTGAATGGGCAAACTCAAAAGAAGGTAGTCACTTCGTAACCGCCCCTAACAATGGCGGCGGTGGCGCTATGGGGAGTGGGCATAGTCGAGGATGGCGACCTGATGACGAAAAACGCCGACCAGACTGGGAACTATGGGCATTCATTCCACACTGCGAATATTGGAAGGCTGTAGCACTATCGCTAGACCTTGAACCGCCTAAAAATGAATCAGCAGTAAAGGGCTGGCCACCCGAGTATGAGCGCCGCTGCATTATTGCGATGGCTCACATTGAAAGCAAAAATCTAAGGCGAAGCAAAGCCGACAATGGCTATTTTAGTATCGACCTTCCTGTATTCGCCGCATGGGCGCACGCGCTAGGCTGGAGCCTGCCTGATGGATTCCCGCGCGCCGTGTATATACCAAACACCGCACCTGCGGGCAAGGATATAGCCGCAGGTTCCGGTGCAAAGCAGGCTGGCGAACCGGATGACGAGGAGTTTGCAAGGCTCTTTGACCCGGTAAGGATTCCCCAACTCGAAGCGATGTTTCCTGATGGCGACCGGTGGAGAGGGTACGCCGAACGCGCACACCGTAACGGGCTGAAAGCTGCCAGGGATGGCGCTGCGCTGTTCAATCCCTATCGCGCCGCCCGCTGGTGGCTTACCAAAGGGCCTGACGGCTGGACATGGGAGAGGTGCAAACGAAAACTGGCAAGTAATCTGCCCACTCGCTCGCGTGACTCAAAGAACCTGCTGACCGGTGAGCTAGACTAAGCCGCCATTTCCCCGCCCGCCATAGTGGCGGCGCTGCGCGATTCGTGCGCGCCGCCGCCATTTCCCCGCCAGTATTCCGCCTAAATATCGCCATGGAATACTAATAATTATCGTGAAACCTCCATAGACGCCGCGACACTCGCGGGAAAGGAAGGTTTCACTATGCGAACAAAGCTACCTCCCGCCTTGGCTGAAATCGCAGCCGGGCGCGATCATATCCTGACGCGTGAGTTTGCCAAAGCAACCAACAAAGCCCCTCAGACAGTCCGCAAGAATTACTGCCTGACTGGCGAGTGTTTCGGCATCCGGCCTATCAAAGTCGGAAACAATCTTTTGTGGCCGGTCGCACCAATAGCCGAGTTGCTTGCTGGAGGCGTAGCCAAATGAAAACGCCCTCGGCCAAGACTCCAACCGAGAGCGCCCCCGACAAGCGCAATCCTACTGTCCTTTTGGAACCTGTCAAGCGAGGCACTCACCCAAGACTGCTGAAGTCCGATGGTGGCGATCCGCCAACGCTTTGTCCAATTCGATGGTTTGCTACCAGCGACATGCCGCCGTGTATGGGTGCCCGGTGTGCAGCATTTCGGATGATTATCGAGCACTTCGGGTATTGCGTGCTGATCGAAGGGGACACGCGATGAAATTTACAATGTTTCCCAATACATCGGGCTTCACATTTACGGCTCACGATATCCCGTGGGCATCGCTGGTGCAATCCTGCCTGAATCCTCCAGCGATGCCCACGAAAGAAAGCCTGCCTCTAATCGCACTGGCATCATTCGGAGACAAGCGCACTGAAATGAATTCGCTTCGGAGTATAGAGAATGTGCTATGTATCAGTGGGATTGAAATCGACTATGACGCAGGGGAAGTAACGCCAGAGACCGCCGCCGCGATGCTTCAATTCGCCGGTATCGAATCAGTCATTTACACAACTCCATCTCACATACTCAAGGGGCAACGCTGGCGCGTCCTGGCCCCCTTGTCGCGTGAGTATGAGCCATCCGAACGGCGCGAATTTGTAGCGCGTCTGAATGGTGCCCTAGGTGGCATCGCGGCAAAGGAAAGTTTCAATAAATTGCAGAGTTACTACATCGGCCGCGTGGCCGGCGTCGAATACGTCGCAATCCACGTAATCGGCCAGCCTATCGACCTACTGCCAAACCTGCCGCCGATGTACCCGGCTGGTGCAGCGCCGAAGCCAGCCAGCGGCGCCCCGCTCCCGCCGCCACGCCCATACACGCCGAACAGCGACGAGCCTATCGCTATCGCGCGCTGCGTCCGCATCCTCACTGATGCAGCGCCAGGCGAACGGCACGCGGCACGGCTGCACGCCGGTAAACTGGCTGGTGGCTTCGTCGCCGGTGGCGTGGTTGAAGAGTCGGCCATGCTCGCCGCGCTGGTGGAAGCGTCCGACAAAATCAGCGATACAGGCGAGACGACACCGACCGAAATGGCGGCGCTTATGGATGGCGTCGAGACGGGACGCGGCGAGCCGATCGTGAGCGTCCGCCCGCCGATCGATACGGCCAGCATAGGATTCGGCGGCGAGTTACCGGCCGGCGCTATGGTCGCACTGCTGTATCCGCCGACACCTGCGCAGCGTTTCAATCTGCTGACCAGCGCCGACCTGGCCGCGCTACCGCCGATGACATGGGCCATTCGTGGGATCTTGCCGACCGATGGCCTAGCGGCGATCTATGGCGCATCTGGCAGCGGAAAATCATTCCTTGTACTCGACATGCTGCTGGCACTCGCCGCCGGCCGCGATTGGTTGGGGCACGCGATCAAGAAACCGCTTCCGGCCGTCTATGCTGCGCTTGAGGGTGAAAACGGTATCAGCGCACGAGTGAAGGCGCACCAATCGCGCCACGGCGATCCTGGCGCGAACGTGCGCTATCTGCTGCAGCCGTTCAACCTGCTAAACCCTGCTGACGTGGAAGCCCTCGCCGCCGCCATCGTTGCCACCGGCTGCGCTGGTGGCGTGGTGGCAATCGATACCCTCAACCGCGCCGCACCTGGCGCCGATGAAAACGACTCCGCATCAATGGGCGCGATCATCGCGGCCGCGAAGGTGCTACAGACTCGGCTGGGCGGGCTGGTGCTGCTGATTCATCATAGCGGCAAAAACCTGGCAGCCGGATTGCGCGGACATTCCAGCCTACACGCTGCACTCGATGCCGCCATAGAAGTGAGTCGAGACGGCGAGCGCCACACATGGAAAATCGCCAAGTCGAAGGACGGCGAGGACGGGAGCATCTTTCCCTTCACCCTTCAGCCGGTGCAGATCGGCACGTCCGAAGATGGCAGCGTGCAAACCTCATGCGTGATTATTCCCGAGCGGGAAACTATCGAGGCTCTAGCGAGTGTGCGAACCCCTTCAGGCGGTAATCAGCGCATCGCCTTGGATGCCCTGCGTGAAATGCTGATATTTGCAGAGCATCGCGGGCAAGGGGGAGCGCCAGGTGATAAACCTTGTATCTCGTTGGAAGCGGCGATTGAAAAAGTCCGGGGGCGCCTGGCGTGCGATACCAAACGGCAGATCGAACGAGCGAACAAAGCGATCACGGGCTTGGTAAATCGTGGCTGTCTGAATCTTCGGGAAGGCTGGATATGGATGCCTTGACCGATCCCCGTTTCGTTGCCCGCCCCGTTCCCCTTTCTTATATAAGGGGAACCGGGCAAAAACGGGAAACTTCTTCCTGTTTTCGGGAAGAAACGGGAAGTTTCGGGAAAGCCCGTAAATCCCGAAAACGGGAAGTTTCGGGAAGTTTCGGGAATGAAAACTATAGAAAACTTGAGATTGCCGAGGAAATGTCGAACCTAACAAAAACCCACCTGGGCATCGGCAATTTCAAACGAAATATCCAAACCCCTATCGCTGCTGAAACTCGCACCCTAATAAAACCCATAGGTGGCAGCTACCCCACAAAACTCCTATCTGGATCGTGATCGAAGCGAAGTGCCGGCCTATGGAATACCCTACGATTACGCAAAGGGTCAAACAATTGACCGTCAAGTTGCTTGCGCTGGTGGGCAAGTTTGGCGATGATGTCGCATGGGAGGGCATGCAATGGGCATCGTCGATTGGCTCCAGAGGACGTTTTCAGGCGCAACGACTGTGCCTATGGAGCAAGTTGCATCGAATCCGGCGAGAGTAGTCTTGCGAGGTGACGACAAACCACTGGAAGCGGTTCCCGAGCCTAGTTGGGTAACGGTGGGAGAGTTACAAGATGTGCCGATGCCAAGCTGGATGGCCGATGGATGTAGGGGCCTTGAATTTTGCGCAACCATGCAGCTTCGTACCCCGCTTCGTGTTTTGCTTCGTCATGGCGAAATTCACACAGACATGACAAAGTCACCGCCGCCCAGAATCCAGCAGGCAATGTGGGAAGGTATCTGGATTCCAGTCGCCAAGAGTTTCGAAGAAGTTGCCATTGGGCCTGAGAGTACCGCTGATGATATTGAGTTCTTCAGGCGTCTTGATGCTGGACTAGCGAGGAGAACAGTGGCTTCCCACATTGGCCCCGTACTGGCAGAGGATTATTTGCCCTTTCTTATTGCTGTGCGGAGAATTGTTGAAGCCGATGACACTATCAAAACCCGCATCGACAAGCTACGTGAAATGCTGTCAGTGTGTGACTGGCAAGAATTCCTGGGCAAGCATGGCGGGACAGAAGGGATAGTTCAGTATTTTTTCCCGAGACATATCGCGCCAATGCCCAAGCTACCCGCCGGAACAGCGGGCGAGCTAGCCAGATTGGGCCTGGAGACTCCGGCCCGCATTTCGGCCGCGCCTGACGCTGTGCTATTGGGCACCAAGGGCATTGGCCCGGCCAAGTTGCGGGCTATGCGGGCGCATTGTGCTGACATGGCAAAGCACCGTGACGCCGGCCGAGTGGAGAACGTGGGTAGGTAGGGTGCAGGCAGCGCAGGTACTTCAGAATCCTGCGGCCCCGTGAAGAGACTTGATAGAGATAGAAGCCTGCCCACCCAATCTGTTGGGCTGATACTTTGCTGGGCTACGTGCCACCACCTTGCCCGAGCTATTGACGACGTTGCGCGGGAATAAGCATTGATCAAGACGGCCGGGCGTAACCTCGCGGTGGTCGTGTGCAACGCTGCATAGTTCTCTAGCAATCTTTCCCCTACCGGGAGGGCATGCAATAGAAACACTAAGTTGCGGAAACACCCCGCGAACGGCTGCTATCGTAGGCACCTGGTCACTATCGGCAGTCAGCAAAATGACTCGACTAATACCGTCAGCGAAGCAATCGCAGAGTATTCGCGTGGCAATCCCTACGTCAGTTTTCTTCTCACCATGGAATTCGCAATGTCTTTGTTGCTCTTTACAATGCCTCGTTGATTTCTGAAACTCGGACACGATACACTCAACCCCTACCGACTCTAGCGCTCGCAGGTATTCCTTGTGGCGCATTAGCTTCTGATGATCCCATTTCATCAAGGCAGTGAAATAGACAACCCTGTCGAGTTCCTCATCCGCTCGAAGAAAGGTTGATGCTAGTTTCCACAGATCCAGCCATTTGAGGCGGTCATTGTGCAAAGCGTCGATGGCGTGGTACAAATTGAAGCCATCGACATAGAAAGCGGTCTTATTCATCTGATAGAGTGCGGCGACGGCATATTTTGCGCTCTTCACGATCCTTGATCTTGGCATCATTCACGGTTTGCCACTGCATATTGATAGGCATATCAGCGCCGCCAGCACAGAGCGGCATGACGTGATCAATGATCCAGCCGGGACACGGTCCTCGCTTCTCTCCGGTTGAAGGGCACCGAACCGAACGCTGAAAGGCGTGCCTAGCGGCGTTACTTCGTGGTTGTTTTGCGGCGACAGCGCAGGCATGTAGCGTCAACGCGAGAACAATGGCAAGCCTGAACACGCCCACCGGTATTAAACCAATAGCCTCTTTTTCGCAGCGGTGAATTCATCTTGCGTTAACGCACCCTCATCTTTCAGTGCGACGAGTTTTCGCAATTCATCTGACAACGATTGCGATGCGGAACCGCTGGAATTGGGCTGCTTAGATGCACGCATAGCCAGCTCGACCTTTTCTTTGAACGACTGTATTTCACCGTTTAGAGCTTTATTGAAAATAAATGCATCCGGGTCTTGCGTGGCATCGATCAGACCACCGTTGAATGGCTTACTTCCCGCATATGAAAACAAAATATAACCAGGCATCCATCCTCCTAGCTTAAGTTGAATTGCGGTTATCGTTGATATGGGGATTGCACGATCACCATTCAGGCCGGCGGCGAGAGTGTTCGCTACACCTCGTTTGCGAATGATCACGCTATCGTCAGTAAGCTCCAATTCATCTTTGACAGATTCGATTTTCATAATCCCCTCTTTTTTTTTTGCTCTCGAAGTCTCACCTTAACATCTGATAGAGGGTATTGCCATGGCCTTTACTCCGTGGTTTAATAACTAGGTCATCCCGGTAAGCAACGAGGCTCACAGCTTACCGGAAAAGGGGTTCATGCCTTCGGGCGGAACCCCTTGTTTCTTTCTGGCGCCAGTGAACCAGATGGCAAGCGCGTACCCTGTAGCGCTACTTAGGCATCCATGCCTAGCAGGGAGGGTAGTGCTGGCTGTAGCGGTATTGGCAATGTCGCCGACTTGGCGATTGCCCAGCCTGATTCCGACGCATCCGACCAGACCCCTGCGCGCCCTAGCATTGACCGGAAATGCCTACACTACGCCTACACAACGGCAAAAAAGACAAACGGCCTACAGGGGTTAGCCTGTAAGCCGTTGTTTTATTTGGTGGGCCCTGACAGGATCGAACTGTCGACAAACGGATTAAGAGTCCGCTGCTCTACCAGCTGAGCTAAGGGCCCGGTAGTTCTTTTCGCTTGCAGTTGTTTGTGGTGGGTCGTGCGGGGGTCGAACCCACGACAAACGGATTAAAAGTCCGCTGCTCTACCAACTGAGCTAACGACCCAGCGAAAGGCGCGAATTATAGGAAGTCGCCGCGCCGATGTCAAACCAGGATCGAGGCTCAAGCCTCGCGCATCATTTTCCAGTACTGGAGCTTCATCGTGCCGGCGGCCCCGGCGATGATGGCGGCGAGCGTCAGCATGGAGCCAATCGCCAGCGTCGATACCCCGGTGACGCCCTGGCCGATGGTGCAGCCCATCCCCAGCACGCCGCCAACGCCCATCAGCACGGCGCCGACCGCGTGATTGAAGAAGTCGCCGACGGAGGCGAACCATTCGATGCGGAAGCTGCGCTTTGCCAGCGCGTAGAGAAAGGAGCCGACGATCACTCCGGTCAGGGCGCAGATGCCGAAATTGATCAGCGATAAGTCGGCGGGGTGCATCAGATAACGCACCGTATCGCCCATCGGGCTGATGAAGGTATAGGACTGCACCTGGACGCGCGAAGGCACGGTGTCCGCCATCTCGGCCCATTCCTTCCAGGCCTGGCCGATGCTGCTGCCGGTGATGGCCCAGCCGGCAACCACCGCCAGGCCGATTACCGTGCCGCCCAGAACGTTGTCGCGATTGGCGCGGAAGTCGGCGGCCTTGAAGATGAACAACAGCAGCGCGACGACGAGGAGTGCGCCGAGCGCGAGATGCAGCGTCGCGGTGTTCTCCACGCCGGCCAGGCCGCCGATGATGGCATCGAGCGTCTGGCTCTTGATGCCGTACTTGGCCAGGCCGATGGCGAGCGGCGACATCCAGCTGTCGAACATCGTGCCGTAGAAATCGGTCCAGAGCATCAGGTAGGCCATCGCCGAGGCGATCACCAGCACCACCAGCGACTTCAAGTTGCCTCCGCCGATCCGCACCAGGGTCTTGTTGCCGCAGCCCGACGCGAGGGTCATGCCGATGCCGAACATAGCGCCGCCGAGCAGGTAGCGCAGCCAGGCGAAGTTCTCGGTGCGGTAGGGGGGAAAGGTCGAACCCGAGATATTCACCCGCCCGCTGGCCTCCAGCGCCACGACGCCGCCGATGGCGATGGCGATGGCCAGGAGCCAGGCGCGCAGGCGACCGGTGTCGCCCATGTTGACCCAGTCGGCTACCGCGCCCATGGTGCAGAAGTTGGTCTTGTTGGCGGTCGCGCCCATTACCGCGGCGATGGCGAACACCGCGAGCAGCACTTCGTTGTGAATCGTGAAAGCCATGCCGGGTCTCCGTTTTTGTTCGAATAGTTGAATTCTAATGAATGCCGGCAGCGATCGGATCAGTCTTATTGCGCCCCGAATAATCGCCGTCAATGGCCCAGGTAGGGCGTCGGATCGGTCACGCCGGCCGCGGCAAAGCCGGCGCGGCGCAGCCGGCAGGAGTCGCAGGAACCGCAGGCGCGGCCGGCCGGGTCGGCCTGGTAGCAGGAGATGGTGAGCGAGTAGTCGACGCCCAGCGAAGAGCCCAAGTGGATGATCTCGGCCTTGGACAGTTCGATCAGCGGCGCATGGAGGCTGAGCCGGCGCCCCTCGACCGCCGCCTTGGTCGCGAGGTTGGCCATCGCCTCGAAGGCGCGGATGTATTCCGGCCGGCAGTCGGGATAACCGGAATAATCGACGGCATTGACGCCGATGAAAATGTCGGCGGCGTCTAGCACCTCCGCCCAGGCCAGGGCCAGCGAGAGCATGATGGTGTTGCGCGCCGGCACGTAGGTGACCGGGATCGAGTCGCCGACGCCCTCGGTCGGCACCTCGATGGCGGCATCGGTCAGGGCGGAGCCGCCGAACTGGGTGAGGTCGAGGCGCACGATGCGGTGCGTCGCGGCGCCGAGGCTGGCTGCGACGCGCGCAGCCGCTTCCAGCTCGACGCGATGGCGCTGGCCGTAGTCGAGCGACAGGCAATGGCAGGCAAAACCGCGGCACTTGGCGAGCGCCAGGACGGTGGCGGAGTCGAGTCCGCCGGAGAGGAGCACGACAGCGTTGGAAGTCATCGCCGGATGTTAGCAGGGGATCAGCGTCCCCGCTCGGCGCCCCAGAGCAGCTTGTGCAACTGCAGCTGAAAGCGCACCGGCAGCCGGTCGCGCAGGATCCAGCCGGCCAATTGCGCGGGGTCGAGTTGTCCCGCGACCGGCGAGAACAGCACCGGGCAGAGGGCGTCGAGCTTGCGCTCGCTCACCGCCGTCTTCGCCCATTGGTAGTCGGCCTCCGAGGCGAGCACGAACTTGATCTCGTCGCTGGCGGTGAGCTGCGCCAGATTCTGCCAGCGGTTCTTCTCACTCTCGCCGGAGCCGGGGGCCTTCAGGTCCATGATCTTCGCGACGCGCGGGTCGACGCCGGACAAATCGAGGGCGCCGCTGGTCTCCAGCGACACCGAATAGCCGGCATCGCACAGGGCCCTCAGCAGGTCCGGGCAGCCCCTCTGCGCCAGGGGCTCGCCGCCGGTGACGCAGACGGTGCCGCAACCGTAGCGTCCGACCTCGGCCAGCACTTCGGCCACGCTCATGCCGCTGCCGCCGGTGAAGGCGTACTCGGTATCGCACCAAGTGCAGCGCAGGGGGCAGCCGGTGAGGCGGACGAAAACGGTGGGCAGGCCGACGCGGGAGGACTCGCCCTGGAGCGAATGGAAAATCTCGCTGATCTTCAGCGTCGCTTCCCCGGCAACCGCCATCACTTCTTCTTGAGGCGCTGCCGAGCGGTCTTGGCGGCGCCGCTGTCCGGGTATAGCTTGATCAGAGACTCGTAGGTCTTCCTGGCAGCCTTGGCTTCCCCGGCTTCCTTCTGGCTGTTGGCCTGGCCGAGCAGGGCGTCGGGCGCCTTGCTGTCCTTGGGCCAGGCGGCCGGCACCTTGGCGAACGTCTCGGCGGCCTTGGCGTATTCGCGCATCTGATAATAGGTCGAGGCGGCCCAGTACTGGGCGCTCGGGGCGAGCGTGCTCGCCCCGTGGTTCTTGACGAAGTCCTGGAAGGCGGCCAGGGCCTCCTTGTACTTGGTGGCCTTGAACAGGGTCAGCGCCGCTTCGTAATCGCGCGTCTCGGCGGCTGGGTCGGCGGGCGGGGCGGCGGCAGGAGCGGCGGCGGCCTGGGCGCCGGCTTCGAGCTTGCGCAAACGGCTGTCCAGATCGGTGTAGAAATCGGTCTGCCGCTTCTTGGCCGTCTCGATGTCATAGTTTTGCACCTCGACCTGGCCGCGCAGCCTGGCGATCTCGGCCTTCAGCGCCTCGATCTGGTTGGCCAGATCGATCTGGCCGCGCGCCGAGGTCGCGAACCCGGAGTCCATCTTCTTGGCTTGCTCGGCGAGGTCGCCGTGCAGCTTCTCGATCTGGCCCCGCGCCTCGTCGTCGTCGAACAGGCCGGCGTGAGCGGGGAACGCCGCCAGGGCGCTGGCGAATGCGGCAGCGGCCAGCAGCGGGACTATGCCGATGCGGGACATCGCTCAGTACTCTCCGGAGTAGAGCATGTCGTCCCGGCGATTCTCGGCCCAGGCGGCCTCGTCATGACCGGGGTTGCGCGGCTTTTCCTCGCCGAGGCTGACCGCTTCGAGCTGGTCCTCCTTGACGCCGAGCAGCAGCAGCGTCTTCTTCACCGCGTCCGCGCGCTTCTGGCCCAGGGCGACGTTGTACTCGCGGCTGCCGCGCTCGTCGGTGTTGCCCTGGATCAGCATCTTCATCTTCGGATTGGCGATGAGAAAGCGGGCGTGCGCTTCGAGCAGCGGCTTGTATTCGTCCTTGATGACGTACTGGTTGTAATCGAAGAACACGCTGCGCTTGGACAGGATGCTCCTCGGATCCTTGAGCGCCGCCAGGCTGGTCATGTCCAGCTTGTCGGGCGAGACCGGTTGCGCCTGCGCCCCGTTCTTGACCGCGCTCGCGCTGCTGTCGGCGACGCCGGCCCCGGTTTGTTCCGGTGCCGGCGGCTGGGAGCCGCAGGCGGCGAGAATCAGACTGGCGGCGGCAACGAAGAGTAACTTGCGCATGGTCGGGCTCCAGATTTGGACGTTCTATTTTACGAAGGGACCCCAGGCCGGCTCGCGTACATCCGCGGCCTGCACCGAGAGTTTCTGCTTGACGCTGCCGTCGACGGAGACGGTCGCGAGCACGCCGCGCCCGCCGATCTCGGTGGCGTAGATGATCATGCGGCCGTTTGGAGCAAAACTGGGCGACTCGTCACGGGAAGTATCGGTGAGGATCTGCGTCTGCTTGGTCGCCAGGTCCATCAGCGCCACCTGGAAGCGGCCGTCGTTCCTGGCGATGTAGGCGAGGCTCTTGCCGTCGGGCGAGGGCCGCGGCGTAACGTTGTAGTTGCCCTGGAAGGTGATGCGCTCGGCATCGCCGCCGGTGGCGGGGATGCGATAGATCTGCGGGCTGCCGCCGCGGTCGGAGGTGAAGTAGATCCACTGGCCGTCGGCCGAGAATCTCGGCTCGGTGTCGATCCCGGAGGATGTGGCCAGGCGCGTGACGCCGCTGCCGTCGGCGTTGACCAGATACATCTGCGAGCCGCCGTCCTTGGACAGCACCACGGCCAGCTTCTTGCCGTCGGGCGACCAGGCCGGCGCCGAATTGGAGCCCTTGAAGTTGGCGGCGACGTGCCGCCTGCCGGTCGCCAGCGAATGCACATAGACGATCGGCTTCTTCGCCTCGAAGGAGACGTAGGCCAGCTTCGTGCCGTCGGGCGACCAGGTCGGCGAGATGATCGGCTCGCGCGAGGCGAGCGCCGTCTGGGCGTTGGCGCCGTCGGCATCGGCGATCTGCAGCTCGTAACGGCCGGTGCTTTTCACCACGTAGGCGATGCGCGTCGAGAAAATTCCCGGCACACCGGTCAGTTTCTCGTAGATGAAATCGCTGATGCGGTGCGCCGTGGCGCGCAGCTGCGCGCTGCTCGAGACGAAGGCCTGGCCGCCGAGCGGCGCCTCCTTTTGCACGTCGTAGAGGAGAAAGCGTGTTTCGTAGCGGCCATCGGGCGTGGCGGTGACGCTGCCGGTGACCAACGCATCGGCGCCGCGGGTCTTCCAGTCGGGATAGCTGACCGGCGTCGTCTCGGACAAGGGAGCGGTGCCCGGGTCGACCAGACTGAACTGTCCGCTGTGCTCGAGATCGGCGCGTATCACCGTGGTCAGCGCCTGGGAGACGATGCCCTCGCCGGCAAAGTCGGCCACCGCGATCGGCATGCGATTGGCGCCGGCACCGGTGATTTCGATCGAGAGCTGGGCGTGGGCGGCGCTGGCTAGGCCCAGCAGCACCGCTGCGAGGCTGGTCAGGGCGAGGCGTGGGATGAAATGTCTCATTATCGATTGATTATACCGTCACTATTGACTATTGGTCTTCCAGCGGCCTGAAGGTCAGCCTCAGGGTGCGCTCGAAGACCGAGGGATCGTCGGGCTTGGGCAGAGGATCGGATTTCTTGATCGCCCGCTCGATGGCGGCGTCGAGCGCAGGGATGCCGGTCGACTTCTTGAGCCTGGGTTCTCCGACCAGCGAGCCGTCGGGCAGCAGGGTCACGTCGAAAACCGCTTCCGGATCGCCGCTGGCGCCGACCGGCCTGACGATGTTGCCCTTGATCTTGGCGGCGATCTTGTCCTGCCAGGCCTGCTGCGCCTTGGACAGCGCCGTGGCTGCTTGCGCCGCTTTGATCTGCGCCAGCTCCCTCGCGGCGGCTTCGCTGACCTTGCGCTGATCGGTCGCCTTGAGATCTTGTTCGAGCTGCTTCTGGAACGGATCGATATGCGGCTTCACCGGCTTGGGCTTTTCCACCGGTTTCGGCTTCTCCACCGGTTTTTCAACCGGCTTCGGCTTCTTCACCGGCTTTTCCTTCTGCAAGATCTCGGGCTTGGGCGGCGGCGGCTTGACCTCGACCGTCGGTTCGGGCTTCGCTTCGACCTTGGGTTCGATCTTCGGTTCCGGCTGGGGTGGCGGCTGCGGCACCGGCTGCGGCCGTACTTGCGGCGCCGGAAGTCCGGGCACCAATTCGACTTCGACCGCCGACGATGCCCGGGTCTGCCAGTGGATGCCGTATAGCAGGAAGATCGCGAGCAGCAGATGCACGCCCACCGCCAGCACCATGGCAGCGCGCTTGCCGGGCGGGGGTGCTGGCGGCGCGACTCTCATTTGCCGCCGGGCTGTACCAGCAGGCCGATCTTCGCCACCTGCTGCCGCTGCAATTCGTCCATGACGCCGAGCACGGCCTGGTATTTGACGCTCTTGTCGCCGGCGATCAGCACCGCCTGCTGCGGATTCCTCGCTTGCGCCTCTCTGATCCGGGCCGCCAGCCCGCTCTTGCTGATCGGCTGCTCCCCGGTGTTGTTCGAGTGGTCGTTAATGGCGAGCGAAGCGTCGGCTCTGACGATCACCTCCAGCGGCGCTACCGGCGGCGTCGCACTCTTGCCGACGCTGGGCAGTGCGACGCTACCGGTCTGGATCATCGGCGCCGTGACCATGAAGATCACCAGCAGCACCAGCATCACGTCGATATAGGGCACGACGTTGATCTGGTTCATCATCCGGCGCTGCTTCATGACTGCCTATCCCCCGACCCCTTTCCCAGGGAAAGGGGCGACCGCGGCTCGCTTCGCTCGCAGCTAGTACACTGCCCCGCCTTGGGGCGGCCCGGCGGCGGGGCCGGCTCGTTGATCGCTCGCGAGAGGACAGCGCCCGCCCGCCGGGCCGCCCCAAGGGCGGGCGCAGCGTGGGCATGCGACCTCGCGTGCAACGCGAGGAAGCGGGCGTCACCCCCTTCCTCGGGAAGGGGGGTGGGGGAAAGGCGGTTCATCTCACCTGCCTTTGCAGGATGTTGGAGAACTCCTCCATGAAGCTCTCGAAGCGCACCGAGATGCGATCGACGTCGTGGGCGTAGCGGTTGTAGGCGACCACCGCCGGAATCGCCGCGAACAGTCCGATGGCGGTCGCCACCAAGGCCTCGGCGATGCCCGGGGCGACCTGCGCCAGCGTCGCAGAACTGACGTTGGCCAGGCCGCGGAAGGCGTGCATGATGCCCCAGACCGTGCCGAACAGGCCGACGTAGGGACTGACCGAACCGACCGAGGCGAGAAAGGCCAGATGCGCATCCAGCGAGTCGGTCTCGCGCTGATAGGTGGCGCGCATGGCGCGGCGGGCGCTGTCGACCACCGTCGCCGGATCGAGCGTCTTCTGCCCGCGCAGCTTGTTGAATTCGCGATAGCCGGCCTCGAAGATGCGCTCCAGCGCGCCGGTGCCGTGGCGGTTATTGACCGCGCTCTGATACAGGCTGTTCAGGTCGCCGCCGCTCCAGAAGTCGCGCTCGAACTGGTCGGTGCGGGCGCGCGCGTCGCGCAGCGCGAACCACTTGCGAAAGATCCAGTACCAGGACATGAAGGAAACGCTCATCAACAGCGCCAGGACCAGCTTGACCACGAGGCTGGCGTTCGAGATGAGTTCGACGATGGAGAGGTCCTGGGTAATGTTCATGCGCGGTTCCCGGTGCGGTTCGAAGTCAAGAGCCTGAATGTTTCAAAAACATCTTCCGGCATCGCCGCCGCCTTCATGCGCGCCGAGTCGACGCAGGCGATGCGCATCTTCGCAGTGAGCAACAGTTCGACACCCTGGGCGCCCTCGCGCAGCACGTTCTGGCTGAAAACGACTTGCACCCTGCCGACTGACTCGATCGTCGAAGAAACGTTCAATAGGTCGTCCAGCAGCGCCGGCTTCAGGTATTCGGCGGATATCGAGCGCGCCACGAAGGCGACGCCGAAGTCCCCGGCCAGCCGGCTCTGTTCGTAGCCGAGCGCACGCAGCCATTCGGTGCGGGCGCGTTCGAGGAATTTCAGGTAGCTGGCGTAGTACACCACGCCGGCGGCGTCGGTGTCCTCGTAATAAACGCGAATGGGAAGGACGAAGTTGACGCCGGGGACGCGGGACATGCGCTATTTTAACCGGGAAGCGGCGAGGGGAAATTATTGTTCTTTCCAGAGACTGGGATCGTTCGGCGCGGCCATGCCGAAATGACGCCAGATCGCAGCGGTGGCGATGCGCCCGCGCGGCGTGCGCTGCAGGTAGCCTTGCTGGATGAGGAAGGGCTCGAGCACGTCTTCGATGGTGTCCCGCGCCTCGCCGATGGCGGCGGCGAGATTGTCCACCCCGACCGGGCCGCCGCCGAACTTTTCCAGCATGGCGGAGAGCAGCTTCCTGTCCATGATGTCGAGACCGAGGTGGTCTACGTCGAGCATGGTCAACGCCGCATCCGCGACCTCACGGGTGATGCGGCCATCGGCCCTGACCTCGGCGAAGTCGCGCACCCGGCGCAGCAGGCGGTTGGCGATGCGCGGCGTGCCGCGCGAGCGTTTGGCGATCTCGGCAGCGCCTTCGGCTGCGACATGCACCTTGAGCAGGGCCGCCGAGCGGGTGACGATCAGGCCGAGTTCCTCGGGCGTGTAGAACTCCAGCCTGGCGACGATGCCGAAGCGGTCGCGCAGGGGATTGGTGAGCATGCCGGCGCGCGTGGTGGCGCCGACCAGGGTGAAGGGCGGCAGGTCGAGCTTGACCGAGCGCGCCGCCGGCCCCTCCCCGATCATGATGTCGATCTGGAAATCCTCCAGCGCCGGATAGAGGATTTCCTCGACCACCGGCGAGAGGCGATGGATCTCGTCGATGAACAGCACGTCGTTCGGTTCGAGGTTGGTCAGGATCGCCGCCAGGTCGCCGGCGCGTTCCAGCACCGGCCCCGAGGTCTGGCGCAGATTGACGCCCATCTCGTAGGCCACGATGTGCGCCAGCGTCGTCTTGCCCAGCCCCGGGGGGCCGAACAGCAGCACGTGGTCGAGGGCTTCGCCGCGCTGCCGCGCCGCCTCGATGAAGATCTCGAATTGGCCGCGGATCTTCTGCTGGCCGACGTAATCGGCGAGCTGCTTCGGCCGCAGCGCGCGCTCCAGGACGTCCTCCGGCAGCGGCCCGGCGGCAATCAGGCGTTCTCCCTCCACTGGGGGGCCGGCGAGTTGGTCGATTTCGATGGCCATGGCCGGCAGTTTAACCGACCTGGACCCGGCCCGGCATCAGGCTTTGGACAGGAGCTTCAGGGCCTGGCGGATTCCTTCGGGTACCGCCACGTCCGGCGGCAACTGCCGCATCGCCGCGGTCGCCTCGCGCTCGCTGTAACCCAGCGCCAAGAGCGCGTTGGCGATGTCGCTGGCGGCATCGTGGACGATGGCCTCGGGGCTGACGCCGCCGGTGGTCGAGGGCTTCGGCAGCCGGTCGCGCAATTCCAGAAGCAGGCGTTCGGCGGTCTTCTTGCCGATGCCCGGGACCTTGATCAGCCGGCCGGCCTCCTGCATCACCACCGCCTGCGCCAGCTCTGCCACCGACAGACCCGACAATACCGCCAGGGCGATGCGCGCGCCGACGCCGCTGATCTTCAGCAACTGGCGGAAGGCGGCGCGCTCGTCCTGGGAGAGGAAGCCGTAGAGGAAGTGGCCGTCCTCGCGCACGATCAGGTGGGTGTGGAGGCTGGTCGTTACGCCCGCCGCGGGCAGGTTGTAGAAGGTGCTCATCGGCACGTCGAGGTCGTAGCCGACGCCGTGCACGTCGAGGGTGATTTGCGGCGGGTTCTTCTCGATGAGAACGCCGGTTAGACGACCAATCATGAAGCGCTACCGCCGGGCAGCCCCAAGGCAGCGCAGCCGACAGACTGCGAGCATAGCGAGCCTTCGTCACCCCCGTCCTTGGGAAGGGGGCTGGGGGGTAGGTGATTTTTCATCTTTGCTCCTGTCATTGGGTCAAACCAATCGTCCGTTCCTGACCCGGAAACCGGCGGTCGCCATGGCGCCCAGTCCCTGGCCGCCATGGGCGTGGCAGATAGCGCAGGCGAGCGCGTCGGCGGCGTCAGGGCCGGGCTCGCCGGACAGTTGCAACAAGCGCACCACCATGTGCTGGACCTGCTCCTTGGCCGCCTTGCCACGGCCGACCACCGCCTGCTTGACCTGCAGCGCGGTGTATTCGGCCACCGGCAGTCCGGCCATCACCAGGGCGCCGATCGCGGCGCCGCGCGCCTGGCCCAAGAGCAACGTCGATTGCGGATTGACGTTGACGAACACCTTTTCGACCGCCGCCTGTTGCGGCCGGTGTCCGGCGACCACCTCATTGATGCCCTCGACGATGATTTTCAGCCGCCCCGGCAGATCTCCGCCAGTGCCGGTTTTGATCGCGCCGCTGCTCACGTAGACGAGCTTCGCGCCTTGCTTGTCGATGATGCCAAAACCAGTCACCCGCAGACCCGGGTCGACGCCGAGGATGCGGATGGACTCCGTCATGGCGTTTGCGATAGCTCCATCGGGTGGCTGGTTTCGGTGGAGGCTAACCGGCTTTCCCGGTTAAGCGAGCCTTGCGAGCGGCCGGAGCCAAAACCATCGACCCGCAGGCCCGGGTCGATGCCGAGGATGCGCACGCGCTCGCCGGCCACCGGGCGCCTACTCCTCGATCACGGCGTTGCTATAGACCTCCTGCACGTCGTCCAAGGAGTCCAGCGCATCGAGCAGTTTCTGCATTTTCACGGCGTCCTCGCCGGTGAATTCCGTCTCGGTCTGCGGCTTCATCGTGACCTCGGCGAACTCCGGCTTGAAGCCGGCACCCTCCAGCGCTTCCTTGACCGCGAGAAATTCGCCGGGGTTGGAGAGCACTTCGATCGAGCCGTCCTCGTTGGTGAGGACATCGTCGGCGCCGGCCTCCAGCGCCGCCTCCATCAGCCGGTCCTCGTCGGTTCCGGGGGCGAACAAGAACTGGCCGCAGTGCTTGAAGAGGAAGGCCACCGAGCCGTCGGTGCCGAGATTGCCGCCGTACTTGTTGAAGGCGTGGCGGACGTCGGCGACGGTGCGCGTCTTGTTGTCGGTGAGGCAGTCGACGATCACCGCGGCGCCGTTGATGCCGTAGCCCTCGTAGCGGATCTCCTCGTAGTTCACGCCCTCCAGCTCGCCGGTGCCGCGCTTGGTGGCGTTCTTGATGTTGTCCGAGGGCATGTTCTCGGCCTTGGCCTTTTCCACCGCCAGCCGCAGACGGGGATTGAAGTTCAGGTCGCCGCCGCCCATCTTGGCGGCGACGGTGATCTCCTTGATAAGTTTGGTAAACACCTTGCCGCGCTTGGCGTCCTGGCGGCCCTTGCGGTGCTGGATGTTGGCCCACTTGGAATGACCGGCCATGGATAATCCTTGGTAGCTTGGTGAAAGAGGCGCCAGTTTAGCACCGGCCCGCGCCCCTCAGCCGGCGTCGATTTGGTCGAGCCCCAGACTGCGCCAGATGGCCAGGGTCAGCGCCGCCTGGTTGAGCGTGTAGAAGTGCAGGCCGGGCGCCCCGCCTGAGAGCAGGCGGGCGCACAAGCCGCTGACCACGTCGAGTCCGAAGCCGCGGATCGAGGCGGCGTCGTCGCCGTAGCCTTCCAGCCGTTTCCTGATCCAGCGCGGAATCTCGGCGCCGCAGGCATCCGAGAAGCGCGCCAGCTTGGCGTAGCTGGCGATCGGCATTATGCCCGGCACGATGGGCGCTGCGACCCCCGCCGCGCGCGCCTCATCGACGAAGCGGAAGTAGGCGTCGGCGTTGAAGAAGTATTGGGTGATCGCCGAGTCCGCGCCCGCGTCCATCTTGCGCTTGAAGTTGGCGAGATCGTCGCCGGCCGATCGCGCCTGCGGGTGCACCTCGGGATAGGCGGCGACCTCGATGCGGAACCAGTTGCCGGTCTCCCGGCGGATGAATTCGACCAGTTCGCTGGCATAGCGAAACTCGCCGCCCTCGGCCATGCCCGAGGGCAGGTCACCCCGAAGGGCAACGATGCGGCGGATCCCGGCCTCCCGGTAGCGCGTGAGCAGGGCGGCGATGTTCTCGCGCGTCGAGCCGATGCAGGAGAGATGCGGCGCGGCAGAAAAGCCTTCGCCCTGGATCTCCAGCACCGTTTCCAGCGTGCGGTCGCGGGTCGAGCCGCCGGCGCCGAAGGTGCAGGAGAAGAAGGACGGCTTGAGCGCTCCCAGCTGGGCGCGCGTGGCGCGCAGCTTGGCGACGCCCTCCTGCGTTTGCGGCGGGAAGAACTCGATGGAAAGTTCGGGTTTGCTCAAATTCGCTCTCTCTTGTCCAGAATCAGGGCGGACAGCAGCCAGGAGACGATGCTGTAGAGCAGGGATCCGAACAGCGCCGACCAGAAGCCGCCGACGAAAAAGCCGTCGACCCAGTGCGCGACCATCAGGAACAGCAGCGCATTGATGACGAAGATGAACAGCCCCAATGTCAGCAGCGTCACCGGCAGCGTCAGCAGGATCAAGAGCGGACGCAGCAAGGTATTGACCAGCCCCAGCACCAGCACCACGATCAGTGCCGTGCCTATGCCCTCGATGCGGATCGAGGGCACCAGGTAGGGCAGCAGCAGCAACGCCACGGCGTTGATCAGCCAGACGACCAGGAGGCGCATCTCAGTAGCGGTAGCTGTCCGACTTGTACGGCCCGCTCTTGGCCACGCCGATGTAGGCGGCCTGCTGGTCGGTGAGTTCGGAGAGCTGGGCGTTCAGCTTCTTCAGCTGCAGCCGCGCCACCTTCTCGTCGAGATGCTTGGGCAGCACATAGACGCCCACCGGGTACTTGCCCGGATTGGCGTAAAGCTCGATCTGGGCGATGGTCTGGTTGGCGAAGGATGAACTCATCACGTAGGACGGGTGGCCGGTGCCGCAGCCGAGATTCACCAGGCGGCCCTTGGCCAGCAGGATGATGCGTTTCCCATCCGGAAAGATCACGTGGTCGACCTGCGGCTTGATCTCTTCCCACCGGTACTTCTCGATCGAGGCGACGTCGATCTCGTTGTCGAAGTGGCCGATGTTGCAGACGATCGCCTGGTCCTTCATCCTGACCATGTGCTCGTGGGTGATGACGTGGTAGTTGCCGGTGCAGGTGACGAAGATGTCGGCCTTGTCGGCGGCGTACTCCATGGTCACCACGCGGTAGCCTTCCATCGCCGCCTGCAGCGCGCAGATCGGATCGACCTCGGTCACCCAGACCTGCGCCGATAGCGCGCGCATCGCCTGGGCCGAGCCCTTGCCGACGTCGCCGTAGCCGGCGATCAGGGCGACCTTGCCGGCGATCATGACGTCGGTGGCGCGCTTGATGCCGTCGACCAGCGACTCGCGGCAGCCGTAGAGATTGTCGAACTTGGACTTGGTGACCGAGTCATTGACGTTGATCGCGGGGATCTTCAGTTCGCCGCGCGCGTGCATCTGGTAGAGGCGATGGACGCCGGTGGTGGTCTCCTCGGTGACGCCCTTGACGGCGGCCAGCCGAGTCGAATACCACTTGGCATCAACACCCAGCTTGGCCTTGATCGCGGCGTAGAGCACGCGCTCCTCCTCGCTGGCCGGACTCGCCAGCACCGAAATGTCGGCCTCGGCGCGGGCGCCCAGGTGGAGCAGCAGGGTCGCGTCGCCGCCGTCGTCGAGGATCATGTTGGAATGGGAGCCGTCGGCCCATTCGAAGATGCGATGGGTGAAGTCCCAGTATTCCGTCAGCGATTCGCCCTTGTAGGCGAAGACCGGAATGCCGTCGGCGGCGATGGCCGCCGCGGCGTGGTCTTGGGTCGAGAAGATGTTGCAGGAGGCCCAGCGCACCTTGGCTCCGAGTGCGGTCAGGGTCTCGATCAGCACCGCGGTCTGGATGGTCATGTGCAGCGAGCCGGTGATGCGTGCGCCCCTCAAGGGCTGGCTGGCGGCGAATTCCTCGCGGATCGCCATCAGGCCGGGCATCTCGGTCTCGGCGATGCGGATCTCCTTGCGCCCCCAGGGGGCCAGGGCGAGGTCGGCGACGTGATAGTCGGTGAAACTGGGATTGGCGGCGTTCATGCGATTCTCCATTCAAGTTTCTGAATGGGCGCCGTTGCTACGAAAATACCGCTGTTCCAAGCCTGACGACCGTGCGGTCGCTGCAGCGCCCCTCGGAACAGGGGATAAAACGAATATCACCGACGCATGGCGCCTGGTAACAGATTTTGGCTTCGGCCGACGCATCGCACCTCAACGTTCGTTGCGCTCACCTTAGCCTGCGCCGAAATACCGGCAAAGCCGCTACGCGGTCGGCCTTACAGGCCGGCATCGGCGCGCAGCACCGCTGCTTTGTCGGTATTTTCCCAGGTGAACTCCGGCTCGTCGCGACCGAAGTGGCCGTAGGCGGCGGTCTTCTGGTAGATCGGACGCAACAGATCGAGCGCCATGATGATGCCCTTGGGGCGCAGGTCGAAGTGCCTGCCGATCAGTTCGACGATCTTCTCGTCGCCGATCTTGCCCGTGCCGAAGGTATTGACCATCAGCGATACCGGCCGGGCGACGCCGATGGCGTAGGCCACCTGCACCTCGCAGCGATCGGCCAGGCCGGCGGCAACGAGATTCTTGGCCACGTAGCGGCCGGCGTAGGCGGCGGAACGGTCGACCTTGGACGGATCCTTGCCGGAGAAGGCGCCGCCGCCGTGGTGCGCCGCGCCGCCGTAGGTGTCGACGATGATCTTGCGCCCGGTCAGGCCGCAGTCGCCGGAAGGCCCGCCGACGACGAAGCGGCCGGTCGGGTTGATCAGGTAACGCGTCTTGGCCGTCAGCATTTCCTTGGGCAACACGGGCTTGATGATCTCCTCGATCACTGCCTCGCTGATCTGCGCGTGCGAAATCTCGGGTCCGTGCTGGGTGGAGACGACCACGGTATCGATGTCCACCGGCTTGCCATCGACGTACCTGACGGTGAGCTGCGATTTCGCGTCCGGGCGCAGCCACGGCAGGCGGCCGTCCTTGCGCACCTCTGCCTGGCGCTGCATGATCCGGTGCGCATAGTAGATCGGCAGGGGCATCAGACTGGGCGTCTCGTTGCAGGCGTAGCCGAACATCAGCCCTTGGTCGCCGGCGCCCTGGTCGAGATCTAGACCCTCGCCCTCATTGACGCCCCTCGCGATGTCGGGGGACTGGCGGTTGATCGCGGTCAGCACGGCGCAGGACTTATAGTCGAAACCGATTTCGGAATCGTCGTAGCCGATGCGACGCACGGTGGCGCGGGCGATGTCCATGTAATTGATGTTGGCGCTGGTCGTGATCTCTCCTGAGATGACCACCAGGCCGGTCGATACCAGCGTCTCGCAGGCGACCCGCCCGCGATGGTCCTGCGCCAGGACGGCGTCGAGAACGGCATCGGAGATCTGGTCGGCAACTTTGTCGGGATGGCCTTCGGAAACGGACTCCGAAGAAAAGAGATATTCCTTGCTCATGCTGTCTGCTCCTGGTGCGATGTCCCCGGTTCGTCGGATTCGGTCGGCGCGACTGGCTCCGGGGAAGAGCAGGCGACGCTTTAGCAGTATTTTCCCGGCGCTGACGCCGAAGATCCGCCCTGCAAGTTGTCCTGATTAACTCGGCGGATATGCAATTCTACTGGTGCTTTGCCGGCGGGTCAAACGCCCTTGCCCCTTATAGCCCCGGGGTTTTCGGTGCTTTGCCGGCCCAGTTCAGCGAGCCGCTGCTGCCGGAAAACAGCCGGTCATCGGCTGTGCCGTGCGCGCGCAGGCGCTGATGGATCTCCTTGGGCGAGAGTTGTTCCAGCGGGGTTCCCTCCCTGGTCACCCTCATCGTGCGCACGACGGTATCACCGGTCACGCTGACGAGGATGCACGATAAGTCGTCCGCAGCATGCGCCTTTTCGGCTTCAAGCGCTGTCACCTGCCGGGCGAGATCCTGCTCCTGGTCCAGCAGGGCGCGGATCTCGGCTTCCAGCCGGTCGAGCTGGCGCGTCACCACGGCGAAACGGGTCTGTACCGCCCTCCAGCCGCTCTCCTGCTCGGCGCTGATGGCGATCTCCTGAGCCAGGATCTTCTGCCGCAGGGCAAGAAATTTCTTCACCTCGGGCTGGTCCGCTATCTGGGCGGCAACGCCCCCATGGGTCGCCCTAGCCTTCTCCGCAACCGCGATCTTGTCGCCGAGGGCCTCGATTTTCTTGTCCCAAACGGCGACATCCGGCAGGAGGATCGTCACCACGGTCTCGATATCTCTGCGGTTCCCGGCGTTTCCGATGGTCACCCGCCGGCCGGCCACGGCGCATCCCTCGCAGCTTTCCACTTCGACTTCCTCGGCCAGGATTTCGCAGTTGACCGCCTTTTTAATCTGCACCTTGCTGCCGATGACAAGGCAGCCCTCGGCAGCAGCAATTGCGATCTCCCCGTCCCGCGCCTCGATGGTGGCGCCCGAGGCCGATCTTTCGATGCTGACGCTACCCTTGGGGTTGCGCACCGAGCCGCCGGCAAGTCTCTCCTTCAGAAGGACGTCGCCGCCATCGGAGACCACTTCGCCGAAAACATCGGCGAAAAAGCTCATGTTGTGCCCCTTCACCTGGCGTCGTTCCTGCACCTCGCCGTGTTCCTCGAAGTCAGCGCCGGAAAGAGCGAGATCGCCGGTGGTGCGCAGGCTGATGCCTTGACGGCTGACGATCTTCTCAGATACCGAGATGGCATTCGTTTCGGTATCAATATTGACGAAACCAGTGATGGCGGCGACGATGAACTCGCCTTCGGCGGCTCGCTCTATCCTGGTGCCGGGACCGGCCACGGTCTCGATCTCGAAATCCTTCGGTACCTCCGGCTCGATGACGTCACCCAGCACGCTGAAGCCGAGTTCGCCGAGCACGCGTGGGCGTTTCTGTAGGAGCTTGGTGCCTGCAGAAACCTGGGGAAAATGATTGTTGAACCGGGCGAGGTCGATGCGCCCGTTAGGCAGTATCTTGGGGGCGTCGTCCCGGTGCAAGACCTTGGTCTGCTCCTTGATGCTGGCGTCCTTGCCGGCAACGCATGGCTTGGCGTGGGCGACCTCCAGCCGCTCGGCGCCCTCCCTGGCGATCGCCGCGCCCACCGCCTTCATGTCGAGGCCGAAGCGGATGCCCTTGTTCCACATGGCGGCGATGAACTCGTCGGGGTCCAGGCGGGTGGGCTCGGACGTGGTTTTGGTGTCGTAGCGCAGGATCGGTACGCTGCCGTCCTCCAAGGGGTCGCCGAAGACCGGCTCCTGCGAGCTTCTCTCGATGCTCACCGGCTCGAAGAGGTATTCGGCCGTGCTACCGTCTTCAGAAATCTTGACGTTGCGATAGATTTTCCGCCGCTCCTCGCTGAACGGAACGACGTCTTGCGCCAGGCGGGCTTCCCGGTCACCGGCACCGCCGGGCATCCTCGCCTCGGGCGGCAGCGTCCGGTAGAGCAAGCTCAGAAACAGCGGATAGTCGAGGTCCGAGAACAGCGCATCGGCGGCGAATACCCGCTCGACGAACTGCTTGAAGCTGGCCTCCGATTCGAACAGGGAGGCGTCGACATAAAGACCGTCGGCGCGGCGCTTGATGAAGCGCGGCAGCAGTACCTCCCCGACGGCCTCAGGAGGGCTCTGGCCTTGAACGTCGTCGTTCATCCGCGTCTCAGCATGTTCGGAATGTCACCATTGGCGGTCAATATTTCTTGCGGTTTCAAGGGCACAAGACTATCCCAGATCCGCAGTCTACGGTATTAGCACTTCCCCGATGCAGGCAGATCGCGGACAATTCGCCCTCCGCTGACATTATCCTCGGTCCATGGCATTCCTGTTCCGCCTCTTGGCACGCCTGCCGCTGCCCCTGCTGCACAATCTCGGCGCCCTGGCCGGCTGGCTGGCCTATCTGGGGTCGCCGACCTATCGCCGCCACCTGCGCGAGAATACCGCGCTGGCGGGGGTCGAGGCGGCACGCCCGGCGGCGGTGGCGGAGGCCGGCAAGAGCATCCTCGAACTGCCCAAGATCTGGCTGCGGCCCCAGGAAGAGGTGGTCGAACGCGTCGTGCGCGTTTCCGGCTGGGAATTGGTCGAGACTGCCTGGCGCGAGGAGCGCGGCATCCTGTTTTTGACCCCGCATCTGGGCTGCTATGAGATCACCGCCCAGTACTACGCCGCGCAGCGGCCGATCACCGTGCTCTACCGGCCGCCCAAGCAGGCCTGGCTCGCGCCGCTGCTGGAGCGGGGGCGAGGCGCCAATCTGCAGTTGGCGAGGGCGGATTTCTCGGGTGTCCGCCTGCTGATGCGGGCGCTTCGGCGTCACGAGGCGGTCGGCATCCTGCCCGACCAGGCGCCGGGCCAAGGCGAGGGCGTCTGGGTCCCGTTCTTCGGCCGTCCGGCTTACACCATGACGCTGGCGGTGCGTCTGGCCGAGGCAGGAACTGCCGTGCTGCTGGCCTATGCGGAGCGCCTGGCCTACGGTGCCGGTTACCGCCTGCATTTGCGCGCCCTCTCCGCGCCGCTGGCCGGAACGCTGGCCGAGCGCGCGGCGCAACTGAATCGCGAACTGGAGTTGCTGGTGCGCGAATGTCCGGAGCAGTACCTATGGGGCTACAACCGCTACAAGGTGCCGGCCGGCGTTTTGGGCCCGGGCGAGGAGTGAGGCATGAGGCTTGAACCGTGCTGACGAGGCTGGCGCTGGCCCTGATGTGGCTGCTGCACTTTCTGCCGCTCTCCTGGCTGGCGCCGCTCGGGAGGGTCTTCGGCCGGCTGCTCTTTGCCCTTGCCAGTGATCGGCGCCACATCGCCCTGACCAACCTGCGCCTGTGCTTTCCGGATCTGTCCGAGGCAGAGAGAGACGCTTTGGCCCGCCGCCACTTCGCCGCATTCGGCCGCAGCTTCCTCGAACGCGGCCTGCTCTGGTGGGCGTCGCCCGCTCGCTTGCGGCGCCTGGTGCGCCTGGAAGGGCTGGCGCATCTCGATGCCGTCGCCGGCCGTCCGGTGATTTTACTGGTTCCGCACTTCGTCGGCCTGGACATCGGCGGAACGCGCCTGATGCTCGAATTCGACCTCGTCAGCATCTACGCCAACCAGAAGAATCTGTTGTTCAACGCTGCCCTGCTCAAGGGCCGCAGCCGCTTCGGTGGTTCCACCCTGCTCTCGCGCCAGGAAGGCACGCGCAAGGCGATCAAGGCGATGCGCGCGGGCAAGCCGTTCTATTACCTGCCGGACATGGACTACGGCGAGCGCGACACGATCTTCGTGTCCTTTTTCGGCGTGCCGGCGGCTACCATCACCGGCCTGTCGCGCCTGGCGCGCATCTCGGACGCCGCCGTGCTGCCGGTGATCACCCGCATGCTTCCCGGCGGGGCGGGTTACGTGGTCGAGATCGGCGCACCCTGGACGGACTTTCCCGGGGCCAGCATCGAGGCGGACACGCGGCGCATGAACGCCTTCATCGAGGATGAGGTGAGGGGCATGCCCGAGCAGTACTTCTGGCTGCACAAACGCTTCAAGACCCGGCCGCCGGGCGAAAAAAGCCCCTATTGACCACCCAATTGCGTGGATCTCCGCCGGGCCGCATCGGGTAACATCGGCTCTGGGGTCCCCCCGAAAACACCCGTCGACACATGAGAATTCGCTTCACGAAAATGCACGGCCTGGGCAACGACTTCGTGGTGATCGACGCCGTGCGCCAGAGTGTCGATCTGAGCAGTGCGCAGGCGCGTTTCATCGCCGACCGTCACTTCGGCATTGGCTGCGATCAGATCCTGATCGTCGAGCCACCGAGCCGGGCCGACGTCGATTTCCGCTACCGGATTTTCAACGCCGACGGCGGCGAGGTCGAGCAGTGCGGCAACGGCGCTCGCTGCTTCGTGCGCTTCGTGCATCAGCAGGGACTCTCCGACAAACGCGATCTGCGCGTCGAGACCCGCTCCGGCATCATCGCGCCGCGACTCGAGGCGGACGGCGAGGTCACCGTGGACATGGGCGTGCCGCGCTTTCTGCCGGCCGAAATTCCCTTCGAGAGCGACAGCGATGCGCTGATCCAGCCGCTCGAAGTGGCGGGATTCGGCGTGTTCGAGATCACCGTGGTCTCGATGGGCAATCCGCACGCGGTCCAGGTCGTCGCCGACGTCGATAGCGCGCCGGTGGCGCAAGCGGGGCCGCTGATCGAGTCCCACCCGCGCTTCCCCGAGCGGGTCAATGCCGGCTTCATGCAGGTTGTCTCCCGCCGCGAGATCAAGCTGCGGGTCTATGAACGCGGCGCCGGCGAGACGCTCGCCTGCGGCACCGGCGCCTGCGCCGCAGCGGTCGCCGGCATCCGGCGCGGCCTGCTGGACTCGCCGGTGCGGGTGCGCACGCGCGGCGGCGATCTGCTCATCAGTTGGGCCGGGGATCGGGCCACGGTGCTGATGACCGGGCCGGCGGTGACGGTGTTCGAGGGCGAAATAGATTTGTAGTCAGCCAGGTGGAGCCATCAATGAAAACTGCTATCGACGAAAAAGAGGTCGCCGCATATCTGAAGAGTCATCCGGAATTCTTCGAGCATTACGCCGATCTCCTGGCTCAGGTGCTGATTCCGGACCCGCACGGCGGCCACGCCATCTCCATCACCGAACGCCAGCTCGGCACGCTGCGCGAGCGCAACAAGAAGCTTGAGACCAAGCTGGCCCAGTTGCTGCATTTCGGCGAGGAGAACGACGCCATCGGCGACAAGGTGCACCGCTTCGCCGTGGCGCTGGTTTCCGCCCCGGATTTCGCCGCGGTGCTGCGTGCGCTCTATACCCATCTGGGCACAGACTTCGCGGTGCCGCACGTCACGCTGCGGCTCTGGGGCATAGATGCGCCGCAGGGGGAGGAGCATCTGGCGGAGTTTGCCGCGCCCGACGCCGCGACGCTGGCCTTCGCCACCGGCCTTAGCCATCCCCACTGCGGCCCGGCCGACAGGCTCGAGGCACTGCCCTGGGTCGGCGCCAGCGTGCGCTCGCTGGCGCTGGTGCCGCTCTATCGCGGGACCGAGACCATCGGCTTCGTCGCGCTCGGCAGCGAGGAGTTGCACCGTTTCTATCCGGAGATGGGCACGCTGTTCCTGTCACGCATCGGCGACCTGGCGGCTGCGGCCCTGTTGCGCACGCTCTGACAGCTTCTTGAAGACCTAGCGCCGATCATGGCAGCGGCCGATCCAGGAGTGAGCGGCTTCCTCGCTGCCCTGGCGCACGAGAGGAAGGCCAGCGCTCACACCCTGGACGCCTATCGCCGCGACCTGGAGGCGCTCGGACATCTGGCGGCGGATCGACCGCTGGCCGCGCTGGCGCCGGCGGATATTCGCCGCTTCGTCATGCAGCTGAACAGCCGCGGCCAGTCGGCCCGCTCGATCGCGCGCAAGCTCTCGGCTTGGCGCAGCTTCTACCGCTGGCTCGGGAGCGGCAGGCCCTTGCTCCAAAATCCCTGCCAGGGGGTGCGTCCGCCCAGGAGCCGGCGGGATCTGCCCAAGGCGCTGACCGTCGGACAGATTGCGGCGCTGCTCGACAAGTCCGCCGATGACCTGCTGGAACTGCGCGACAAGGCCATGTTCGAATTGTTTTACTCCTCCGGGCTGCGTCTGGCCGAATTGGTCTCGCTCGATTGCGGCGGCGGCTTGGACCTGCTGGGTGGGGAGGTCACGGTCACCGGCAAGCGCGACAAGACGCGGGTGGTGCCGCTCGGTACCAAGGCGCACGCCGCGATCGCGGCCTGGCAGGGCCAGCGCGCCGCGCTGGCCCTGCCAGGGGAGCGCGCCCTGTTCGTGAGCCGCCGCGGCACCCGCATTTCGCCGCGCGCCGTCGAACTGCGCCTCGCGCGCTGGGTAGAGCGCCAGGGTCTGGGTCAGCACGTGCATCCGCATATGCTGCGCCATTCCTTCGCTTCGCATCTGCTGCAGTCTTCGGGCGATTTGCGTGCGGTGCAGGAGATGCTGGGCCACGCCAGCATCAGCACGACCCAGGTGTACACCCATCTCGACTACCAGCACCTGGCCCGCGTCTACGACTCGGCGCATCCGCGCGCCAAAAAGAAATGAGCGTAACGAGCCGATGACAGCCTAGTCGCGATTGGCTATCCTGGCGCCATGCAGCTCATCGTGATCAGCGGTCTATCCGGCTCCGGCAAGAGCATTGCCCTCAACGTGCTCGAGGATGCGGGCTACTATTGCGTCGACAACCTGCCGGCGCCGCTGATGCCGCAACTGGTCAAGCACCTGCGCGGAGAAGACATCGTCCGCGTCGCGGTGGCCGTGGACATGCGCGGCGGTACCGGCATCGTCGCCCTGCCGCAGCAGCTGCGGGACTTGCGCGCCTCCGACATCGACCTGCGCTTCGTCTTCCTCGATGCCCGCGACGACGTGCTGATCCAGCGCTTTTCCGAGACGCGCCGGCGCCATCCGCTCGGCGGCGACGACACCACCTTGGCCGAGGCGATCGCCCACGAGCGCGAGGCGTTGGACGCCATCGCGGCGCTGGGCCACCACATTGACACCAGCGACCTGCGGCCCAATGCCCTGCGCGGCTTCGTCAAGGATTTTGCAGCCCTCGATGTCGCCAGCGGCCTGACCCTGCTGTTCGAGTCCTTCGGCTACAAGCACGGACTGCCGCTCGATGCCGACTTGGTGTTCGACGTGCGCTGCCTGCCCAATCCGCACTACGATCCGCTGCTGCGCCCGCTGACCGGTCGCGATCCGGAGGTGGCGCAATTCCTTGCCTCTGAGCCTGAAGTTGCGCGCATGGCCGAGGACATCCGCCGCTTCATCGCCGACTGGCTGCCCGCCTACGTCAATGATTCGCGGGCTTACCTGACCGTTGCCATCGGCTGCACCGGTGGCCAGCACCGTTCGGTCTATCTGGCCGAACTGCTGGCAGCACGCTTCGGCGAGGCCGCGCAGGTGCTGGTCCGCCACCGCGCCCTGGCCTGAGCGGGCTGGCCGTCCGGCTATCCTGGCGCCTGGAATGCCGCTTCGAGCAGTCTGCGGATCGGAGCCGGCAGCGCCGCCGCGGCGAGTTCCGGGCGGGCGAGCCAGCGCTGATCGGTGCGCTCCGCGATGCGCGGCAGGAGACGAGCGCAACCCAGCAGGGGTTGCAGCGTCAGACGGAAGTGCGTGAAGGCGTGGCGCGCCGGCGGAAGCGCCAGGAAGCTGCCCACCTCGCAACCCAGGGCCGTCGCCGCATACGCGATCGGCTCCATACCTTGCGGCAATTCAGGCAGGCTCCACAAGCCACCCCAGATGCCTGATGGCGGACGGCAATGGAGCAGCACGCGTTCCGCGTCGATGAGCAGCAACACCGTGGTCTCTTTGCTCGGTAGCGCCTTCCTCGGCCGTCCCTCGGGCAATTGTCTGACCCGATCTTGGCACAGAGCGACGCAGGTTTTGGCCAGCGGGCAGACGCCGCAACGCGGCTTTACGCGCGTGCACACCGTGGCGCCGAGATCCATCTGCGCCTGGATGTAAGTGCCGACGGCGTCCGGCGGCAGCAGTGATGTTGCCAGGCGCCACAGCCCTTTCTCGACAGACGGTTCGCCGGGATAGCCCGACAGGCCGAAGTGGCGGCAGAGCACGCGCTTGACGTTGCCGTCGAGGATCGCCGCCGACGCCCCGAAGCAAAACGCCGCGATCGCATTGGCGGTGGATGGCCCGATGCCGGGCAGCTGTGCGATGAGCGAGGCGTCCGGGGGAAACCGGCCGCCGTATGCCTGCATCACGACCCGGGCGCAGGCGTGGGCGTTGCGCGCCCGGGCGTAGTAGCCCAGCCCGCTCCACAGCACCATCACCTCCGCCACGGGCGCGGCCGCCAGCGTCGCCAGATTCGGGAAGCGTTCCAGAAAGCGCAGGTAATACGGAATGACGGTGGCGACCTGGGTCTGCTGCAGCATGATCTCCGACAGCCAGACGCGATACGGATCCTGGGTCCGCTGCCAGGGCAGGTCGTGGCGACCGTGCTGCTCGTGCCAGATGACCAGTCTCGCGGAGAAATCGCCGGCTGCGGTCATCGCTGAAACCCCATTATTACTTGACTAATTTGATCTGATATTATTTAATAGTTTAAGCTTAATCAACTGTGGCCGCCCGGATCCGGTCCGGCCCCCTACTTCGAGGCATGATCTATGACTACCCTGGAACGAGATGGCGACGGCTATTTGACCGACATGAGCCAATGGACCCCGGAAATCGCCCGCGACATGGCCGCGGCCGACGGCTTCGAGTTGGATGAGGTGAAGTGGCAGCAGATCATCAAGGCTCGCGAGTATTTCGAAGAGTTCAACGTGGTGCCGCCGATCCGCAAGTTCGCCAAGTACATCGAAATGGATCAGAAGGAAATTTTCGAGCTTTGGCTGACCGGTCCGATGAAACCCATCACCAAGTACGGCGGCTTGCCCAAACCGACTGGTTGCGTCTGAAGCGGCGCGCGGTTGAGGGGGTCAGCCGACCTTGGCCGGTCGTACCCGACTCGCCGCGAGTTTAGCGCGCGTCCGCGCCTCTTCGGTGTCGCGGCCGTTGGCCAAGGCGACCCCCATGCGCCTTCTGACGAAGCTCTCCGGCTTGCCGAACAGTCTTAGATCGGATTGCGGTACGGCCAGGGCGTCTGCCACACCTTCGAAGGCGATGCCCCTTGCTTCGATGCCGCCGTAGATCACCGCCGAGGCGCCGGGTTCCCGCAGCGAGACATCCACCGGCAGCCCGAGGATCGCGCGGGCGTGCAGTTCGAACTCCGACAGTCGCTGCGAGCACAGCGTGACCAAGCCGGTGTCGTGCGGGCGCGGGCTGACCTCGGAGAACCAGACCTGATCGCCCTTGACGAACAGTTCGACGCCGAAGATGCCGCGGCCGCCCAGATTGTCGGTGACTGCCCCGGCGATTGCGCGCGCTCTATTCAGCGCCAGGTCCGTCATGATCATCGGCTGCCAGGATTCGACGTAATCGCCATGCACCTGGAGATGGCCGATGGGTTCGCAAAAATGGGTCTGGATCGCACCGTTCGGGCCTTTGGCCCGCACGGTGAGCAGGGTGATTTCATAGTCGAAGTCGATGAAGCCCTCGGCGATGACGCGGCTCTGCCTGACTCTGCCGCCGGCGCAGGCGTAGTCCCAGGCGCTGGCTACATCTTGCGGCGAGCGCAGCAGCGACTGGCCCTTGCCGGAAGACGACATCACCGGTTTGACCAGGCAGGGGTAGCCGATGCCGCCGGCGATGGCCGCCTGAAGTTCCGCCAGTGAATCGGCGAAGTGGTAGGGCGAGGTCGGCAGGCCCAGTTCCTCGGCCGCCAGCCGCCTGATGCCCTCTCGGTTCATGGTGAGACGTGCCGCACGGGCGGTGGGGATGACCTCGGCCAGGCCGGCCCGCTCGATCTCCACCAGCATGTCGGTGGCGATCGCCTCGATCTCCGGCACGATCAGCTGCGGCCTCTCGCGCTCGACCAGCGCGCGCAAGACGGCTCCATTGGTCATGTCGACGACGTGGTTGCGGTGCGCGACCTGCATTCCCGGCGCGCCCGGGTAGCGGTCCACCGCGATCACCTCGACGCCGAGGCGCTGCAAGGCGATAATCACTTCCTTGCCGAGTTCGCCGCTGCCGAGCAGCATCACGCGCGTGGCAGACGGGGACAAGGGGGTGCCGAGTCTCATGGTAGCTTCCATCGAGCAAATGGAAACATTCTAGCCGAGGATAGTGATTTGTCTGTACTTAGGAACTGCACCGAGGCCGTGGCACCGCCCTGCCTCCCTAAAAACGCTGATACGCCAATGAGCGAATTCGACACGCGCGCTTTTCGCAACGCGCTGGGCAGCTACCCCACGGGCGTCACCGTCATCACGGCCCGTGCCCAGGACGGTTCGACCGCGGGTCTCACCATTAACTCATTCGCCTCGGTGTCGCTCGACCCGCCGCTGGTGTTGTGGAGCCTGTCGCTCCATTCGCCGTCGCTGCCGGCTTTCCAGAACTGCAGCCATTACGCCATCAACGTTCTGGCGCAGGACCAACAGGTATTGTCACAGCGCTTCGCCGCGACGCAGGCGGACAAGTTCGCAGGCCTCGATTTCACCGTGGGCGCCGGTGGTGCGCTCCTGCTTCCAGGCTGCTGCGCCTGGTTCGAGTGCCGCAACGAAACGCATCACGCCGGCGGCGATCACCTGATCTTCGTCGGCCAGGTAGAGGGTTTCGCGATCTCCAATCGGCCGCCGTTGGTTTTTCAAGGTGGCCAGTACCGCCAACTTGGCCCCCTGCTCAACGGCCAAAGGTGAAGCGCAGCCCGACCGCGAGTGCAGGCAGTGCCAGCAACAGGTACGCCACCGGATAGCCCAGGCCGGCACCGACGATGGCGCCGAACAGCGGAGGGCCGGCGACCACGCCGAAGAAGGTGAAGAACAGCGTGCCTCCGGTCGCTAGGCCGGCCTTGCCCGGCGATGCCAAGCGCGCTACCTGTGCCAGCATGACGCCGTTCCAGCCGATCGCTGCGGCGCCGAACAGCCCCACCGCAAGCATCAAAGCCGAAACCGGCCAGCCGGGTGAGAACATCGCGGCTGCCGCAGCGCCGGCCGCCATGGTTATGCCGAGCAGGCCGAACATGCGCTGAGGCCGGATCCAGCGGTCGGCCATGGTGCCCCAGACGATGCGGCCGAGGATGCCGCCGGTCTGCGCTATCGCCAGCATGACCCCCGCGTTCACCAGCGACATTGCGAGATCCTGGACCAGATAGGTGACCAGATAGCCCATCAGGCAAAGCTGCATCGCCGAGTAGAGCACGGAGGCCAGGGCCAAGGCGCGGATCGGGGGGTCTCCCAGAACCAGCTTGAGGGGAGCGAAGACGGCGACGAAGTCGATGCGCCGTCCCGGTTCGCGGTCACAATCGATCCCCGGGCGTACCGCTTGCGCCAGAGCCGCAACGGCGACGCAGGAAGCCGATACGCTGGCCAGGGCTTCGCGCCAACTGGCCTGGATCACCAGCGGCGGTACCAGTAGGCCGGCCAGCGCGCCGCCGAGAGGCACACCGGTCTGCTTGAGCGAGAAGACCAAGCCGGTGAGGTGCGGCGGTGTGCTTTTCGCCAGCACATGAGAACTGGCCGGAGTGATCGGGCCGTAGCCGCAGCCGATCACCAGTGCCGCGACGACCATGGCCACGGGGTGGCCGAGCATGGCGATGGACAGACCCGTCGTGCAAAGGAGCAGGCAGGCCTGGCTCATGCGGATGGCACCAAAGCGCAACACTAGGGCACCGCCGGCCACCGAGGAAATCATCGCGCCGAGATAGACAAGGGCGACGAATAAGCCGATATAGGTGGCGGAGACGCCGATATCGGCTGCGGCATTGGTCGCCAGCACGGGGACCGCCATCATCGAGAGCGCGGTCATCACCTGGATGGCAAGCGTGACCAGGAGCGGTGCGAGTGTTTTTTTCATGATCATATGGTACAGACAGGGGGATGAGCGCACAGCCGGTTCCGGCGGATACAACTACCATAGTTATATTTGATCAAGGTCAAATTGCGCTCAGGCCATTGCGCTCAATATGGGTTCATATTGAGCGTCCTTCAGTGGCAAGGAGGGCATGTTGCAGTTCACCCCCTGACAATAGTGAATATAGCCATGAATTCTATCAAAGCATCGAAACAACTTATCGCGGTTTCGATCGGCTTCGTTGTTGCCATGACGGCCGCTACCGAAACAGCACAAGCCAGGAGCGGCCAACGTAGCGGCAATGAAGTGGTGGCGGCCGTTTGTTCAGCCTGTCACGAGAAGGGTGTCAATGGCGCGCCGAGAATCGGAGACAAGAAGGCGTGGAGTCAGCGTGAAGCCAAGGGCTTGGGCGGATTGACTCATTCGGCTCTAAATGGCATCCGGAAGATGCCCGCTCATGGCGGCAATCCCAATGTCAGCGACTATGAAATCGAGCGCGCCATCACCTATATGGTCAATCAGTCTGGCGGCCACTGGGCCGAACCGACCGACAAGGCCAGCAAAATCGTTCCCCGTTCCGGTCAAAGTATAGTGAAAGAGCAGTGCGTCAAATGCCATGAGGAGGGGCTGAACGGCGCCCCCAGGATCGGCGACCGGGCGGCCTGGATACCACGTGGAGCGCATGGAATGGATGCCCTGGTGAGTTCAGCGATACATGGACACGGAGGAATGCCTGCGCGTGGCGGCATGGCCGACCTGACCGACGCCGAGATGCGCGCTGCGGTCATTTATATGTTCAACCAGGGAATCACCGTGGTCAAATGAGCCGGAGTGGAGCGGCCTCTTCCGGCCGCCCCAACATCGGAAATATCGGAAGCCGAAGCACGCTCGCCGTTTTGTTACCCGATTCCTGCGCTAGCCTTCCTCGCAAGTTCCGCGGCCGGTCAGCCGTGACAGACCGCGCAGCCGTGTTTTTGCGCGGTTGCCTGAGGCACTTGCCGGTAAGGAGAGGGGGTAGTAAAATGTCATTTTTTGAGTTGCTTGTGCTTACCTATGGTCAAGAGGACACTCATTGCTGCGACCGCCGCCCAACGCCGGGCCGGTACCCCGCCGCCCGACCGCCTGAGGCTCTGTGCCACAAATAAGAGCGAACTTGATCGGGCCGTCGAGAGCGAGCAACGGCAGGGCTGGGTGCTTGTCAGTCGAAGTTATTCCATGGATGACGGCCATGGCGCCGAATTGGTGCGCAAGGAGATGAGCAAGGCTGCTTGATTTTCTCCCTTGCTCTGTCACCGTTTAATGAACCCGATCCACGGATACCGTGGAGAGGCAGGCGTCTCGTTGAAAGTCCGGTCAGATCAGTCCAACCAAGATTGATTGGCCGAGGGTCGCATGGATATCGAGTGCCCATTCCTCCCCAGTTGAAGTTAATGTCTTGTCTGTTCTTCGGTCTTATCCGCAGCCCGAGAGCGTAAAGCGCAAATAAGCCCCGCCACAACCCCGAGAAGCAGGAAAGTCAGCGCGTAATTGCCGAAGATGCTGTCTTTGAAAGCGCTACCGCCCGCGATCCAGGACACGAGGAGAAAGAAAAGGGCAAGCGGGCAGGTCGTCAGCAAGGCTAGGGCTGCAGTACGCAGACCGAAAACCCCGCTTCTGTCAATATCAGCCATGATGGTCTCCTTTTTGAATGTTTTGGCAATCGGCACGAACTCGATCCCAATATAGATCAAATAGGCTAGAAAAACGACCAGGGGTATTTCGGGCCACGCCGTGCAGTTAGCGACTCCATGTTATGCACATGGACTGAAGACGATAGGGATTGTCAGGGCCGAGCGGATGCTAAAGCAAGTATCAATTCTAAGGTCATGGTCTATAAAGAGGGGGTATTACTCTCGACAATAGAAAACGAGGAGACCATCATGCTCACTTTTCACATGCCGAAGATTTCAAACTTGATTGTGTTACGGATGTCTTTTGCCGCGTGGCTTGTTATCGGCTTGTTCTTCATCCTAGCGGCGCTTTCATGGCTAATCGGCGCTTAGTTTTTTGAGCTTGACCACACCATTTCGTCAGTCGCCACTGCTCAACCGCTGTGCGAAAGTTTCAGTAAAGAGTCCTACGGCATTCCAGTCGGTGTATTCATAGTCCCGCGCGGCATCGGTATTACCCCCAGCCAGGCCAACGATCATGATCATCAGCAGGCGCTTGAATCTCCCGTACTTGCTGAACTGTAGCGCCCCTCCGAAGGTCGTGGTCAATTGCGGTCGCCAGCCGATCTGGCGCTGAAAGTCCTCAAGATAGCGCCTGGCTGCCCGAGGTCTTGCTCCCGGACCGCCGGCGCTTAGGCTCACCGAGAAGAAGGCGCTCGGCATTGCCTCCAAGGCAGCGCGGTGGCGGCGCAACAGAGTGCGCAGATAGGCCGGGTGATGACCGTAATGGATAGAGGAGCCGATCATCACCGCATCGTATTTCTCCGTTCCGAACCCGGCCTGAAAGCCCCTGGCAGGGATTACGTCTGCGGCGTGACCTATTTCCCTTAGCGTCTGCGCTATGCGCCCGGCGATCCGCGCCGTCTGACCCTCGCA
Source organism: Rhodocyclaceae bacterium (assembly GCA_035530135.1). GTDB lineage: Bacteria > Pseudomonadota > Gammaproteobacteria > Burkholderiales > Rhodocyclaceae > CAIYYX01. The sequence goes on along the minus strand of DATKVJ010000121.1, from coordinate 43,415 downwards.
GCTGGCGTGAAGGATCAGAACCCTAGCCACGGCCGGACGGTCCGGTCGGAGAACGCCAGTCGGTTCGAGCTCCTCTTGCTCGCAGCTTCATGCCATTACCCGGACAGACGCCCGACAAACCCGACCATCACCAAGGCCAGCAGTATCAGGCCGATGGCCAATAGCACGAGCCCCAATATTTTGGAACCCAAGGTCATCGATCGCGATGGCGCATCCACCAGATATTTTTCGAGCTGCCCCGTTTCCACAAGCCGCTTGTATTGCTCGCTATGCTCACGCTTGAATTCCTCCAACGGCACCGTGCCGGTGAACATAACGACGTCCGGTGGCGGGAACTTGTCGGGGCGGAAATGGTTATTGAAGAAATGCACGGTGAATAGGAACACGGCGGCCAGGAATGCCTCTTCCCCATGCACAAGCGTCGCGACATTGAATATCCAACCGGGCAAGATGGATGCGGTCACGTTCGGGAAGGCCAGCATCAGGCCGCTGCCACCGATGATGGCCATACCCCAGAACACCGCCCAGTAGTCAAACTTTTCCCAATAGGTCCAGCGATCGAAGGTGGGTCTTGGCCCCTTGCCGAAAAACCATTTGAACATGGCTGCGGCATCCTTGAAGTCCTGCCAGCGCGGCATCAGCGAGTCGGGTCCGAACCACCTGAAGGTTTTCCTGTTCTTAACCAAATGAATAGACATATAAATCAGATGGATGAAGAAAATGCCCAACATGATGGTGGCGCTGATTCTATGTATAAGCCCCGCGATTTTTGGCCCACCGAGCGCTTTCATGATCACTGGCGCCCAGGAGCTATCTGAGTAAAACACCGCCATACCGGTCAGAACAAGCATCATGACGCTCAGCGCAAAAATCAGGTGAGCTAGCCTCCAGATCGGGCCAAAACGCCGGATTTGCTTGTTTTTCCCCGGAAGCAACTCTTCTGTTCGTATGTGCGGTCGAGTCTTGCCCTCTTGTCGATCCTTGTATTCCCGATAGTGCCACAGTCCCGAATGCAGCCAGAAGTAAATGAATACACTCGCCAACAAGGCCAGCATGAATCTCGATGTGATCCACATCTGGGGATAACGGGCGAAGTCGTGAGCGTTGGCGTGGGGACTGAAAGTGACGAAGCCAGGTGTCGCTTCCTTCAAGTCGTTCTTGCCGTTGTGGCATTGCTTGCAGGTCTTCAAGCGGTTTTTCGGACTTACCTTCGATTTTGGATCTTTGACTGCAAGAATGCCGTGGCTGCCGTGGCAGTCGTAACACTTTGCAGTATATGAATAACCCAGTTTATTGACTTGTCCGTGGTAGGTGTCGCCATAGGAGGCAAGATTCTCTTTGTGGCAGCCTCCGCATTGCTGGGTGTTTTGCAGCTTGAACGAATTGAGCGAAGTATTGACTATGTCATGGGCGGTATGGCAATCGGTGCAGACAGCTGCCTTCAGATTGTGCTTCTCCATGACTTCCTTACCATGTATCGACGACGAGTATTCATCCAGCTCGTCGCTATGGCATTTCGCGCCGCAAACGTTCGGTATGGTCAGGTGCCACTCGGTCCGCTTTGTCGTGCCTTTTGGCGGCACGTTGAAGTAATGCGTGTCGTGACAGTCGTCACAAGTTGCGTTGACGTGCGTTTTATCGTCCTTGTTCGGCCTGGCGTGGAGAGACTTCTTGTACGCTTCGATGTTCAGCACCACTAGTCCGAGCCGTTCCTTCTCCTTGGTCAGTCCCTCCTTCTTGACGGCTTCCCACAGATTCTCGTGGCACTGCACGCAATCCACTTTTTGCACGGCAGCACCATTCTTGTGCGGGGCAGTCGCATCGGTGATGTCCTTGTGGCAGGCAACGCAGCGCATGTCCGAGTGCACGCCCTTGGCGAACTTGTCGCCCTTGATCGTTCGTAAAGGATGTAATTTCCCGCCGGGCCCCGCCATCTCAAGTTTTTTCTCACCGTGACAGGAAAGGCAGGTCGCGTTGCCAAGCTTGTCGGCTGGCTGATCGGCGCCCTTGTCGTTGGAGGTGACCGCCGCGTAAGCCGATGTTTGCCCGAAAAGCAAAGCTGCAACCAGACAAATGACGCCAGTTGTCAGCCAAGATGCATGTTTTGGAATTCGCATGGCTTTCGATCCCCCCTAAGTGGCCATCCCGTCACTTGCGGGACGGCCTGTTGTCTAAGAGCTGCACTGCATTTGGCGCACTGCACGATTGTGGATTATGGTCAAAGTTAAATGACATGATTTGACATATATCAAATCATTAGCCAAAGAGCGGGGGGCAGAATGCGCTCGGCGCTGCCGAGACTGATCATTAAAAACCAAGAGCGAAGCCGATTGGGTGGGCGAGACCGTGCGATCTGGTACCCCTGCGGGTCGGCCGTAAAGCTTCGGGGCGAACAGTCAGGCAAGTGCGCGAAGCCTGTTGGTAACAACAGTCGATCCAGAGTCGACATTGGGAGAAAGTAAAAATCGATTTGTCCTTTTCGTTTTGGGGCTTCTGAAAAAACGAAAAGCTTGCCGAGGCGGCAACGATCGATTGAATTCGCCATGCCCATCTTTGTCTCGACCGAATCGGTGCCTCAGAGCGAACGCTTCCTCTATTGGCGCCACACCATGCTCGATATCTTCAAGGCGAGCGTCAATAACAGTTCCGAGCCCGAAGAAACATTTGGTGCCGAACTCGCCCTCCATAATCTAGGACGGGTGTCGCTGCTGGAAATGGTGGGAAGCCCATTTTGTCTCTCTTACAGCGCCGAAGCCAACGCCGACGAGCTTGTCGCGCACGTCCAGCTCATAGGCGATTGCGTGCTCAGGCAGGATCGACGAGAGGTTCATTTGACACCGGGGTGCATCTGTCTGCAGCGTAATTGCCGATCCGTCGAACTGGAAATGAGCGAACGGTTTCGTTATGTCCGCATAGCCATGGAGGAGATGCATTTTGCGGAAGCATTTCCTCGTTGGAAGCAGACCTTGATGACATCCGTGCCCGGGGATCACGGAGCAGCAGCCGTATTTGTTGATCTCGTCAGATCCTTGTGCCGACAAAGGGATGCGTTAGAGTCCTCCGTAATGGAGTGGATCGCTGAATCGACGATTAGGCTCCTCTGCTCGGCGCTACTTCCCTTGGCCGAGGATCGCCGTCCGGACGGCTTGCAGATGGAGGCCTACCACAAGGAGACGATCAAGCAGTATGTGCGCTCCCAACTGCACAACCCGGATCTCGACGTACCGTCCATTGCCAAAGCGGTTGGACTCTCGGCGAGCTATATCCACCGCCTTTTTGCTCATGAGCATTTGCATCTGATGCACTGGGTTTGGGTGCAGCGACTGGAGAACTGTCATCGCGAACTCTGTCTTGACCACAAACGGCTCTCCAGCGACATCGCCTATTCATGGGGCTTCAATAGCCCAGCCCACTTCAGCCGTGCGTTCCGTAAATATTTTGGGCTGTCACCTAGGGAAATCCGCAGTCAAGCGCGCAAGCATCCGGAAAAATAGCTACGAAGCTTAAATCGCGCTTCACTTTCAGGCAAAAGTCCGTCCTCTTTTAGACAAGTTTGCCAAGCTAAAACTGTTACATTTCGTGACAATACAAGCGCATACGCATATTCGGTAAGCGTCGATGTAAAATTCACCTAATAACAGTCGGCTAGTCCTCATAATGGCAAACAACTTGATATAGATCAAAAATAAGATATCAGGAAAAGTGCATAAAGCTGACGGAACGCTTACATCTTGTAACGGATGCTACTTGTGGAGCAAAGAGATGAGGCAGAGGGCCCATCGCATCAAAATGCTTGAGAAATTATTTCATTGATTACAAGGGAGTATCGAAATGGAACGCCGGATTGCAATATTAATTGGCACGGTCTCAACTGTCGGAACACTGTTCCTCGCCCCCGCCGCGAGCGGCGCCGCCGATGCCACCGCTGCCAGGGAGCTGGCAAAGTCGAACGATTGCTTCAAGTGTCATGCCATCGACAAAACCAAGAAAGGCCCCTCCTACAAGAGTGTCGCAGCCAAGTACAAGGGAAAAGCTGATGGCGAGAGCAAGATCATCAGCAATATCACCACCGGTCCAAAGATCAAACTGGAAGATGGCACCGTAGAGAACCACAAGATCATAGACACCAAAGATCCCAAAGAGCTAAAGAATCTGGCGGACTGGATTCTCTCTCAGTAGGACAAGATCAAATTCTCTGCGCGGACCTTCCGGGACCGCGCAAACGATTTAAAGGCTAGGGGGATTGAAAAATGAAGTTACTCAACAAAGCTCTCGCAATCTGCGCGGTGACCAGCATCTTCTTTTGCGCAGGGTCCACATTCGGGGCCGACAATCCGAAGTCCGCACCAAATAAACAGGTTTTCAAGGATGTCGTGCTACGAGGTGACGCCCGATGCACCAGCTGCCACGATGAAGGCGATTCGCCCGAGGTACTGAGAATAGGCAAGACCCGCCACGGCGTCACGGGCGATGCGCGCACGCCAACCTGCACCAGTTGCCACGGTGAAAGCTTCGCTCACGAGAAGGATGCGAACGCAGGGCTCAAGAAACCCGCGAAACCGGACGTGACCTTCGATGCCAAATCCAAGAACACGGCGGAGCAGAAGGATAAGGCCTGCATGACCTGCCACCTGGGCGGCAACCGGATCAACTGGGAGGGCAGCCAGCACGCCAACGCCGATGTCGCCTGCACTACCTGCCACCAGGTGCATACCCAGCACGATGCGGTGCGGGACAAGCTGACACAAGGCGAGGTCTGTTTTGCCTGCCACAAGGACGTGCGTTCGCAGGTCCACATGTCCTCGACTCACCCGATCCTGGCCGGCAAGGTGGTCTGCTCCGACTGTCATAACCCTCACGGTTCCAACGGCCCCAAGCTGCTGCGGGAAAACACGGTGAACGAGACCTGCTATACCTGTCACGCCGAAAAACGCGGTCCCTTCCTTTGGGAGCATCCGCCGGTGAGCGACGACTGCACCAACTGCCACACCCCTCACGGTTCCAACAACGCCCCGCTGCTCAAGTCGCGTCCGCCCTACCTCTGCCAGCAGTGTCACTCGGCGCAATACCACCCGAGCACCGCTTACAGCGGCACCGGCCTGCCGGTAACAGCCGGCGGCAGTTCGCCAGCGCAGCAACTGTTGCTCCGGAACTGCCTGAACTGCCATTCCCAGGTCCACGGGTCGAACCACCCGTCCGGCCCACGTAATACCCGATAAACGCGAGGGAGAACTCACATGACCTGCAAATTCGAACAGCGCCTTGCGCGCAAAGTCCTGGCGGTCTCGATCGCCGCGATCGGAATCGCGACCGTCTCACCCGCGGTGCTCGCAGACGAATCCTCTGATGAGGTCGCCAGCCTGATCACGCCGGACAGCCAGGTAGAACTGGGCATCGGAGGGGTTTCGGACAATAGCTACAAGTTCGGCGACTTCACTGGCCTGAATAAATCTGGGGCTTACGGCATCGCCAACATCAGCGTCGTCAGACACAATAGAAATGATGCCAACTACCTGGAAATCACCGGACGCAACCTGGGACTGGATTCCCGCTCGCTGAAGATAGAGGGCGGCCAGCAGGGCAACTACGGTCTGAGTCTGACTTACGATGAACTGCCCAAGCTCTGGAGCGACAGTTACCAGACCCCATTCGTGAATCCTGGATCGACCCGTCTGACGCTGCCAGCCGGCTGGGTGCCCTCGAACACGACGCCTGGTATGACCCAGCTCAACGCCAGCATGCATTCCTTCGACATCAAGACCCGGCGCAAGTCGCTGGGCATAGGCGGCAGCAAGCAGCTCGGTGGCGGCTGGGAACTGGTTGCCGACTACAAGGAGGAAACCAAGGACGGCAACAAGTTGATCGGCGCGGTCATCGGTAACTCTGGCGGCAACCCGCGGGCGGCGATCATACCCCAGCCGATCGATTACACCACCGACCAGTTCAAGCTGCTGGCCCGCTATACCACCGAAAAACTGCAACTGCAGTTCGGCTACTACTTCTCGGGTTTCAAAGACGGCAACAAGGCGCTGGCCTGGCAGAATCCCTACGCCAATGCAGCCGGCACCACCTGGGGGAATGCCTTCGTCGGCTATGCGGGCGGCGGCTTCGGTCAGCTCGCCGAACCGCCGGACAACCAGTTTCACCAGCTAAGCGCCTCCGGCGGCTATACGCTGGGCCCGCTGACCCGGCTGACCGGCAGCCTGAGCTTCGGTCGCATGACCCAGAATGATGCCTTCCTGCCCTACACGATCAATCCGAATCTGACCGTCACCACGCCGCTGCCGAGATCATCTCTCGACGGACTGATCAACACCACCCACGCCGATTTGCGGCTCACCTCACGGCTGACGCCCAAGCTCGGCCTGATCGCTTTCTACCGCTACGACGACAAAGACAACAAGACGGCGCGCAATCAGTATGACTATATCGGTGGTGACTCCCAGAACCAGCCTGCTCTGGGGGGGGGCACGACGCGCTGGAATACGCCCAGCAGCAGCACCAAGCAACAGGCCGGGGTGGATTTCGATTACCGGCTGGCGCAGACCACAAAGCTCAAGTTCGGCTACGATTATGATTGGGCCAAGGAGACCTACGAAGCGATCACCGACGAGCACCAGAATACAGTCAAGGCGGAGATCGAGCAGCAGTTCAGCGATATCGCCTCCGGCGGCTTGGCCTATTCCTATTCCGCGCGGCGCACCTCGTTTTACGACGGTTCGGCGCCTTACCTAGCCAGCTACGATCCGGCGACAACGGGCCCCGCCGTAGCCGCCGGGATAGGATGGGACGATCTGCCAGGGCATATGAAATATTTCCTGGCGCCCAGAAATCGCGACAAGCTGCACGCCTACGTCAATGCCGCGCCCAGCGACAGGCTGGGTCTGCAGTTCGGCCTGGACTCCAATCTCGACAAGTATCCGGATTCAGACTTCGGGCTGACGCGCGCCAAGGGCTGGCAGGCGAACTTCGACGCCAATCTGGAGGCGACCAAGGCGGTCAGCGGCCACTTCTTCGCGTCTTATGAGGAGTACGGCACCGACCAGAACAGCCGGCAATACACTGCCGCGAACAAGGCAACCATACTCAACCAGCCGCAATTCAACTGGTCGATGGCGGACCGTGAGCATACCACCACGCTGGGCCTGGGCTTCAATGTGAAGCCGGGCGGCAAGTTCGACTATGGCGGCGAACTCTCCCACGCCCGCTCGAACGGTGCGATCAACGTCGCCACGGGTTCAGGACTCGCTGCCGCAAAACCGCTGCCTGACCTGACCACCCGCCTCACCCGACTGGAACTGTTCGGCCGTTACCAGATGCAGAAGAATCTGACCCTCAATCTGAGATACGCCTATGAGCATTATTCATCGTATGACTGGGCGTACGACCAGGTGCTGCCGTCGACGCTGACAGCCGTGATCGGCACCAACGAGATCAGCCCAAATTACAACGTGCATATGTTGGGGGTGTCGGCTAGCTACAAATTTCACTAGAAGACATTCGCATCCATTCATGGGGAGCGGTTTCGCTCCCCATTTTTTTGTGCCGCGGATGCGCTATGACACAGACCAGAAACGATTTGTATAAATATCCCATGGAATTAATTCACTTATGGTCAATATCGTGAACGATTTCCGGCAAATCCTGCGGCCAAATAATGGATACATTGAGTTACAAAATGCATACATTTAGATACATGACTATCGGTATTGTTTTAGATAGTAGCCAGTATATTGATTTATTTTAATATTCTAAAAACATGCGATTGAAGCTAATGAACATAACCAACCACAGCGATGCCAGATATAAGGCTGTTTGACATAGATCAAATAGTGAACATTAGAAAGAGCGGATAAAGCTACGCGAACGCCTTACATCTTGTTACAGCGACATCACAGTCTGTCGATATCAGCTTTTACAACAACTATCTGCCTGATCTTAGTTCATCTTATTTGGGAGTCAGTAAATGAAACTTCACATCAACGCCAAACTGCTGATTGGCCTTTCCACGACTGCCGCCGCCCTGTGCTTTGCCGCTGCGGCTAGCGCGGCCGTCAACGCCGACGACGCCGAGTATCTCGCGCGCTCCAACAACTGTTTCAAGTGCCACCGCGTTAGCGGACCGAAAAAGGATGGTCCCGATTACAAGGATGTCGCCGCGAAGTACAAGGGAAAACCGGATGCCGAGGCCAAGCTGATCCACCACATCACCTCCGGCGAGATGGCGAAGTTCCCCGATGGCCATTCCGAGCACCACAAGATCATCAAGACCGATCCTCCGCACGACATGAACCAGATCAAGAATCTCGTTGACTGGATCCTCGCGCAGTAAGGCGGCCGGGACGACCAAGGCGCAGCCCGTCGGGCTGCGCCATCGATTTTAGGGATAGAGGGGAAAAACATGAGGTTAATGAAAACGTTTCTTGCAATGTGTGCGCTGCTCGGAGGTCTCGGCACCGCATCTTCGGCATTGGCCGCCAATGCCACAGCGCCGGCCGATCGCACGCTGAAGGGCGATGCGGTCTGTACGCGCTGCCACGACTCGACCGAGATGACGCCGATCCTGGCGATCTATCAGACCAATCACGGCGTCAAGGGTGACCCCCGCACGCCGGGCTGCCAGACCTGCCACGGGGCGAGCGAAGCGCACGTGACGAATCCCAAGGGCACCGAGACGCGCCCGGCGCCCGACGTGATCTTCGGCGCCAAGAAGGCGGCAAACTACCCGTACCCCCCGTCATCGGCGACGGTGCAGACCGAAACCTGCCTGAGTTGCCACAAGGGCGGCCAGCGCACCCACTGGGACGGTAGCCAGCACCAGGCCGAAGGCTTGGTCTGCGCCTCCTGCCACACCGTCCACGCTGCCGACGACAAGGTGCGGGACCGGAAGACCCAGCGCGAGGTGTGCTTCACCTGCCACAAGGAGCAGCGCGCGCAGACCAAGCTGATTTCTACCCATCCGATCGACGCGGGCAAGGTGGTCTGTTCCGACTGCCACAATCCCCACGGTTCGGCCGGTCCCAAGCTGCTGAAGAAGAACACGGTGAATGAAACCTGCTGGCAGTGCCACGCCGAGAAGCGCGGCCCCTTCCTGTGGGAGCATCAGCCGGTGACCGAGGATTGCACCAATTGCCACACCCCGCACGGCTCGAACATCTCACCGCTCCTGAAGTCGCGCCCGCCCTTCCTGTGCGACGAATGCCATGACGGTCCGCACCAAAGCCAATCACCGGTTGCTGGCGCCGTCGCTGGCGCACAAGGCGGCTTGACGAGTGCATCAGGACTGGTGAGCCCGATGTACGGCGCACGTAGTTGCATGAACTGCCACCCGATGGTGCATGGATCGAATTCCCCAGCCGGCAGCTTGCTGCATCGCTAATCTCAGGGACATGGAGCCAACATTATGAAAACACGTAAAGAAAATCTGGCCGTCACCGTGCTGACTCTGGCGGTGCAGGGGGCCCTGGTTGCGATGGGTGCCATGCCGCTGGCGGCATCGGCTCAGGACGCAGACGCCACAGCTTTGACCCAGCCAAGCAACTACGTCGAAATCGGAGCGGAGAACGTTGCCAAGGATTCGGCAAAATTCGGCCAATACAACGGCCTGAACCAATCGGGCGGCTACCTCATCGGCAACTTCGGCCTGAAGGGCGGCGACGGCTACGGCATGGGGCCTGGAACGACACGCTGGTCGGTCACCGGCACCGATCTGGGGACCGACTCACGCGAGCTCGGCGCCACGGTGGGCAGCCAGGGACACTGGAACCTGGGCATCAACTACGATGAACTGCAGCACAATCTCGCGGACACCTATCAGACGCCGCTACAAGGTTCGATGGGCGGCAACAGCTTCACCCTGCCGGCGAATTTCGGTGTAATCAACGAAGATAGAGGTGCAGTCGGGACGCAGGCGTTGACCTCAGCCCAGTTGGCTGACTTCCATCAGCAGGACGTGCATACCAAGCGTAAGAACACGGGTTTCACCGCCGGCTACACTTTCAACCCCCAATGGAACGTCAGCTTCGACTACAACCGGCTCGACCAAAGTGGCGCGAAACTCATGGGTACGGGCACCGACGAGCTTCTCCTGTCCGGCCTTGCGGCGGCGGGTCCCGCCGGAGGTAGCTACAGCCCGGAAAAAAGCATCCTGCTGATGAATCCGACCGACTACCAGACCGACACCTACAATCTGGCGTTCAATTGGACCGGAGAGAAGGGCTTTTTCAGCGCCGGCTATTACGGTTCGTTCTTCAAGGATGCCTACAACAGCGTGACCTGGCCGAATCCGTTTGTAACCAAAGCGACTACGGGGACTGCGCCGACCCTCAATGGTGCCGCCGGCTATCTGTCAGATACGCTCAGCACCATGCCCAACAACGACTTCAACCAGCTGAATCTCACCGGTGGCTACAATTTCTCGCCCACCACCCGGCTGGCGGGAGGATTGTCCTATGGCCGCAATACCCAGAACGCGGGCTATCCGGGCGCCGTGATGCAGAACAACGCTTATCCGCAGTCGCTCGATGCCCTGGTCAAGACCACCCACGCCGATCTGCATCTCACCAATCAGGCCAGTCAGAAGATGACGCTCTCGGCAGGCTTGAAGTACGACGAGCGTGACAATCAAACGGCCTCCAACGCCTACGCCTTTTACACGCTCGGCGCCGATCCGGTGACGTCGTACAACGCGCCTGAGAGCAACCGCAAGACCCAGGTGGAATTGGCCGGGGACTTCCGCATCGACAACAACCACAAGCTGCGCGTGGCCTACAACTACGAGGATTACAAGCGCTGGTGCAACAACTTCCCGGCAGGTGCCGCGCAAGCGGCCTCGGAAGCGAAAGCTGGCTATTACACCAACGGCTCCTGCTTCCAGGTTCCCGAGTCGAAGGAGAACAAGCTCTCGGCCGACTACCGGTTGAAGGCGGCTGAGGCGGTCAATTTCAATGCCGGTTACAGCTACGCCAAGCGCAAGTCCGACGTCCTGAACTCCTTCTACAATCCGATGCAGGGATTTGCTGAGGGCTTCGAGAATTTCGGCTGGGTGGCTTTCTTCGACGCCTCACGCACCGAGCAACTGGCCAAGGCGGGCGTCAACTGGCAGGCCAACGAGAAGCTGAGTCTGAACCTGAACGGCCGCTACCTCGACGACCAATACGACGATGCGACCCTGGGCGTGCAGAAGGGTCATATGGGCAGCCTGAATCTGGATGCCAGCTACAGCTATTCGCATACCGGTGTGGTGTCGGCTTACTACAGCTACCAGAAGCGGGAGCGGGACATGCTGAGTGGGGCGGGACGCTTCGCCCTCGTTGCGCCGACCCAGATCTGGAGCAATCAGCTGTCGGACGAGGAAGACACCGTCGGTCTCTCGGCCAAGCAGAAGGGGCTGATGGCCGGCAAACTGGAACTCGCAGGCGATCTGACCTACTCGCTGGGCAAGTCCGGCTATTCGACCCAGGTCCCGTATCTGGCCACTTGCGGTCTCTCGACCAGCCTGACTTGCGGCAGCACGCCGGACATCAAGAACGAGATGACCCAGTTGAAACTCACCGGCACCTACAGTCTCGACAAGGTCAGTCAGGTAGTCATGGGTTATCTGTTCCAGCACCTGAAGAGCAACGACTACTACTACAACGGCTACCAGTATGGCTACACGTCGACCGGCTTGCTGCCGACCAACGAGCAGGCGCCGAGCTACAGCCAGAACGTGGTCTTCGCAGCTTACAAGTACAGCTTCAGGTAATTTGCCGAGGTCCCCGGAAAATGGGAGCGGAGATTTCGCTCCCATTTTCTTGCCGACGTTACGCCTGACTTGAACCAAACAGCTTTACTGGAGTTATTAACATGAGCAAGGAAAACCCGGGAGCCCTGCGGCGCCTTTGGATCACCCTGAAAAAGCCGAGCGCCAAATATTCGCTGCTGGCGCTACTGCTGATCGGTTTCTTTTCCGGCATCATTTTCTGGGGCGGCTTCAACACCGCGATCGAGGCGACCAACTCCATCGCGTTCTGCACCAGTTGCCACGAGATGCGCGATAACGTCTATCCCGAATACAAGGAAACCATCCACTACAAGAACAAAGCCGGTGTGCGCGCGACCTGCCCCGATTGCCATGTGCCCAAGGACTGGACGCACAAGATGATCCGCAAGGCGAGGGCGAGCATCGAGGTCTGGGGCAAGCTCACCGGCAGCATCGACACCAAGCAGAAATTCGAGGCCAACCGGTTCCGGCTGGCGAAGGAAGAATGGGCTCGGATGGAGGCCACCGGTTCGCGCGAGTGCCGCAACTGCCACAGCTGGGAAGCCATGGATCCCGATACCCAAGGGCAGACCATCTACAACAAGCACATGGCGGCGCAAAAGGCCGGTAAAACCTGCATCGACTGTCACAAGGGCATCGCCCACCATCTGCCCCGGGAATATCGGGATCCCGATGAGTGATAGGGCCATAGTCGGGCTGTCCTGAGCTAGACAACGGGCGCATCAGCGCCCGTTGTCCTTTGTATCGTCATGGTTTTTAGCGGAGCGCAAATGTGCTGCGAGTTGACCTCGATTAACCCGCCGCCACTGCAATCGGGCACAATTGGGCCCGCAAACCACAGTTCGTCACCCTGACATGCTCTCCGCCATCGATCTCGCCTGCATCCGCGGCGACCGCCGTCTGTTCGCCGGCCTCGGCTTCACCCTGGAGCCGGGCGGGCGGCTGCACGTCACCGGCGAGAACGGCTCGGGCAAGACCAGCCTGCTGCGCATACTCTGCGGCCTGTCGCCGGCCGAAGCGGGGGAGGTCCGCTGGCAGGACGTGGCCATCGCCAGGCTCGGCGACGAATACCACAAGGCGGTGCTCTACCTGGGCCATCACAACGCGCTGAAGGAAGAATTGACGGCGCTGGAGAACCTGCTCGCCACCTCCGCCCTGGCCGGGGTCGCGGTGAGCGACGCAGAGGGCCGCCAGTTGTTGCGCCGCGTCGGTCTGGCCGGACGCGAGGATCTGCCGGTGCGCTTCCTCTCGCAGGGGCAGAAGCGCCGCGTCGCGCTCTCGCGCCTGCTCTGGAGCCCGGCGCCTCTGTGGGTGCTCGATGAACCCTACGTCGCCCTGGATAGCACCGCCGTGGCCTGGCTGGCCGAAATCATCGGCGCTCACATCGCCAGCGGCGGCATGGCGGTACTGACCAGCCATCAGGAGGTCGCGATCGCCGGCGGCGTCGTCCAGACGCTGAGGCTTGCCGCTTGAGCCGCGCCGGCACGATGCAGACGCTGGGCGCCCTCGGGGTGTTCGCCGCCGTAGTGCGACGAGACCTGCTGCTGGCGCTGCGGCGCAAGAGCGAGGTATTGACCACCCTGTTCTTCTTCGTCATCGTGGTCAGCCTGTTTCCGCTCGGGATCGGCCCGGAACTGGGGCTACTGCGCAAGATTGCGCCCGGCGTGCTGTGGGTGGCGGCGCTCCTGGCGACGATGCTGTCGCTCAACCGGCTGTTCGCCGCCGACCACGACGACGGCACGCTGGAGCAGATGCTGCTCTCGCCGGCACCGCTCGGCCTGATGGTCGCCGGCAAGATCGTCGCCCACTGGCTGGTGTCGGGCCTGCCACTGGTGCTGATCGCGCCGCTCTTGGGTCTGCAGTTCGATCTTGCCCCGCGAGCGCTGGGCGTGCTGGTGATTTCACTGCTGCTCGGCACGCCCCTGCTCTCGATGATCGGGGCGATCGGCGCGGCGCTGACCCTGGGCGTGCGTGGCGGCGGCGTGCTGGTGTCGCTGTTGACCCTGCCCTTGTACATTCCGGCCCTGATCTTCGGCGCCGGCGCTGTCGAAGCCGACATTTCCGGTCTGGGCGCCGGTGGACACCTGTCCTTGCTGGCGGCGCTGTTCGCGCTGGCGGCATTTTTTGCGCCGTGGGCGACCACCGCGGCTTTGAGAATCGCATTGGAATAACAGATGAGCCGAAATATGATCACCTGGAAGTATGCTTCGCCCCCCTATTTCTATCCGCTGGCGGGGAAGATGATCCCTTGGTTCGCGGTGCTGGCGGTGCTGCTCGGCATCGCCGGTCTATGGGTGGGCTTTTTCGTCGCACCGACCGACGCCCAGCAAGGCGAGGGTTATCGGATCATTTTCATCCACGTCGGCGCGTCCTGGATGTCGATGTTCCTCTATCTGGTCATGGCCTTCTGGGCCGGAGTAGGACTGGCCTTCAACACCCGGCTGTCGTCGATGATGGCCAGCGCGGTGGCGCCCACCGGCGCGATGTTTGCGTTCCTCTCGCTGTGGACCGGCGCGCTTTGGGGCAAGCCGATGTGGGGTACTTGGTGGGTATGGGATGCGCGCCTGACCTCGGAGCTGATCCTGCTCTTCCTCTACCTGGGCTTCATCGCCCTGCAGTCGGCGATCGACGAGCCGCGCCGCGCCGACAAGGCGGGAGCGATCATCGCCCTGGTCGGCGCGGTGAACGTGCCGATCATCTATTTCTCGGTAAAATGGTGGAACACCCTGCACCAGGGCGCCTCGGTGTCGCTGACCCAGGCGCCGTCGATGGCCAAGACCATGTTGCTGGGCATGCTTTTGATGGCGCTCTCCTTCTGGATGTATTCGATCGCGATGGCGCTGGTTCGGGTCCGCGCCATAATGCTCGAACGCGAGCGCCACTCCGACTGGGTTGCAAATTTAAAGGAAGTGAAATCATGACCTACCCCCCAACCCCCTCCCCAGGGAAGAGGGTGACTAGTGTTCGCTTCGCTCCAAAACTGTTGCTTGCCCCTCCTTGGGGCGGCCCGGCGGAGGTGTTATGAACTGGCACAGTCCCGCGGAATTCTTCGCCATGGGCGGCTACGCCTTCTACGTCTGGGGCAGCTTCGGCGTCACGGCCCTGGCCTTGTTGATTGAACCTCTGCTGCTGAGGAAGCGTCGAAGCGAAGTCTTGCGAAGCCTCAAGCGCGAATTGTCAGCCAAGGAACTCAGTCAATGAAACCCAGGCATAAACGCATCGCCCTCATCGTTGGGGGCCTGGCTTCGTTCAGCGTCGCCACTTATTTCGTGCTCCACGCCTTGAACAGCAATATCGCCCTGTTCTACACGCCGACCCAGGTGGTGGCCGGGGATGTCCCGAAAGGACGGGTGTTCCGCATCGGCGGATTGGTCGAGAATGGCAGCTTGCAGCGCAACGCCATGACAGTGCACTTCGTCGTCACCGATACGGCGAAAAACGTCCGCGTCGCCTACACCGGCATTCTCCCCGACCTGTTCAAGGAAGGCCGAGGGGTGGTGGCGCAAGGCAAACTCGGGCCTGACGGAGAGTTCATCGCCAGCGAAGTGCTGGCCAAGCACGACGCGAATTACATGCCCCCGGAAGCCAAGAGCGCCGTCGACCAGGCGCGCGAGGCATCCAAAACCCTAGCGCAGTGATAAAATCATGATCCCAGAACTCGGCCTCTTCGCCCTCGTCCTCGCCCTCCTGGTCTCCGCTGTCCAGGGCGTCGTGCCTCTGGTGGGCGCACAGCGCAACGACACGGCCTGGATGGCGCTCGCCCGCCCCGCCGCACAAGCGCAATGGCTGCTGATCGCCATCGCTTTCGCCAGCCTTACCTACTCCTTCATCGTCAAGGATTTCTCGGTGCTCTACGTCGCCGAAAATTCCAATTCGCAGCTGCCCACGGTGTATCGGATCGCTGCGGTCTGGGGCGGGCACGAGGGCTCGCTGCTCTTGTGGATGCTGATGCTCACCTCCTGGATGCTGGCGGTATCCTTGCTCTCGCGCGCCCTGCCCGAGGCCATGGTGGCGCGCGTTCTGGGCGTGCTGGGCCTGGTCTCGTTCGGCTTCCTGCTCTTCATCCTGCTCACCTCCAGCCCCTTCATTCGCCTCCTGCCGGCCGCCGCCGAGGGGCGTGACTTGAATCCGTTGCTGCAGGATCCGGGCCTGGTGGCCCATCCGCCGATGCTCTACATGGGCTACGTCGGCTTCTCGGTGGCCTTCGCTTTCGCCATCGCCGCGCTGCTTTCTGGCAGCCTCGACGCCGCCTGGGCGCGCTGGTCGCGGCCGTGGACCACGGCGGCCTGGATTTTCCTGACCCTGGGCGTGGCCTTGGGCAGCGGCTGGTCTTATTACACGCTGGGTTGGGGCGGCTGGTGGTTCTGGGATCCGGTCGAGAACGCCTCCTTCATGCCCTGGCTGGTCGGTACTGCGCTGATGCATTCGCTGGCGGTGACCGAGAAGCGCGGCGCCTTCAAGAACTGGACGGTATTGCTGGCCATCGGCGCCTTCTCGCTCAGCCTGCTCGGTACCTTCCTGGTGCGCTCCGGTGTGCTCAACTCGGTCCATGCCTTCGCCAACGATCCGCGCCGCGGCATATTCATCCTGATCTTCCTGGTCATCGTGATCGGCAGTTCGCTGCTGCTGTTCGCCTGGCGCGCGCCAAAGGTCGGCCTGGGCGGGCGCTTCGGGCTGATGTCGCGTGAGACGCTGCTGCTCCTGAACAACGTGCTGCTGGTGGTTGCAGCCGGTGCGGTGCTGCTCGGCACGCTCTATCCCTTGATCATCGACGCGCTCGGCCTGGGCAAAATTTCGGTTGGTCCGCCCTACTTCGAAGCGGTGTTCGTGCCGCTGGTCGTGCCGCTGCTGTTCCTCATCGGCCTGGGTCCGATGGCGCGCTGGAAGGCAGCCAGCGTCGGCAATCTGGCGCGACGGTTGTGGCTGGCACTGGCGCTGGCGATCATCGCCGGCATAGTCCTGCCCTTTGGGCTCGGCAGTTGGACGCCGCTGGTAGGACTGGGCGTGTTGCTCGCCGTCTGGATTGCCGCCGCCACCGCGACCGACATCAAGAGTCGCCTGAAGAGCGGCAGCCGACCGCCGCTCGCGTTCTGGGGCATGCACCTGGCGCATATCGGCGTTGCCGTTTTCGTCATCGGCGTGACCCTGGTCAAGGGTTATGAAACCGAGCGGGACGTGCGCATGGCGCCGGGCGATACGGTCAAGGTGGGCAGCTACACTGTCCGCCTGCTCGGGATCCAGGACGCAACGGGACCGAACTACAACGCCAAGGTCGGGGAACTGCAGCTCTCCAAAGATGGCCGGGTGCTGCGCATGTTGAGGCCGGAGAAGCGCACCTACTTCTCCTCGGCGATGCCGATGACCGATGCCGCGATCGACACTGGCTTTACCCGCGATGTCTATGTCTCGCTCGGTGAGCCGGTCGGCGGCGGCGCCTGGGCCGTGCGCGTGCATTACAAGCCCTTTGTCGACTGGATCTGGGGCGGCTGTTTGCTGATGGCCTTGGGCGGCCTGATTGCCATCAGCGATCGTCGTTACCGGCTGAAGTCGAAGACGGCGGCGACCGTACTCGCGGCCCCGGCCGCCGGCAAACCATCTCCCGGAATTGCATCATGAGGCGCTTCCTGATTCCGCTCGGGCTGTTCGTGGTGCTGGTGGGCTTTCTCGCTTGGGGCTTGAAGCCCGGCTACGATCCGCACGAGGTGCCCTCGCCGCTGATAAACAAACCCGCGCCGAACTTCGATCTGACGCAGCTCGCCGATCCGAAGTTGAAGTTTTCGCCGCAAGAGATGCGCGGCCGGGTCTGGCTGCTCAACGTCTGGGCTTCCTGGTGCGTCTCCTGCCGCGAAGAGGCGCCGGTGCTGATGCGCTTCGCCCAGAGCGGCGCGGCGCCGCTCTATGGCCTCGACTACAAGGACAAGCGCGATGACGCGCAAGCCTGGCTCGCCCGGTTCGGCAACCCTTACGTGCTGAACGCATTCGACGGCGACGGCCGCGTCGGCATCAATTACGGCGTCTATGGCGTGCCGGAGACCTACGTCATCGACAAGGCCGGCATCATTCGCTACAAGCAGATCGGTCCGGTGACCGACGCCGCGCTCAGGGACAAGATCCTGCCACTGTTGAAGGAATTGAATCAATGAAAACGGTGATGGCATTGCTGTTCGCGCTGCTCGCCAGCGGCACGCTGCTGGCCCGGGAAGCGGCGCCGCTGGCCGCCGACGTCGCGGTGGAGAAACGCATGGTGGCGATCACCTCGGTGATGCGCTGCCTGGTCTGTCAGAACGAATCGCTGGCTGCTTCCCAGGCGGATCTGGCGGTGGATCTGCGCCGCGAAATTCGTGAGATGATCAAGCAGGGCAAGACCGACAAACAGATCAGAGATTTCATGGTCAATCGTTATGGCGATTTCGTTCTCTACCGCCCGCCGATGATGGCGAGCACCTATCTGCTCTGGTTCGGTCCCTTTCTGCTGCTGGCTTTCGGCCTGGCCGGGCTGGTGGTTTATCTGCGCCGACGCGGCGCGCAGCTCGAGGAGAAAGACCTCTCCGCCGCGGAGATAAGGCGCGCCGAGGAACTACTCAGACAACAAGAGGCTGGTCGATGAACATCACTTTCCTGAGTGCCGCCGCGCTACTCGTGCTGCTCGTGCTGGGCCTGCTGTTGCGCCCGCTGCTGCGCCGCGCCGCACCCTCCACCGCGGCGTCGCGTCTGGCCCTGAATACCGCGATCTATCGCGACCAGATCGCCGAGCTGGAGCGCGATCGCGCCGCCGGCAGCCTCTCCGAGACCGACTACGATCAGTCGCGGGCGGAGTTGCAGCGCCGCCTGCTCGCCGATGCCGGCGACATCGATGCACCGCCGCCGCCCTCGGGTCCGGCCTGGCGCACCGCGCTGGTATTGGGGCTGGCGCTGCCGATCGCCGCTGCGGCGCTCTATGCCTGGCTCGGCACGCCCGCGGCGCTGGTGCCGCAATCCACCGTCGGGCACGAGGTCACCCAGGCGCAGATCGAGCAGATGGTCGCTACGCTGGCGGCGCGCCTGGAGAAACATCCGGAAGACGTCAAGGGCTGGGTCATGCTGGCGCGCTCCTACAAGGCGCTGGGCCGCGTCGATGACGCCGCCCGAGCCTTCGCCCGTATCGGCGACGCAATGAATAAGGATCCTGAGCTGCTGGCAGAATATGCTGACCTGCTGGCGACGCGCGCCGACGGCAATCTCGACGGTAAGCCCATGGAGCTGGTAAACAAGGCGCTAGCGCTCGATCCGAACAACACCATGGCGCTGGCGCTCGCCGGCACCGCGGCCTATCGGCGCCAGGACTTTCCCGGTGCCGTGAGCTACTGGGAGAAGCTGCAGAAACTTCTGCCGCCGGAATCGGAAGACGCCAAGTCGATCGCCGAGGCCATCGTCGAAGCCCGTAATAAGGCCGGCGCCAAGCCCGAATCGAGGGCCGTTTCCGGCAAGGAGGTCAGCGGGCGGGTGACGCTGGCGCCGGCGCTGGCGGCAAAGGTGCAGCCGGGCGATACCCTGTTCATCTTCGCCCGCGCCGTCGGCGGCTCGCGCATGCCGCTGGCGGTGTTGCGTGCCCGTGCCGGCGACCTGCCGCTGGCATTCACACTCGATGACTCGCTCGCTATCAATCCCCAGTTGAAGCTCTCAGGTGCCAGTGAGGTGAAGATCGAGGCGCGCATCTCGAAGTCGGGTAACGCGACGCCGCAAAAGGGCGATCTGATCGGAGAGAGCGCTATCGTGAAAACCGGCGCCAAAGGGGTGAACATCGTCATCGGGCGGGCCGCGCCGTGAGCGCCGTTCGCCCGCCGTGACGGGGACTCGCTACCTTCCGAGCAGACCGAGCCACTCCTTTTTCAGCGCGCGCTCTTTCTCGCAGGCCGGGCAAAGTTCGGACGCGTCAGCGCCGGGGACGTATGCCCGTTGGCAGGCGGAGCAGCTACCCACCGGCCGGGTGACCAAGGGCGCTCGACCGCTGAGGACCTCACTAAGAGAGGTGGCATCTCCCACGCGGATCGCTTGTTCCGGACAGATCTGTTCGCACAAGCCGCAAGAAGTGCATAGTCCCGGGTCGAAGTCGATTCCGCGCGTTGTGGCTCCGCTCCACGCCCCTAGCGCGCCGGTCGGGCAGCGTTGCCCGCACGCCAGGCAGGCGGTGCAGGCCGCGGCTATGCTTCGCGTCGTCCATGGCAGTTGTCGCCACGGCAAGTCGGCGGCGTGCTCCAGCAGCAAGGCCTGATAGGCCGCCGGGCGTCCTCGGTCCAAGTCCGCCGGATAGGGTGGCGACGCTCCGAACTCGTTGTCATGAGCCTTCACCGACGGCAGCAGCAACGCGGCAGCGCCCGCCGTAGCCCGCAAACCGGCGCCGCGCAGAAAGTCCCGCCGAGACCGGATCGACCGATCTCGCTGTTGCCGCTCTTCCTTCTCCTCATCCCGGTTTCCCGGCGCGAAAATCACGCTTGGCGCCTGCTGCCCAAACCACGCTTGCAAAGTTTTCTGTAGGAGAGATATCTGCCCGGTGGCATCGCCCATCGGGCAATGGGCGCATTGGTCGTGACCGTGCAGTTGGAAGGAGACCGTACCCTCGGCATACGCGGCCGCCAGCAATCGGGCGTCGAGCAGGCGGTGACAGGGAATGCGCACCGCGTTGCCGCTGTCGCAGCTGTCGCTGCAATGGAGTTGGACGGCCGGTTGCCGGCCCAAGGAGTGGAGAAAACCCTTGGGCGAAAATCCTGGCAGCCGTAGCGCTCCCGCGGGGCAATTCGGAACACAGGCGCCGCAGGCGGCGCACCGCGCCGCGTCGAGACCGATGCCGTCAAGCGACAGCGAAAGGGCTTGCCCGTCGCAAGCATCCAGACAGGCGGCGCACGCCATCACCCGGCCGCGAACGTTGACGCACGCCAACTCGTCGATCAGCAGGGCGGAACGTTCTTGACTTTTGGGGCCGGTGACACCACCGACGGCTGGGCCTTCCATGCCTACTCCGGCGACCTTTGCTTGGCGCGCTGCCCCTTCCACAGACGCAGCTTGGTCAGACGGTAGCGCTGCTGTTTCGCCTTTTCATCGGCGCTCTCGTACCATGCGGCTCCCCACTCGGCGTCGATACAGCCGGGCTGCTGGAACTGCGGCGGCGCGGCGCCGACCTTACGCCAGTCCACCATGGTTATGCGCCAGGATGGCGCGGGTGTGGGTGAAATCGGCGCGAACTCGGCGACCAGCGCCTCCCGCGCCAATGTCAGCAGCAACGGTGGTTTGCTTTCTTCGTCAGCCGCGACGAGCATCACCGCATAGAAGCCATAGCGTTTCCAGCTCGGCAGCGTGAAAAAGCGCAGCAACAGGCGTCCGCGCACTCTCAGGCCTTCCACGTTGACGAACACCTGGAATATCCGCAAGCGCGAATGCGGCCACGGCGTCCGAATGGCTGTCGGAGACGCCGCCGCCGTGCTCAATCCTGGCCGCCGAGATAGTTGGAAATCAGCTTCAGATCGTCGCTCTTGAGTCCGGTGGCGACATTGAGCATGATCGAATGGGCGCTGCGGCTGCGGTTCCGGAAGGCATCTATCTGCGCCTGGATATATTCAGGATGCTGCCCGGCCAGCCGCGGGAATATGCCCTGACCCCTGCCAGTGAGGCCATGACAACGCGCGCATTTTTCACGATACAGGCGTTCGCCTATCTCCAGGTCGGCACGCGCCTGGAGCTGCAAGACCTTGGGCGGGACCACCGTAGGACGCATTTTCTGCTGGCTGAAATACTTGGCGAGGTTCGCCATGTCCGCAACGCTCAATGCGGCGACCATGCCCGACATCACCGGGTTTTTCCGGCTGCCGCTTTTGAAGTTCTCCAGTTGCATGAAGATATAGTTGGCATTCAGTTGCGCGATGCTGGGGAACGTCGCCGCCGGGCTGTTGCCATCCGGGCCGTGGCAGCCGGCACAGACTTGCGATTTGGCGGCACCCTCCTTGGCGTTGCCGTTTTCAGCCGCGGTTGGCTTGCCGGTCCAGGGGGCGGGGTAGGACAGGTTATGCATCAGGTTCTGGTGACACTGCACGCAGGTCATCTTCTCCTTCACCATCTGTAGGTGCGGCTGGATATCGGGCCTGAATTCCCCCAGGGTGCCCTTGAGCAAGGCCTGGTGCGTCGGGTCGGTGTGGCATTCGCGGCATCTGCGGCTGTCATTTGCCAGAAACCGCGCCCGGGCCTTGTTGGCGAGGTTCGGGGAAAGGGTCCTGTTGTAGGTATCCCGATCGCGCAGTCCGATTTGCACCTGGTCGATCCAGGTCTTCGGCGCCAGATACATATAGTCGAACCAGTTATAAACAGAATGCACGTTGTCATGGCAGTTGGTGCATCCCGGCCGCAGCGGATTCTTGCTGTTGCCCATGGCGGATAGCCGGTATTCCTCGTACTGAACCGGATGGCATTCGGCGCAGCCGATGGTCACTCCCTTGGGTGGATTCTTGTTGCCCTTCGGATTGAACGCGTAAGCGGACTCGTCATACCAGGTCTCATGGCAAGTGCTGCAGGTGCCGGGTGTCTGGAACACGGATCTGACGCCCGGAACGGGGATCGCCCCGAGTTTTCCGGCGAGCAATATCACCAGCAGGAGCAGCACGCCGGCCGCGGAAAAAATGATTTTGCGTTTCTTCGTCATGCCCTTACCTCTTGCGCCGATTTCGCCGTATCGCCGTCCGCAAGCAACTTCGATGCGTCGACGCTGAGCTTGCCGTACCGATCGCCGGATGCCGCCTTCTTCACGGTCACGGCGGTGGCACAGGCCGCGCCGCCACCCCGCTCGTCGAAGCGGGCGGGAATCAGGTCCATCGGGTGAGTGCCCGGGTCGGCCCACCACAGATTGTGGTTGATGTCCTCATCCGGGTTGTTGCCGGCGCCTCCGTGCTCGGGTCCGGCGCTGCCGTCGGCCACCCCGCCGATGCGCCAGTGCCCGCCGGCGCTGTGCATGGCGACCACGTCGGGGCGGATGGTCTGGGTCAGATGGGCCTTGGTCACCAGGTAGCCCGCCTGGGAACTGACCCGCACCAGATCGCCATCCCCTATCCCCATTGCCTGCGCCGTCGCGTAGTTGATGTGCAGGTGGTTGGCGAGGGTGGCCTCCCTGACTACCTTGTTATTAGCCGAAGCGTCGCCGGCATAGTAGTCGGAGGCATGAACCACCAAGGTGAGTTCGCCACCGGCCGTCGCCATATCCTTGGCCGCATACCAATGGGGAAAGGGCTCGAGGTCGAGCTTCGCCGGCTTGCCGTAGTGCGGTAACACTTCCTCGCCCTGCTCGTCGACGATGCGTCGGATTTCGGGATGGAGATAGCCGTAGATCGGCCAGACACCGCTGTGTTTGGCCATCAGCTCCCAGCCGCCGTCCTTCTTCAAGCCTGGCACGCCGCCCAACTGCATGGCCAGCCACTCCTTGGTGTCGCTGAATTGCCAGTACTTGCCCGCCGCAGGGTCGTTCGTTGCCTGGACGATGTCGCGCAGGATTACGCGCAGTTCGCGGGCATCGCCCACGGGGCTGCTGACCTGCTGCCGCAGCCCGATCCAGGGCAGCAGACTGCCCTGACCTACGACCGGCTCGTTGCGCTCCAGCCAGTGGGCCTCGGGCAGGATCAGGTCCGCCAGATCCCAGGTCTCGTTGCGAAAGCTGTCGATGGCCACGAACAGCTTGACCCGGTTCTCGTCGGCCAAGGTCTGGCGCCACGCCGCCGCCGCCGGGGCGTCGAAGGCTGGATTGGTGTTGTAGCCGAACAGCACGTCGATCGGATACTGCTTTCCGGCCTCGATGGGAAAGCGATGCGGGCGCCTGATCGGGTTTTCGCCGGCCGGGCTGGCCGGCTTCGGCAGCAGATCGCCCAGCGCGATCTGTCGGGGCAGACAGGTGCCGCCCTGAACCTCGAAGCCGCCGGTGATCAGCGGCAGCAGCATCAGCGCGCGCTCGGTGTCGTAGCCGTTGGTATGACCGCTGGTGCCGGCACCAGTGAGGATGCAGCCGCGCTCGCTCTCGGCAAATTGCCGGGCGATGCTTCTTATGCTCAGGGCCTCGACGCCGCTCACCGCCGCCGCGTGTTCCAGGGTGTATGGCTTCAGCTCCTTGGCCAGGGCATCTACGGTGAGATTGCTGGAGCGTGCGATCGCGGCCTGGTCGGCCAAGCCCTCCTGCAGCAGGTAGTTCGCCATCGCCAGGGCCACCAGCCCATCGGTCCCGGGCCGCAACGGTATCCATTCATCGGACAGGCCCGCGGTCTTGGAACAACGCGGATCGAAGGTGGCGATCTTGGCCCGACGGTAGAGTCTGCCGTCCATGGCTTCCGCCGCGTAATCGGGTTGGCTGACCAGGAAGTTGGTGCCGAAATTGAGGATGTAATGGGAATGCGCCAGATCGGGAATCGCATCCGCCGCGCCCCAGGTCGCCTTCCATGCCGCCTGCCGGTTCGTGCTTGCCGCCAGCGGAATGACGCTGTTCGAGCCCAGGGTGTGCAGGAAGCGCTGCCAGGCCCCGGCGCTGGTATCCTTGCCGTGCAGCAAGGCGATCGCCTCGGGCTTGCTCTTGACCAGCGCCTGGGCGATTTCCCGATAAGCCTGTTGCCAGGAGATTTCCTGCCATTTTCCCGAGCCGCGGGGACCGGCGCGTTTCAGCGGCTTCTGCAGGCGGTCGCCGTCGTAGAGTTGCAGCCACGCGGATGCCTCGGCGGCGCTGACCCGACCGCGGCTGCGCACCGATTCGGTCACCCCGGAGAGTTCGACCACCAGCCTTCCCGGCTTGCCGGTGAGGAGATTTTTTTCCAGCGGATCCTGTTCCACCCAGGCGATCACCGGATTGTCGTGAGCGTGCAGCGGGGAACAGCTGAACACCCGCTCTCTCGGCTCGCGCTTGATGTAGTTGTACGACTCGTTGCCCAGGGCCAACTCCATGGCCCCGGCCTGCTTTACGATTCCGAGCGCCGCCACCGAGCCGGCACCGCCTTTGAGAAATTGACGTCGATTGATCTTCATGGCTTCGTCCTAGTACCTCTTTGTGGCAAGTGTTCCGGGGTGTCTTCGGCAACGACCTAGTAGTGGCCCTGGTAATAAAAGGTGCCCATCACCCACCAGATGCGCATGCCATAGACGCCGGTGGCGCACATGAA
Source organism: Rhodocyclaceae bacterium (assembly GCA_035530135.1). Lineage (GTDB taxonomy): Bacteria > Pseudomonadota > Gammaproteobacteria > Burkholderiales > Rhodocyclaceae > CAIYYX01. The sequence goes on along the minus strand of DATKVJ010000121.1, from coordinate 18,500 downwards.
TGCCGCAGCCAGCACCCAACCCATCCGCCGGTTGATCTTGGGGATCGCCAGGATGCCCAGGGGCAAGAGCAGCCCCCAGATGATCTCCAGGTAGAGATAGGGCCAGCGGAAAACACCGAGCAGCACGTCATAGAGCATCGTGTGTTCCTCGGCCACGCCGTAGGTCATCTGCAGGAACTCATTGCCCAGCAGGAACAGATCGAAAACGATGCCGTAGAGCATCAGTCTGGCCATGTCGGCGATCAGTTCGATCGGCACCTGCTTTTCCGCTGCGAGAAACTTGTTGCGCAGCCATAGGCAGCAAATCAGAAAGCCGATGCCCGAGACGTAGGCGCCGGTCAGGAACAGGATCGGCGCGACCGAGGTGTGGTTGGGCACGCGCGACGGATTCAATTGCATCACCACCCCGGTATACCAGTGCGTGCACAGCGCTAGAACCACCGCCAGAATGCCCAGGATCCGTGCCCAGCGCTCATTCTTCTGATAGACGAAGTAGCTGTAGAACAGCATGGCGACCGGATAAGTCAGGATGAAGCACGAGCCCCAGACCATCGGTGCCGACCAGTGGCTGAAACTGCCGAGCAGCAGCAGGTGGAAGAAGCGGTAGGGCTTGCCCAGATCGATGATCAAGAGCACCGGCACGATCATCAGCATGACGATCGCGGTGTTGGAAGCGAAAAAGGCGGTGGGCTTGTATTTCTTGATCCCGAACACCCAGCCCAGCGAGCTGACCACGAAGGAGCCGGCGGAGACGCCGACCAGCCAGAAATACAGGGCGATGGGAAAGCCCCAGTAGGAATGGTGAAATGCGTTGGCTATCATTTGCCCTTCCATCAGTACAGCCCCCTGAAAAATTTGTGCGGCACCTGCGCGAAGAACGACGAGAAATTCCGCACGATGTGTCTCATCAAGCCCCAGAAACCCATGTCCGTGTCGATGATGTCGCCCGCCATCTCGCCGCCGAGCTCGCTGTTGCGCTTGAAGCTGTTGTAGCGCTCGTGCAACTGGGCGCTGCGGTTGTGAAAGGCGAACTCGGGATCTCCGATCGATTCGGTGAGGCCGATGTAATAGACCTGCGGCGCCGTACCCAGCTCTACCCGCAGATTGAAGGTCTTGCTCTCCCGCAGCAGACGTGCGACTTCGCTTTGTGGGTCGTTGATATCGCCGAATACCATCGCTCCCCCGGTGCATGAGGCGACGCAGATCGGTGCCAGGCCGCGGGTCACGCGCACCACGCAGAAGTCGCATTTGTCCGCGACATTGCGGGGGTTGTTTCTGTTGCGCCGGTACTCGGGAAGCAGGTGCCGGGCATTGTAGGGGCAGGCCACCATGCAGGTTCGACAACCGATGCAGCGGTTGTAGCGTTGCAGCACGAAGCCGTCGGGATGCTTGAAGGTGGCTTGTGTCGGGCAACTGCGGACGCAGGAGGGTTCGTCGCATTGGTTGCACAGCCGTGGCAACACCGAGCGCCGGGTATTCGGAAACTCACCGAACTCCGCTTCTGCGACCCAGATGCGCCAATCGCCCAAGGGGACATCGAAAGCCGTTTTGCACGAGGAGGTGCAGGCGTTGCAGCCGGTGCAGCGGCGCAGGTCTACCACCATGGCGTATCGTTTGCGTCCGGGCTTGCCCTTGCTCGGCGAAACCCCATCAAAACCATAAACTCGCTCTGCCATCAATCGCTCCCCTGCATTTTTGGGTAATTCGATTTACGCCGTCGGTGCGCAACCAGCGCGCCGAGGCGGTTCTCGGACCACCTCGGGTCATTTCACAGCAATGACTCCCTGGTTGAACATGTAGATGACCACCCCGCGGATTTCGGCGTCGGTCAGGTCGGCCGTGCCGCCACGCGCCGGCATTTTTCGGGTACCGTGATCGCGTGCTGCTCGAGACCGCTGAGCCCCTGCGCCGCCCGTTTACTCCGGGCCTGCACGTCGCCAATTCTGGGTGCGCCGTTCTTCCCCGCGCCGTGACAACGGGCGCGCACGGTCTTGACCGCTTCCTCGCCGCTGCGCTGGCTCGTGTTGCCCAACGCCTGATGCGCGGTGATCGTTGCCGCCGGAATAAGAATCACCGATGGTAAGGTCAGCCCGATTTTCGGCTTGATATTTCGCATGACCGCCCCCTCGCTTGAATGCACTGCCGAACTTGCCGTGCCCGCTTAATTGGGGACACGGATATCTTTTTATTAGAGTGGCTGCATAGTGTCGTTCCGCATAAAGTCGCTTCTTGATATAGATCAATTATGCTTAATATCGCTTTAGTAAGCTTACAGTGGGCTTTGGATAAGACTATCGGTATAGATAATAAGCATAATTAATTTGAATAAATCTGAAGGGGCCGTCTGGCTCTTTCGGGATTCGTGCGCCTGAGCCATCCTCGTGCATGGCATGGGCCACAATCCAACGGCGCTGCCGCGATGTTCTCGCCCAAAGATCGAAGCAGTTCCATTTCCCCGCTGGTACAATGAGCGCCATGAACACGCCCGTTTTCAGATCAGCCGTCGCGGGCAGTCTCCTGCGCGAGTTCGCGCCCAGATCCGTGAGGAAGCGCCCGGGCCATTGAGCCAGGGGCTTCTCGGCGACACTATCCGCTGATGGTCACCCGACGCCAGTTTCTGTGCGGCATTCTGTCCGAGCGCAAGCCGGAAGCCGCCTCCAGCGACGCGCACGCCGAGCCCTGGCTGCTCGTGGCGCGCATCGGTGAATCTTGCCTGGCTCACGGCGGCACCGTCTGCCGCATCTGCGCCGATGTCTGCGTGCCGGCGGCGATCCGTTTTCGTCCGCGGCTCGGGGCATCGGCGGTCCCGGAAGTCGACTCCCAGAAATGCTCCGGCTGCGGCGTCTGCGTAGCGCCCTGTCCGGCGCAGGCGATTACCCTGGCCCATCCGGACGCCGCCCCGCGGTAAACCGCGCTCATGGCCGCCGCGATGATGGACTGGACCGCGCTCGCCCTCTCGTTCAAGCTCGCCGCCGCTACCACGCTGCTGCTCCTGCCGCTGGCCGTGCTGCTGGCGCGGCCGCTGGCGTGGTCCGGCTTCAAGGGCAAGAGCCTGGTCGAGGCGCTGGTGGCGTTGCCGCTGGTGTTGCCGCCGACGGTGCTGGGCTATTACCTGCTCGTCGCCCTGGGTGCCGGCTCGCCGCTCGGCCGGGCGTACGCGGTGCTGACCGGCCGCTCCCTGGTGTTCAGTTTCGACGGTCTTCTGGTCGCCTCGCTGATCTTCAATCTGCCCTTCGCGGTTCAACCGATCCAGCGCTCCTTCGATGCCATCCCGCTGGCGGCGCGCGAGGCGGCCTGGTGTTGCGGGCTGTCGCCGTGGCGCACGCTGTGGCGGGTCGAATTGCCCTTGGCCTGGCCCGGACTGCTCTCGGCGATCGTACTGACCTTCGCCCACACCCTGGGCGAGTTCGGCGTGGTACTGATGGTCGGCGGCAACATCTCCGAAGAGACGCGCACCGTGGCGATCTCCATCTATGATCGGGTGCAGGCCTTCGACGAGCGTGGCGCCGCAATGATGTCGGCGCTGCTGGTGGCGATCTCCTTTGCCGCCATCGGCGCCATCCATCTGCTCACCCGCCGCATCGGCAGGCGCGATGGCTGACGGACTCATCGTCGCGCTGCGCCAGCGCACGCCGATTTCCCTGGACTGCGAACTCGCGTGCGCGCCGGGAGAACTGGTCGCCCTGGTCGGCCCTTCCGGCAGCGGCAAGACCACGGTACTGCGCTGCATCGCCGGTCTGGCCAAGCCGCAGCAGGGCAAGATCAGCTGCGGCGCCGACACCTGGCTCGACACCGGGTCGAGCCTCATGCTGCCGCCGCAGTTGCGCCGCGTCGGCATGGTGTTCCAGAGCTATTCGCTGCTACCGCACCTCACGGCGCAGGACAACGTCGCGATGGCGTTGTGGCACTTGCCGCCGAAGGAGCGCAGCGAGGTGGCGCAGGAATGGCTGGCGCGTGCCCATCTGCACGGCCTGGAGCGGCGCCGGCCGGGAGAACTGTCCGGCGGCCAGCAGCAGCGCGTCGCCCTGGCCCGTGCCCTGGCTCGCGCCGTCGGCGACGGTTCGAGCGCCGCGGTGCTGCTGCTGGACGAGCCGTTCTCTGCCGTCGATCAGGTCACGCGGCGCAAGCTGCAGCAGGAACTGGCGCGACTGCGCCGGGAACTGTCGATCCCGATCGTGCTGGTGACCCACGACCTGGATGAAGCGCGCATGCTCGCCGATCGCATGGTGCTGCTCCACCACGGCGCGAGCTTGCAAAGTGGCCCGCCCGAGGCGGTGATGACGCGGCCGGCCAATGCCGCTGTGGCCAGGCTGGTCGGGCTCACCAACCTGTTCGAGGGCGTCGTGATCGCGGCTTCCGGCCGCGCCCAGACCCGACTGGAGGCGCTCGGGCTGCACCTGGAGGTGGCCGGGGCATCTGACTGGGTGCCGGGAACGCGGGTGCTCTGGGCGATTCCCCCCGAGGGCGTGCATCTCAACAGGCGCGGCCACGCAGCCGCGCGCGAGGGAAGCAACCAGGTGCGGGGGCGGATAGAGGACTGCGTCGCCCTAGGCCCCTTCACCCACGTCACGCTGCGTTCAGCCCAGGGGGACGCGCGCCTCGCCTTTTCGTTGCCCAGCCACATCGCCCGGCAGGACGCGATCGTCCCCGGGGCCGAGGCATTGGTGACACTGCTGCCGCAGGCGATCCATCTGATGCCCTGGGAGTCTTGATACCTGCTGCGCGGCACAAGTACCGCTTCGCGGCATAAATGCCCTGGCTTATTCACCGGGGAAAACACCCGGCGAATAACTACGGGCACTAGTCGTAATAGTAGGGCTTTTGCGGCACCTGCGCCTCATGGTGGCGGCGCAGCGTCTCCAGATCCTGCCCTTTGTCCCACCACAGCGCGCGGCCGCGTTGCTGTTCAGTGACCTGTTCCGGGTGGCTCTTCAGCCACTCGCGCATGAACTTGGTGTGCTCCGATTCGTAGTTTGCCATGTGATGTTCTCTCGACGAGTGATGAGTGAGGGGGCGGCCTCAGTCCTTGGTGCGGGTGATGCGCAGCACTTCGGGAATATGGCGCAGCCCGCGCATGAGCCGCGCGAGATGGACGCGGTTGGCCACCTGCAGCGTAAAGTTGAGCGTGGTGTACATGCCTCGGTCGTCATCCATGCTGACGTTCTGGATGTCGGAGCCGCCGGCGGCGATCTCGGCCGCCACCTTGGCCAGCACGCCGCGGCGATTCTCGGCGACGATGCGGATGCCGACCTCGAACAATTGCGTGGTGTTGGGTTCCCATTCGACGTCCACCCAGTTGTCCCGCTCGTGGTGCTTCTTGCCGATGCTGCGGCAGTCGTGGGTATGCACCATCAGGCCCTGACCCTTGCGGATGATGCCGACGATGGGGTCCCCCGGTATCGGCCGGCAGCACTTAGCCAGCTGCACGGCGAGGCCCTCGCTGCCGCGAATCACGATTGCGCCAGGTGGTTTGTGCTCGACCGGCGTCCCGCCCTCGGCCTCGCGCGCGGCGGCGAGCCGGCGCGCGACGATGGCCGCGTGCCGCTTGCCCAGGCCGATATCGGTGAGCACGTCGCGTTTCGATTTGGCGCTGCGGTCGCGCAGAAAACGCTCCCAGACCCCGGCGACGATGTCGGCCAAGTGCAGGCCGAAGCCTGCGAGCGTCTGGCCGAGCAGGCGCTCGCCCAGCGCCGCCGACTCTCCCTGCTGCTGCGTCTTGAGGAAGTGCCGGATCTGGGCGCGCGCCTTGCCGCTCTTGACGTAGGACAGCCACGCCGGGTTGGGATTGGCGTGCGTGGCGGTGATGATCTCGATCCGGTCGCCGTTGCGCAGTTCCGTGCGCAGCGGCATCAGTTCGAAGTTGATGCGGCAGGCGACGCAGCGGTTGCCGATGTCCGTATGGACCGCGTAGGCGAAGTCCACCGCCGTGGCGCCGCGCGACAAGCCGAGGATCTTGCCTTTAGGGGTGAACACGTAGATCTCGCCTGGGAACAGATCGACCTTGACGTGTTCGAGGAACTCGGCGGAGTCGCCCGAGGCGGACTGCAATTCGAGCAGCGACTGCAGCCACTTGTGGGTCTGCTGCTGCAGCGCCGAGAGGGCGCTCTCGTCCTTGTAGAGCCAGTGCGAGGCGACGCCGCTCTCGGCGACGTGGTGCATCTCGGCGGTGCGCACCTGAACCTCGACCGGGGTGCCGTAGGGACCGATCAGCGTGGTGTGCAGGGATTGATAGCCGTTGGCTTTGGGGATGGCGATGTAGTCCTTGAACTTGCCCGGCACCGGTTTGTAGATGCCGTGAAGCGAGCCCAGCGCCAAGTAACAGGTAGGAACGTCCTTGACGATGACGCGGAAACCGTAGATGTCGAGCACCTGCGAGAAGGAAAGGTGCTTCTCGCGCATCTTGCGATAGATGCCGTAGAGATGCTTCTCTCGGCCCATCACCTCGGCCTCGATGCCGGCCTCGGGCAGGCGCTGGCGCAGCGTCTCCATGATCTTGCCCACCACTTCGCGGCGGTTGCCGCGCGCCTTCTTCACGGCCTTGGCCAGCACGTTGTGGCGCAGCGGGTGGAGGTGGAGGAAGGACAGCTCTTGCAGTTCGCGGTAGAGAGTGTTGAGACCCAGCCGATTGGCGATCGGGGCGTAGATGTCGAGCGTTTCGCGGGCGATGCGACGGCGCTTCTCGGCGGCCACCGCCCCCAGGGTGCGCATGTTGTGCAGACGGTCTGCCAGCTTGATCAGGATCACGCGCACGTCGCGCGCCATCGCCAGCAGCATCTTGCGGAAGTTCTCCGCTTGCGCTTCCTCGTAGGACTGGTTCTCGATGCGGTCGATCTTGGAGACCCCATCGACCAGCTCCGCAGCGGACTTGCCGAACTTGTCGGCGATCTCCTGTTTGGTGATGGCGGTGTCTTCCATCACGTCGTGGAGCAGGGCGGCGGTCAGCGCCTGGGGGTCTAGGTGCCAGTCGGCCAGGGTGCCGGCGACGGCGAGCGGATGCGAGACGTAAGGATCGCCGCTGGAGCGGACCTGGCCGCTATGGGCGGCGGCGCTGAAGACGTAGGCCGATTCGACCCGGGCGACTTCCTCGGGCTTGAGGTAGGCGGAGAGCTTTGCGCTGAAGCGGCGAAGATCCTCCGCCATGTCGACGGGCGAATGAAACTCCGGCGCAATGGACGAGGCCTCGGCGGCGGGCTGGGCTACCGGCGGGGCCATCGCTTCATCTCATCGCGGCGCTATGCCTGGCCGCGATTGAGGAGTTCCAGGCCGACCATGCCCGCGGCGATCTCGCGCAGCGCGACGACGGTCGCCTTGTCCCGGTCGCCCTCGACCTGGGACGTGCCGCCGAGCGTGATTTGCCGGGCGCGATAGGTGGCGACCAGGGTCAACTGAAAGCGATTGGGGATGCGCTTCAGACAATCTTCGATGGTGATCCGGGCCATGGCTTATTCCTGGAAATGTGGCGTGAACAATTCGGGGTGACGATGCTGCTGTTGCGTCAGGCGCAGCCGGGAGGCGCGCACCGTCGCCACAAGGTCGTCGAGCGCCTCTTGCAACTGATTGTTGATTATAACGTATTCGAACTCGATTACGTGCCGCATCTCTTCCCGGGCGGCGGCCAGACGACGCTCGATCACCTCGGCGCTGTCCGAGCCGCGCCCGCGCAGACGCCGCTCCAGTTCGGCCAGGGAGGGCGGCATGATGAATATGCCGACCGCGTCTGGAAACAACCGGCGGACCTGCTGCGCCCCCTGCCAGTCGATCTCCAGCAGGATGTCCTGACCAGCCCGCATCTGCTCCACTAGCCAGACGCGCGAACTGCCATAGTGATTGCCATGCACCTCGGCCGATTCGAGAAAGTCGCCGCGCTCCTTCATCGCAAGGAATTCCGCGACGCCGACGAAATGGTATTCGCGTCCATTCTGTTCCCCGGGGCGGGGCGAGCGGGTGGTGTAGGAGACCGATAGGCGCACTCCTTCGTCCTGCTCAAGAAGCAGCCGCACCAAGGTGGTCTTGCCGGCGCCGGAGGGCGCCGAGACGATGAAAAGGGTGCCGCTGGTTCCCGAGTCTGTCATTGGAGGGGCTCTGTGTGGATGTCGTGGCGAGGCCGGCCCCGCCGCTGCGCCGACAGGATATCGGATCGGCCCATTCCTGTCAGCAGCGAGGTCGCGACTCCCCGGCGGCCTCGCGTGGCAGGGGCCGGCGGCGCATCAGCCAGTAGAGCAGGGCAAAGGCGGCGCTGGCGGCGACGACCGGCAGGTCGCCGAAGCGAGCGTAGGGTGTCGGCCCCCGCATCGGCTGCACCAGGCCGCTCAGCGTCGCCTCCCGCATTGCGGGCAAGCGCTCGAGCACCCGGCCGCGGTGGTCGATCAAGGCGGTCACCCCGGTATTGGCGATGCGCAGGATCGGTCGGCCGGCTTCGAGCGCTCGCATTTGGACGATTTGCAGCCGCTGCCCGATGGCCAGGCTGCCCTCGAACCAGGCGAGGTTGCTCGGATTGATCAGCAGGCCCGCCTCCGGCAGCCAGCGGCCCAGATCCCGGCCGATCAGATCCTCGTGGCAGACCAGGGTGCCGATGCGCGCCGATCCCAGGATCAGCGGGCGCTGCCCCGGGGAGCCCGGACTCAGATCCTTCAGGGGGATGTCGAGCGCGGCGGAAAACCAGGCGAGGCCGGCCGGCGCGTATTCGCCGAAGGGCATCAGCCGCACCTTGTCGTAGCGCGCGATGGTGTCAGTGTCAGGGGAAATCTGGATGACACTGTTGTGCCCCTCGGCGTTGGCCGAGGTCGTGGCGACGCCGAGAAACAGGTGGCTGTGGCTGCGCCGGCTGAAGCGCAGCAATCGCGTCAGGGTGTCGCCGGGCAGGTCGTTCAAGGGCACGGTGAAGGCCGTCTCCGGCGTCACGATCAGATCGGCGGGGCCCTGCTCGATCAGAAACAGCAGGCGCCGCATCTGCCGGACGGCGTAGCGAGGATCGAACTTCCGGCTCTGCGCCACACCGGTCTGGACCAGGCGGAAACGGAGCGCCGGCCCAGCCGGCTGTACCCAGGCTATGCCGCTCAGGGCAAGACCACCGGCTACCGTCGCCGCGACCGCCAGGGCGCTGAAACGAATGCCGCCGCGGCCGGCGGCCAGCAGGGCGCTCGCCCCATAGCCGAGACAGCTGAGGCCATAGACGCCGGCGATCGGTGCGTAGCCGGACAAGGGGATGTCGGCGAGGCTGTAGCCCAGGGAAAGGGAGGTAAAGCCGTTGAAGAATAAACTGCGGCTCCATTCGGCAAGTGTCATCAGTGCCGCAAACAGGGCACCCGCGAGCGGCTCGGCGATTTCTTTTCTCTCGGCACGGTTCCCGACGGACAGCCGCCAGAGCGCGCAGGGCAGCGCCGTGAACAGCGCCAGATAGCAGACGAATGCCATGGTGGCGAGCGCCGCCGGGGCAAACGCCAATCCCGATTGACGGTGCAATGCGGCCAGTACCCAGCCGTGACCGGCCAGATGCAGCGACAGGCCGAAAGCCAGTCCCAGCGCCCCGGCCAGCCGGGCCGTCGGCGTCGCCCGCAGCAGACGGAACAGGATCGCGTAAGCCAGGAGCGGCAACGGCCACCAGCCCGAGGGAGCCCAGCCCAGGACGCAGATGCCGCCGGACAGGCCCGCCACGCCCACGGCCGCCAATTTCTGCACATTGCGCATATCGATCGCCCGGCCTCTTCCGGCGGCGACGAACATCGCCGGCATTAAATGTCATCATCATATATCGTTCACGGCTATGCTTCTTCCCTAAGGCGTCGCGGCCCGACCAAGCGATTTCTAGCGCTCGCAGGCCGGCAGATCGTCGATAATCGACATTCTCGTGTTTTCGGAAAAACTCTCGATGCGTTACTGGCTGATGAAATCAGAACCCTCGGTGGTCGGCGTGGACCACGTGCTGGCCATGCCGGAGCAGACGGTCGCCTGGTGGGGCGTGCGCAACTACCAGGCCAGAAACTTCATGCGCGACCAGATGCAGGTGGGCGACAAGGTCTTCTTCTACCATTCCAATTGCCCGGAGCCGGGCATCGCGGGTCTGGCCGTCGTCGCCAGGCGGGCTTATCCCGACGAGACCCAGTTCGACCCCGAGAGTCACTACTACGACCCCAAGGCGAGCCGGGAAAATCCGCGCTGGATCAACGTCGATGTGCGCGTGATTCGGAAGACCCGGCTGATCGGTCTAGCCGAGCTGCGCGCCCATCCCGAGCTGGCGCAGATGCGCACCCTGCAGCGCGGCAACCGCCTGTCGATCACGCCGCTCGATCCGGCCGAGTGGCGCTTCATCTGCGAGAAATTGCTGGGCGTGGCGCCGTGACCCTGTGGTGGCTGGTCTATCCGCTGCTCGGCATCTTCACCGGTTTCATCGCGGGGCTGTTCGGGGTCGGCGGCGGATTGACCCTGGTGCCGGTGCTGATGATGGCTTTCTCTGCCCAGCGTTTTCCCCAGGCGCAGATCATGCATCTCGCACTCGGAACCTCGATGGCGACCATCGTCGCGACCTCGATCGCCAGCATGCGCGCCCACCACGGCTACGGCGCGGTGCGCTGGGACATCGTCAAGGGTCTGGCGCCGGGCCTGGTGCTCGGCACGCTGGGCGGCTCGCTGCTCGCCGGCCTGGTGCCGACGCGGACGCTGGCGATCGCCTTCACCGTGATCGTCTATTACGCCTCGCTGCAGATGGTGCTGGACTTCAAGCCCAAGCCGCATCGCTCCCTGCCCGGAACGCCCGGCTTGATCGCGGTGGGCAGCGGCATCGGCGCGGTCTCCAGCCTGATCGCCGCCGGCGGCGGCTTCATGTCCATCCCCTTCATGCTGTTTTGCAACGTGGCGATGCACCAGGCCGTCGGCACCTCCGCCATGCTCGGTTTCCCGATCGCGCTATCCGGTCTGATCGGCTACCTGATCGACGGCTGGGGCGTGGCCGGCCTGCCGCCGTTCACCCTGAGCTACGTCCATCTGCCGGCCTTCGTCGGCATCATCAGCTGCTCGATCCTGGTCGCGCCCCTGGGCGCGAGATTTGCCCACTCGCTGCCGGTGAAGCCCTTGAAGCGCGGCTTCGGCATCTTCCTCGCCCTGCTGGCGACGAAGATGCTGCACAACCTGCTGACGGCTTAGATTGCTTCGCCCGCCGTCACTGCGAGGCCGCAGGCCGCGGCAGTCGCAATGACCACCCATTTTGTCATTGCGAGGCCCGAAGGGCCGCGGCAATCCTAGACCTTGGCGAGCAGCTGGCCGCCGCCGAAGCTGGAGCTCGCGCCCACCCGTCCGCCCAGGACCACCTTCACGGCGCAGTACTTGAACTCCGGAATCTTGCCGTAGGGGTCGAGCACCGGATTGGTCAACATGTTGGCGGCCGCCTCGTAGTAGCAGAAGGGGATGAACAGCGCGCCCCGGGGGATGCCGTCGTCGGCGCGGGCATAGAGCGAGACGCGCCCGCGGCGCGAGGACACGGTGATCACGTCGCCCGGGCGGGCCCCGAGGGCCGAGAGGTCGAGCGGATGGACCGAGGCCACCGGATCGGGCTCGATGGCGTCCAACACCGTGGCGCGGCGGGTCATGCTGCCGGTATGCCAGTGCTCCAACTGCCGACCGGTGATCAGCACCACCGGGTAGTCGGCATCCGGGCGCTCCGCCGCCGGGATGATGTCCGCGGGCACCAGGCGCGCCCGCCCGCTTGTCGTCGGGAAGCTCTCGGTGAACACCACGCGCTCGCCCGGGTCGCCCACCTGCTCGCAAGGCTGGGTGACCCCGGACTCGGCTTCGAGACGCCCCCAGGTGATGCCGGCGATCGAGGGCATCGCGCGCCGCATCTCGTTGAAGACTTCCTCCGGACCGCCGTAATTCCAGTCCAGGCCGAGACCGCGGGCCATTTCCTGGATGATCCACAGGTCCTGGCGCGCTTCTCCTGGCGGTTCCAGCGCCTGCCGGCCGAGCTGCACGAGGCGGTCGGTGTTGGTGAAGCTGCCGGTCTTCTCGGGGAAGGCCGAGGCCGGCAGGACCACGTCGGCTAAGTAGGCGGTCTCGGTCAGGAAGATGTCCTGCACCACCAGGTGTTCGAGCTTCGCCAGCGCCCCCCGGGCGTGGTGCACGTCCGGGTCGGACATCGCCGGATTCTCGCCCATCACGTACATGCCGCGGATCTTGCCCGCGTGCACAGCGTCCATGATCTCGACCACGGTGAGTCCGGGATTGGCGTCGAGCTTGGTGCTCCAGAGACGCTCGAACTTGGCCTGGACCTCGGGCACATTGACCCGCTGGTAGTCGGGGTACATCATCGGGATCAGTCCGGCGTCGGAGGCGCCCTGGACGTTGTTCTGGCCGCGCAGCGGATGCAGACCCGTCCCCGGCCGGCCGATCTGGCCGGTCATCAAGGACAGCGCGATCAGGCAGCGGGCGTTGTCGGTGCCGTGCACGTGCTGGGAGATGCCCATGCCCCAGAGGATCATCGAAGCGCGCGACTTGGCGAACAGACGCGCCACCTCCTTGATGGTCTCGGCCGGGATGCCGCAGAGCGGCGCCATCGCCTCGGGGCTGAAGCCGGCGACGTTCTTCCTGAGGTCCTCGTAGCCGCTGACGCGGTCCTTGATGAACGCCTCGTCTGCCAGTCCCTCCTCGACGATGGTGTGCATCATCGCGTTCAGGAGTGCTACGTCGGTGTCGGGCTTGAACTGCAGGTAGTGGCTGGCGTGGCGGGCGAGCTCCGAGCGGCGCGGGTCGGCCAGGATGAGCTTGGTACCCGCCTTCACCGCGTTCTTGATCCAGGTGGCGGCCACAGGATGATTCACGATCGGATTGGAGCCGATCAAGAACATCACCTCGGAATGGATCACGTCCCGCACCGGATTGGAGACCGCGCCCGAGCCGATGCCCTCCAACAGTGCCGCGACGCTGGAGGCGTGACACAGCCGGGTGCAGTGGTCCACGTTGTTGGTGCGAAAACCGGTGCGCACCAGCTTCTGGAACAGATAGGCTTCCTCGTTGCTGCCCTTGGCCGAGCCGAAGCCCGACAGCGCCTGCGGCCCGACGTTGTCGCGGATCGCCTTGAGACCACCGGCAGCCAGCGCCAGAGCCTCCTCCCAGGAGGCCTCGCGGAACACCGACAGCGGCTTGTCCGGGTCCATCACGAAGTCGGCCGACTTGGGTGCATCGGTGCGGCGGATCAGCGGTTTGGTCAGACGCTGGCGGTGGTGCACGTAGTCGAAGCCGTAGCGTCCCTTGACGCACAGCCGACCCTCGTTGGCCGGACCGTCGCGGCCTTCGACGCGCAGGATCCTGTTGTCCTTGACGTGGTAGGTGAGCTGGCAGCCGACGCCACAGTAGGGACAGACCGAGGCCACCGTCTTGTCCGCCGCGATCAGGCCGACGCCGCGCGCCGGCATCAGCGCGCCGGTGGGGCAGGCGCGCACGCACTCGCCGCAGCCCACGCAACTGCTATCGCCCATCGGGTCGGCGAGGTCGAAGACGATTTCCGCGTGGTGGCCGCGGTGCGCGAAGCCGATCACGTCATTGACCTGTTCCTCGCGGCAGGCGCGCACGCAGCGCGTGCACTGGATGCAGGCGTCGAGATTGACGGCGATGGCCGGGTGGGAGAGGTCGGGACCGGGTGAGAAGCGCGGCACGAAGCGCGGCGCCCCCACCGCCAGCTTTTCCGTCCAGTAATCGAGCTCGGAATCCGGGCTGTAGGCCTGCCCGGGCATGTCGGACTTCAGCAGTTCGAGCACCAGCTTCTGCGAGTGCAGGGCGCGCGCGCTGTCGGTCGTGACCTCCATGCCCGCCTGGGGATGGCGGCAGCAGGAGGGTGCGAGCACCCGCTCGCCCTTGATCTCGACGACGCAGGCGCGGCAGTTGCCGTCCGCGCGCATGCCCTCCTTGTAGCACAGGTGGGGAATGTCTATGCCGTGGCGCTTGGCGGTCTGGATCAGGGTCTCGTCCGGCTCGGCGGTGACGGTCTGACCGTTCAGGGTGAATGCGATCGGAGTCATTTATTCGATTTCCCGGGGGAAGTACTTGATGACGCTGCGGATCGGATTGGGCGCCGCTTGGCCCAGGCCGCAGATCGAGGCGTCGGCCATCGCCTGCGCCAGATCCTCGAGCAGGGGTTTATTCCACCGATCGGCCTTGACCAGGGCCGCCGCCTTCTCGGTGCCGACCCGGCAAGGAGTGCACTGGCCGCAGGACTCTTCGGCGAAGAAGTGCATCACGTTCGCCGCCGCGTCCCTGGCCTTGTCGTGTTGCGACAGGACGATCACCGCCGCCGAGCCGATGAAGCAGCCGTACTGGTTCAGGGTGTCGAAGTCGAGCGGGAGGTCGGCCATCGCAGCGGGCAGGATGCCGCCCGAGGCGCCGCCGGGCAGGTAGGCATAGAGCGCGTGGCCGGGCAGCATGCCGCCGCAGTACTCATCGACCAGTTCGCGCAGGGTGATGCCCGCCGGCGCCAGATGGACGCCGGGCCTGCTCACCCGGCCGCTGACCGAGAAGGAGCGCAGGCCGTGCCGGCCGTTCCTGCCGTGGCTTGCGAACCAGACCGCGCCCTTTTCCAGGATGTCCCGCACCCAGTACAGGGTCTCCATGTTGTGCTCCAGCGTCGGGCGGCCGAACAGGCCCACTTGGGCGACGTAGGGCGGACGCAGCCTGGGCATGCCGCGCTTGCCCTCGATCGATTCCATCATCGCCGATTCCTCGCCGCAGATGTAGGCGCCGGCGCCGCGGCGCAGGTGGATCACCGGCAGCGGGCAGGGCGGGTCGGCGGCGAGGACGGCGAGTTCGCGCGAGAGGATTTCCCGGCAGGCGGCGTACTCGTCGCGCAGATAGACGTAGATCTCGGCGATACCGACGATCTTCGCCGCGATCAGCATGCCTTCGAGGAAGCGGTGCGGGTCGCGTTCCAGGTACCAGCGGTCCTTGAAGGTGCCCGGCTCGCCCTCGTCGATATTGACCGCCATCAGGCGCGGACCCGGTTCGGCGCCGACGATCCGCCATTTGCGCCCGGCCGGAAAGCCGGCACCGCCCAGGCCGCGCAGGCCCGAGCCCTCCATTTCCTTGATCACCGCCTCGGCCTCGCGGCGGCCTTCGACGCATTCGACCAGCGTCTTGTAGCCGCCGGCCTCGCGGTACTGGCGATAGCCGGTATAGGGTGTCAGCGTCGGTTCGACCGCGCCCTCGT
Source organism: Rhodocyclaceae bacterium (assembly GCA_035530135.1). Taxonomy (GTDB): domain Bacteria; phylum Pseudomonadota; class Gammaproteobacteria; order Burkholderiales; family Rhodocyclaceae; genus CAIYYX01. The sequence continues at coordinate 3,313 of DATKVJ010000121.1, read as the reverse complement.
CCAGTGCAGCGGCGATGCTCGCGGCGGTGGCGTGGTCGATCGGATTCCTGCCCACCACCGCCACCGGGGCTGCGTGGCAGCGGCCGACGCAGGGCACCGGCACGATGCGCACGCCTTCGCGCGCCGCGATCGCCTGGTGCAGCTCCTTGGCGCCTGCGAGCTCGCAAGAGAGCGACTCGCAAACGCGCACCGTGAATTGCGGCGGTACCGCGTCGCCCTCCTTGACCACGTCGAAGTGGTGGTAGAAGGTTGCGACCTCATAGACCTCGGTCATCGCGAGCTTCAGCTCGGCCGCCAGCGCCACGATGTGCGCCGCGGAGATGTGTCCGTACACATCCTGAATGCGGTGCAGGTATTCGATCAACAGATCGCGGCCGGGCTGGTCGGAGCCGAGCAGGGCGCGGACCTCGCTCGTCGCTCGCGGATCGGGCGAGCGGCCCTTGGGCTTGGATCTGTCCTTCAGTCTTCCGGATTCGGCGATGGGGATGACGCCGGGCTTGGGAGAATATTCAGTCATCGCAGTGGCCTTGAGAACTGTTAAACGAAAGCCTAATCGGAAGACACCGAGAGCAGGAGCCTCGTGGGCTCCTGCTCTCGCTTGCAAAGACGACGACAGCCTACTTGATCAAGCCGGCACCGCGCGCCCACTGATACTTGGCGCCGAGCACCGCCACCGGGATCTCGGTCGAGTAAGCATAGGCGGGAATGCCGTGCTCGTACAGGTATTGCGCCGCCTCCTCGACCTCGACGTCGCCGGCCAGCGAGGCCACGATCGGCTTCTCGATGCCCTTGGCGCGCATCTCGTCGCGCGCCTCGACCATGATCCTGGCGAAGACCATCGGCGGCGTCACGATGGTGTGCCAGTAGCCGAGAATCAGCGCGTGGATGCGTTCATCCGAGAGACCGAGCAAGACCGTGTTCTTGTAGGTCTGCGGCGGTTCGCCGCCGGTGATGTCCACCGGATTGCCGGCGGCGCCGAAGGGCGGGATGAACTTGCGGAAGGCGGCGTCGAGGTCGTCGGGCATCGGCATCAAGGTCAGGCCGTTGTCCACGCAGGCGTCGGAGAGCAGCACGCCCGAGCCGCCCGCACCGGTGATGATGACCACGTTCTCGCCCTTCGGGGTTGGCAGGATCGGCACGCCGCGGGCGAAGTCGAGCAGGTCGCGCAGGCTGCGGGCGCGGATCACGCCGATCTGCCTGAACACGTCCTCGTAGATCTTGTCGTTGCCGGCCAGGGCGCCGGTGTGCGAGCTGGCGGCCTTGGCGCCGGCTTGAGTGCGGCCGGCCTTCAACACGATCACCGGCTTCTTCTTCGAGACGCGGCGGGCGACCTCGGCGAAGGCGCGGCCGTCCTTCAGGTCTTCGCAATGCTGGGCGATGACCTTGGTGTTCGGATCCTGTTCGAAGAAGATCAGCAAATCGTCCTCGTCGATGTCGGACTTGTTGCCCAGGCCGACGATCGCCGATACGCCCATCTTGGCGGAGCGGGAGAAGCCGATGATGGCCATGCCGATGCCGCCGGACTGCGAAGACAAGGCGGCGGAGCCCTTGACGTCGTAGGCGGTGCAGAAGGTGGCGCAGAGATTGGCCGGGGTGTAGTAGAAGCCGTAGATGTTCGGCCCCATCAGACGGATGTTGTACTTGCGGCCGATCGCGACCAGTTCTTCCTGCAACTGGTGCTCGCCGGTCTCGGCGAAGCCCGAGGGGATCAGCACGGCGCCGGCGATCTTCTTCTCGCCGCACTCCACCAGCGCGCCGGCGACGAACTTGGCCGGGATCGCGAACACCGCGGTGTCGATCTCGCCGGGCACGTCCTTGACGCTCTTGTAGGCCTTGTAGCCCAGGATTTCATCGGCCTTCGGGTGGATCGGATAGATGTTGCCCTTGTAGCCGCCGTTGATCAGGTTCTTCATGACCGAGTTGCCGATCTTGCCGTCCTCGGCGGAGGCGCCGATCACGGCCACCGACTTGGGCTGCATGATGCGCTTCATGCCGGCGAGAACCTCGGCTTCGGCCGGGCGATAGCGCGGCACCTTGGGCGCGAAATCGACCACGATGCGCACGTCGGCGGCGATGGCGCCGTTCTTGCTGGCGAACACCGGATTCAGGTCCATCTCGGAGATTTCCGGGAAGTCGCTGACCAGTTCGGAGACGCCGACGATCAGACGGGCCAGCGCTTCGCGGTCTACCGGATCGGAGCCGCGCACGCCTTTCAGCATCTCGGCAGCCTGGATGCCGTCGAGCATCGAGAGCGCGTCTTCCCGGGTGGCCGGGGCCAGACGGAAGGTGATGTCCTTCAACACTTCGACCAGCACGCCGCCCAGACCGAAGGCGACCAGCTTGCCGAAGCTGCCGTCGGTGACGGCGCCGATGATCACCTCCTGGCCGCCCTTGATCATCTGCTGCACCTGGACGCCGATGATCTGCGCGTCGGCCTTGTACTTCTTGGCGTTGGCGACGATGGTATCGAAGCCCCGACCCGCTTCTTCGGCGCTCTTGACGCCGACCAGCACGCCGCCGGCTTCGGTCTTGTGCAGGATGTCCGGGGAGACGATCTTCATCACCACCGGGAAGCCCATCGCCGCGGCCAGCTTCTGCGCCTCCGCGGCACTGGCGGCGACGCCCTCCTGCGGTACGGTGATGCCGTAAGCGTCGCACACCAGCTTGCCTTCCGGCGCGGTGAGCGAATTCCTGCCGGCCGCCTTCACCGCGTCGAGGATCTGCCGGACCTTAGCCTTGTCTTTCGTCATTTGTTCTTATCCTTAAAATGGTTTCAGATCGCGCCGGCGGCGCGCAGCGCCTCGACCTGTTCCTTGCCGTAGCCCAGTTCCGCCAGCACCTCTTCGGTGTGCTCGCCCAAGAGCGGCGAGCGTTTGACCTCGGTGATGCTGTCGGACATCTTGATCGGATTGCCGACCGTGAGATACTTGCCGCGGGTCGGGTGATCGACCTCGACGACGGTACCCGTCTTGCGCAGCGACGGCTCCTCGGCGATCTCCTTCATCGACAGGATCGGGCCGCAGGGGATGTCGAACTTGTTGAGGATGTCCATCGCCTCGAACTTGGTCTTGGTCTTGGTCCATTCCTCGATCGTGGCGAAGATCGCCATCAGCTTGGGCAGACGCGCCGGTGGCTTGGCGTATTCGGGGTCGGTGATCCACTCCTCCTTGCCGATCACCTTGCAGATCGCGCCCCAGACCGGCGCCTGCATGATGAAGTAGATGTAGGCGTTGGGGTCGGTCTCCCAGCCCTTGCACTTCAGGATCCAGCCCGGCTGGCCGCCGCCCGAGGCGTTGCCGGCGCGCGGCACGGC
>DATKVJ010000120.1:0-2920 GCA_035530135.1 Rhodocyclaceae bacterium | reverse complement strand
GCCGGTGATAGCCTCGATCCGCCAGTCGCTGCGCGCCGCACCCGACGGCCAAGTTGCCGTCAGCCTGGTGGCCGAGGTGATCCAGGAGCGCCGCGTCGGGGCCGCCGGCGGCGCGCCGGCCTTCTGCTATCACGGCGGCTCGACGGTGATGCTCGACGCCGACGGCGAGATCCGCTACGTGATCTCGAAGAGCCTGGTCGGCGCCAATCGGCGCGAGCGCCGGCAGCGCTTCATCACCGGCGAGGCCGGCGCGCGCTACTGGCAGCAAGAGGACGGGCGCTATGTCCCCCGCGAGCACCTGTTCCGCTTGCTGCACGGGGAGGAAGGATAGGGCGGCAGTATGGAGATTGCTTCGCTACGCTCTCCATGAACCCTCCTCTGCGTCCCACGGGGACTTCCTTCGGTCGTCGTTGCGAGGCCGAAGGCCGTGGCAATCTGGATCGCCACGCTGCCGTCACTGCGAGGCCGCAGGCCGTGGCAGTCGCGATGACGAGTTTGGTGGTGGGTTCATGGCCCGTGTGCAGTTTTGGCCGCGCCGAAACAGGCGCCTCGCAATGACAGGATTGGCGGGTTGCCGCGCTGGTGTCATCGCGACCGCCGCGGCCTACGGCCTCGCAGTGACGGAAAGGCAGCGCCAGCTGAAGTAGAATCGACTCTTCTCCCGTGTCGGTCGCCGCGCACCGCCCAAGTCCATGTCCAACGCCCGCCCCAACGCCCATCCCGCCCGCCTGATCAGCCGCGCAGCACTCGCCCTCGCCGTCGTTCTCGCCCTCGCCGCCGCCGTCTGGTGGATGGGTCGGCCGAAGCCGATCCCGGTGGTGCTGAAGACGGTGGATCGTGGCCGGGTCGAATCGACCATCGCCAACACCCGCGCCGGCACCGTCGAGGCCTGCCGCCGCGCCAAACTGTCGACCACCCTGGGCGGGCGCATCGAGGTGCTGGCGGTGAAGGAGGGCGACCGGGTGAAGAAGGGCCAGCTTCTGATCAAGCTGTGGAACGACGATCAGCAGGCGCAGGTCCTGCTGGCGCAGGCGCAGGTGGTAGCCGCAAGCAAGCATCTGATCCAGGCCTGCACCGTGGCCGCCAATGCCGAGCGCGATGCCAAGCGCCAGAACGAGCTGCGCGCCAAGGGCTTCATCTCGGCGCAGGCGGCGGATGCGGCGCGCACCGACGCCCAGGCCAAGCGCGCCGCCTGCGACGCATCGAGAGCCGACGTCGCGCAGGCCCGGGCGCAGGTGCACGCGGCCCGGGTCGATGAAGGGCGCACGGTGCTCTACGCACCCTTCGCCGGCACCGTGGCCAAGATCGTCGGCGAGCTCGGCGAGTATTCGACGCCCTCGCCCCCGGGCATCCCGATGCCGCCGGCGATCGACCTGATCGACGAGTCCTGCCTCTACGTCAAGGCGCCGATGGACGAGGTCGATGCGCCGAAAATCCACGCCGGCCAGCCGGTGCGGATCAGTCTCGACGCGCTGCCGGGTCGCTCCTTCCCCGGCCACGTCAAGCGCGTCGCGCCCTACGTCTTGGCGGTCGAAAAGCAGTCGCGCACGGTCGATGTCGAGGCCGACTTCGATCATCCCGAGACGGTGGGCAGGCTCCTGGTCGGCTACAGCGCCGACGTCGAGGTGGTCCTCGCGGTGCGCGACAACGTCGTGCGCGTGCCCACCTCGGCCCTGCAGGAAGGCAACCGGGTGCTGGTGCCCGACGCCGACGGCCGCCTGGTCGAGCGCAAACTCAAGACCGGTCTGTCCAACTGGGAATACACCGAGGCGCTCACCGGTATCGCCCCGGGCGAGAAGGTCGTCACCTCGCTGGAGCGCGAAGGGGTGAAGGCCGGGGTCACGGTGGTGGCGGATCAGAGCGCTGCGGCGAAGTGATGGGTGTCGCGCCGGCCCAGCCGCAGATCAGACTCTCGGGCATCGAGCGGGTATTTCATCTGGGCGACAGCGAGGTGCACGCCCTGAGGCACCTCGACGTCGCCATCGCGCCGGGTGAATACGTGGCGGTGATGGGGCCTTCCGGCTCGGGCAAGTCGACGCTGTTGAATCTTCTGGGCCTGCTCGATCGGCCCGACGTCGGCAGCTACCAGTTCGACGGGCGCGACGTGACCACGCTCTCGCCCGAGGAACAGGCGCGGGTGAGGAGCGAGCGCATCGGCTTCGTCTTCCAGAGCTTCCACCTGGTGCCGCGGCTCACCGCGTTCGACAACATCGCGCTGCCGATGATGCTGGCCGGCATTGCCCCCAGGGAACGCGCCGAGCGGGTGGCGCGGGCGCTCAAGGACTACGGCCTGGAGGATCGCGCCGGGCACCGGCCGGACCAGCTCTCGGGCGGCCAGCGCCAGCGCGTCGCCATCGCCCGCGCCACCATCATGCGGCCAGCGATGATATTGGCCGACGAGCCCACCGGCAACCTCGACCGCGCCACCGGCGACGAGGTGGTGCATCTGCTCGAAGCGCTGAATGCCAGCGGCGTCACGCTGATCGTGGTCACCCACGACCCGGGCATCGGCGGCCGGGCCCGCCGCCAGTTGCTGATGGAAGACGGGCGGCTCGCCCACGACAGCGCCCCGGCCGACTGAGGACCGCGATGCGCGCCCCCGACCTGATCCGCTTCGCCGGCCGCGCCGCGACCGGCAACCCGTTGCGCACTTCGCTGCTGGTGCTGGCCATGGCCATCGGCGTCGCCGCCGTGGTGGTGCTGACCGCGCTGGGCGACGGGGCGCGGCGCTACGTGATGGACCAGTTCTCGTCCCTGGGCAGCAACCTGGTGATCGTGCTGCCCGGCCGCTCGCAGACCGGCGGCTTCAATCCGGCCAACGCCATCACCGGGACGCCGCGCGACCTCACCATCAACGATGCGCAGGCCTTGCTGCGCGCGCCCGCCGTCCTGCGCGTCGCACCCCTGGCGGTGGGTACCT
>DATKVJ010000119.1:0-16017 GCA_035530135.1 Rhodocyclaceae bacterium | reverse complement strand
ATGTTGCCGTGCTTGCGCCACGGGTTCTCCAGCCGCTTGTTCTTCAGCATCGCCAGCGAGCGGCAGATGCGTTTCCGGGTCTCGTTGGGCATGATCACGTCGTCGATGAAGCCGCGGTGGCCGGCGATGAAGGGATTGGCGAACTTCTGCCGGTATTCCTCGGTGCGCTCGGCGATCTTCTCGGCGTCGCCGATGTCCTTGCGGAAGATGATCTCGACCGCGCCCTTGGGCCCCATCACCGCGATCTCGGCGCTGGGCCAGGCGAAATTGACGTCGCCGCGCAGGTGCTTGGAGGCCATCACGTCGTAGGCGCCGCCGTAGGCCTTGCGCGTGATCACGGTGATCTTGGGCACGGTGCATTCGGCGTAGGCGTAGAGCAGCTTGGCGCCGTGCTTGATGATGCCGCCGTATTCCTGCGCCGTGCCGGGCATGAAGCCGGGCACATCGACGAAGGTGATCACCGGAATGTTGAAGGCGTCGCAGAAGCGCACGAAGCGCGCCGCCTTGATCGAGGACTTGATGTCCAGGCAGCCGGCCAGCACCAGCGGCTGGTTGGCGACGATGCCGACGGTCTGGCCCTCCATCCGGGCGAAGCCGATGACGATGTTCTTGGCGTACTCGGGCTGCAGTTCGAAGAAGTCGGCGTCATCGGCCACCTTGACGATCAGCTCCTTGATGTCGTAGGGCTGGTTGGCGTTGGCCGGCACCAGCGTGTCGAGCGAGGCATCGAGGCGCTCGGCCGGGTCTTGCGTGGCGCGCGTGGGCGGGCTCTCGCGGTTGTTCAGCGGCAGGTAGTTGAAGAAGCGGCGCAGCATCAGGAGCGCCTCGACGTCGTTCTCGAAGGCGAGATCGGCCACCCCCGAGCGGCTGGCGTGGCTCACCGCGCCGCCCAGCTCCTCGGCGCTCACCTCCTCGTGGGTCACGGTCTTGACCACCTCGGGTCCGGTGACGAACATGTAGGAGCTGTCCTTGACCATGAAAATGAAGTCGGTCATCGCCGGGCTGTACACCGCGCCGCCGGCGCAGGGGCCCATGATCATCGAGATCTGCGGCACCACGCCCGAGGCCAGGACGTTCTTCTGGAACACGTCGGCGTAGCCGCCCAAGGAGGCCACGCCCTCCTGGATGCGCGCGCCGCCCGAGTCGTTCAGGCCGATCACCGGCGCCCCGACCTTGAGCGCGTGGTCCATCACCTTGCAGATCTTCTCGGCGTGGGCCTCCGACAGCGCGCCGCCGAACACCGTGAAGTCCTGCGAGTAGACGAACACCATGCGCCCGTTGATGGTGCCGTAGCCGGTCACCACGCCGTCGCCGGGCACCTTCTGCGCATCCATGCCGAAGTCGCTGCAGCGGTGCTCGACGAACATGTCCCACTCCTCGAAGCTGGCCGGGTCGAGCAGCAGTTCGATGCGCTCGCGCGCGGCGAGCTTGCCCTTGGCGTGCTGCGCGGCGACGCGCTGGGCACCGCCGCCGGCCCTGGCCTGTTCCCGCTTCTCTTCGAGTTGTCGGATGATGCTGTGCATGGACTAGCCTCCTTCGGAACCGTTCATCGTTGCAAATGAGCGAGCAGTTGTTCGGCAGCGGCTGCCGGCGTCGTCTTGCCGCTCTCGACGGCGGCCGACAGCCCCGGCAATGCCGTCCTGACCCGCGGATCGCCGCGAAAGCGCGAGATGAGCGTCGACTCGATCAGCGTCCACATCCAGGCCAATGCCTGGCGGCGGCGCTTGGCCTCGAACTCGCCGCAGGCCTGCAGCGCCGTGCGGTAATCATCGATCGCCTGCCAGAGCGCTGCTATGCCCTCCCCCTTGGCGGCGCTGACCGGCAACACCCGCGGCTGCCAGGACTTCGAAGCCGGGCGCAACAGGGACAACGCGCTCTTCAGCTGGGCGCAGGCCAGCGCCGCCGCCCTGGGGTCGAGGTCGGACTTGTTCACCAGCACCAGATCGGCCAGTTCGACGATGCCCTTCTTCAGCGCCTGCAGCTCGTCGCCGGCGTTGGGCAGTTGCATCAGCACGAAGACGTCGGTCATGCCGGCCACCGCCGTCTCGTTCTGTCCGACGCCGACGGTCTCGACGATGACGACGTCGAAGCCCGCCGCTTCGCAGACCAGGATCGCCTCGCGCGTCTTGCCGGCGACGCCGCCGAGATGGCCGCCGGCGGGGGACGGCCGGATGAAGGCTTCCTGGCGCAGCGAGAGCCGCTCCATGCGCGTCTTGTCGCCGAGGATGGAGCCGCCCGAGAGCGAGGAAGACGGATCGACAGCGAGCACGGCGACGCGCTTGCCGCGCTCGATCAGGGTCAGGCCCAGGGTCTCGATCAGGGTCGATTTGCCGGCGCCCGGCGCGCCCGAGATGCCCACCCGGATCGATCGTCCGGCGTGCGGCAGCAGCGCTTCGAGCACGCGGGAGGCGCGCAACGCATGGTCGGAGCGGGTCGACTCGACCAGGGTGATGGTCTTGGCCAGGGCACGGCGGCGCCCGGCCAGCACGCCCTCGATCAGCGCCGCGTCATCCATCGCGGTCACACGCTGGCGGGCGCGTGGGCGGCGCGGATGGCGCGCAGCACTTCGTGGGCGCAGCGGAGGATGGGCGTGCCCGGGCCGAAGATGCCCTTGGCCCCGGCGGCGCGCAGGAAGGCGTGGTCCTGCGCCGGCACGACGCCGCCGACGAACACCACGATGTCCCCGGCGCCCTGGTCCTTGAGCGCCCTGACCAGGGCGGGGACCAGGGTCTTGTGCCCCGCCGCCAACGTCGATACGCCGATGGCATGGACGTCGTTCTCCACCGCCTGGCGCGCGGCCTCCTCCGGGGTCTGGAACAGCGGCCCGATGTCGACGTCGAAGCCCAGGTCGGCGAAGGCGGAGGCGACCACCTTGGCGCCGCGGTCGTGGCCGTCCTGGCCGAGCTTGGCGATCATGATGCGCGGGCGGCGTCCCTCGGCGGCGGCGAAGGTTTCGATCTGCGCCTTGAGCGTGGCCCAGTCGGCGTCCTTTTCGAAGGCGGCGCCATAGACGCCGGAGACCACCTGGTTGTCGGCGCGGTGCCGCCCCCAGACGGTCTCCAGCGCATCCGAGATCTCGCCGACGGTGGCGCGCGCCCGGGTGGCAACGATCGCCAGTTCGAGCAGGTTGCCCTCGCCGCTCCTGGCCGCCTCGGTCAGCGCCGCGAGCGCCGCAGCCGCCGCGCCCTGGTCGCGGCTGGCGCGCAGCCGCGCCAGCCGCTCGATCTGCGCCTCGCGCACCGCGTGGTTGTCGACGTCGAGAAAGTCGATCTCATCCTCCTGCGCCAGCTGGTACTTGTTCACGCCGACGATGACGTCCAGTCCGGCATCGATCTTCGCCTGCTTCTCGGCGGCGCAGCTCTCGATCCTGAGCTTGGCCCAGCCCGAGTCGACGGCCTTGGTCATGCCGCCGATCGCCTCGACCTCGTCGATGATCTTCCAGGCCTCGTCGGCCATGTCCTGGGTCAGCTTCTCCATCATGTAGGAGCCGGCCCAAGGATCGATCACCCTGCAGATGCTGCTCTCCTCCTGGATGATCAATTGGGTGTTGCGCGCGATGCGCGCGGAGAATTCGGTGGGCAGCGCGATCGCCTCATCGAGGGAGTTGGTGTGCAGCGACTGAGTGCCGCCGAACACCGCGGCCATTGCCTCGATCGTGGTGCGCACCACGTTGTTGTAGGGGTCCTGCGCAGTCAGCGACCAACCCGAGGTCTGGCAGTGGGTGCGCAGCGTCAGCGACTTGTCGCTCTTCGCGCCGAAGCCCTTCATGATGCGCCACCACAGCAGCCGGGCCGCGCGCAGCTTGGCGACCTCCAGGTAGAAGTTCATGCCGATGCCGAAGAAGAAGGACAGGCGTCCGGCGAAGGCGTCCACGTCCATGCCGCTCGCGATCGCCGTCCTCACGTACTCCTGGCCGTCGGCCAGGGTGAGGGCCAGCTCCAGCGCCTGGGTCGCCCCGGCTTCCTGGATGTGGTAGCCGGAGATCGAGATCGAGTTGAAGCGGGGCATGTGCTTCGCCGTGTAGCCGATGATGTCGGCGACGATGCGCATCGACGGCTCGGGCGGATAGATGTAGGTGTTGCGGACCATGAATTCCTTCAGGATGTCGTTCTGGATGGTCCCGGAGAGCTGCGCCTGGGCCACGCCCTGTTCCTCCGCGGCGACGACGTAGCCGGCCAGCACCGGCAGCACGGCGCCGTTCATGGTCATCGATACCGACACCCGGTCGAGCGGGATGCCGTCGAACAGCACCTTCATGTCCTCGACCGAGTCGATCGCGACCCCGGCCTTGCCGACGTCGCCGGTCACGCGCGGATGGTCGGAGTCGTAGCCGCGGTGGGTGGCCAGGTCGAAGGCCACCGAGACGCCCTGGGCGCCGGCGGCCAGCGCCTTGCGGTAGAAGGCGTTGGACTCCTCGGCGGTGGAAAAGCCCGCGTACTGGCGTATCGTCCAGGGGCGCACCGCGTACATCGTCGCCTGCGGACCGCGCACGAAGGGCGGAAAGCCGGGCAGGGTGTCGGTGTAGGGCAGGTCCTTGGCGTCGGCCGCTGTGGACAGCGCCTTGACGGTGATACCCTCGGGCGTCACCCAGTCCAGCGCCGAGACGTCGCCGCCGGGCGCGGATTTGGCGGCCGCCCCGATCCAGTCCTGCAGAGAAGGCAGCTTCACCTCGGGGTACTTGCTCATGGTCGGCCCTTTCCTGCGTTGGTCCGCCATTATCAATGGCGGCGCGCTGTTGCGCGAGATGCTTGACATCGCTGAGCCGTAATAATACTGTATCCATAATTATGAATGCAATACCCGGATTTCCTCCCGCCTCCGATCTCGCCGCCCCGGCCCTCTATGAACAGGTCGCGGAACGACTGAGGAGCCGTATCTACGCCCACGACCTTGCCCCCGGCGCCTGGATCGACGAGCAGGCGCTGGCCCAGGAATACGGCATCAGCCGCACGCCGATGCGCGAGGCGCTCAAGGTGCTGGCCGCGGAGGGGCTGGTGCAGCTGAAGCCGCGCCGAGGCTGCTACGTCACCGAGCTGTCCGAGCGCGATCTCGACGAGATATTCCCGGTGATGGCGCTGCTCGAAGGCCGCTGCGCCTTCGAGGCGGCGCAGCGGGCGAGCGCTGCCGATCTCGCTGAGCTGGCCGCGATTCATGAGCGGCTGGAAAAATACGCCGCCGACGGCGACGCCGACCGTTTCTTCGAGGCCAACCAGGCGTTTCACCGGGCGCTCCAGCAGCAGGCCGGCAACCGCTGGCTGTCCCAGTTGATCGACGATACGCGCAAGCTGATGAAGCTCACCCGCCGCGACTCGCTGCGCCTGGAGGGACGCCTGAAGCAGTCGCTGGCCGAGCACCGGGCGGTCCTCAGAGCCATCCAGAAGCGCGATGCCGGCCGGGCGGGACAACTGATGCACGAGCACCTGCTCTCCGGCCGTGCCGCCCTGGCCAAGTTGAAATCGGCCGGATGAAACCCGCCGGTACGAGGATCCAGACATGAACGACAGCATCGTCCGTCGCGGCCTCAAACGGATGCGCGAGCTGGTCGGCGCCAAACCGCGAGGCGCCGGTGTGCAACTCACCGTCAGGCAATTGCAGCAGTTGCGCCAGCAATTGCAGGAGTGTGCCGACGGCCTGGGCGGCGAGGTCTCGGCCCGGCAGCGCGCGGCCAGGCTGGGAGCCAGCTATCTGCGTCTGGACGACGCCGGCCGGCGCGAATTCCTGCGCCTGATCGCGCTCGAATTCGGGCCAACGCCCGCGGCGGTGGCCGCCGCCCACGCCGCCTACCAGGCGGCCGTCGGCACACCCGGGCAGTGGGACGCCGAGGCGGGCTTGCGCGCGGCGCTGCGCTCCCCGCGCCTGCGCATCCTCACCCAGTTCACCGCCCTGCCCCAGGGGGTCAAGGTCCTGGTCGATCTGCGCGCCGACCTGCTGCGCTATCTCGACCATCACCCCGAGCTCTTGGCGCTCGATCGCGAGCTGGAGGCGCGCCTGACCGACTGGTTCGACGTCGGCTTCCTGGAGCTAGCGCGCATCACCTGGAACTCGCCGGCGGCGCTGCTGGAGAAGCTGATCCAGTACGAAGCTGTGCACGAGATCCGCTCCTGGGACGACATGCGCAACCGCCTCGACTCGGACCGGCGCTGCTACGCCTTCTTCCATCCGCGGATGCCCAAGGAGCCGCTGATCTTCGTCGAGGTGGCGCTCACCGATCACCTCGCCGGCAGCGTCCAGGCACTGCTCGACGAGGCTGCGCCGGTGTTCGACGCGAAGCGCGCCGACACCGCCATCTTTTATTCGATCTCCAGCACCCAGCCCGGGCTGCGCGGCGTGTCTTTCGGCAACTTTCTGCTGAAGCGCGTCATCGAGGATTTGCGGCGCGACTTCCCGCGGCTCAAGACCTTCGCCACCCTGTCGCCGCTGCCCCAGTTCTCGGCCTGGGTGAAGCGCACGCCCGAGGCGCTCGCCGGCGTCGAACTCGACGCCAAGGCCCTGGCCGCCGGCGAGTGGCGCCACGACGCCAAGCTGGCGCGGCGCCTGCGCGAACCGCTGTCGCGGCTGGCGGCGCGCTATCTGCTCGAGGCCCGGCAGGGCGACCGACCGCACGATCCGGTGGCGCGCTTCCACCTGGGCAACGGCGCCCGCGTCGAGCGCGTGAACTGGCTCGCCGACAGCAGCCAGAGAGGCCTGCGGCAATCATTCGGGCTGATGGTAAACTACCTCTACGATCCGGACGCGATCGAAAACAATGTCGAGGCCTTCGTCGCCGATGGCGCCGTTGCCGCCTCCGCGACGGTGAGGCGGCAGGCGGCGGTCCGGAAATGACCAAGCCCAAGATATGAACGACGCCAATCTCTACAGCCGGCTCCGCTCGCGTTTCCCCAAGAGACTCGATGCCCCCTGCCTGATTCTGCCCGACGGCCGCGCCTGGACCTACGGCGACATCGACCAAGCTTCCGGTCGGATCGCCGCGCTGATCTCGACGCTCGGCCTGCTGCCCGGCGACCGGGTCGCGGTGCAGGTGGAAAAGTCGCCGGAGGCGCTGGTGCTGTACCTGGCCTGCCTGCGCGCCGGCACGGTGTTCCTGCCGCTCAATCCCGCCTACCAGCGCCACGAGCTGGCTTACTTCCTCGGCGACGCCGAGCCCGGGCTGTTCGTCTGCCGGCCGCAGATGCGGACGCTGGCCGACGAGCTGGCGGCCGACGCCGGCGTTGCCCACGTGCTGGAACTGGGCGACGACGGCCGCGGCAGCCTGATCGACTGCGCGGCGGCGCAGAACGTGCCGCTGCCCACGGTGCCCAGGCGGGACGACGACCTCGCCGCCATTCTCTACACCTCGGGCACCACCGGCCGCGCCAAGGGCGCGATGCTGAGCCACCGCAACCTCGCCGCCAATGCCCGCGTGCTCTCTTCCTACTGGCGCTTCCGGCCCGACGACGTATTGCTGCACATGCTGCCGATCTACCACGTGCATGGTCTGTTCGTGGCCAGCCACTGCGCCCTGATGAGCGGCTCGGCGATGTTCTTCGAGCCGCGCTTCGACTCGCAGCGGGCGCTGGAGCTGCTGCCGCGTGCGACGGTGTTCATGGGCGTGCCCACCTATTACGTGCGCCTGCTCGCCGAACCGGGCTGCGACGGCGCTCGCTGCGCCGGGATACGCCTGTTCGTCTCGGGCTCGGCGCCCCTGGCGACCGAGACCTTCGAGGCGTTCCGGGAGCGGACCGGCCACACGATACTCGAACGCTACGGCATGACCGAGGGCGGCATGTTCGCCTCCAACCCGTTTGAAGGCGAGCGCCGCGGCGGCACCGTCGGTCTTCCCCTGCCCGGCACGGAACTGCGGATCGTCGGCGAAGACGGCCAGCCGGTGCGGGATGGAGAGGTCGGCGGGATCGAGGTGCGCGGCGACAACGTCTTCGTCGGCTACTGGCGGATGCCGGACAAGACCGCCGAGGAGTTTTCACCCGGCGGCTGGTTCAAGACCGGCGACCTGGGCAGCCGCGACGCCGAGGGCTACGTCAGCATCGTCGGCCGCTCCAAGGACCTGGTGATCAGCGGCGGCCTCAACGTCTATCCGAAGGAAGTCGAGGCGCTGATCGACGGCCTGCCCGGCGTCGTCGAATCGGCGGTGATCGGGCTGCCCGATCCCGACTTCGGCGAGGCGGTGACGGCGGTGGTGGTGGTGGCCAGGGACGCCGCCGGGGCGGCGCTCGGGGAGGCGGAGATTATCGGCGCCGTGAAGGGGCTGGTGGCCAACTTCAAGGTGCCAAAGCGGGTATTCTTCGTCGCCGAGCTGCCGCGCAACGCCATGGGCAAGGTGCAGAAAAACCGCTTGCGCCAGGACTTCAGCCGCGGCCCGGTCTAGCGCTTCAAGCCAATTTTATTTAATCATAAAGCGAATTTCTTGGTCGATTGCGCCGTCGGGTGTATTTTGCTTCTGCCCACCGATGGCACACCACTAACCAAGGAGACGAACCATGACCGCAATCCCCGTGACCCGATCGATTCCCGCGTGGCAGAAGAGCGCGCTGTTGTTTCTTGCATTGGCGGCCATTGGCGCGGTGCTGATGTTCCCGGTCGACAGCCGCGCCGCCGCGAAGGCCAAGGCGGTGTCGGCCAAGAAGGACAAGGTGGTGTTCCAGGTCAGCGACGCCGACCCGAAGAAATGGAACCTGGCCTTGAACAACATCCACAACGTTCAGGAAGCGCTCGGCAAGGACAAGGTCAAGGTAGAGTTGGTCGCCTATGGCCCGGGCATCGGCATGCTCAGAATGGAGTCCGAGGTCGGCAACCGCGTCAATGCTGCCGTCGCCAGCGGCGTCAAGATCGTCGCCTGCGAGACCACGATGCACGCGCTAAAGCTGACCAAGCAGGACATGTTGGACAGCATCGGCTACGTCCCCGGCGGCGTCATCGAGCTGATGAAGCGTGAGCACGAAGGCTACGCCTACATCCGTCCCTAAGTCGAGCGCGATGCCAGCGCCGGTGTGGTGAGCGAAGATCCGACCGGCCCCGATCTCGACTGGGGCCGGATCGAGACCGTCCTGCTCGACATGGACGGCACCTTGCTCGATCTCAATTTCGACAACCACTTCTGGCAGCGGCACGTGCCGCTCGCCTACGCCCAGGCCCGAGAACTGCCGCTGGCCGAGGCGACGACGGAGCTGGCAGAGCGCTACCGGGCCCGGGCCGGCACGCTCGCCTGGTACTCGGTCGACCACTGGGCGGACGAACTGGCGCTCGACATCATGCGGCTCAAGGAGGAGGTGGCGCATCTGATCGCGGTCCATCCCCACGTCACCGACTTCCTCGCCGCCGCACGCGCCGCATCCAAGCGCCTGGCGCTGGTGACCAACGCCCACCACAAGAGCTTGGCGCTGAAAATGGACAGGACCGGACTGTCCGGCTATTTCGACGCGCTGGTCACCTCCCACGAACTGGGCCTGCCCAAGGAGGATCCGGCGTTCTGGCAGAGACTGCACCGGCATTTTCCGTTCGATCCGGCGACCACGCTGCTGGTGGACGACAGCCTGCCGGTGCTGGACTCGGCGCAGCGCGCCGGCATCGCCCACCTGGTCGCGGTGCTGCGCCCCGATACCCAGCTGCCGGCGAAGGACACCGGCGGCTACGTCGCCATCGACCACTTCGGCATGCTGATGCCACAGACAGGAGCAGGACTATGACCCTCGCATTCTGGTGCGTACTGATCGCGGCCCTGCTGCCCTACGCCTGGGGCACCCTCTCCAAGAGCGGCGGGTCTTACGACAACGCCCGGCCGAGACTGCAGCAAAAGACCGGCTGGCACCAGCGAGCCGACTGGGCGCAGCAGAACAGCTGGGAGGCCTTTGCGCCGTTCGCGGCGGCGGTGCTGATCGCCCACTGGGCACACGCCCGGCAACCGACGGTCGATCTCCTGGCCGCCCTGTTCATTGTCTTCCGCATCGGCCACGGCATCGCCTATCTCGCCGACCGGGCGACCCTGCGCTCGCTCGCCTGGACCGCCGGCTTCTGCTGCGTCCTGGGCCTGTTCGCCGCGGCCGCGCTGGCCGGCTAGGTCGGCCTCCAGGCCGACTGCCCCGGCAACAGCACTAGGCCAGTCCGAGCTTCTGCGCCAGGCCGATGCGCTGCAGCTTGCCGGTCGGACCCTTGGGCAGATCGGTCATGAACAGGATCTTTCTCGGCACCTTGAAGTCGGCCAGATGCAGGCCGGCGAATTCGCGCAGCTCCCGCTCGCTCGTCTCCATTCCTGGGCGCAGCACCACCACGGCGCCGGGCTCCTCGCCCAGCTTCTCGTGCGGTATGGCGAAGGTCACCACCTGGGCCACCGCCGGATGGTCCATCAGCACCTCGTCCACCTCGCGCGGCGAGAACTTTTCGCTGCCGCGGTTGATGATCTCCTTCAGCCGCCCGGTGATACTGACGTAACCCTGGTCGTCGATGACGCCCTGGTCGCCGGTGCGGAACCAGCCGCGGGTGAAGTTCTCGGCGTTGGCCCTCGGGTTGTTCTCGTAGCCGGCGGTGACGTTGGCGCCGCGGATGACGATTTCCCCGGTGGCGCCGCGCCCCAGGATCTTGCCCTGCTCGTCCATGATCGCGACCTCGGGGCCGGCGGCGACCCCGACCGTGCCGGGTTTCCTGGCTCTGGGCGGCAGCGGATTGCTGCACATCTGGTGCGAGGCTTCGGTCATGCCGTAGGCCTCGATCAGCGGCGCATCGAAGGTCTGCTCCAGTTCCCGGATCACCTGCGGCGGAATAGAGGAAGAGGAAGAACGGATCAGGCGCAGCGGATTCCTGGCGATGATCTCCTTGTTGTGTCCGGCGCGGGA
The DNA here is from genome assembly GCA_035530135.1 of Rhodocyclaceae bacterium. Classification (GTDB taxonomy): domain Bacteria; phylum Pseudomonadota; class Gammaproteobacteria; order Burkholderiales; family Rhodocyclaceae; genus CAIYYX01. The sequence continues at coordinate 5,194 of DATKVJ010000119.1, read as the reverse complement.
CAGGATCGTCTGATGCATCGTCGGCACGGCGGTGTACCAGGTCGGTCTGCCCTCGTCCATCCAGCCGAAGAACTTGAGGGCGTTGAAGGCCGGCGGGCAGAAGACGTAGGATCCCGCCGACAGCGGTGCGAGCAGGCCGGCGATGAGACCGTGGATGTGGAACAGCGGCATGACGTTGAGGCCGCGGTCGGCGGCGGAAAACTGCAGCGCCGCGCTGATGTTGCCGGCGGAGGCCGCGACGTTCGCCTGGGTCAGCGGCACCAGCTTGGGCCGCGCGGTCGAGCCCGAGGTGTGCAGGATCAGCGCCACGTCGTGGGCTTCGGCGAAGCCGCCGCGGCCGAGCCCGCCCGCTGGGACGGCGCCGCCGCGCAGCGACAGCTCGAAGCTGCCGGCGCCGCTCGCGGGCGTCGGCGTCAGGTCGATCACCGCGATGCCGCTCTTTTCGGCCACCGCGACCGCGGGCGAATCGCTGCCCGCCTCGACGATCAGCGCCCTCGCACCCAGGTCGGGCAGGTTGAAGGCGAACTCGTCGCTGCGGTAGCCGGGATTGAGCGGCGCCGCGGTGGCGCCGCAAGCCACGGCGAGAAAGGCGCTGCCCGCCTCCAGGCTGTTTTTCAGCACGATGGCGACGCGGTCGTTGCGGCCGATGCCGACCCTGTTCAGGGTGGCGACGGTGCGAACGATCAGTCGGCGCAGTTGGCGATAGTCGAGATCCGGGGCGCCGGGAGCGCCGATGGCCGGTGCGTCGTCGGCGCCGGCGGAGAGCAGTTCGGTCAGTGTGGTGCAGCGGGTCATGACGATTCCTTCGGTATTGAATCTGGTTCAGAGGGCCTCGACCCTGAGGCGGCCGTGCTGCTTCTGCAGCGTCCTGGCGAGCAGGCTCACGGCGGCGTAGATCGCGTCGATGTGGGGCGTGGGCAGGCCGGTGATGCGGCCCAGTTCGACCACCGAGCCGATCAGCGCGGCGATCTCGGGCGCGCGCCCCGCCTCGACGTCCTGCAGCATCGAGGTCTTGTGCCGGCCCACCGCTTCGGCGCCGGCAATGCGCTTCTCCAGGGAAACCCGGAAGCGGATGCCGAGCTTCTCGCCCACGGCCTGCGCCTCGCTCATCATCTTCGCGAGCAGATCCCTGGTCAGCGGAAACTGGCAGATATCCACCAGGGTCGCGTGGCTGAGCGCGCTGATCGGATTGAAGCTCAGGTTGCCCCACAGCTTGGTCCAGATCTCCGAGCGGATGTCGGTCAGCAGCGGCGCCTTGAAGCCGGCGCGGCGCAGCGCCTCCGCCAGCGCCAGCAGACGCGGCGTCTCGGTGCCGTCGATCTCGCCCACAGAGAAGCGGTTGCCCTCGATATGATGGAGCACGCCCGGCGCAACGATCTCCGCGGCGGGATAGACCACCGAGCCCAGCACCCGATCCACCGGCAGGTTCGCGGCGATGACCCCGCCCGGATCGACGCTCTCCAGGCAATGGCCCTCGTACTCGCCGCCGTGCTTCATGAAGTACCACCAGGGAATGCCGTTTTGCGCCGTCAGCACCGCGGTCTCTTCGTGGTACAGCGCCGGCAGGTCGTGGACCACCGCCGCCACCTGGTGCGCCTTCATGCCGAGCACCACCAGATCCTGCACCCCCGCCTCGGCGATGCGCTCGGTGGCCCTGAGCCTGACGACGGCCTCGGCTCCGTCCTCGGCGATGAGCTTCATGCCGTTCTCGCGTATCGCGGCGAGATGCGCGCCGCGCGCGATCAGCGTGACCTCTTCGCCCGCCTGGGCGAGCTTGACGCCCAACAGGCCGCCGATGGAGCCGGCGCCGACTATGCAAATTCTCATCAGGGTTTCCCCGCTTCGAAGGTATTGGTGAGGGTCCCGATGCCGGCTATGGTCACCGCCACCGTCGTTCCCGGACGCATAGGCAGCGCGCCCGACGAGGTGCCGCAGGCGATCACGTCGCCCGGGGAGAGCGTCAGTTCGCGCGAGATCAGGCTGACGATCCGCGCCGGTGCCAGGATCATGTCGGCGGCGGGGTAGTTCTGCCGTTCGCGGCCGTTGACCAGGGTGCGGACGGTGAGTGAAGACCAGGTTAGCCCGGTCGCCACCACCGGACCGACGGGGCCGAAGGAGTCGCAGCTCTTGGCGCGGGTCCATTGCGCGAAGCTGGGATCCTTGTTGAGCAGATCGATCGCGGTGACGTCATTGACGCACGTATAGCCGAAGATGCCCGCTGCCGCCTCGTCCTCGCTGGCGTCCCTCAAGCGCCGGCCGATGACGATACCCAGTTCGCCCTCGTAGATGACCCGGCCGGCGTAGCTCGCCGGCTTCCTGATGGCGCCGCCGGGTTCGAGCAGACTCCCCGGCGCCTTGATGAAATACAGCGGCTCCTCGGGAATCGCCTGCCCCTGCTTCTGCGCGAGTTCGCGAAAGTTGTTCCACAGGCCGATGAACTGGGTCGGCACCGTCGGGGGAAGCAGGCGCACCGCGCTCAGGCTGACCGGTTCGGGACTCGGCACCGGCCCGTTGAACATGTCGCCTTCGTAGACGCGAATGGTCTCGCCGTCGGCCTCCAGTGTGCCGAAGCGGGCAACGCCCTGCTGTTCAAATCTGACCCACAGGGCCATCGCTGATTTCCTTTCTTCAATTCGAACCCGGACAGGCCGCGCTGATTCTAGCCAAGCCGCTCGCGCGGAACGATCGATTGCTTCAATGGGAAGATAGAGATAACCTGCCCGAACCCTGCTGTCGCAGGGCGCGCGGCGCATGATGCCGCCCATAAAACCAATTGCGCCAATAATTATACAATTGGTTTTAATGTGCTAGTATTGGTTTCAGTTGGGCAAAGAAATTTCAACGCGGAGTGGAAGGGCATCACCGAATCACGGGGCGCAGGGCAGCGACAAGACCCCCGGCACGGCGCGCAAGGAAGGGGGCGGATCAAGACCGCCACGAGTTAACTATTCACATAGCTTTCCGAGGAGGATATCGACGTGAGCGCAACCCAAACGCAGGACCTGACCCAATACACCGGAATGAAGAATCGATGGATGCAATTGACCATGGGCATCATCTGCATGGCCATGATCGCCAACCTGCAGTACGGCTGGACCCTGTTCGTCAATCCGATGCACGACAAGATGGGCTGGACCAAGGCGGCCATTCAGGTCGCCTTCTCCGTTTTCGTGCTGACTGAAACCTGGCTGGTGCCGGTGGAAGGCTGGGCGATGGACAAGTTCGGTCCCCGCCCCGTCGTCATGTTCGGCGCCGTCCTGGTGGCGCTCGCCTGGGTCATGAATTCGATGGCCGGCTCCCTCGAGATGCTCTACGTCGCGGCGGTGATCGCCGGCGTCGGCGCCGGTTGCGTCTATGGCACTTGCGTCGGCAACGCCCTGAAGCTGTTCCCGGACAAGCGCGGTCTGGCCGCCGGCCTGACCGCTGCGGGCTTCGGCGCTGGTGCGGCGATCACGATCATCCCGATCTCCAACATGGTGCACTCCGCCGGCTATCAGCAGGCCTTCTTCACCTTCGGCCTGCTCCAGGGCGGGGTGATCCTGGTGCTGGCGCTGTTCCTGGTCCGCCCGCCGGTCAAGACCGTCGCTGCGGCGGTCAGCAACAAGGCGAACCCGATGAGCCAGCGCAACTTCACGCCCAAGGAGATGCTGAGGACGCCGGTGTTCTGGCTACTCTACGTCGCCTTCGTGCTGGTCGCCGCCGGCGGCCTGATGGCCGCCGCGCAGGTCGCCCCGATCGCCAAGGACTACGGCGTCGCGAAGCTGCCGATGGACGTCTTCGGCGGCACCATGCCGCTGTTGACCCTGGTCCTGGTGATCGACAATCTGTGCAACGGCTTCACCCGACCCCTGACCGGCTGGATCTCGGACAAGCTCGGGCGCGAAAACACCATGCTGGTGGTGTTCACGGGCGAGGGCGTGGCGATGCTGGGTCTGATGCAGTTCGGCCACGACCCGATCGGCTTCCTGATCTTCGCGCCGCTGATCTTCCTGTGCTGGGGCGAGATCTTCTCCATCTTCCCGGCGGTCAGCGGCGACACCTTCGGTTCCAAGTACGCAGCTGCCAACAACGGCTTCCTCTACACCGCCAAGGGCACGGCCTCGCTGCTGGTGCCGCTGGCCAGCGTGCTCAAGGCTTCCACCGGCAGCTGGATGGCGGTGCTTTGGGTCGGGGCCTTCATGAGCATCGCCGCCGCCCTGCTGGCCAAGTTCGTGATCATGCCGATGCGCCGGAAGATGATCGACGGGATCAAGGTGGAAGCGGGAGGCCTCCAGTCGGCGTGACCGGATAGTCAGCGGCAAATGGGGCGGGGAGACCCCGCCTCTTCCCCATAGAGGAATGCGCGGTGTAGGACCCCGGCGCCGCCGCCCGCCCCCGGGCGGCGGCGCCGGTCTCATTGGATCAATCCTGAATCCCGCAGGACCGGCGTCCCGCGGGATCAATGGAAGAACGAACATGGTCGAAGTGCAGGAACGGACGAAGCAGACGGAGGGTGCTGCGGCCATCCGCGACTACCTGCTCCAGGGCATCACGCAGGGATCGCTGACGCCGGGGCAGAAACTGCCCACCGAACGCGATCTGGCGGAACGTTACAAGGTGCCGCGCAGCGCAGCGCGCAAGATCCTGGCGGGACTGGAGACCGAAGGCTACATCACGCGCGCCGTGGGTAGCGGCACCTTCGTCGCCGACCAGACGCTGCGCCAGCCCCGGGAACTGCCGCCGATCAACGAGGCCCACGTCAGCCCGGCGCAGATCATGGAGGCGCGGCTGCTGTTCGAGCCAGGCCTGGCCGAGTTGGCCGTGACCAACGCCACCCCCGCCGATTTCGCGCGCTTCGCCGCCTGCCTGGAAAAGTCCGAGGCGGCGCGCACCGTCGAGGAGTTCGAGCTGTGGGACGGCGCGCTGCATCAGGCGATCGCCGCCGCCACCCACAACACGCTGGTGATCCGTTTCTTCGAGCTGATTCACACCCTGCGCCAGCAGGCCGAATGGGGCAAGCTCAAGCGACGCAGCCTGACGCCCGAGCGTCGGCAGGCGACCAGGAGGGAGCACCGGGATCTGGTCGAGGCGATCCTGGAGCGCGACCCCGAGCGCGCACGCAAGAGCCTGGCCACGCACTTGCGCAAGGTGCGCGACAACCTTCTGGGCTACTGACGAGAGAAGTTGTAGCCAATCGCAATTATTGGTACCATTC
>DATKVJ010000118.1:0-7337 GCA_035530135.1 Rhodocyclaceae bacterium | reverse complement strand
AGGGGCTGGATGCCCTGGGCAACGAGATCAGCCTCCATCTCCGCATCGCTGGGCCCCGCTCGAAAGCGGTCGGCGGCATCCAGCACCTTCTCCAGCAATACGGTATCGCCCACTGTGTTGAGAAACATTCCTTCCCTGCTGAGCACATAGTGTACCGCGCGGTCGATGCTGCCCTGGTCTTCCAGGGGCTCATACCAGGTTTCGCGGGCCTTCCCTTTGCCGCCCCACTGGCCACGGGCGATAGACTTGATGGTCTGCACGGCCACGTTTCGTTTGCGGCACAACGCTACCACCGCATCGAAATCGGCCCGGTACTGCGCGTTGTGCATCAGCGCGTAATTGCATGGCATCAGCACAGAATCGAAATCGAAGCGCTCCAGGCTGCGCAGGTGCATGGCGGGAATCCCCAGGCCGTGTCCGGTCACACCGATGAAGCGCACCAACCCCTGCTGGCGGGCCTCGACGACCGCCTCCAGGGCGCCGCCTGGTCCCATGGCCACTTCCCACTGCACCGGATCCGCCAGGCTGTGTAGTTGCAGCAGGTCCACATGGTCCACTCGGAGGCGCTCCAGAGACTGATGAATTTGCTGTTTGGCTTCGGCGTAGGTTCGCAGCTTGGTCTTGGTGGCCAAGAAAAAGTCCTTGCGGTGGCGGGCCATCCAGGGCCCGATGCGCAGCTCTGCTTCCCCGTAATTCGGCGCCGTATCAATATGATTGATCCCGTATTGCAGCAGCAATTCCAGGATGCGGTCCGCCTCATCCTGGCCACAAGTCCAAAACGCGGCGGCCCCGAACAGGGTGCGGGTGCTGAGGTGCCCGGTCCGGCCGAAAGGGTGTTTCGCGATCATCTGTTCACTCCTTGTTTCAAGGTGTAAGGGATTGCCGGACGTGCCGCCCTGTCCACGATCGAGATCGTAGTCTTGTGCGGGAGGTTTTGCACAATATTCCCCCAGCCGTGGCTTCAGAGACGGTCCGCCCACGCCGGCCGTTCGGATTTCATTGAAGCCTGGAACCCGAGGCGCTAAGCGAAGGTCCGCCTAGCAAAATCCTGCGTGCGCGCACCCGATCCGAAGCCATCGTTTGCGAACAGCGGCTATCGGGCATCCTGAACTTTCCCGGAACCCACAAGTCGAAACGAAACGTTAGCTCAATTTCCAGGAGATCAACTACGACCGAAGGGCATAGGACACGTCCAAAAGCGGCTTTGAGATTCCTATCCTTGTGTCTTTTTTTCACGGCCGTTAACGCGCCGGGTTGCCCGGCTGCGAATGACACGAGCGACACGTACCCGGACGTGCTTTCTTATGCCCTTGTCCAGCAAAGGAGCAGAGTATGAATACGCAACGAACCGAATCGCGGCGGCTGCCGGCTGCCGCGCTGTGCGCAGCCGCGGTCGCGGTGGGGATGGTGTTTGGGATGGGCAGCGCGCAGGCCGCAGTAGCGCCGATCCGCATCGGCGTGATCGCACCTTTCGCCGCTATTGACGGCGCTTCGATCATCAACGGAGCCGAGCTCGCCGTCGACGAGATCAACGCCTCGGGCGGCATCGACGGGCGCAAGGTCGAGCTGTTCAAGTACGACAACCACGCCTCGGCGACCGACGGCGTACGCGCGTTCCAGCGCGCTGTGAAGCAGGACCACGTCGTCGCGATGGTGGGCACATTCATCAGCGAGGTGGCACTCGCGATGCAGCCCTGGTCGGCGCGCCTGCACACGCCGTTCATCGTCACCGGCGCGGCGAGCACCGACATCACCAAGAACGTGCGCGAGCACTACAGCCGCAACAAGTACACCTTTCACGAGTGGATCAACTCGTACTACCTCGGGCGCTCGGTATGCGACTTCGCGCAGGATGTGCTTGCGCCAGCGGGCGCCAGCCGTGCGGTGGTGATGAGCGAGGACGCGGCCTGGACCAAGCCGCTCGATGCCTCGTACCTCGAGTGCCTGCCGAAGGCGGGCCTCAAGGTGGTGGACCACATCCGCTTCGCGCCGGACACCAACGACTTTACGCCGATCTTCAACAAGATCGAGGGGCTGCACGCCAACGTGATCATCGCCGGCTGGGCGCACGTCGGCGTCAAGCCCACCGTGCAGTGGCACGACCAGCACGTGCCGGTGCAACTCGCCGGGATCAGCGCGCAGGCCGGCGCGAGTACCTTCTGGAAGGCGACCAACGGCGCCACCGAGGGTGTGATCAGCGAATCGAGCGCGGTGCCGGGCGAGAAGCTAACGTCCAAGACCGAGCCATTCACCGAAGCCTATACGCAGAAGTTCGGCACCACGCCGGCGTACAACGCCTACAGCACCGACGACGCGATTTATGTCCTCAAGCAGGCGATCGAGCGCGCGCACTCGACGAACGCCAACGCACTCGTCAAGGCACTCGAGAAGACGGACTACGTGGGCACTTTCGGGCGGGTTGAGTTTTACGGCCCGAAGGCGAAGTACGCGCACGGCATGAAGTACGGCAAGGGCTACGTCACGGGAACGATGTTCCAGTGGCAAAACGGCAAGCAGGTCCCGATCTGGCCGACCCAGGCGGCGACTGCCAAGCCGGAGTTGGCGCTGTCGAAGAAGTAGCACGCGACCGAAGCTGCACAACCATAAACAACCGTAAGGAGGACACCATGAGACAGCAGAAAACTCGCCTGACGCGCCTGCTCGGCCGCGGGCTATGTGCGGCGACGTTCGCCGCGGCGGCGATGCTGGGGACGGGCGCGGCGCAAGCCGCGGCGCAGGGACCTGTGCGCATCGGCGTCATCGGTTTCAAGGAGCATCCGCTCGGCATCGGCATCATCCAAGCCGCCGAGGTCGCCGTCGACGAGATCAACGCCTCCGGCGGCATCGACGGGCGCCAGGTGAAGCTCTACGAGTACGACGACCACGGCAAGGCCGACGTCGCGGTGCGCGCCTTCCAGCGCGCGGTTAAGCAGGACCACGTCGTAGCCATGGTCGGCGCCTTCATCAGCGAGATCGACTTCGCCCTGATACCGTGGGCAGCACGCTACCACATCCCCTACATCGGCGGCGGCGCGAGCAACAAGATCGGGACCATGGTGCACAACGACTACAAGCGCTACAAGTACGTGTTCGAGCAGAGCAACAACGCGTACTACCTGGCGCGCACGGCCTGCGACATTTCGAGCTACGCGCTGGTCAAGCGCTTCGGCTTCAAGACCGCAGTCATCATGAGCGAAGACGCCGCCTGGACGAAACCGCTCGACAAGGCCTACGAGGAGTGCCTGCCCAAGGCGGGGCTGAAGATCGTCGGTCACATTCGCTTCGCGCCCGACACGACCGACTTCACCCCGATCTACAACAAGATCGAGGCGCTGCACGCCGACGTCATAATGGCAGGCATGGCGCATACGGGCCTGAAGCCGACGGTGCAGTGGCACGACCAGCACGTTCCGGCGCTGCTTGCGGGCATCAACGTGCAGGCCGGCGCAAGCAACTTCTGGGACAAGACCAACGGCGCCGCCACGGGGGTGATCACCTGGAACACCGGCGCGCCCGGCGCGGCGCTGACGCCGCGCAGCGTCCCGTTCCAGAAGGCCTTCAGTAAGCGCTTCGGCGGCACGCCGACACTCGAGGCCTACATGACCTACGACTCGATGTACGCGCTCAAGCAGGCGATCGAGCGCGCCCACTCGACCAAGCCGGACGCGCTGGTGGCGGCGCTCGAGAAGACCGACATCGTAGGCACCATGGGCCGCATGGAGTTCTACGGGCGCAAGGCGCGCTTCACCCACGACGTCAAGTACGGCGCCAACCTGGTGAGCGGCGTCGGCATCCAATGGCAAAACGGCAAGCAGGTGGCGATCTGGCCGCCGCAGGCCGCCAACGGCACGCCCGTGTTGCCGGACTTCGTCAAGAGCGCGCAGCGCAACTAGACGGCTGCGCTCCGGGGTGCGGCGCAAAAACGTAGCGCCCCGGGGCATCGCCACGCTCGTTTCGCAGGCGGACGCGCGCTACCGCCGCAGGGCTGTATGGCTGCCGGCAGCAAACAAGGGGGGAAGGTGAGCGATTCGATCGACGGGTGCACAGGCGCGGGTGCAGGTTCGCCATGAGGATGCTGCTCGAGATCCTCGTCGACGGCTTCGTCATCAGCGCGCTGTATAGCCTAGGGGCGGCGGGCTTCACCATCATCTTCGGCGTCTCGGGGGTGCTGAACCTCGCGCACGGCGGCCTGATGGTGGTCGCGGCGATGGTGGCCTGGATGATCGCCGGGAAGTTCGGCCTCGGTCCCTACTGGGGCGCGCTGGGCGGCATCGGCGCGGGGGTGGTCGTCGCTTACCTGACCTACTTCGTCGTCGTGCGGCCGATTACCCGCTCGCGCCGCATTCCGGAAATCGAGAAGGAGATCTTCGTCCTCACCGCGACGCTTCTGTGGGGAATCATGATCCAGGAGGGGCTCGCCTATCTGTTCACCTCGAACCCGGTCGCGGTGCCGCGCCTGGTCGGCGGCATCACCAGCGTTTTCGGCGTCAACACGCCCACCAACGAGCTCGTCATCGGCGGCGCCGCCTGGCTCGTGATCGGGCTGCTGTGGCTGTTCGTGACGCGCACGCGCCTGGGCAAGGCGGTGCTCGCGGCGTCGATTAATCCGCGCGGCCTCGCGCTGCTCGGTTTCGACCTGCAGCGCATTCAGTGGTTCGTGTGGGGGCTGTACGGCGTGCTCGGGGGCGTCGCCGGCGTGCTGGTGGCGACTTTCGTCGGTGCGAGCTCGGGCGAGGTGCCCAGCCTCACCGCGAGCGCGTTCTCGATCGTGGTGCTCGGCGGGCTGGGCAGCGTCCCGGGCTCGCTGGTCGCGGCCTATATCGTCGGCTACGTCGAGACGATCACGGCGTACCTGGTCTCGCCTTCGCTGCGCAACCTGCCGGCATTGTTCATCCTGATCCTGATTCTCTATGTGCGACCCCAGGGATTATTCGGCCGGCGCTGAGGCCGTGCGCGCCGCGCGATCGGGAGAGGGCGGGCCATGCCGCGACTGCTGAGATCGCCCCGCTTCGGAGCGGCCGTGGCCGTCGCCCTCGTCTTGGCGCTGCTGCCCTTGTGGATGTCGGCCTACGTGCTCGGCGTGTTGACCATGGCCTATTACTTCGGCGTGTTCGCCATGTCCTGGGACCTGCTGTTCGGCTACGCCGGCGAGGTGAATTTCGGACCGACCTTCCTCATCGGCCTGGGTGCCTACGTGGGCGGCATGCTGAACACCTACACCCCGGTGCCGATGTGGCTGTGCATCATCCTCGGCGCGCTCGCGGCGGTGATCGGCGGCGCGCTGATGGCGTTGCCGGCGCTGCGCCTGCGCGGGCCGTATTTCGGCCTCATTACCCTCGTCGCAGTCCTGATCCTGCAGCAGTTCATCGTCATCTTCGCCGGCGCCACCGGCGGCGAGATCGGCCTCGCGGTGCCCGACGTGCTCTCGGTGCACACCAACCCGAACTACTACTACGCGCTCGGCTTCATGCTGGTGAGCGCCGCGGTGCTGGTCGCCTTCGCGCGCTCGCCGATCGGCCTGATCCTCGAGGCGACCGGCCAGGACCGCATCGCGGCCGAGGCACTCGGCTTCAACGTCACCAAGCACAAGCTGCTCGCGTTCTGCCTGAGCGCATTCTTCTCGGGCCTGGCCGGCGCGCTCACGATCTTCTACCTCGGGACCGCATCGGTCGGCACGGTGGTCGACATCGGCGTCGCAGTGCAGATCATCATCGCCGCGGTGCTCGGCGGGCGGCGGACGATCGTGGGCGGCGCGCTCGGCGCGATCTTTCTCATCGTCGCCGGCGAGTATCTGAGGCCGATCGGCGAGCTCAGCAATTTCGTGGTCGCCGCGCTCGCGCTCGCCGTGCTGATGTTCTTTCCCGACGGGTTTCTCGGCTACGTCATGCGCAGGAGGAAAGGGCCGTGAGCGTGCTGCAGGTCGATGCCATCAGCAAGAACTTCGGCGGCCTGCGCGCGGTCGACACGCTCAGCTTCGAGGTCGGGCGCGGCGAGGTCCTCGGCCTGATCGGCCCCAACGGCTCGGGCAAGTCGACCACCATGGCGCTGGTCATGGGTGTGCACCGCCCCGACCACGGATCGATCCGCCTGGACGGCGCCGAGATCGCGGGACGTCCGACGTATCGCATCGCGCGCGCCGGGGTCGGCATCGTGTTCCAGCACTCGCGACCGCTGCGGCGCCAGTCGGTACTCGAGAATATCGAGCTCGCGCTCATGCCCGACCGCATTTCGAGCCTGCTGCTGCGCCGCAGCCTGGCCGAGCAGGCGCGCGCGATCGCCGAGCGCGTCGGCCTCGGCGCCGCAGTGCAGCGCACCCCGGATGCGCTGACCTACGCGGACTTGCGCCGCCTCGAGCTCGCCAAGGCGATCGCTCTGGGCACGCACGCGCTCCTGCTCGACGAGCCGTTTGCGGGGCTTACCGCCTCCGAGCTGCGCGAATTCTCCCGCCTCATCGGTACGCTGCGCGACGAAGGGCGCGCGATCGTGCTGGTCGACCACAACGTCAAGGGCGTGCGTGCGCTGGTCGATCGCATGCTGGTGATGCACGCCGGGCAGAAGATCGCCGAGGGCGACCCGGACCACGTCGTCGCCGATCCGCAGGTGCGCGCGGTCTATCTGGGCGGTGCGCTCGACGTGCACGACGTGCCGACCGCGAAGCCGGAGCAGCACACCAGCGAGCCGCTGCTCGAGATCGAGCACATGTCGGTGCACTACGGCAAGGCGCGCGCGCTGCACGACGTGAGCGTGAAAGTGCAGCCGGGGGAATTCGTGGCGGTGGTGGGCCTGAACGGCGCGGGCAAGACCACGCTGTTCAACGCGGTGTCCGGATTCGCGCCCTACTCCGGAGAAGTGCGCTGGCGCGGCAAGCTGCAGCGTCCCGGGGGCGAAGGGGCACTGGCGCGCGACGGGCTGGTGCATTGCCCGGAGTCGCGCGAGCTGTTCGGCGACATGACGGTGGCCGAAAACCTGCTGCTGGGCGGGCACCTCCTCGCGCAAGCCGAGCTCGAGGCGCAGCTCGCCTGGCTGTTCGACCTGTTCCCGATCCTGAAGGCGCGGCGCCGGCAGACCGCGCGCACGCTGAGCGGCGGCGAGCAGCAGATGCTCGCAATCGGGCGCGCGCTGATGATGCGCCCGAGCCTGCTCGTGCTCGACGAGCCCACCCTGGGCCTCGCCCCGGTGATCATCGACCACATCTCGGCCGCCATGGAGGCGCTGCGCAAGGACACGGGCCTCACCGTGCTGCTTGGCGAGCAGAACGTCACCTTCGCCGTGCGCCACGCTGAGCGCATCTACCTGCTGGAGAACGGCGAGATGACCTGGAGCGGCGGCGCGGCCGC
>DATKVJ010000117.1:0-9081 GCA_035530135.1 Rhodocyclaceae bacterium | reverse complement strand
GAGCCGCCGTGATAGCAGAAGGCCGGCGCGCCGCCGGCGGCCCCGACGCGGCGCTCCTGGATCACCTCGGCCACCAGGCTGACGGCAACTTGGCCGTCGGGTGCGGCGCGCAGCGACTGGCGGATCGAGGCTATCACCGGCAGCCCGACCTCGTCGCCCGCGAGGCGCGGATCGTTCGACGCCACCAGTCCGAACTCATCCAGGTGCTCCGGCCGGGTCACGAATTCGCCCAGCGCGCGGGCCCGGCGCGCGAGTTCGGCCGAGCCGGGTTCGAGGCACGACAGCCCTTTGAGCCCGGGGACGGCATCGAGCCGCTTGACCGGGCCGCGCCACAGCAGCGCGTCTTCGGACAGATTGGCGACATCGACCGGATAGACGTTGCGCCGGCGGAAGGCGTCGACCAGCGCCTCGCGGTAGCCCCAGGGATCGTCGGGCAGCAGGTCGTGGTCGGCGGTGATCATCGCCCGCAGGTAGTCGCCCAGGCGCAGGCCCGCCGGCGGACAGTAATCGACGGCGCGGATGGCGATCGCCAGGAAGTGTCCGGCCAGGCGGCTGGCGCTCTCGGCGAGCAGCCCCTGCAGATCGAGCGGCAGTTCGCCCGGCGGGAAAACGCCGGTGCCGCCGCTGGCGAGCCTGAGATAGCGCTCGGTCTTGCGCCTGAACACCGTGGCGAAGGCCTCGAACACCGCTGCGACCAGAACGGCACCCAGCTCGTGCGCTTCGAGCGCCTCGTCGTAGCCTTGCGTCGGCATGCCCTGCGCGTCGCGCCGGTCGAGGGCGCTCCTGAGCGCCGCGCCCCTGCCGCCGGTGTTGCCGCTGGTGTGACCAATCTGGCAGGCCAGGTCGGCCAGGAAGGCGGAGCGCTCCATGTCGCCGCGCGAGGCGCGGATCGCGGCGCGGACCACCTCGGCGTGGGTGAAGTGCTGGAACAGCGCCACCAGGTCGGCGAAGGCCTCGTGGAAGGCGACCACGTCGGCGCTGGTGGGGGTGGCGAAGTGGGCGCGCAGTCCGTCGAGGATGGCGTGGGTGAGCTCGTGCGCGATGACGTCGTGGGACAGGCAGGAGAACACGTAGCCGCCCGGCAGGGTGACCCGGTCGGTGGGATGCGAGTCGGCCCGGTAATAACCGAAGCAGATCCGGCCGCCGTCGGACCCCTTGTCGTAATAGGCGTTGGCGCCCTGGAAGGCGTGGGGCTGCAGGAGCAGCCGCGCCGGCTCGCCGGGACGACCCTCGAAGCCCCAGGCGATGTTCCGGCCGAGCGCGCTGCGGAAGGTCTCGGCGACGCTGCAGGCCACCGCATAGACCATCTGCTGGTGAAAGCGCGGATCGGACTGGCAGGGATCGTAGCCGTCCCGGATCAGCACCAGCGGATCGTCGAGGTCGGCGCGCCGGTAGCGCAGCCCGAGGCTGCCGTCCTCGTTGTCCACCGCGAACAGGGCGCCGACCGGACCGGGCGCGAGCGGCTCGTAAGCTACTAGAACCAGCGCCACCTGACCCTCGGCGGCCGGCGTCGCCGGATCGACCGCGTAGATCCGCAGCGGCCGATAGACCGGGTCGCCGCGCACCCGCCGGTAGGGCAGCGCAGGCCGGCGCGCGACGCCCGGCCCGAGGACGTAGCTCACGCCCTCGCTCACCGCAGCGGTTGCAGCAGCGGCGCCGATCTCGCGGCCGCGGCGCAGTCGAGATAGACGTGCTGGGCGGGCTTGTCGCCGAAGGCACCGATCACCCGTTCGGCGAATTCCTGGTTGCTGACGCCGGCCAACCCCGCGCGCAGCACCCGGTTCGCGCGCAGGCTGAAAGCGCCGTGGCCGCCCGATTCCCAGGCCACCTCCTGCGGCTGGCAGGCCGAGAAGCTGACCTCGCTCATGCGCTCGGGGCCGCCCTTGCGCAGCGCGCGGCCCGCGCCGGATGTTTTGCGAAAGTCCTGGTGGGCGGCGATCATCGCCGCCGTGGGCTTGATGAAGCGTGGCCGCGCGTCCGCTTCCTGGGGGCGCGCCGTGCCGCCGCCGGCGAAGCGGGTGTTCGAGCCGGAGTGGCAGCAGTCCATGAAGCAGGTGACATTGACGCCGGGCGGGATGCGCGCGAACAGTTCGGCGATGTCGTCGTCGATCAGGAAGGCGCCGCCGGCGAAGTCGACCGGGCACAGCGCCTCGTCCAGGTTGTCGTCCTCGTCGCCGTTGAGATCCGGCAGTTGCGTGCCGTGGCCGGAGAACTGGAAGGCGAGCACGTCGCCCGCGGCGCTCTCGGCGAGCAGGGCGCCCAGCCGTTCCAGGATGGCGGCGCGGCGGGCCTCCCCGTCGATCAGCAGCACCGGCGTCTCGAAGCCCAGGCTCGCGAGCGTGTCGGCCCACAGCCTGGCGTCCGCGACGCAGCCGGACAGCTCGTTGCCCGGCGGATAGCGGTCGATGCCGACGCACAGCGCCCGGCGACTGCCCGCGACCGTCGCCTGCGCGGCGGCGGCTACGGGAGCCGGTGCGCTGACGGCTGCGACGGCGGGCACGCCGTGGGGCAATACCTGGCGCAGCACGCCGGGCCAGTCGACCTGGTCCTGCCAGTTGATGAGCGCGCGGCTGCCCTCCCCCGTGTATTCGACGATGGCGTCCGCGTCCGCCCGGCCCAGAATGCGCCGGGCGACGCTGTTCATGGTCGGCGCGTCGTCGTCGAAGCCGCCGTGGCTCTCCGAGGTGGAAGCGCTGCGGCCGGAATCGGCGGCCGACACCGACCAGACCACCTCGCCCGCAGCGAGCGCCGGATCCGGGCCCAGGCCGAGCAGCTCGGCGACCCCCGGGTCGGCGCGCAGGCTGGTCTCGAGGCCCAGGATGTCGGTCTTGCGTTCATCCTCCAGCGCTTCGTGGATCAGATAGAGCAGCGACTTGCGGTAGATGCCGGCGCAGTTGTCGTCGCGCTCGTAGTCCCGGTTCATGGTGAACAGGCTCAGGCTGTCGATTCCCCTGCCCTTGCCGATCCGTGCCAGCAAGCGCTCCCGGAAGGCATCGACGCGGATCGCCGGGGCCAGGAGCTGCAGCGACTTGAAGTCCGGCACGCCGTGGTCGAGCGCGGCGGGCAGGAAGTGGGAATGGAAGATAGCTCCGGCGCTGTGGCCACAAGCGTGCAGCTCGACCCTGTCGCCGTGCCTGGCGCAGAACTCGGAGAGCCCGGCCGCGACGTAGCGGGCGCCGCCCTCGGGCGCCGCCGCGAGCTCGGCCGAGCGCTTCATGCCGCCCCAGATCCGCGGCGCCTGCAGCGCGCGCACCGCCTCCTCGATCAGCGGGTCGGTGGTGTGGTCCCAGAGGTCGCGCGCGAGCGCCCGCGCCGCACGCTGCCGGCAGAGAGAGAGCAGCGAGCCGACGGTCTCGAACAGGCCGGTCTCCCAGACGAAGTAGATCGGGTAGACGCCGTTTTCCTTCCACCAGCCGATATGCTTGAAAGCGATCTTCAGGCCCTCCGATTCGCTGACCAGGCCGCCGTGGGCGTAGAACAGCAGGCGCAGCCTCCCGCCCTCGGGCAGTTGCGCAAGCCACGCAGGCAGGTGCTGGTTGAAGATGGCATCGACGTCGCCGGCGGTGCTCTTGAATTCGCCCTCGCCGGAGAACCTGCCGCAGGACAGATTGACGAGGTGCGGCCGCAGCGCCGCGAGCTGCGCCGGTCCCAGGCCGGAGTCTCCGGCCTGGCGGGCCGCGGAACGACTCGACTTCGCCGTCGGGACGATCTGCGCCTCCTGCCGATCGGCGAATTCCCGATGGTCGCTCTCGGCGTCGGCCGGCTCATGGCCGGCGGGGAGCGCGCGGGTCAGCAGATTGATCGCCTCCTCGACCGCCTGGCTGCGCTCCGACGCCTCCTCGGGGAAGGGTCCGCCCGCCGGGCTGCGCGGCTGGCGGCTCGCCTGCTCCAGCGCCTGGTGCGCCTGATGCAGCTCGGCCACGAGCTGCGCGTAATCGACGCCGCTCCCGGGACAGGTCTTGGGCGCCATGGCGTTGTGGAACACCAGGGTCTCGGGTGCCAGGCCGAAGCGCCGCTGCACCCTGGCGATGACGCCCAGCACCGTCTGCCGCTGCGCGCCGTCGAGCAAATCGTGGCCGGTGTCGAAGTTGCCCACGGTCTCGAACATGAACGGCCCGGCCTCACCGTTGCCGTTGTGGCCGGAAGCGCTGGCGGGCGCCAGGTTCCAGTCGCGGCCGAGCCAGATGGCGCCTTCGGGATCGATGGTCGCGTGCTGGGCGATGTCGCGCCACTTGTTGGTCACGGTGTGGAATTGCCAGATGGCGACCAGGGTGTCGTGGCCCTTGAACTGGCTGCGCGTGGGCCGCCAGGTGTGGTGCATGTGCACCGCGTTGATGCGGCGGCGGAAGTCGAACCTGGCGAGCAGCGACTCGAATTCGCTGAGGTCGATGCGCTTGAAGGGTGGGGGCATGGTTTTCTCCTCGTTGATTTACGCCCAGCCCCGGGCCGCGAGGCTGGCGACGTAGGCGCCGATGAACTTCGTCCAGGCACTCTTTTTGGCGAAATCCAGGGATGCGTAGAGACTGCACACTCGTCGCTTCGGAAAATAGATCGAGCTGCCGTGCGACCTCGCAACCCCCGCGCCCTTCGCTCCGGAAGCGGGCACCATCGCCGCGACCGCTGCCTTGACCTGCCGACCGGCGACGGCGACGTCGGGACGCGGCATCAGTTTGGCGAGCCCGTCGCACAGATCGACCAGGTCGACGTAATCGTCGTAGGGCGCCGAGTATTCCTGCACCCGGCCGCGCACCAGGGACAGCGCCTCGCGCGCCGGCGCGTCGGCGAGCGCCGCCGTCAGTGCCGCCCCGAGCCGGTCGACCGCTGTCGCCACGGCGTCGACGCGCCCCAGGTCGGTCGCCGAGAAGGTGACGCCGGCGTTCGCCCCGTAGGAGGCGAGGTAGTGCCTGACGATGGTGCCCGACAGTTCCGCCGGCGACATCGTCGGATCGGCCGCCAGCGATTTCAGCACGCGGTCGTAGGGCCAGCCCTCGTTCGGCTCCTCCTCCTGCGAACCGACCGCGAACGCGGCTGAACCCTTCACCTGGTAAGCCACTTCCAGCATGCTCATCAGGCAGGCGTCGAAGCCGAGGATGTCGATCGGGCGCCCGATCAGGCGCCCGATGTCGCGCACCACGCGCTTCATCTCGATGTTGTCGAGGAAGTCCTTGGCCTGGTCGTCGAAGGCGATGGCGCGGGAGTTCACCATGCGCTGCACCGTCGTACCGAACAGCGCCCGCCGGGCGCGGCGGACCGCGGCCCTGGCCTGCGCCAAGGGGATCGCCCGTCCCTTGCCGCCGGCGCCGATGGCCACGCCCTTGTGCGCGATCGGCGGCGCGTCGCCGCTGAAATAGTCGCCGTGCCCGGCGTAGAGATTGGAGTCGTCCCAGCCGGAACCGTGGTTCCACAGCACCACCAGGTAATGCCCGGCCGGGTAGCGCTTGACGCCCCAGCTCAGGAATTCCCGCAGCACCTTGGGGTCGCCGGTATTGGTCTCGCCCAGTTCCTCGAGCACGTCGGCGGCGAGCTTGCTTCCCCGGCGCAGGCGGTAGCGCTTGGTCGCCTGCTTGACGCCCGCGCGGTCGAACTGGGCGATGACATGGACCCGGTCGCTGGAACCCACGCGCTTCATTTCGAGCAGATCGACGACGCCGGCGCCGTCGAGATTGTTGTCACCGGCCAGATAAACCAGGACCGTCCAGTCGGCCATCACAGCCGCCTTGCCCACCGCATTCGCCATGCTCGTCCCCTCCGCCGGATGCCGCTCGTCCCACCGCCGCAGCCGGCGCCTGAGTCGTGCGGCGACGGATGGCGGTTCGATGACTCTAGCATATTTATGTGCGGCCGAGCTCGGGGATAAGCGCGTTTCCGGGAGGGGTGACGCCAGGGCCCGTCAGGTCACTGGGGCGCGGGAGCGGAAGCTAGGCGCGCCCACGCCACGGCAGCGCCGATGTCCCCCGCCGGCATATCCGGCTACTCCTCCGTGCTGCTGCTGCCGTCAATGAAAGTCCGGCAGGCACGACGAATAAAATCGATTTGCAGTCTGTAGCGCGTGCAGCCTTCGCACACGGAAAGGTGTATTTGCAACCGAAGCCGCTCGGCCAACTTCAGTTTCCGGTCCTGGGATTCGGATAGCAGATGAGTGACATCCTTGCAGTTCAGCATGCTTGCTCTCCGGCGGAAAACCAGGTTTGCTCAAGACAGCGTCGCAAACCATTGCGCGCCCGGTGCAGGATGACGTGGCAGTTGCTGGCGGTGATCTTGAGTTCGGCGCACACTTCGATGGTGTCGAATTCCAGAAATTCCCGCATCATGAATACGCGCGCCGTGTTCTCGGGAAGGTGTTTCAGGCACGCGTCGAACACGGCCCAGAACTGTTCCTGATGCAGCGCTGCTTCGGGATCGCCCCAGTCACGGGGTCGCGATTGGGGTTGCCAGTGCGCATTCGGCTTGAACAGCGCCTCGAAGGCTTGGTCGAGGTTTTCTTCCTCCGGCGAAAAGCTCGAGACATTGATATACCGGCTACGCTGCCGGATTGCATCGACGATCTTGTTGCGAAGAATCGCAAAAACCCAGGTCTTCAAGGCGGAGCGCCCGGAAAAGTCTCCCGACAACGCGGCCATCATGGCCTCCTGAACTGCGTCCTCCGCCAGTTGGTCATCACGCAACTGCAGATTGGCGAAGCGAAGCATGTCGCGGCGCAACTCTGCCAGATAGGGCGCGTCCTGCCTCAGCCGTTCGCCGGTCATCGCTCAGGCTGCCAGCAGCGCACGCGCAGATTCGCGCACAGCCACGCCCATCGAGTCAGCATTGGCGGCGGGCTCAAGATCCTTTGGCGCGCCCATTCGTCCCGTCGTCCTTCAGCAAGCTCATGCATTTTCTCCTTCTCCAATGACGCATTGTTTCATGAAGCGACGATCGATCCAGTTTTTCCAGAAACAGGCGCATCGGGCCTGATATACTGGCCCGCCGTCTGCCGGCCCTGCTGAATAGTCGTCTAGCGGTGCGAATTCTTACGGTGGGTACAAGAAGCTTGGAAAATCGCAGACTTCCGCGGCTACCGCTCATGGAATTTCACAGGAGCCTTGGCAATGGTTAGGGAATGCAAGCGCGCGATAGTCGTCATCAACGGCCGGGACGTCGTGGTCGAGTGGACGGCGGCGGCCGCCCGCGAGCTGGAGAAAAGGCGGGCGCCACTGATCGTCGAGCTGGAATTGTATTTCTCCTGCCTGGTGAAAAAGTTCGTCCATTTCCGCGATGATTCCAGAGGCAGGCCGACCGTCGCCGCGAGCGACAAACTCCATCTGTACTTCCGACCGGTCACCTCCACCGCCTGCAGCATAGAAGTCGCCGAGCGACTGGGCCGCCAACCGGAAAGGGACATCGACAGCAAGGCGCTGCGCAAGATTGCGCCAAAGCGGGTCGACATCACCCACGAACGTGGCGCATGGCGCGGCACGTTCGGCTGGTGATCAAGCCGCGCGGAAGAAGTGCCCAGCCGGCCACGGCGCAAGGTGGGAAATTCGGTATTGATCGTTTGAGCTGCCTTGCGATTCTTCACGGACGCCGTCGCGGCGCTAAGGTGCCGAGGGTCGACGGGCGAAAAATCCTGTAAGAAATCGGCCCGGGCGACGACCAAGGGATACCTCTCGATTTTCTGGAGACCCTCCATGGCCAAAATTTTCCGCTTTCTGCTGCTCTCCCTGTTCGTCGCCGCCATGCCGGCCGCCGGCGCCAAGGGCATCACCCGTCCCACCGGTTACCAGCCGCGTGCCGGCGATATCGGGCTGGGCGAAAAGCTCTGGAACGATACCAAGCTATCCACCAACGGCATGTCCTGCAACACCTGCCACCAAAACCACGGCGCCTTCCAGGCGAGCTTCGCCCAGCCTTACCCGCACCAAGTCGGCATGGCGAAGGACAAGCTCGGCGTCAAGCGCGTGCATCTGGACGAGATGATCCAGGCCTGCATGCTCATGCCCATGGCCGCCGAGCCCCTGCCCTGGCATTCCAAGGAGCTCGCCGCCTTGGTCGCCTACACCCGGCAGGTGCAGAAAACCTATCGGCCGGGCGCCCAGGCGCCGGCCAACCCTTGTTCGGACAAGCCCGCGAATCCTTGCGCGGTCAAGCCGGCCAACCCCTGCGCGAAATAATAATCCGCGCGCTATCATCCAACCGCCAAAGGAAACCACCATGACCTCCACCCTGATCCGCAAGACCCTGTCCCTGGGCGCCGTCGCCCTGATCGCCTCGGCGCTGGCTATCCCCGCCTTCGCCGCCGATGCGATGAGCAACCCCTGTGCGGCGAAGCCGGCCAATCCTTGCGCCCAGCCCGCCAAGCACAAGGTGAAGAAGAAGGCGATGAACAAGCACGCGGCCGCCAAGAAACATCAGAAGGCCGCCGCCAACCCCTGCGCCCCCAAGGCGGCCAATCCTTGCGCCGCCAAGATGTGATGACTCGGTGAGCGTGGGGGTGGCAGGCTGGCCGTCGCTCGCGGCGATCGTCTTGCTGTTCGCCCTGACGGGCGGCGATCCGGGCACCGCGCTCGGATCGCCCCCGGCTTCATCCGCCATCGCCGCCTTCCTGGCCCACCACTGGCAAAGACCGCTGGCCGCCAACGGCCCGGCACCGGGCAATTTTTCTCCGCTCGAAGCCTCGCTCTCGCCCGCGGCCTGCGGCGCCTGCCATCCGCGTCAGTTCGCAGACTGGCGCAGCGCCTTGCACAGTCACGCCATGAGCCCCGGTCTGCTGGGTCAATTGCAGGCGATGGGCCCCGCAGCCCGCGACCAGCACCAGGCCTGCCTGCGCTGCCACGCGCCCCTGGCCGAACAGGAAGACCACCTGGTCAACTCGCTCCTCGCCGGACGCATGCTGCCGCCGCTTGCCGACGGCGCCTCAGCGGCCGACGGCCTCAGCTGCGCCGGTTGCCACGTGCGCGGCAATCGCCGCTACGGCCCGCCCAGGTCGGACGGCACGGTGCCCGCCGCCGACGCGCAACTGCCCCACGACGGCTGGCGGGCGACGCCCGCCTTCGAGGATTCGCGCTTCTGCGCCGCCTGCCACCAGTTCGAGCCCGGCGGCCC
>DATKVJ010000116.1:0-31254 GCA_035530135.1 Rhodocyclaceae bacterium | reverse complement strand
TCCATGCGTACCGTCACGCGGTAGCGGTAGTGTTTCTTCACGTTCTTCTCGATCTCGTTACCGGCCATGGCGCCGCCAGCGGCGCCGAGTAGGGTCATGATGGTGTTGCCGTTGCCGCGGCCCATCTGGTTGCCGACCACGGCCCCGGTGACGCCGCCCGCGACCGCACCCAGGCCGGTTGCATCGCCCTTGAGCTCGATCGCGCGGATCGACGCGACCGTGCCGCAAGCCGCGCAAACGCCGTCGCGTGCCGCGGGTCCGGGCACGCCATGACGGACGCCGTAGGCGGCGGGCGCGCTGCTTTGCGTGGCGCTGTCGGTTTTGTCGGAGTGCGCTTCCGGCAATAGTCCGCCGATTGCGGCTGCGCCCACCAGGCTGACAACCATCACGGATGCAGCAGCGCCCAAGATGAGGGGATGCGTCTTTCTGAAACCGGTGCTTTCCATGTCAGTCTCCTTTATCCGATGCGGGCGGACGCACAGGCTCGAGCGTCCCCGCATCGCCTATCGCAAACGCCGTGCCATGACCAGGGTACTGTTGTTTATCAATTACCTAGTCTGTTTCATGGGGCTCCGGGATGGCCACGAGCCCCGGATTGCCGTAGTCGACGCACGACAGGTCGGCCCGCCGATCCGCATCGGCAAATTGATTCAATTGGGTTTTTGTTTGTCGTCCGGACACGACAGCAAGCTTGGCGGGGACAAGAGGCGAGTCCGGGGCAGTCGGCGCGATGAGCTCGGCACTGCCCGACCGATTCAAGCGTCTTCCGGCTTGAACAGTCCCGGCTCGAGCCCGTGGCGCTCGAGCAGCTTGTAGAACTCGGTGCGGTTGCGTTGCGCGAGCTTTGCCGCCTGCGCGACGTTGCCCCGGGTGATCTTCAGGATGCGCACCAGGTAGTCGCGCTCGAACGCGCGTTTCGCCTCGTCCAGCGGGGTCAAGCCGCCGGCCCGATGGTTCAGCGCGCTTTGCACTAGGGACGCCGGAATCACGCCGTTGGTGGCCAGCGCCACGGTCTGCTCCACCACATTTTGCAGTTGCCGCACGTTGCCCGGCCAAGGCGCCGCCACCAATTGCTCCAAGGCGCCGGGCGCGAAGCTATTGACTTCCTTGCGATAGCGCGCCGCCACCTGCTTGAGAAAATGCAGAGCGAGCGGCACGATGTCCTCGGGCCGCTCGGCCAGCGCCGGGATGGTCAGCGCGACGACGTTCAAGCGGTAATACAGGTCCTCGCGAAACTGCCGTTCGGCGATGCGCTGCTCCAGGCTGCGATGGGTGGCGGAGATGACGCGGATGTCCACCTCGACGGTCTGGGTCGAGCCCACCGGTCGCACCTGCCGCTCCTGCAGCGCGCGCAACAACTTCGCCTGCAGCGACAGCGGCATGTCGCCGATCTCGTCGAGAAACAGGGTGCCGCCGTCGGCGCTTTGCAGCAGGCCCTTGTGGTCATAGACGGCGCCGCTGAAGGCGCCCTTCTTGTGCCCGAACAACTCGGACTCCATCAGCGCTTCCGGGATGGCGGCGCAATTTACGGCGACGAAGGGCCCGGCGGCGCGGGCGCTGGCGCGGTGGATGGCGCGCGCGATCAGCTCCTTGCCGGTACCGCTCGCCCCGTAGATGAAAACGCTGGCGTCGGACTGGGCGACCAGCCGGGCGCGGCCGAGCACGTCTTCCATCGCCGCGCTGGCGGTGACGATGCCGCTGCGCCAGGCCGTATCCGCCGACCCCGCCGCCGTGGCGCCGATGCCCGCCGACAGCTTCAGCGCCTGCGCCACCTGTTCCAGCAGGGCCTGGCTGTCGAAGGGCTTGGGCAGGAAGCCGAAGACGCCGCGCTTGGTCGCGGCCACGGCCTCCGGTATGGTGCCGTGCGCCGTGAGGATGATCACCGGCAGCGTCGGCGCCGTGCTGTGGATGGCATCGAACAAGGCCATGCCGTCCATGCGGTCCATCTTCAGGTCGGTGATCACGAGCTGCGGGCGCGACGCGGCCAGCGCCGCCAAGGCCGTGCGGCCGCTGTCCACCGCTTGCACCTCGTAGCCCGAGGCGGCCAGGCGCATGGCCAGCAGCTTGAGGATGTCGCGATCGTCATCGACCAGCAGGATGAGGGGTTTGGCGTCGCTCATTTGCGCCGGAGCCGGTTGTCCTGCCCGCGTTCGATCATGGTGCGCTCGAGTTCCTTCAGCGCTTCGAGCTGTTCCCGCATCTGGTCGGCGCGCTTCCGCTCGCTTGCGCGCTCGTTCAGTTGTCCATAGAGCAGCCCGGCGAGCGCATGCAGCGGGCTGGCCGCGTCGCTCGACCTCGCCAACGGCTCGAGCAGGCTCGCGGCCCTGGCGGGGTCCTGGACGCTGGCGCCCGGCGTGGCCAGCAGCAGGGCGAGCCGCATCCGGCTCATCGCGCCCTGGTCTCTGGCGAATGCCTGATTGCTGGTGCTGTACTCGCGGCGCTGCTGTTCGGCCGTCATCGTCGCGATGCGCTGCGCATAGCCGATCAGTTCGATGACCTGACGCGCTTCGGGTTTGCTGCCGGACAAGTCCGGAATACGCCAGCCGGCGCAGCCGGCGAGCAGCAGCGCGATGGCGAATAGAAAGGCCTTGCGTATCATGGTCGGCGTCATCCTTGCGCGCGCAAGACCGGCAATCTGACGCGGAAGTGCGCGCCGGGCCCGCGTTCCGCGACGAGCTCTATGCTGCCGCGGTGGGCAAGCACGAATTCGCGCGCGATCGCCAGGCCCAATCCGCTGCCCTTGATCCGTCCCTGATGGCCGAGCTTGCCCTGGAAAAACCAGTCGAACACCCGTTCCCTGTCTGCAGCCGCGATTCCGGGACCGGCGTCACCGACCTCGATCACGACCGCATCCTTCTCGGCGCGCACAGCCAGCGAAATAGTACCGCCTTCCGGCGAATACTTGATTGCGTTCGACACCAGATTGTCCACCACCACCTGCAGTTTTTCGGCGTCCGCCGCCAGCACGGCGGGCTCGAGGTGCAGCAGTAAATTCAGTTTGCGGGCGGCGCTGTCGAGCTTGTGCGCCTCCGCCACCTGGCGCGCGACGTCGGACAAATCGACCGACCGGAGCTCTAGCCGGCTGATGCCGCCGAGGGCCTGTTGGTAGCCGAGCAGTCCCTCGATCAGGTGCTGCAGCTCCAGGCTGTTGTGCCTGAGGATTTCAGCGATCTCGCTTTGCTGGCGGTTCAACGCTCCGCTCGAGCCGTCCGCGAGCAGCTCGGCGCCTTCGCGCAATGCCGTGAGGGGGGTCTTGAGTTCATGCGACACATGATGCAGGAACTTGGCTTTCTGTTCCTCCAGCTCGACCAGACGCAGCCTCAGCCACTCGAGTCGCTGACCCAGATATTCCAGATCCGCCGGACCGCGCACGCGAATGCCGGTGGCGAACTCGGCGCCGCCGAGCTGACGGATGGCTTGATCGAGCTGGCGTATGGGTTTGGCGATGAGGAAGGCGAAGAGCATGGCGATCAGGACACCGAGCGGTATCGAAGCGGCGAGCTGCCACAGCAGCGAGCGCTGGGTGCGTCGCGCCGCCTCACCCATGTTCGCGACTTCGCGGTCGATCAGCAGATTGCTCTGGTCGAGCACATTGTTCGCCAATTCCGAGAGCGCGACGTAGCCTCCGATCAGCTGCCTGCGCCCGGCGCCGTGCTCGCGCCCCAGCAGTTCGAATAATGCCTGCTCCTTCTCGATCGTTCTGTTGAGATCCTGCAATTGCGACTCGTCGAGCGGCAGCAGCGACATGTCGCTGCTGGTCCGCTTGAAACCGCTGCGTACCTTGGCGTAATCGGCGAGCAACGCGGGGTCATCGAGGATCAGGTATTGCCGCGCCAAGCGTTCCATTGCCATGGTCTGATCCTTCAGCACGCGGCTGTCGCGCGCAGCCTCGGCCGCCTGATCCACGGCGGCCTGGCTTTGGCTGGTGAGCCGCTCCACGTCCGCGGTGGCATTCAACAGGGCCAGGATCAGGGGCAAAGAAGTCAGGCCGAAGCCGAGCAGCAGCAGCTTCAGGAACGATCTTGGATAGCGAAGGCCTGCGAATTCGAACGTGCGCTTCATGCAGAAGGACCTTGCGTTACCGATTCAATCATCGCGGCACCCGAGGTCGCGGGTGCTGCGGCTTCGGCTCCAGGTCGAGGAAGGCTCAGGGTTTGTTGGTCTTTGACGCCGCGGCCGGCCGGCTGCCGCCCGCGGGCCTGGGCACCATATCCGGCAAGGTGGTCTCGATCTTGTTGTCGCGCATGTAGCCGTCCATGTCGCGCCAGCCGGCGTATATGGAGGACTTCTGGTCTTTCGGGTTGAGCGCGTAGCAGTCCTCGAGGGCACGGCCGGATTGGCGGCAGGCGGCGCCGATGGCCTTGCCGTTGGCGTCCCTGGCGGCGGCGGCGGCGGCGGCGACCTTGGCCGGATCCTCGATACCGAGCTGTTCGCAGGCGGCGAGCAGGGAAATGCAGCAGATCAGGGCGGCGAGTGTGCGCATGGCGGTTCTTTCCCGGGGCGACGGCACCGTCCTGGAAAACGATGCCCGCTCATTTTACGGCAGATTGGCTGACAGACTGAAGCTTCCGCGCTGCGGTTCAATCCGGGATCACCGCCGTCGCCTCGATCTCGACCTTGGCGGCATCCTCGACCAGCGCCGCCACCTGCACCACCGCCATCGTCGGATAGTTCCTGCCCATGACGGCGCGGTAGGCGACGCCGATTTCCTCCGCCCGGGCGAGGTATTCGCGCTTGTCGGTGACGTACCATGTGAGCCGCACCACGTGCTGCGGTTCGGCGCCGGCTTCGGCCAGCACCGAGACGATGTTGGCCAGCGTCTGGCGCACCTGGCCGGCCAGATCGGTGCTGGCAAAGCGGCACTGGTCGTCCCAGCCGACCTGGCCGCCGGTGAATACCAGCGTGCCGCGCGCCTTGATGCCGTTGGCGAAACCCCTCGGCGCCGCCCAGCCCTCGGGCTGCAGGATCCGGGAGGCGGCGGGCATCACTGGGTGCCGCCCCGCGCAAGGCCGGCGGCGTGGCTCTTCAGGGACGCCAGCAGCAGATAAAACTGCTGTCGCTCCTTATCGCTCATGCCGCCCAACAGTTCGACGATCCATTTCTCGTGGGATTCGGCCATCCGCTTGAACATCCTGCGTCCTTCCGCGGTGAGCTTGACGATGTAGGCGCGACGGTCCTTCGGGTTGTCCTCGCGCACCACCAGCCCCTCGGAGACGAGCTGGTCGGTGATGCCGGTGACGTTGCCGCCGGTGACCATCATGCGCTTGGACAACTCCCCCATCTTGAGTCCTTCCGGCGAGCGCTCCAGCTGCGACATCAGATCGAAGCGCGGCAGGGTGATGCCGAAGTGGCTGCGCAGGCGCGTCCGTATCTGGCCCTCGATCAGGTTGGTGCAGGCCAGCATCCTGAGCCACAGGCGCAGCGCCTGGGTATGCTCGCTGGTGGCTCGGGTCTCGGTATCCGATGGTGGCTGCTCGTTTTTCTTCATGGTTTGCCTCAAGAAATGGAAAGTCGGATCTCGTCGCCATCCGCGCGGTCAGGCCGGCGGCAACCGGTGAGGATTGCGGTGTGGGTATCGGGGTCGGCTGCGCCGAAGTCGGACGGCTTCGCATCGGAGAACACGACGCCCGCTGGGCCGCAATCTCTTGCTGAGATCTCGTGCGCCGGATTGGCGCGCCCGATCAGGATGGCAAAATGCAGCCCAGCCGATTCTCCGTCCAGGCGGAAAATGCGCATGCTCTTCCTTCTTTTTCCGAATAGCCACAATGCTTCAATCATTAAATATCACGAGGGCGCCTATTTGGCAAGCGCGGCCGGCTCGCAAGGCCAGGCATCGACCGGTGTAAGATGCCGGCCATGGAGAGTTCGGCAAAGAAATGGTTGCTGTTGCTGGCGCTGGCGACGTCGGCGCCGGCCCTGACGTCGCCAGCGCTGGCGACGCAGGAGGTGGTGCTGCGCCACGACCTGGGCGCCCGGGCGGAGGCCGTCCTGGCGACCCTGGTGGCGCGTTTCAACGACCAGCAAAAAGGGCGGGCGCGGGTGCTGCTGCAGAACGCGAAGAGCGTGCCCGAGCCCGGCCAGTTGCCGCAGATGGCCCTGCTCGACGCCGACGACGCCCTGCCGTTCTTCGGTGTCGTGCCCCGCTTCAAGCCCTTGTACCGAGTGCTGGGAGAGGCGCGGGAGAGAATCAAGGGGCGTTTCTTCCCGCTGGTGAAGGATGCCGTCGATGACCCCGCCGGCCGGCTCCAGGCGCTGCCCCTGGGCCTGGCGCTACCGGTGCTGTTCTGGAACAAGGATGCCTTCGTCAAGGCCGGCCTGGATCCTGACAGCGCGCCCGCGACCTGGCTGGAGCTGCAGCACGCCGCCGGCCGGCTGTTCGACGCCGGACACAAGTGCCCGCTGACCTCGTCGCGCTTCAACTGGGTGCACCTGGAGAACATCTCCTCGCAATACGGCGAGCCGATCGCCGTCCATGAGGGGCGCGGCGTCACCAAGGTGGTCCTCAATCGTCTGATCGACATCAAGCACCTCGCCTTGCTCTCCAGTTGGAACAAGAGCCATTACTTCCGCTACTTCGGTCCCGGCGACGAAGCCGACCACCGCTTCCTCTCGGGCGAGTGCGCCATGCTCACCGGTGCCTCCTCCCTCTATCCGCAGGCGGCGCACGCGGGTTTTGCCTTGGGCATGGCGAGGCTGCCGCGCTACGACGACGTCTATGGCGCGACGCCGGGGAGGCTGCTGCCCGACGGCGCGGCGCTCTGGGTGCTGGCCGGCCAGACCAGGCAGCAGGACGAGGTGGCGGCGCGCTTCGTCATGTTCATGCTGAGGCCCGAGGTGCAGCGCGATTGGGTCAAGGCGACGGGCTTCCTGCCGATGACGCCGGTGGCGATCGCGGCGCTGAAGGCGGACGGCGAACCGCCGGCCTTGCTCGACGCCGCCGCGCGTCGCCTGTCGGAGCGCAATCCCTTGCCCACCGAGGTCAAGCGCGGCTTCGGCCTGACCCGGCTGCGCCAGATTTTGAGCGAGGAAGTGGCGGCGGTGTGGAACAACAGCAAGTCGCCGATGGATGCGCTCGACGCCGCGATGCGCCGCGTCAACGCGGCCGGCGGCAAGCGACCGGGCACGTGAGCCGTTACGCCTATCCCCGCCTGTTCGCGCATCGCGGTGGCGGCGGCTTGGCACCCGAGAACACGCTGGCCGGGATACGCCTGGCGGCTCGCCTGGGTTATCGCGGCGTCGAGTTCGACGTGATGCTGAGCAGCGACGGTGTGCCGGTATTGATCCACGACGAAACGCTGGAGCGCACCACCGACGGCGCCGGCCGTGTCGCGCAGACGTTGCTCGCGGCGCTGCGCGGGCTCGATGCCGGGGTTCGTTTTCATCCGTCCTTTGCCGGCGAATCGATGCCGACGCTGGAGGAGGCGCTGGCGCTGTGCGCCAGCCTGAACCTCACCGCCAACGTCGAGATCAAGCCCGCCGAAGGCGCAGACCGGGCCACCGGCACGACCGTGGCGCGCATCGCAGCCTTCGCTCCGGCCGGCGCCGTGCTGCTCTCCTCCTTTTCGGAGGAGGCGCTGCTGGTTGCGGGGCTGGCGGCACCGGACAGCCCGCGCGCCTGGCTGGTCGATGCGCCGCCGCCCGACTGGCGGCTGCGTCTCGATCGCCTGGGCTGCCAGGGACTGCATTGTGCCGCCAGACAGCTCACGCCCGAGCTGGCAGCGGATCTGGCCGGAGCCGGAGTCCCCTTCGCCTGCTACACGGTGAACGATCCGGCGGCCGCAGCAGCGCTGTTCGCGGCGGGCGCCGCGGCGCTGTTCACCGACCGGATCGATCTGTTCGACCCGGTCGCGGTCGAGATCGGCGGGCGGCCAGGATGCTAAAATCGCCGCTCGCCGTCAGGATCCGCAAACACCCATGAATAGCGCCGAAATCCGCCAGAAATTCCTCGCCTACTTCGCCTCCAAGGGCCACGCCGTGGTCGCTTCGAGTCCGCTGGTGCCGGGCAACGACCCGACCCTGCTGTTTACCAATTCCGGCATGGTGCAGTTCAAGGACGTGTTCATCGGCAAGGACAGGCGCTCCTACACCCGCGCCACCACCGCGCAGCGCTGCGTGCGCGCCGGCGGCAAGCACAACGATCTGGAGAACGTCGGCTACACCGCGCGCCACCACACCTTCTTCGAGATGCTCGGCAACTTCAGTTTCGGCGACTACTTCAAGCGCGACGCGATCAAGTACGCCTGGGAATTGCTGACCGAGGTCTACCGCTTGCCGGTGGACAAGCTCTGGGTCACGGTCTATGCGGAAGACGACGAGGCGCACGAGATATGGGCCAGGGAGATCGGCGTGCCGCTCGAGCGCATCGTGCGCATCGGCGACAACAAGGGCGCCAAGTACGCCTCCGACAATTTCTGGCAGATGGCCGACACCGGTCCCTGCGGGCCTTGCAGCGAGATCTTCTACGACCACGGCGAGGAAGTCTGGGGCGGCCCGCCGGGTTCCGAGGATGCCGACGGCGACCGCTACATCGAGATCTGGAACCTGGTGTTCATGCAGTTCAACCGCGACGAGCACGGGGTCCTGCACCCGCTGCCCAAGCCCAGCGTCGACACCGGCATGGGCCTGGAGCGCATCGCAGCGGTGCTGCAGCACGTCCATAGCAACTACGAGATCGATCTGTTCCAGCAGCTGATCCAGGCGGCGGCGCGCGCCACCGGCTGCCACGATCTCGCCCACAATTCGCTCAAGGTGATCGCCGACCACATCCGCGCCTGCGCCTTCCTGATCGTCGATGGCATCATCCCCGGCCCCGACGGCCGCGGTTACGTGCTGCGCCGGATCATCCGCCGCGCCATCCGTCACGGCCATCAACTGGGCCAGAAGCAGCCCTTCTTCCACAAGCTGGTCGATCAATTGTGCGCCCTCATGGGCGAGGCCTACCCGGAGCTGCCGGCGGCCGCCGAGCGGGTCACCGCGGTGCTCAAGCAGGAGGAGGAGCGCTTCGGCGAGACCATCGGCCACGGCATGGAGATTCTTGAATCCGCCCTGGCGAGTCTGCCCGCCGGCGCGACGCTGGACGGCGACACCGCCTTCAGGCTCTACGACACCCACGGCTTTCCGCTCGATCTCACCGCCGACATCTGTCGCGAGCGCGGCGTCGCCGTCGATGAATCCGGCTTCGACCAGGCGATGGAGCGTCAGCGCAACATGGCGCGCGCCGCCTCCAGCTTCAAGAGCCGGGGCGGGGTCGATTACGACGGATCGGCCACGGTGTTCCGCGGTTACGAGACGCTGGAGGCGGAGGCCACGGTGCTGGCGCTGTACCGCGACGGCGTCCGCATCAATGAACTCAACGCCGGCGAGTCGGGCATCGTAGTGCTGGACACCACCCCTTTCTACGCCGAGTCGGGCGGACAGGTCGGCGATCGCGGCGAGCTCGTGCGCGGCGCGGTGTGCACCACGCTGTTCGAGGTCGCCGATACCCAGAAGATCCAGGCCGAGGTCTTCGGCCACCACGGTACGTTGAAATCCGGCGCGCTGGCGGTGGGCGAGCGGGTCACGGCGCGCGTCGATGCCGCCGCGCGGATGCGCGCGCAGTGGAACCATTCGGCCACCCACCTGCTGCACGCCGCGCTGCGCGAGGTGCTGGGGGCCCACGTGCAGCAGAGGGGCTCGCTGGTCGATGCCGCGCGCACCCGCTTCGACTTCTCCCAGCCGCAGCCGATGAGCGCCGGCGAAATCCTGCGCGTCGAGGCACTGGTCAATCGCGAGATCCGCCGCAACGTCGAGGTGGGCACCGCGGTCATGCCCTACGACGCGGCGATCGCCGCCGGCGCGATGGCGCTGTTCGGCGAGAAATACGGCGATGAGGTGCGCGTCGTCAAGATGGGCGACTACTCCACCGAGTTGTGCGGCGGCACGCACGTTGCGCGCACCGGCGACATCGGCCTGTTCAAGATCGTGGCCGAGGGCGGGGTGGCCGCCGGCATCCGCCGCGTCGAGGCGGTGACCGGGGAGGTCGCGCTCTCTTACGTCCAGTCGCAACTCGCGCAGCTGGACGAGGTCGCGGAGCAGGTGCACGCCCAGCCCGCCGAGGCGGCATCGCGCGTGGCGCAGCTCGTCGATGGCGTCAGAGTATTGGAGAAGGAGGTGGCGCGGCTGAAATCGAAGCTGGCGGCCTCCCAGGGCGACGACCTGGCCGGCCTGGCGGTGAAGGTGAAGGGTGTCCGCGTGCTCGCCGCGGTGCTGGAGGGCGCCGACGCCAAGACGCTGCGCGAGACCGTGGACCGGCTGAAGGACAAGCTCGCGCCGGCGGCGATCGTCCTGGGCTCGGTCGAGGAGGGCCGGGTGCACCTGATCGCCGGCGTCACCGCCGACCTGACCGGAAGGATCAAGGCGGGCGAACTCATCAATGCGGTCGCGCTCCAGGTCGGCGGCAAGGGCGGCGGCCGGGCGGACATGGCCCAGGCCGGCGGCACCGAACCGGCCAAGCTCAAGGATGCGCTGGCTTCTGTGAGTGCCTGGCTTGAACAGCGACTTTAACTTCTGCCCGCGCTGCGCCGGCTCCCTGTCCACCCAGGATCTCGCCGGCCTGCCGCGGCGCGCGTGTACGGCCTGCGATTTCGTCCATTGGGACAACCCGGCGCCGGTGGTGGCGGCGCTGGTCGAGTGCGACGGCATGATCGTGCTGGCGAGGAATCACGCCTGGCCGGAGAAGAAGTTCGGCCTGATCACCGGTTTCCTGGAGCGCGACGAGACGCCGGAGCAGGCGGTGGCGCGCGAGGTGAAGGAGGAGCTCGACCTCGATGCCGGCAGCGTCGGCCTGATCGGCGTCTATCCCTTCGCGCGCAAGAACGAGGTGATCATCGCCTATCACGTCCCGGCCACCGGCGAGATCGCTCTCAACGAGGAGCTGGCCGAGTTCCGGCTGATCGCGCCGGAGAAGCTGCGCGCCTGGGAATTCGGCACCGGGCTCGCGGTCCGCGACTGGCTGCGGAGCCAAGGGTTGTGCCGGGAATGAGGCTGCGCCCCGTCACTCGTGTTCTTTGCCGATGTTGTTGGCCCAGACCAGCGCCTGGGAGAGGCAGGCGTTGACGATGCCGGCATTCAGGCCGGCGAGCTGCGCGGTCAGGCCGTGACAGGCTTGGCCGTCGTCGCCTTCGAGCGCCTCGGTCAGTTCGAGCATCGTGCCCAGCGTTCCCGCGCGGGACTCGAGTGCCCCGCGCACCTCGTTGCCGAGATTGATGCTGCGCAGGATCTCCTCCATCGGCACGTTCATCAAAGTCGGCATCAAGGACATGATGCCGCTCATAAACGCCCGATCCCCGGATTGCTGGTCGCCTGGTGCGATCTTCCCGGCCAATAGCTCCATCAGCTTGCCGCGCGTGGCGGCGAGCTGCATCAACGGGCTGGCGCCGCTGCCGCCGGCGGGATTGGTGTACATCAGAAGTTGCAGCCAGCGCTGCAACTGGCGGCGGCCGAGCAGGGTGACGGCGTGGCGCAGCGAGGTGACCCTGGTCCGCACGCCGGTGGCCACCGAGTTGGTGAGCCGCATCAGGTTCATGGACAGCCCCGGTTCCTGCTTGAGCACCTTTTCCAGCTCAGGGATCTCGGCGTCTTCGAGCACCAGACCGAGCAGGCGCACCAGCGCCAGTTGGGAGTGGTTGAGCTTCTTGCCGGCGATGATCGTGGGCTTGGCGAAGTAGTAGCCCTGGAACAGCGCGTAGCCGAGATCGTGGCACAAGGATGCCTGCTTCGGCGAATCGACTTTCTCGGCCAACAGCTTCAGCGGCCACTTCTGGAGCCTCCGGGTCACTTCGCGAAGATCGGCCCCGGCGACCGCCAGGACATCGACCTTGACGATCTCGACCAAGTCGAGCAGCGGCTTGAAGCGTTCCTCGTAGCCGACGAAGTCGTCCAGGGCGATGGTGAAGCCCTGCGCCTTCAGCTCGACGCAGCGCTCGATGACGGCTGGGGTGATTTCGACCGTCTCCAGCACCTCGAGCACGATCTTGTCGGGGGGCAGGGCCTCCAGCAGGTCGGAGAGCAGCAGGCTCGCGTCGCAGTTGATGAAACCCTTGTAGGGGCCGAGTGCCGCCTCGATGCCGAGATCGGCGAAGGCGTGGGTGATGACGTTGGCGGTGGCGTCGAGGTCGTCATGGACCTCGGCGGAATTCCTATGCTGGCTGCCGCGAAACAGCAGTTCGTAGGCGACGAGCTGCTGGCTGCGATCCATGATCGGCTGGCGGCCGATGAAAATCTCGGTGTTCGAATCGGACATGGTCAGTATTCAACCTCGATGCGGGGCCAAGCCGCTTGCAGCGCCGCTTTGAACAGCGCCTGGATGCGGGCGAGCGCCGCGGGCGTGTCGGCCTCGAAGCGCAGCACCACCACCGGCGTGGTGTTGGAGGCGCGCGCCAGGCCGAAACCATCGTCGAACTCCGCGCGCACCCCGTCCAGGACGATCAGCTCGGTCGCCCCGGGGAACAGTTCGGCGGCGCGTCCCCGTAGCTTCTCGATCAGTGCGTGGGGTTCGCCTTCCTGCATCTTCAGGTTGAGTTCCGGGGTGGACAAGGAATTCGGCAGGTGCTCGAGCGGCCAGTTGGCGTCACGCCAGCGCGAGACGATTTCGAGCAGGCGGGCGGCGGCGTAGAGCCCGTCGTCGAAGCCGTACCAGCGCTCCTTGAAGAACATGTGGCCGCTCATCTCGCCGGCCAGCGGCGCCCCGGTCTCCCGGAGCTTGGCCTTGATCAGCGCGTGGCCGGTCTGCCACATCAGCGGAATGCCGCCCTGGTGGCGGATAGCGCGCGCCAGGTTGCGCGTGCATTTCACGTCGTAGATGATCTGCGCGCCGGGATTGCGCGTCAGCACGTCGGCGGCGAACAGCATCAGCTGGCGGTCGGGATAGATGATCTCGCCGTCCTTGGTGACCACGCCCAAGCGGTCGCCGTCGCCGTCGAAGGCCAGGCCCAGTTCGGCGTCGGTGTCACGCAGCGCGCGTATCAGGTCCCTCAAGTTCTCGGGCTTCGAAGGATCGGGATGGTGATTGGGAAAATTGCCGTCGACCTCGCAGAACAGCGGCAGCACCTCGCAGCCCATGCGCCGGAACAGCTCGGGCGCCAGCTCTCCGGCCACGCCGTTGCCGCAGTCGATGGCGATCTTCATCGGCCGCGACAGCTTCACGTCGGCGGCGATGCGTTCGAGATAGGCCTCGCGCACGTCGGCGGCGATCACCCTGCCCGCACCGTAGCGCAGATTGCCGCGTTCGAGGCGGGTGCGCAGCGCCTGGATCTGGCTGCCGTACAGGGTCTCGCCGCCCAGCACCAGCTTCAGGCCGTTGTAGTCGGGGGGATTGTGGCTGCCGGTGACCGAAACCGCCGAGTTGCAGCCGAGCTCGATCGCGGCGAAGTAGGCGAGCGGCGTCGGCACCCGGCCGATGTCATAGACGTCGACGCCGGCGGCGTTCAGGCCCTCGGTCAGGGCCGCGGACAATTCCGGGCCCGAGAGGCGGCCGTCGCGGCCGACGGCCACCGCCGTCTGGCCGCGCCACAGCGCTTCCGAGCCCAGCGCGTGGCCGATGGCGCGCACGCTGTCTGCGGTCAGGGTCCGGCCGACGATGCCGCGGATGTCGTAGGCCTTGAAGATTTCTGGGGCGGGCAGATTCATGGCTGGAGAACGGGGAGTAGGCGGGGCATTATCCCACCATAAGACAGCTTTCAGTGCAGGGTCTTGGCGTTCTGCGCGGGCATCTCCGGCGGCGCCGGCGAGGCGTGGTGCGCCAGCAGACGCCAGCCCAGGGCACCGCGGACATAGACGTTGGTGACCACGACCGGCGCCGTCTGTCCTTCGCCGTCGGAGAAACCGAGGTGCTCGTGCAGGCTGTGCACCGAGAGCAGCATGCCCGAGAGATAGACCTGGTTCGACAGGGCGATGGACAGCCGCCGGCCGCTGGTGAAGACGCGCCGCCAGGCTTCGCGCACCGCCGCGTAGCCGGTCAGGCGCGGCCCGCCCGGCAGGACGCAGACGATCTCCTCGTCCTCGGCCCAGACTGCCATCATCGCCTCCAGGTCGGCGCGCGCGAGCGCATCGTAGAACGCCGCCTCGGCGTCCTGGGGCGTGGTGAACAGCGGCTTATGGACCGACATGATCCACCGCCGGGCTTGGCTCGCCCAGGCGCGCGAGCACCCGGTCCGGCGCCAAGTCGGTGAGGCACTTGAAGTGGCCGAGCGGGCAGACGCGCTGGAAGCAGGGGCTGCAGGGGAGGTTCAGCGAGATGATGGTCGCTCTCGGCGATAAGGGCGGCGTATAGGCCGGACTGGAAGAGCCGTAGAGCGCGGCGAGCGGGCGGTCGAGCGCGGCGGCGACGTGCATCAAGCCGGAGTCGTTGGCGACGACCTGGCGGGAACAGGCGATCAGGTCGATCGCCTGTTCCAGCGTGGTGCGCCCGCACAGGTTCTTGGCCGCCCCGCCGGAGAGCGCCTCGATTTCGGCGCCCGCGGCCCGATCCTTATCCGAGCCGACCAGCCAGACCGGACCGACGAGCTGTCGCGCCAGGGCGGCGAAGTGCTGCGCCGGCCAGCGCTTGGCCGGGCCGTATTCGGCGCCGGGGCAGAAGACGATCGGCGCGTCGTCGCCCGCCAGTCCGAGCGCTGCGCGCGCCGCAGATTGCTGCGCCGGAGTCGAGGATAGATGGGGCTGCGGCAGGGGGCGGCGCGCGAACTCGTCCGGGTTTTCGGCGAGCAGGGCGTAGCGCTGGGCGAGCTGCGGCGCTCGCGTCTCGTCCAGGCGGTGTACCCTGTTCAACAGGCCCCAGCGCGCCTCGCCGAGAAAGCCGGTACGCACCGGGATGCCGGCGAAGCGGGGAACCAGCGCCGATTTCCAGGAATTGGGCAGCACGATCGCCTCTTCGTAGTCCTCGGCGGCGAGCCGTCGGCCGAGCCGCCAGCGTTCCAGGAGCTTGAGCTCGCCGTGAGCGAAGGGATTGTCGATCACCCGCCCGACCTCGCCCATGCGTGCGTAAAGCTGCCGGGTCCAGGCGGGCGCCAGGACGTCGAGCTGGAGTCCCGGCTGCCGCTCGTGCAGCCGCATGAAGAGCGGCTGGGCGAGAATCGAGTCGCCTATCCAGGAGGGGGCGACGATCAGGATCTTCACGACAGACGGTGAGCGGTCGGAAGCAGGCGCTTCGACGGACTTGCTGCCGACCGCCGGTTCAGTGATGCCCGTGGGGTCTCTCGCCGCTGTAGCGGTAGCGGGTGCCGCAATAGGGACAGCGCGCCTCGCCGCTGTCCAACACGTCGAGAAAGACGCGCGGATGGCGCGCCCACAGCGGCGCGCCGGGCAGCGGACAGTGCAGGGGCAGGTCCTTCAGGGTGACGGTGACTTCGCGGGCGGTGTCGGTGGCTTGCGTCATGCTCGTATCCTCAGGCGACGGGGGTGAGCCAGTCGGCGTGCGCCGGTACCTTGCCGTTGACCACGTCGAAGAACAGGCCCTGCAGCCGGGTTGTGACCGGACCGCGCTGGCCCGCGCCGATCGTCCGGTTGTCGAGTTCGCGGATCGGCG
This sequence comes from Rhodocyclaceae bacterium, assembly GCA_035530135.1. GTDB lineage: Bacteria > Pseudomonadota > Gammaproteobacteria > Burkholderiales > Rhodocyclaceae > CAIYYX01. The sequence continues at coordinate 15,695 of DATKVJ010000116.1, read as the reverse complement.
TCACCTCGGCGGCGGTGCCGGTGAAGAAGGCCTCGTCGGCGATGTAGATGTCGTCGCGCGTCAGGCGCTTGGACACCACCGGGATGCCGAGTTCCTTCGCCAGGGTGAGGATGGTGGCGCGGGTGATGCCGACCAGGGCGGAGGCGATCTCCGGCTCGTAGATGACGCCGTCCTTGACGATGAACACGTTCTCGCCGGCACCTTCGGCGACGAAGCCATCGACGTCGAGCAGCAGCGCCTCGTCGTAGCCGCTCTCGGTCGCTTCCATGTTGGCGAGGATGGAGTTGGCGTAGGTGGCGGAGAACTTGGCGCGGGCCATGGTCACATTGACGTGATGGCGGGCGTAGCTCGAGGTCTTGACGCGGATGCCCTTCTCCATGCCCTCCTCGCCGAGGTAGGCGCCCCAAGGCCAGGCGGCGATCGAGACATGGACGCTGGCGCCCCTGGGCGAGACGCCCATCTTCTCCGAACCGTAGAAGGCGATCGGCCGGATGTAGCAGGAGTCGAGCTTGTTGGCGCGCACCACTTCCCTTTGCGCCGCCATCAGCGTCGCCTTGTCGTAGGGGATGTTCATCCGGTAGATGTGCGCCGAGTTGAACAGGCGGTCGGTGTGCTCCTTGAGCCGGAAGATCGCCGTGCCCTTGGCCGTGTGGTAGGCGCGCACACCCTCGAATACCGCCAGGCCGTAGTGCAGGGAATGGGTCAGCACGTGCGTGGTGGCATCGCGCCAGGGCACGAGCTTGCCGTCGTGCCAGATGAAGCCGTCGCGGTCGGCCATGGACATGATTCGATTCTCCAGCTGCAGTCGCAAAGCCGTAATTCTAGCCGATTTGCCGGCCGGGCCGAAGCGCGGCGGGGTGGCGAGGTAAAATACGCGGCATGAGTACGCAGTGGAGGCCCAACGTCACCGTCGCCGCCGTGATCGAGCGCGACGGCCGCTTCCTGCTGGTCGAGGAGGAAACTCCCGAGGGCATTCGCCTCAACCAGCCGGCCGGCCATCTCGAGCGGGGCGAGTCCCTGATCGCCGCCTGCATCCGCGAGACGCTGGAGGAGACCGCCTGGCACTTCGTCCCGACCGCGCTGGTCGGCATCTATCTTTGGCCGCGCCCCCAGGGCGACATCACTTACCTGCGCTTCGCCTTTTGCGGAGAGTTGGGGGCGCACGAGGAGCGCGCCCTCGACACCGGCATCCTGCGGGCGCTGTGGCTGACCCCCGAGGAGATAGCGGCGGCGCGCGAGCGGCACCGCAGCCCCCTGGTCATGCAATGTCTCGCCGACCATCGTGCCGGCAGGCGCTATCCGCTCGAACTGCTCCGCCATTATTCGTGAGAGCCGCCGCGCTCGTCCTGCTGCTGGTCGCGGGCGTGGCCTGGGCCGACGAAGCGGTGCCGGTCTGCTACGACTACGGCTGCGCCAGCCGGCAGACCGTGAACTTCAGCGAGCGGCAGCTCGATCAGCTGCACGAAACGCTGGCAGCGGCCGCCACCGCCGAGGAAGAGCGCCGCGCCCTGGCCCGGGTGGTGGGGCGGCTCTATGCCTGGGCCGGGGAGCAGTCGCCGATCTGGCGCGACCGCGGCGGCAATTACGCCGATGGCGGGGTCGAGGGCGAGATGGACTGCATCGATCACTCGACCACCACGACGCGCTTCCTGCGCCTCCTGGAGCGGCGCGGCTGGCTGAGGTTCCACCGCGTGCTGGCGCCGGTGCGGCGCGTCCGTTTCCTGATCGCCGTGCACTGGTCGGCGCTGATCGAGGAACTGCCCCCGGCCGGGGCCGGGCCGGCGACGGCGCCCAGGCGTTTTGTGGTCGACAGCTGGTTCGTCGATAATGGCCGGCCGGCGGTGGTGCTGCCGCTGGAGGAATGGTTGAACGGGGGTGGTCCGAATGTCTAAAAGAACAGTGGTGGTCGGCATGTCCGGCGGCGTCGATTCCTCGGTCTCAGCCCTGCTGCTCAAGCAGCAGGGCTGGCACGTCGTCGGTCTGTTCATGAAGAACTGGGAAGACGACGACGATGCCGACTATTGTTCGACGCGCCAGGACCTGATCGACGTCGCCGCGGTCTGCGACGTCCTCGGCATCGATCTGGAAGTGGTGAATTTCTCGGCCGAGTACAAGGACCGGGTGTTTGCCGAGTTCCTGCGCGAGTACCGGGCCGGCAGGACGCCCAACCCCGACGTGCTGTGCAACGCCGAGATCAAGTTCAAGGCCTTCCTCGACCACGCGCTGGGGCTCGGCGCCGAAAAAATCGCCACCGGCCACTACGCCCAGGTGCGCGAGTTCCAGGGCCGTTACCAGCTGTTGAAGGGCGAGGACGGCAACAAGGACCAGAGCTATTTCCTCTATCGCCTGAACCAGGCCCAGCTCGAAAAGACGCTGTTTCCGGTCGGCCACCTCTACAAGCGCGAGGTGAGGCAGCTCGCCCGGGCGGCGGGCTTGCCCAACCACGCCAAGAAGGATTCCACCGGCATCTGCTTCATCGGCGAGCGGCCCTTCCGCGAGTTCCTCTCGCGCTACCTGCCCTCGCAGCCGGGGGAGATCCGCGCGCTGGACGGTGGCCGCAGCGTCGGCCGCCACGACGGCCTGATCCACCACACGCTGGGTCAGCGCAAGGGCCTGGGCATCGGCGGCGTCAAGGGCAATGCCGACCTGGCCGGCGATCACGAGGCCTGGTACGTCGCCGCCAAGGACATGGAGAAGAACCTGCTCTACGTGGTTCAGGGCCACGACCACCCGGCGCTGTTTACGGACCGCCTCTGCGCCGCGGAGCTATCCTGGGTTGGCGACCAGCCCCACACCCACTGGGTCTATACCGCCAAGACGCGTTACCGCCAGCCCGATGCGCCGTGCGAAATTGAGTCGGTCGATGCAAGGCGCTGCGAGGTCGTCTTCGCCCAGCCGCAATGGGCGGTGACGCCGGGGCAGTCGGTGGTGCTCTACGAGAGCCGCGTCTGCCTGGGTGGCGGGATTATCGAGTAGGTCGGACTTTCGCTGGAGACACCCGAACGGGTGCAGCCCGACAGCGGCCGCTGCGCTAGCACCTAGCTTCGCGGCACAAGAGCCCGTAATTGTCCCCGGGAAAATTCTCCGGTGACAAAACGGGCTCTAGTCCTGCGGCACGGTCTCGGCGAAGGACGGCCGCTGCATCAACTTTTCGTAGAGATGGGCGAGGTGGGGATGCCCGGCCCGCCAGTCCAGGTCGGGGAAGCGGAAGTCGAGATAGCCCAGCGCGCAGCCGACCGCGATGTCGGCCAGCGAGAAGCTGCCGCCTTGACACCAGGGCTGATCGTCGAGGTCGTCGTCCATGGCCTTGAGGGCGGTCGCGATCTTGCCGTGCTGGCGCTTGATCCAGGCGGGACTCTTCTCCCCTTCGCGCCGGCCGGACTCGAGCACGGCGGATACCGCCGCATCCTGCAGGCCGTCGCCCAGCGCTTCCCAGCGCTTGACGGTGATGCGCTCCCGGCCCGAGGCGGGGATCAGTCGGTTGTTGGGCGTGACGGTGTCCAGGTATTCGGCGATGACGCGCGAATCGAAGAGATGGCTCTCGTCGTCGAGCACCAGCACCGGCACCTTGCCCAGCGGATTGTGCTGCGAGACGGTGGTGTCCTTGGTCCAGGGCGAATCCAGCACCAGCTCGTATTCGATCTTCTTTTCCGACAACACGATGCGGGCCTTGCGGACGTAAGGGCTTGTTAGGGAGCCGATCAGCTTCATCTGGACTTTGGGGTGGGAATTCGAGAGAGGTCGGATTATATCATCGGCCGACGCGAGCGCCGGCGCGCATCGGTCACGATTCGGCCGGCTCATCCGGCCGTGATAAAATTCGCCGCTCTCCATAACGCGCCCTTCCCATGGATTTCTCCTCACTGACCGCGCTGTCGCCCCTCGACGGCCGCTATGCCGAGCGAGTGGCGCCCCTGCGCGCCCACTTTTCCGAGTTCGGCCTGATCAAGTATCGGGTGCGCGTCGAAATCGAGTGGCTGAAGGCGCTCGCCCTCGCTCCGGAACTGGCAGAGATCAAGCCTTTCTCGGCGCTGACGGTGGCCGAACTGGATCTCACCGCCTCGGGCTTCTCGCCCGCCGACGCCGACGTCATCAAGACCATCGAGGCGCGCACCAACCACGACGTCAAGGCGATGGAATACTGGCTCAAGGAACGCCTCTGCGCCAATGCCGAGGTGATGGCGGCGAGCGAGTTCATCCACTTCGGCTGCACCTCCGAGGACATCAACAATCTCGCCTACGCGCTGATGCTCGCCGAGGCGCGCGAGCTCGTGCTGCTGCCCAGCCAGGAGCGGTTGGTCGGGCGCTTCCGCGCGCTGGCCCACGAGCTGGCCGAGCTGCCGATGCTCTCCCATACCCACGGCCAGCCGGCGACGCCGACCACGCTGGGCAAGGAGATGGCCAATATCTGCGCCCGCCTGGAGCGGGCCCGGGCGGCGGTCGCGGCGGTGACCCTCACCGCCAAGTACAACGGCGCGGTGGGCAACTACAACGCGCACCTGTCGGCTTATCCCGACTTCGATTGGGAGGGCTTCAACCGCCGCTTCGTCGAGTCCTTCGGCCTGGCGTTCAACCCCTACACCATCCAGATCGAGCCCCACGACGCCGTGGCCGAACTGTTCGACGCCATCGCCCGCTTCAACACCATCCTGCTCGACGCCGACCGCGACCTGTGGCAATACATCTCGCTCGGCTATTTCAAGCAGAAGACCAAGCCCGGCGAGATCGGCTCCTCGACCATGCCGCACAAGGTCAACCCGATCGACTTCGAGAACTCCGAAGGCAACCTCGGTCTGGCCAACGCGCTGCTCCGTCACCTGGCCGAGAAGCTGCCGGTCTCGCGCATGCAGCGCGACCTCTCCGACTCCACGGCGCTGCGCAACATCGGCGTGGCGGTCGGCTACGCCGTGCTCGCCTACGACTCCTGCCTGCGCGGCCTGTCCAAGCTCGAGGCCGAGCGCGAGCGCCTGCTCGCCGATCTTGACGCCTGCTGGGAAGTGCTGGCCGAGCCGGTGCAGACGGTGATGCGCCGCTACGGCGTCGCCAATCCCTACGAGCAGCTGAAGGAGCTGACGCGCGGCAAGGCCATCACCCGGGAGGCGCTGCACGCCTTCATCCGCGGCCTGAGCGTGCCCGAGGCCGAGAAGGCGCGGCTCTTGGCGTTGACGCCGGCGACCTACATCGGCCTGGCGGCGGAACTGGCGAAAAGAATATAGCCGTGTCCTTCGCCGACAATCTCAAGCAGTTGCCGAAGATATCCCACCTCGCGGCGCTGGAGCTGATCGAGAACGACGCCGTCGTCGCGACGATCGAGAATAGACCCGGCCAGGCCGGTTCGCTGGCGGTGTATAACCACCTCGCCCAGCACTATGGCGCGATCACCCCGGAGGCGGCGCGGCGCGGCCTGGAACTGTTCGCCGAGCACGCCGAGGACGCCCGGGCCAATCCCGGCAAACACCCGAACATCGACCGGCTGGCGCGGCTCTTGACCGAGCCGCGCACCCTCCGGGTCAAGCAGGTTTTCGCCACCGCGCTGGAATGAACGGACAATGTTGAAATCTCGTCCATTGAAGTGTATATAAACAGTCTTTCACGAGGTCAACTAGGAGAACCCATGAAGCTGAAACATCTCGCCGCCGCCGGACTGGCGTTGGGCATCGCCGCGGGCGCGCTGGCCCAGGGCAAGCCGGAAGACGAAATCCATTATCGCCAGTCGGTCATGAACGTCGTCGGCCACGCCTTCGGCCCGATGATCGCGATGGCCCAGGGCAAGATTCCCTATAACCAGGACGTCGTCGCCAAGAACAGCAGCCTGCTCGAAGCCCTGATCGGCCTGCCCTGGTCCGCCTTCGGCCCCGGCACCGACAAGGGCGCGCCGACCAAGGCCAGCAAGAAGATCTGGAGCGAGCCGGCGAAATTCAAGGACGCCTCCGACAAGGTCCAGCAAGCCGTCGCCGATCTCGACAAGACCGCCAAGGGCGGCGACGAGAAGGCGGTCAAGGTCGCGCTGGGCCATCTGGGCAAGGCCTGCAAGGCCTGCCACGACGACTTCCGCACCAAGGAGTTCCAGCGGAATTAGCCGCTGCCGATAGCGCCCTGAAACAGCCGACCCGGGTCGGCTTTTTTTCGTCGTGTTGCTTGATCCCGGGCTACAGCCGGTTCACGATGAACCACACCGCCGCGGCACTGATCGCCAGCACCAGCGCACCCAGCAGCGGATGTCCGCCGCGCTGGGGTGGAGCCGCCAGGGGTTTCTTGCCGCTGACCATGGCCCGCACCAGGTTCTCCTTCTTGGCCCAGAGGTGGAAGGCGATGGCTAAGAGGTGCAGCGCGACCAGCACCATCAGCACGACGAAGTTGGCCTCGTGCAGCGCGTGGAGCTGGTCCGAGACGTGATCGCTGACGTGGTTGGCGAGCGGGCCGGTGAAGCCCAGGTCGTCGTCGGAGAGGAACAGGCCGGTGCCGACCTGGAGCGACAGGCAGGCCAGCATCAAGAGCACCGACCAGCCGCCCGCAGGATTGTGGCCGAGGTGGGGCCCGCTCCCGCCCGTTCTCAGTTCCCGCAGATAGGCGAGCACCGTGCGCGGGCGGCGGATGAAGCTGCGAAAGCGCGCGTGGGTGCCGCCGACGAAGCCCCACAGCAGGCGGAAGAAGAGCAGCGCGAGGATGGCGTAGCCGGCGCGCGCGTGCCAGTCGAGGACATTCGCGCCGAAGTCGTCGCCGAACTCCCCGGTGATGCCGGAGAAGGACACCAGCAGCACCAGCGACCAGTGGAACAGCCGGGTCGGCAGATCCCAGACGCGCACCGCCGGACCGTCGGATTTCAGTGCAGGCATGGGCGATTCCGCTTCAGATCACGGCTTCCTGCTTTTCCTTCTTCGGCTGAGCGAACTGCGCGCGCGTGACGCCCAGCCACATCACCAGCGGGCTCGCCACCAGCACCGAGGAGTAGATGCCGAAGAGAATGCCGATGGTCAGCGCCAGGGCGAAGTAGTGCAGCGCGGCGCCGCCGAAGACCAGCATCGAGGTGACCATCATCTGGGTGCAGCCGTGGGTGATGACGGTGCGCGAGATGGTGCTGGTGATGGCGTGGTTCAACACCTGGGGCGTGGTCAGGCCGCGCTTCTTCTTGAAGGTCTCGCGCACCCGGTCGAATACCACCACCGACTCATTGACCGAGTAGCCGAGCACCGCCAGCACCGCGGCCAGCACCGGCAGCGAGAACTCCCACTGGAAGAAGGCGAAGAAGCCCAGGATGATCACCACGTCGTGGAGGTTGGCGATGATCGCCGAGACCGCGAAACGCCACTCGAAGCGGACCGCCAGATAGAGGACGATGCCGATCACCACCAAGAGCAGCGCCATGGCGCCGTTCGACGCCAGTTCCTTGCCCACCTGCGGACCGACGTATTCGACGCTCTTCATCTTGGGGCTGCCGCCGACGGCCTGGAGCGAGGCCAGCACGCGATCGGCGACCTTGGCGGTGTCGTCGGACTTGGACAGGGGCACGCGGATCAAGAGGTCGGTGGAACTGCCGAAGTTCTGCACCTGGGGATCGCTGAAGCCGTCCGTGAGCATTCGGTTGCGGATCTTCTCGACGTCCGGGGCCTGGGCGTAGGAGACCTCCATCAGCGTGCCGCCGGTGAATTCGATCGACAGGTGCAGCCCGCGGGTGAACAGGAAGACGACGGCCAGGATGAAGGTGATCAACGAAATGACGTTGAACACCAGCGCGTGGCGCATGAAGGGAATGTCTTTTTTGATGCGGAAGAATTCCATGGCTATGCTTCCCGATGGGCCGCCCCGAGGGAGACGGCGCCCCCTGTGGTAGCAGCGAATACAAGGCCGAAGGCCGCAGGACAGCCGAAGGCTGGTCCCGCGGAGCGGGATGCGGCTGTGCCGCACAAAGTGAGCGTGGGGGCCATTGCTTCCCGATGGGCCGCCCCGAGGGAGACAGCGCCCCCTGTGGGGGCAGCGAATACAAGGCCGAAGGCCGCAGGACAGCCGAAGGCTGGTCCCGCGGAGCGGGATGCGGCTCTGCCGCACAAAGTGAGCGTGGGGGCCACTGTTTCCCGATGGGCCGCCCCGAGGGAGACAGCGCCCCCTGCGGGGGCAGCGAACGAAGTGAGCGTGGGGGCCATATTTGTCCCCTTATTTGGTCTTGATGCCGGGCCGCCACACCTGGCCGATCGACAGCTTGTCGACGCGGCGGCGGGAGCCGTAGATCAGGTTGATGATGCCGCGCGAGACCACCACCGAACTGAATAGCGAGGTCAGGATGCCCAGCACATGCACCACGGCGAAGCCACGCACCGGGCCGGAGCCGAAGATCAGCAGGGCGACGCCGGCGATCAGGGTGGTGACGTTGGAGTCGATGATGGTCGACCAGGCTCGGTCGTAGCCGGCGCGGATCGCCGCCTGCGGCGATTCGCCGTTTCGCAGTTCCTCGCGGATGCGCTCGTTGATCAGCACGTTGGAGTCGATCGCCATGCCCAGCGTCAGCGCGATGGCGGCGATGCCCGGCAGGGTCAGCGTCGCCTGCAGCATCGACAGCAGCGCGAACAGCAGCATCACGTTGGAGCTCAGGGCGAGCACCGAGACCAGTCCGAACAGCAGGTAGTAGAGGCTCATGAACACCGAGATCGCGGCGAAGCCCCAGAGCGTCGAGTGAAAGCCCTTCCTGATGTTGTCGGCGCCCAGGCTGGGGCCGATGGTGCGCTCCTGGATGATCTCCATCGGCGCGGCGAGGCTGCCGGCGCGCAGCAGCAGGGCGACGTCGCTGGCCTCGCTGACGGTCATGCGGCCGGTGATCTGTACCCGGCCGCCGTCGATCTCGGTGCGAATCACCGGCGCCGTGACCACCTCGCCCTTGCCCTTCTCGATCAGCAGGATGGCCATGCGCTTGCCGACGTTGTCGCGCGTGATGTCCTTGAAGATGCGCGCGCCGGCGGAGTCGAGCGTCAGGTTGACGGACGGCTCGTGGTTCTGATCGAAGCCTGCCTGGGCGTCGATCAGCCGGTCGCCGGTCAGCACCACCCGGTCCTTCACCAGCAGCGGCGCGCCGCCGCGCTCGGTGTATAGCTTGGTCCCGGGCGGCGGCTGGCCGCTCGCGGCCTGAGCCATTATCTCGGGATTGGCGCTGTCCTCGTCGTCGACCATGCGCACTTCGAGCGACGCGGTGCGCCCGAGGATGTCCTTGGCCTTGGCGGTGTCTTGCACCCCGGGCAACTCGACCACGATGCGGTCGGCGCCCTGCTGCTGGATCACCGGTTCGGAGACGCCGAGTTCGTTGATGCGGTTGTGCAAGGTGGCGATGTTCTGCTTGATCGCGTAGTCCTCGATGCGCAGCTCGGCCGCCGGCTTGAAGTTGCCGATGAGGTCGAAGTCGTTGCTGTCGGGCGACGCGGCGAAGGTGAAGTCGGGTTGGCTATCGGCCACCACATTGAGCGCCTTGTCCCGTGTCGCGGCATCGTTGAACTTGATGACCAGGGTGTTGCCGACGTGGTCGATGCCGGAGTGGCGGATGTCCTTGTCGCGCAACAGGGTGCGCAGATCGTTGGCGGCGCTGTCGAAGCGCTTTTTCAACGCTTCCTTCATGTCGACCTGGAGCAGGAAGTACACGCCGCCGCGCAGGTCCAGGCCGAGGTACATCGGCAGCGCGTGGATACCGGTCAGCCACAGCGGCGAGCGCGAAAGCAGATTCGGCGCGATGCTGTAGGAGGCATCGTTGGGGTCGGGGTTGAGCGCCTTCTCCAGGGCGTCCTGGGCCTTCAGCTGGGTGTCGCCGTCCTTCAGGCGCACGCGGATGCTGTTGGGGTCGACGAAGATGCCGTCGTCTACGACGCCGATCGCCTTCAGCGTCGCCTTGACCTGCGCCAGCAACGGGTCATCGATCTTGACGGTCGCCTTGACGCTGGAGATCTGCACCGCCGGCGCCTCGCCGTAGAAGTTCGGCAGGGTGTAGAGCATGCCCAGCACCAGCGTGACGACCACCAGGATGTTCTTCCAGAGGGGATAACGGTTCATGTGTGAGTGAGCGGTAAGGGTGGGGCGGGCAGGGCAAGACCGTCGGCAAGCGGGGCTGCTTGCCGTCTTGCACTCACAGGGTCTTCAGCGTGCCCTTGGGCAGGATCGTGACGACCGATGGCTTCTGCACCTGGATCTCCACCTTCTCGGCGATCTCCAGGGTGATGTAGTTTTCGCTGACCTTACTGATGCGGCCGGCGATGCCGCCGCCGATGATGACCTCGTCGCCCTTGGCCAGCGCCGCGACCATCGCCTTCTGTTCCTTGGCGCGCTTCATCTGCGGGCGGATCATCAGGAACCAGAGCACGACGAACATCAGGATGATCGGCAATAGGCCGGTCAGCGTACTCAGCGGGCCGCCGGCAGCGCCGGTGGCTTGTGCGTAGGCATTGGAAATCAGCACGGTGGGCTCCAAATCAACAATGAAAACGCGGCATTATATCAGCCGCCGGCGCGCGCCCGGTGGAATTTGGCCACGCAGGCGTCGAGGCGGCCGGCCGCGATCGCTTCGCGCAGCTCGCGCATCAAGGTCTGGTAGTAGTAGAGGTTGTGATGGGTGTTCAGGCGTGCCCCCAGGATCTCGCGCGAGCGGTGCAGGTGGTGCAGATAGCTGCGGGTGAAATTCCGGCAGGTATAGCAGTCGCAGCTCTCATCCACCGGCCGCAGGTCGCTCTTGTATTGCGCGTTCTTGATCTTGACCTCGCCGTGGCGGGTGAACAGCCAGCCGTTGCGGGCGTTCCGGGTCGGCATCACGCAGTCGAACATGTCGATGCCCTGGCCGACGGCGAACACCAGGTCTTCCGGCGTGCCCACGCCCATCAGGTAGCGCGGCCTGTCCTGGGGAAGCCGGGGTGCGACGTGGGCCAGGATGCGTGCCATGTCCTCCTTCGGCTCGCCCACCGAAAGGCCGCCGATGGCGTAGCCGTCGAAGCCGATCTCCATCAACGCCGCCAGCGATTCGTCGCGCAGCTCCTCAAACATGCCGCCCTGGACGATGCCGAACAGCGCGTTGCCGTTCTTCAGGCGGTCGTGCTCGTCGCGCGAGCGCCGCGCCCAGCGCAGCGACAGCCGCATCGACTCGGCCGCCCGCTCGCGCTCGGCGGGGTAGGGCGTGCATTCGTCGAAGATCATCGCGATGTCGGAATCGAGCACGTGCTGGATGCGCATCGATTCCTCCGGCGTCAGGAACAGCCGGTCGCCGTTGATCGGCGAGGCGAAGCGCACGCCCTCCTCGGAAATCTTGCGCAGCGCGTCCAAGGAAAACACCTGGAAGCCGCCCGAATCGGTGAGGATCGGCCCGTCCCAGGCCATGAAGCGATGCAGTCCGCGGTGGGCGGCGATGACCTCGAGTCCCGGGCGCAGCCACAGATGGAAGGTGTTGCCGAGCAGAATCTGCGCGCCGATCTCGCGGATCTCGTCGGGCGCCATCGCCTTGACCGTGCCGTAGGTGCCCACCGGCATGAAGGCGGGGGTGTCGACCACGCCGTGGGCCAGCGTCAGACGGCCGCGCCGGGCGGCGCCCGAGGCGGCTGAGAGATCAAACTTCATGGCGCTGCCTGGCCAGCAACATCGCGTCGCCGTAGCTGAAAAAGCGGTAGTTGTGGGCGATCGCGTGGGCGTAGGCGCGGCGCAGGTTTTCCAGGCCGCCGAAGGCCGACACCAGCATCAGCAGCGTCGATTTTGGCAGATGGAAATTGGTGATCAGCGCATCGACCACCCGGAAAGTGAAACCGGGCAGGATGAAGAGATCGGTCTCCGCTTCGCCCGCTTGCAAGCCACCCGCGAGCGCCGCGGATTCCAGCGTCCTCAAGGTCGTCGTACCCACCGCGACGACCCGGCCGCCGCGCGACCGGGTTTGTGCGATGGCATCCACCGTCTGCTGCGGCAGCCGATAGCGCTCGCTGTGCATGTGGTGTTCCGAGAGATCCTGGACCCGCACCGGCTGGAAGGTGCCGGCGCCGACGTGCAGCGTCACCGTGGCGATGGCACAGCCGCGCGCGCGCAGCGCCTCGATCATCGCCTGATCGAAATGCAGGCCGGCGGTCGGCGCCGCGACCGAGCCGCGTTCGCGGGAGTACACCGTCTGGTAGCAGGCTTCGTCGGCGTCCGCCGCCGCGCGTTCGATGTAGGGCGGCAGCGGCAGGCGGCCGTGGCGCTCCAGCAGTTCGGCGACATCCTCCGCACCATCGACGCGCAGCCGGTAGAACTCGCCCTCGCGCGCGACCACCTCGACCGCGACGGCTTCCTCCAGGCGCATTTTCGAGCCGGCCCGGGGCGGCTTGCTGGCGCGCACCTGGGCCAGCAGCTCCCGCCCGCCTAAGATCCGCTCGACCAGCACCTCGACCCGGCCGCCGCTGTCCTTGACGCCGAACAGCCGCGCGTGCAGCACGCGCGTGTCGTTGATCACCAGGAGGTCGCCCGGGCCGATCAGCTCGGTCAGATCGCCGAAGCGGCGATCCTCGATCAGCTCGCCCGCGACGGTCAGCAGGCGGCTCGAACCGCGCACCGGCAGCGGCGCCTGGGCGATCAGTTCGGGCGGCAGGGAATAGTCGAAATCGTCTAGGGTGAGCGGCATCGGTTGAAGCGGCGGGGCATTTCGCGGATAATGCGCGCTCTCAAAGCGAGTGAGAGCGAGCGGCGCGGCCGCCATTCTACGCGAGTCCGCTCTCACGCAGCTTTAGCATCCTGGCCGGGATGGCGGAATCGGTAGACGCAGCGGACTCAAAATCCGCCGCCGCAAGGTGTGGGGGTTCGAGTCCCCCTCCCGGCACCAGATAGCAATCCGATACAGTCCAAAGTAGGCCGGAACGCCCAGTAAATACAAGGCTTCCGGCCTTTTTTACGTCCAAAGCAGTCCGGGGTGGGGTATTGCAATCCGGGGGTACGTGGGGGTACGATTCAGGGGTACGCCAGAATTGGCTGGGGTACGTTGATCATTCTGGAGGTATTCAATATGCCGCTGACAGATACCGCGATCCGTACCGCCAAGCCGAAGAGCAAGCCCTACAAGCTGACCGACGAGAAAGGGCTGTATGTCCTAATTACTCCCCCCGGTGGGAAGCTGTGGCGAATGAAGTACCGCTTCGATTCCAAAGAGAAACTGATGTCATTCGGCTCATACCCCGACGTACCCCTATCCAAAGCCCGAGATAGGCGTGACGAAGCCCGCAGGCTGCTGGCCGATGGCATTGATCCTGGCGAGCATCGGAAGGCGGAAAAGGCGGCAAAAGGCGAGCTGGCTGCGAACAGCTTCGAGGTGATCGCCCGCGAATGGTTGGCGGGCTGGAAAACCGGCGTCGCACCAGGCCAGCACGTCAAGACAATGGCCTTCCTGGAGAAGGATGTATTCCCGTGGATCGGTAAGCGAGCTATCACCGAGATTGACGCCCCCGAGATTCTGACCGTCCTACGGCGGATAGATAGCCGGGGTGCGCGCTATTCCGCCCACCGCGTCCGAAGCATAATCAGTCGAGCCTTCCGTTTTGCTGTTGCCACGGGTAAAGCCAAGGCCGACCCGACCCGTGATTTGATCGGCGCAATACCGCCCCCTGTGGAAAAGCATTTCGCGTCTATCACTGAACCGGCCAAGGTGGCGGAGATGCTGCGGGCCTTTGAAGGATTTTCGGGAACCTTCCCTGTGCTGTGCGCCCTGAAGCTGGCACCAATGCTCTTTGTACGCCCTGGCGAGCTACGCAAAGCCGAATGGGCCGACATTGATCTGGACAAGGCAGAGTGGCGCTATCTGGTGACGAAGACAAAAACTGATCATCTTGTGCCCCTGGCGACGCAAGCGGTGGCGATCCTGCACGAGCTTCACCAGCTTACCGGCGCGGGCCGTTATGTTTTTCCTGGGGCGCGGACTGTGACACGTCCGATGTCTGAAGCAGCGGTGAACGCGGCTCTTCGGCGCATGGGCTACGATACCAAGACGGAAATCACCGGGCACGGCTTCAGGGCGATGGCGCGAACGATCCTACACGAAGAGCTAGGCCAGAAACCCGAGGTGATCGAGCATCAGCTAGCCCATGCCGTTTCCGATACGCTGGGCACCGCGTACAACCGGACGAAGTTTCTCAAGGAACGGAAGGCGATGATGCAGACCTGGGCCGACTACCTGGACAAGCTCAAGGCCGGCGCGGACGTGATACCGTTACACGGCACCATTGCATGACGATCTGACCGATTTAGCCGCGCCTAGGCTGATCCCCGAAACCCCGCGACCCTTGGCGGGCTGGCGCGGCTTCCGATACAAGGGAGCGGGAAAGGGGCGCATCCGTGATCATAAAAGATTATCTGACGTTTGATGATTTGCTGAAACGCTGGAATTGTGAAAAAAGGGATGTTCACTACTTAATTGCGAATGGTGATCTGGTGCCGTCAATCGTTTGGGATGAAGCGGCGATTCAATGTCATTGGGAGCCGGACACCTCTGGTAATACGAATAGCTTGCTTTTGGTAAGCAATAAAGATGAGCAAGGAAAACATGTAGTCATTCATCTACATGGGTGGGTATATTTGCGGCTACCGACTGTCTATGGCCCCTATAGTAAGTACCGCTTTTCATATGCCAGTACTAAATTTGGCCCAATAGAAGAGTTTGATGATACCCCTTGGTATCGCTTGGTCACTTCGAGATATGACCTCTCAACAGCCAGCGCAAATGCCGAATGGATTGAATCCAATGCTGTATTTATGATGAAAATAGTAGATTCTTGCGAGACGTTTTGGCAGACCGGACTTTTGGAAATGAAAAACCCCGAGTCGGCGGGTAGCGCACCAGCAATTGAAGCCATTCCCGGTGATGCGAAGGCGTCAACCACAATACCGGCAAGTCGCGCCCATGTCTCCGACAAGCTGGCAAAGATGAATCAGGCTGCAGCTAAGTGGTGGGCAAATGCTAACCGCTATGACCGGGGCACGCATCCCGACAATGCGACCGTGACCGCGTGGCTGGTGGAGCAAGGATTTTCACAAACCCTCGCGGCGAGCGCGGCCACGATCATCCGCCCCGAGTGGGTACCGACCGGGCGCAAGCCAGAAGAATAGGGACACCCATAGCGCCAGCACTGGCGCGGCTTTCCGAAGGGTGACACCCTTAAGGGGAAACCCCTTTCCGTTTTATTCACTTCCTGGACCTTTTAGGCTGGCCTTGTTTTCAATCGAACGAGGTTAAACCTAAATGCACCAGCTACCCCCCGCCGGATACGTCCGGCTCCCGCAGATCATCGGCGACCCGAAAGCCGATCCCCCGATCCCCGCAGTAATTCCGGTAAGCAAATCGACGTGGTATGCCGGCGTGAAATCGGGCCGCTACCCGCAACCCGTCCGAACGCTCGGCGCAAGAATCACGGCATGGAATGTGAAAGACATTCTCGCCCTGATCGAACGCTCGGCGGCTTGATCGGGGACGGACGATGACGACAATAAAAAAGGGCCGCGACCAGGCGACCCCAAAGACTACCGATAGCCGAAAGCATACCACGCTTGATTCGCTGATAGCTTGGTTCAATCTCGCCAAGCCCTCACGCTGTCGGCGCCGATTGAATATTGACCCACCCTGCTGATTGAAATTTGACCCAGGGCTGGTCGCTGATTTTGAAGTCAGCAATTGTGGATAAGTGTAGCAAATGGCTGGTTTTGACGTTCTCCTTTCTCATGGCATTTGGCAG
>DATKVJ010000115.1:0-2000 GCA_035530135.1 Rhodocyclaceae bacterium | reverse complement strand
TCGGACACGCCCGCCTCCACCGCGACGCGCGGCACGCCGCGCGGCAGCACGGCGTCGCGGTAAGCGGCGTCCTGGCGGTCGAATACATTGGTCGAAGGCATGGACACCACGCGCGCGCGCACGCCCTCCGCGGCCAGCTTCGCCTGCGCTTCCATCGCCAGCTGCACTTCCGAACCGGTGGCGAGCAGCAGCGCCTGCGGTTTTCCCTCGCAATCGGCGAGCACATATGCGCCGCGCGCGATATCCGCGAGCGCCCGCGCGTCGCGCTTCTGGAACTGCAGGTTCTGGCGCGAGAACACCAGCGCGCTCGGCCCATCGCGGCGTCCGACCGCCGCGGTCCAGGCCAGCGCCGATTCCACCGTGTCGCAGGGCCGCCACAGATCCAGGTTCGGGATCAGGCGCAGGCTGGAAACATGCTCCACCGACTGGTGCGTCGGTCCGTCCTCGCCGAGGCCGATCGAGTCGTGGGTAAACACGAAAATATTGCGCAGCTTCATCAGCGCCGCCATGCGCAGCGCATTGCGCGCGTAATCGGAAAAGGTGAGAAAGGTGCCGCAGAAAGGCAGCAATCCGCCGTGCAGCGCCATGCCGTTGGCGATCGCCGCCATGCCGAACTCGCGCACGCCGTAGGAAAGGTAGTTGCCGCCGCCGCTGGCGCCGACTGTGCTCGCCCCCGACCAGTTGGTGAGGTTGGAACCGGTAAGATCGGCCGAGCCGCCGACGAATTCGGGCAGCACCGGGGCCAGACCCTCGATCGCATTCTGCGAGGCCTTGCGCGTGGCAATGGTTTCGGCCTTGGCCTCGATCTTCGCCAGCAGCGCGTCGCAATGCGACTTCCAGCCGGTGGGCAGCTCGCCCGCCATGCGGCGCAGGAACTCGCGCGCGAGCTGCGGATGCTGCTTCTCGTAAGCGGCGAAGCGTCGGTTCCATTGGCCCTCGAACTCGGCGCCGCGCGCGCGCGCATCCCAGCCGGCGTAGACGTTCTGCGGTATCTCGAAGGGCACGTGCTCCCAGCCGATGGCCGCGCGCGTGGCCGCGACTTCCTTTTCGCCCAGTGCCGCGCCGTGCACGTCGTGCGAGCCGGCCTTGTTCGGCGCGCCCATGCCGATGATCGTCTTGCAGCAGATCAGGCTGGGCCGGTCGGCGACCGCCTTCGCCGCAACGATCGCGCGCTCGACCGCGTCGACGTCGTGGCCGTCCACCGCGGGAACGACGTGCCAGCCGTAGGCTTCGAAACGCTTGGGCGTATCGTCGGTGAACCAGCCTTCGACCTTGCCGTCGATGGAAATGCCGTTGTCGTCGTAGAGCATGATCAGCTTGCCCAGCTTGAGCGTGCCGGCGAGCGAGCAGGCTTCGTGCGAAATGCCCTCCATCAGGCAGCCGTCGCCGAGAAACACGTAGGTATGGTGGTCGACAATGGTCATTCCGGGCCGGTTGAACTCCGCGGCTAGCAGTCGTTCTGCGAGCGCCATGCCCACCGCGTTGGCGATGCCCTGGCCCAGCGGCCCGGTGGTGGTTTCCACGCCCGGGGTCACGCCGACCTCCGGGTGGCCCGGTGTCATCGAATGCAGCTGGCGAAAATGGCGCAGCTCGTCCAGCGGCAGGGCGTAGCCGCTCAGGTGCAGCAGGGAATACAGCAGCATCGAGCCATGTCCGTTGGACAGCACGAAACGGTCGCGGTCGGCCCATTTCGGGTTGCTCGGGTTGTGGCGCAGCTGGCGATTCCACAGGGCGACGGCGACCTCGGCCATGCCCATGGGCATGCCGGGATGGCCGGAGCTGGCGGCCTGCACCGCGTCCATGGACAGGGCGCGGATGGCGTTGGCGAGTTCCTTGCTGGTGGTTTTCATGGCGGCTGGGATTGAGCGAAGTTCGGATTATCGTCGAATCGCCGCGGCTTTTCCAATGCGGGCGCCAAAAAATGGCCGCCCCGAGCGGAAATGCGCGGGCGCTGAAAGCCGCTAAGCGCGGCGCTTGCGATCCATCAGCTGCAGGATCAT
>DATKVJ010000114.1:0-2869 GCA_035530135.1 Rhodocyclaceae bacterium | reverse complement strand
CCAAGTGATTTCCGGCTATCAATATTTCCAGGCGGGCTACGATCCGTCGTACTACGATCCGCACGGCATGTTCGGTTACCTGAGCGCGACCTACAAGTTCAAGTAATCGTTTGACCGGGTGCGCTGCTGCGCACCCCGTTTTTTCATCAAGAGCCGTGATCCTTCACGGCTTTTTTTCTGCTACGCTGCGTCGCACGATCAATGCAATGTTAGGATCCCCGCCGTGAAACGAACCCTAATCAGCGCCTGCTTGCTCATCCTGGCGGTGGCCGCCGGCGCCGCTACCCCTTCCGCACCGGTCTCGGGCATCGACCTGCAGAACGTCGATGCCCAGGTCCGCGCCCAGGACGACTTCTTCCGTTTCGTGAACGGCAAGTGGCTCGCCAAGACGCGGATTCCCGCCGACAAGTCGGGCTGGGGCGCCTTCTACGAACTGGCCGAGAACACTGCTGCGCAGCTGCGCGGGCTGGTCGAGGCGGCGGCCGCGGACCAGAGCGCCGCGCCCGGCTCCGACGAGCGGAAAATCGGCGACCTGTACCGGAGCTTCATGGCCGAGGACCGGCTGGAGACCCTGGGACTCGAGCCCTTGGCGGGCGATCTGAAGCAGATCCGCGCGCTGCGGACCAAGCGCCAGATACCGGCGCTGATCGCGCACTTCAACGAGATCGGCGTGACCGCCCCCTACACGCCGCAGGTACACCAGGACAACAAGGACTCGACCCGCTACATCGTCGATCTGGGGCAGAGCGGCCTGGGTCTGCCCGACCGCGACTACTACCTGAAGGACGACGACGCCAAGTTGAAGGCGGTGCGCGTCCAATACCAGGCGCACATCGGCAGGATGATGGCGCTCGCCGGCGACCAGCGTTCTGTTGCCGATGCCGCGAAGATCGTGGCGCTGGAGACGGCGCTCGCCAAGGTGCAATGGACCAAGGTAGCAAACCGCGACCCGGTGAAGACCTACAACAAGCTGCTGCTCGCCCAGCTCGGCCAATTGACCCCGGGTTACGATTGGCACGCCTATCTTGCGGCGGCCGGACTCAAGGGCAAGATCGATTTCCTGATCGTCAGTCAGCCCTCCTATCTCACCGGCTTCGATCGGGTGCTGGAGCAGACGCCGCTGTCGACGTGGCGGGCCTACTTCACCTGGCATCTGCTCTCCCATTACGCGCCCGATCTCAGCCGCGCCTACGCCGATGAAAACTTCGCCTTCTACGGCACCGTGCTGAGCGGCATTCCCACCAACGAGCCGCGCTGGAAGCGGGCGGTGCGGCTGATCGACAACGCGATCGGCGAGGGCCTGGGACAGCTCTATGTGCGGAAGTATTTCCCGCCCGAGAACAAGGCACGGATGGAGCAACTGGTCGCCAATCTGATCACCGCCTACCGCCAGAGCATAGACACCCTGGACTGGATGAGTCCGGCGACCAAGAAGGCGGCGCAGGCCAAACTCTCCATGTTGATGATCAAGATCGGTTACCCGTCCAAGTGGCGCGACTATTCAAAGCTCTCCATTGCTCCGGACGACTTGGTCGGCAACGTCCGCCGCGCCGCCGTGTTCGAGTACCGGTGGGAGATCGCCAAGCTGGGCGGGCCGATCGATCGCACCGAGTGGGACATGACGCCGCAGACGGTCAATGCCTATTACAACCCGGAGCTGAACGAAGTGGTGTTTCCTGCGGCCATCCTGCAGCCGCCCTTCTTCGACGTCGCTGCCGACCCCGCGGTCAATTACGGCGCCATCGGCGCGGTGATCGGCCACGAGATCAGCCACGGCTTCGACGATCAGGGCAGCCAATACGACGGCGCGGGCAATCTGCACGACTGGTGGACCGCTGAGGACCACAAGAAATTCGCCGCCAAGACCGCGGCCCTGGTGAAGCAGTACGGCGCCTTCAGTCCGCTGCCGGGCTATCCGATCAACGGTGCGCTGACCCTGGGGGAAAACATCGCCGACAACTCCGGCCTGGCGATCGCCTACAAGGCCTACCATCTGTCGCTGGCCGGCAAGCCGGCGCCGGTGATCGACGGCTATACCGGCGATCAGCGCTTTTTCATGGGCTTTGCCCAGGTATGGCGGACCAAGATGCGCGACCAGATGGCCATCGTCCGCATCAAGAGCGATCCGCACTCGCCGCCGCAGTTCCGCGTCAAGGGTACGCTGCAGAACCAGCCGGGCTTCTACCGCGCTTTCGACGTCAAGCCGGGAGACCAGATGTACCTGCCGCCGGATCAACGCGTGACGATCTGGTAAGGCGGCATTAGGCCATTGCGAGACCTGCAGGGACGCGGCAATCTAGCTTGCTTCGCTGCGCTTTCCATGAACCCTCCTCTGCGTCCCACGGGGACTTCCTTCGGTCGTCGTTGCGAGGCCGAAGGCCGTGGCAATCTGGATCGCCACGCTGCGCTCGCGATGACGGGTTCGGTGGTGGGTTCATGGTCCGTGTGCAGTTTTGGCCACGCCGAAACAGGCGCCTCGCAATGACGGTAAGGTCGTCATTGCGACTGCCGCGGCCTCCGGCCTCGCAGTGACGGCAGGCGAAGCAATCTCCGGATTGCCGCGGCCCTTTGGGCCTCGCAATGACGGAATGCCTTGTCATCGCGACTGCCGCGGCCTCCGGCCTCGCAGTGACGGAATGTCGTGTCGTTGCGAGCGGAGCGAAGCAATCTGCAGCCCACGGCTGGGGCCGGCCTTCGGCTACAATGGCGCCATCCAGGCTCCCTGAAAGCACCAGCGCACAAATGATCGGTCTGTTCCTCATCACCCACGCCAGCCTCGGCGAGGCCTTGATCCAGTGCTCCTGCCACGTGCTCAACAAGCGGCCGCCGCAGATCGCCCAGCTCGGCCTGTCGGCGCAGGACGACCCGC
>DATKVJ010000113.1:0-9029 GCA_035530135.1 Rhodocyclaceae bacterium | reverse complement strand
CGGTGCGCCACGCGGCGCGCGAAGCCCATCTCGTGGGTGACGACCATCATGGTCATGCCCTCCTGCGCCAGTCCGACCATGACGTCGAGGACGTCATTGACCATCTCCGGGTCGAGCGCCGAGGTCGGCTCGTCGAACAGCATGCAGATCGGATCCATGGCCAGCGCCCTGGCGATGGCGACGCGCTGCTGCTGGCCGCCGGAAAGCTGGCCGGGGAACTTCCCGGCCTGGGCCACAAGGCCGACGCGCTCGAGCAGCTTGAGTCCCCTCTCGACCGCTTCCTCCCGGCTGCGGCCGAGCACCTTGGTCTGGGCGATGGCGAGGTTGTCGGTGATGCTCATGTGCGGGAACAACTCGAAGTTCTGGAACACCATGCCGACGTGGGCACGCAGCTTGGAGAGGTTCGTTTTCGGATCGCCGACGGAGATGCCATTGACCACGATCTCGCCCTGCTCGAAGGGCTCGAGGCCATTGACGCACTTGATCAGGGTCGACTTGCCCGACCCCGAGGGGCCGCAGACGACGATGACCTCCCCCTTCCCGACCTCGGCCGTGCACTCGGCGAGAACCTGGAAGCTGCCGTAGTGCTTGCTGACCTTGTGGATGGAAATCATGCGACCAGCCTCTTCCGGGAGCGCTTGACCAGGATGCCGGCTCACGCCGGAACCGGCAGCTCGTGCTCCGCCTCGTCCTGCTGCTGCAGCGCCCACATCTGGGCATAGACGCCGTCCCGCTCCAGCAAGGCGCGATGGCTGCCGCGTTCGACGATGCGGCCCTGGTCGAGCACCAGGATCTCGTCGGCGTTCATCACCGTCGACAGCCGGTGGGCGATCACCAGCGTGGTATGGCCGATCGCCACCTGTTCGAGCTGAGCCTGGATCGCCTTCTCGGTCTTGGAGTCGAGCGCCGAGGTGGCCTCGTCGAAGATCAGGATCGGCGGGTTTTTCAACAGCGCCCGGGCGATCGCGACGCGCTGCTTCTCGCCGCCGGAGAGCTTGAGGCCGCGCTCGCCGACGGGGGTCTGGTAGCCGTCGGGCAGGCGGGAGATGAAATCGTCGAGCTGGGCGGCGGCCGCGGCGGAGAACACCTCCTCGCGGCTCGCCTCAGGCCGCCCGTACTGGATGTTGTAGTAGAGGGTGTCGTTGAACAGCACCGTATCCTGGGGCACGATGCCGATCGCCGCGCGCAGGGACGACTGGGTCAGCGCCCGGACGTCCGAGCCGTTGATGCGGATGCCGCCGCTATTGACGTCGTAGAAGCGATAGAGCAGGCGCGCCAGGGTGGACTTGCCCGAACCGCTGTGTCCGACCACCGCCACCGTCTTGCCGGCGGGGATGGCAAAATCGACGTCGAACAGGATCTGGCGCTTGGCGTCGTAGCCGAAACCGACGTGATCGAAGGCGACTGCGCAGGCGCCGCCAGACAGCTCCCGGGCGTCGGGGGCGTCTTGCACCTCGCGGTGCTGATTCAGCAGGGTGAACATGCGCTCGATATCGGTGAGCGACTGGCGGATCTCGCGGTAGAGCACGCCCAGGAAGTTGAGCGGTATGTACAACTGGATCAGGAAGGCATTGACCAGCACGATGTCGCCCACCGTCATCCTGCCCGAGGCGACGCCCGCCGCCGCCCGCCACATCATCAGGGCCACCGCGACGGAGATGATCAGCGCCTGCCCCAGGTTGAGAAAGGAGAGCGACATCTGGCTTTTCACCTGGGCGGTCTCCCACTTCTGCAGCTGGCCGTCGTAGCGCTTCGCCTCGTACAGCTCGTTGTTGAAGTACTTGACCGTCTCGTAGTTGAGCAGGCTGTCGATGGCGCGGATGTTGGCCGCGGAGTCCAGCTCGTTGGCCTCGCGGCGCAGGTGGGTGCGCCAGTTGGTGACGGTCACGGTGAAGCCGATGTAGGTGGTCAGCGCCGCCACGGTGATCAGCACGAAGCTGCCGTCGTACTTGTAGGCGAGTATGCCCAGCACCAGCGAGATTTCCACCAGCGTCGGCAGGATCGAGTACAGCGTATAGCTGATCAGCGAGCCGATGGCGCGCGTGCCGCGCTCGATGTCGCGGGTCAGCCCTCCGGTCTGGCGCTCCAGGTGGAAGCGCAGCGAGAGCGCGTGCAGATGCTCGAACACCTGCAGGGCGATGGCGCGGACCGCGTGCTGGGTCACACGGGCGAACAGCAGTTCGCGCAGCTCGGTGAACATCGAGGTCGAGAAGCGCAGCGCGCCGTAGGCTGCGAGCAGGCCCAGCGGCACCAGCATCGCCGCTTTCTCTGCCGGCATGCCCAGGGTGTCGATGATGCTCTTGAACACCATCGGCACCGCGACGTTGGCGACCTTCGCCCCGATCAGGAAGACCAGCGCGAACAGGACTCGGCCCTTCCAGGCCAGCAGATAAGGGATCAGGGCCTTGACGGTCTGCCAGTCGTGGCGCTCCTTCGGCTGTGGGCCGGGCAGGGCGACGGCGCTCGTGCTTCTTCTCATGTCCGGATTCTAGCAGCCCGCCGGTAAGCGCATCGAGCAAGAAGCCTCGCCGGGCCTTATCATGAGGAGCGGAAGACTCTCAAGGAAACGACATGAGCGAACAGAAAATCACCCTGCCCGACATCCAGCCGACCCTGCGCGTGGTGCCGATGCCGGCGGACGTCAATGCCGCGGGCGACATCTTCGGCGGCTGGGTGATGTCCCAGGTGGACTTGGCCGGCGGTTTCGCCGCCATGAAGCGCGCGCGCGGACGCATCGCCACGGTCGCGGTCAATGCCTTCCAGTTCAAGCAGCCGATCTCGGTCGGCGACGTGGTGAGCTTCTACGCCGAGGTGATCCGCGTCGGCCGCACCTCGATCACCGTCGATGTCCAGGTGTACGCCGAGCGGCACCCGGCGGACCCGGTGGTGGTCAAGGTCACCGAAGCGACCCTGACCTACGTCGCGACCAATGACGACGGCAGCAAGCGCGAGCTGCCCGGGCTATGAGGTGAGCCTGCGCTTCAGCGCCCGGGCCGCCATGCGCAGCCGCTGCGCCAGCGGAAAGCGCCGGAAATTGGTCTTCATCACGCCTTGGGTGAAGGCGGTCCGCTTCGAATAGTCGATGGCGACATCGACGATCACCGGCCTGCCGGTCGCGGCGATGCCCCTGGCCTCACGAATCGCGGCGGCGATGGCGCCGTCATCCATCATGACGACATAGGCCGCGCCGGTGGCCAGCGCCACGCCCTCCAGGTTTATCTTGCCCAGGGTCGAGCAGGGCTTGCGCTGGTAGGGGATCTCCTGGGCCTGGGCGATCTGCGACAGCTCGCCGTCGTGGAAGACGTAATAGACGATGCCCAGGCCCAGGCTCGCGGCGGTAACGATTTCCATGCAGCTCATCATGAAGGCGCCGTCGCCGACGATGGCGAACACCTCGTTCGCGGGCTGCGCCAGCTTGGCGCCGATGGCCGCCGGCGTGGCGTAGCCCATGGCGTTGAAATCGGTGGGCACGATCAGGCGGCCGCCCCGGCGCACCGGGAAGAGCTCCGCGGTGAGGTAGGTGTGGTTGCCGTCGTCGACCACGGCGATGGCGTCATTCGGCACCCGGGAGCGCAGCTCGGCGAAGAAGCGTCCGGGATTGACGCGGCCGCGGCTGTCGTGGGCGAGCCACTCGTCGCTGTAGGCGCGCTTGTCGCGGGCAATCTGTTCTGCCGGCGAGGCCCTGTCCGGCTTATCCCCGCGCCGCACCAGTTCCGCCAGCAGTGCCGCCAGCACCTCCCGGGCGTCGCCTTCCAGCTTCACCTGCGCCGGGTAATTGACGTCGAACACCGCCGGGTTGATGTCCGCGTGGATCAGCGCGGCGGGCACCTTCACGCCGAAGCTGCCGGTGGCGATCTCGCCGAAGCGGGCGCCCGCCGCGAGCAGGCAGTCGCAGTCGCGAAAGGCATTGCGCGCCGCCGGCACCGCCGCCGGACCGAAGCTGAAGCCGGCGTGGAGCGGATGATCGGCGGGGAAGGCGGCCAGGCCCTGCAGCGTCGTGGCGACCGGGGCGTTCAGCCATTCGGCGATGGTGGTGGTCTCTGCGACGGCGTGGCGCGCGCCCCAGCCCAGGAACAGCCCCGGCCGCCGGGCGGCGAGCAGCAGATCGGCGGCCCGCACTATGCCCGCCTGGTCGCCGAAGGGCGCGCCCGCCGCCGGCTGCCAGCGCGGCAGCTCCGGGCCGACCTCGCCGGGGAGGAGCTGGAGATTGACCGGCAGCTCGACCAGCACCGGCCCGGGCTCGCCCGAGGTGGCGATATGGTAGGCGGCGAAGATCGTCGGCACCACGTCCGCATGGCGCAGGACGCGGAATGCCGCTTTGGTCAGCGGCCGGGCCAGTTCCAACTGGTCGATCTCGTGCAGCTGATAGTGTTTTTCGGAATCGCTGCGGATACCGCCGGTAATCACCAGCATCGGGATGCCGGCGAGGAACGCCTCGCCGATGCCGCTGGCGGCGTGGGTGAAGCCGGCGGCCGGCACGATCGCCAGGGTCCCGATGCCGTCCGAGACCCGGGACAGCGCATCGGCCATGAAGGCGGCGGCGCCTTCGTGGGTGACCAGGATCGGGGTGATCTGTTTCGAGTTGTTGAGCTCGTCGTAGAACTCGGTGTTATGCACCCCGGGGATGCCGAAGGTGTATCCGACCCCGAGCTGTTCGAGGGCATGGACCGCGAGCCAGGCGCCGGTTTTCTTCATGCCGCTACTCCCTTATCGGTTCGGGGTGGAACGCCTTTTCCAGCTTTAATACAAGGGGTAAACCGGGCTCTGCTCGTCATTTATCGGGGCCGGGGTCTTGTCTATTATCGCCGTATTGCGGGGAATCTGCCCGCGCTCCTGCCACGCGACGACGTCCGCCCATGCCAGACCGCCCTCACGGCATCGAAACGCTCGATGATATCCTGTGCGATATCGATCAGGCGCTGCCCGCGAGTTCGGCTTGAGAGGGCGGAAACAACATGGATTTCTCCGGAATCGGCCTGCGCGACCTGATCCTGGTCGGGCTCGCGTTGGCCGCGGTCTATCTGCTGGTGGCATTGCTGCGGCTGGCCCAGGTCAATCGGCGCCTGCATCGGGATGCCTCGCCGGCTTCGGCGCCGAAGCCGAAGAAGGAGCCGAAGCCCGCCAAGGAGGCCAGGGAGCCTGAGCCTGCGCTGGCGCTCGGTCAGGCTTCCGAGTTCGGCGAGCAGCTGTTTCGCTCCGGCGTCGAGGCCGAGTTGCAGCAGCTGCGCGGCGAAGTCGCGGCGCTCAAGGAGGAGTTGAAGCTGATGAAGGCGGCGCGCCGAGTTTCGCCGCAGTACAACGAGGCGATGATGCTGGCGCAGCGCGGCCGGGATGCACAGGACATCGCCGACCAGTGCGGCATATCCGTCGGCGAGGCAGAACTGGTCCTGGCGCTCAGCCGAAACAAGCAGGAGTACGAAGACTATGGCGAGAACCCCCCCCTCTGATTCCGCTCATCCCGCCGCGACCGGGACCGAAGCGGCGGCGCCTGAGAACGACGAAGGCGAGTTGCGCCGCCGTCTGCTGCGCCGCGCCGCGCTTGCCGGCGTGCTGATCGCCGCCCTGCTCGGCGTCCTGGCGGTGTTCGATACGCTCAATGCGCCGCCGCCCAAGAAGCTGGCCAGCGCGCCGCCCGCGGCGGCGCCGGAGGCGGCCCCGCCACCCGAGGCAGCACCGCCGCCTCAGGCGGCCCAACCGCCAGAGGCCGCGCCGTCGGATCTGGCGGCGGCAGCGCCATCGGCACCGGCCGAGCAGGAGATGTCGGGTCCGCCCACCCCCACCCCGGAGAAAAAGCCCGAGCGGCCATTGACCAAGCCTGCCCGCGCGCGCGACGCGATGATGCGGCCCTCCGAGCCGGTCGCCGCCAAGAGCCCGGAGCCCGCCGCGGCGCTGGCGAAGATGCCGCACGTCGGCGCGCCGGCGTCGCGGCCGCTGACCCGGGCGGCGGAGGCGGTGCGCCATTTCGTGCTGCAGCTGGGGGTGTTCAACAACACCGCCAATGCCGAGGAACTGCGGGCCAAACTCGAGTTGAACGGCATTCCTTCGCAAATCGAGGCGCGCGTCCAAGTCGGCCCCTTCAAGACCCGGCGCGAGGCCGAGGCGGCGCGCACCAAGCTCAAGCAACTGGGCATGGAGCCGGGCGTGCTGCTGGCGGTGAAAAAGTAGCGGCCATCGGCCGCGAGTTCGCGCATCAAGGAGAAACCCAAATGAAACGACAGATCATCGCCACCGCAGCCGCCCCGGCCGCCATCGGCACCTATTCGCAGGCGGTGCGCTCAGGCGCGACGATCTACCTGTCCGGCCAGATCGGTCTGGACCCCGCCAGCATGCAGCTCGAAGCGGGCATAGACGCGCAGATCGTGCGCGTCTTCGAGAACCTCAAGGCGGTGGCCGCAGCAGCGGGCGCCACGCTCGACGACGCGGTCAAGTTCAACATCTACCTCACCGACCTCGGCCACTTCGCCCGGGTGAACGAGGCGATGGCGCGCTACCTCAAGCAGCCCTATCCGGCCCGCGCCGCGGTGGGCGTGAAGGAGCTGCCGCGCGGCGCCCTGGTCGAGGCCGATGCCATCCTGGTGTGCGACGAGGCTTGAATGGTCGGAAGTGAGCGCTGAAGCGTGAGCGGCGGGGAGGCGCCGGGACCAGGCAGCGTCTCCAAGCCGCTCGCCGCCAGGCTCGCCAAGCTGGAGCTCTTTTCCGACGCCGACCTGGTGCTGCATCTGCCGCTGCGCTACGAGGACGAGACGCGGATCACGCCTATCGCCGAGGCCCCGCCGGGCGTTCCCGTTCAGCTGGAGGTCGAGGCGGTCAGCACCGAGGTCGCGTATCGCCCGCGCCGCCAGCTGCTGTGCCGGGTTCGCGACGACTCGGGGATGCTGCTGGTGCGCCTGCTCAACTTCTACCCCAGCCAGCAGAAGCAGTTCGCCCCCGGTTCCCGGTTGCGCCTGTTCGGGGAGGTGCGCGACGGCTACTTCGGGCCGGAGATGGTGCATCCGCGCGCCCGGGCGGTCGCCGCCGGCGAGACCCTGGCGCAGGCCCTGACCCCGGTCTATCCGACCACCGCGGGCCTGACCCAGGCGACCTTGCGCCGGCTGATCCTGCAGGCGCTTGAGCGCGCCGATCTTTCCGACACCCTGCCCGAGGAGCTGCGCCGGCGTCTGGCGCTGGTGCCCTTCGCCGAGGCGGTGCGCCGGCTGCACCAGCCGCCGCCCGGGCTGCAATGCTACGGCCCTGGCGCCGGGCCGCGCCCCGGAGGAAGTCCCCTTGGGGGACCCCAAGACAGGGCCAGCCCGGAACGAGGAGGCCGAGACATCGGCCGAACATCCGTCACCCCCTTTCTTGGGAAGGGGGATGGGGGGAAGGCGATGGATCTCGCCTGGCGCCGCATCCGCTTCGACGAACTGCTGGCGCAACAGCTGTCTCTGCGCCGCGCTCACGCCGCCCGGCGCGCCCGCGGCGCCCCGGTATTGAGCGCCGGCGGCGAACTGGTCGGGCGTCTGCTGGCGAGCCTGCCGTTCCGATTGACCGGCGCGCAGCAGCGCTGCTGGGAGGAGATCCGGCGCGACCTCGGCGAGCCGCATCCGATGCAGCGCCTGCTGCAGGGCGACGTCGGCAGCGGCAAGACCGTCGTCGCCGCCCTGGCGCTACTGACCGCGGTGGAGAACGGCTGGCAGGGGGCGCTGATGGCGCCCACGGAAATCCTCGCCGAGCAGCACTGGCAGAAGCTCTCGCACTGGCTCTCGCCGCTCGGAGTGGAGGTGGCCTGGCTCTCGGGCAGCCTGAAAAAATCGCAGAAGCTGGCGATGCAGGCGGCGGTGCGCGAGGGCAGCGCCCGGGTCGTGGTCGGTACCCACGCGCTGATCGAGGCCGGGGTCGATTTCCCGCGCCTGGGGCTGGCCGTGGTCGATGAGCAGCACCGCTTCGGCGTGCATCAGCGCCTGGCGCTGCGCCACAAGGGCGTCAGCCCGCACCAGTTGATGATGACCGCGACGCCGATCCCGCGCACCCTGGCGATGAGCTATTACGCCGACCTGGACGTCTCGGTGGTGGACGAGCTGCCGCCCGGGCGCACGCCGGTCTTGACCAAGCTGGTCGCCGACAGCCGCCGCGACGAGGTGGTGGCGCGGGTGCGCGCCGCCTGCGCGGCGGGCCACC
Organism: Rhodocyclaceae bacterium; assembly: GCA_035530135.1. Classification (GTDB taxonomy): domain Bacteria; phylum Pseudomonadota; class Gammaproteobacteria; order Burkholderiales; family Rhodocyclaceae; genus CAIYYX01. The sequence continues at coordinate 875 of DATKVJ010000113.1, read as the reverse complement.
AAGCCTACTGGGTCTGCCCGCTGATCGAGGAATCCGAGACCCTGCAATTGAAGACCGCGCTGGAGACCCACGAGCGCCTCGTCGCCGAACTGCCCGAGCTGTCGATCGGCCTGATCCACGGCCGCCTGAGAGCGGCGGAGAAATCGGCGGTGATGGCGGCCTTCGTCGCCGGAGAAATCCAGCTCCTGGTCTCGACCACGGTGATCGAGGTCGGCGTCGACGTGCCCCGGGCCTCGCTGATGGTGATCGAGCACGCCGAGCGCTTCGGCTTGGCCCAGCTGCACCAGCTGCGCGGCCGCGTCGGCCGCGGCGCCGCCGAGTCCGCCTGCATCCTGCTCTACGCCCAGCCGTTGTCGCAGGCGGGGCGGGAACGGCTGAAGATCATTTTTGAAAACGCCGACGGCTTCGAGATCGCCCGCGCCGACCTGTCGCTGCGCGGTCCGGGCGAATTCATCGGCGCCCGCCAGAGCGGCGTGCCGCTGTTGCGCTACGCCGATCTCGGCGACGAGGTGCTGATCGCGCAAGCGCGCGCCGCCGCCGAGGAGCTGCTGCGCGCACAGCCGTCGGCCGCCGCGGCGCACCTGGCGCGCTGGCTGGCCGGCCGCGAAGAACTGCTCAAGGCCTGAAGAGGGCTGACCCGGCGGCCGGTAGGAGGCTAGGCCCAATCGGTGCCGAGATTGCTTCGCTACGCTTTCCATGAACCCTCCTCTGCGTCCCATGGGGACTTCCTCCGGTCGTCGTTGCGAGGCCGAAGGCCGTGGCAATCTGGATCGCCACGCTGCCGTCACTGCGAGGCCGCAGGCCGCGGCAGTCGCGATGACGGGTTTGGTGGTGGGTTCATGGTCCGTGTGCAGTTTTGGCCACGCCGAAACAGG
>DATKVJ010000112.1:0-8412 GCA_035530135.1 Rhodocyclaceae bacterium | reverse complement strand
CAGCAGCAGCGACTTCAGTTCCCCGCCACCATGCGGCTTCACCAGCGCCATCCCCGCCTCCCCCTTCGCTCTCTGTCAGGGCCCAAGGCTAGCATTTCCGCCTCCTCGCCCCGATCCTATTTGTTTATTGGGAAATAAAGGACGCCAATCTGAGCGCCCGGGCGGGCCGCGGCTGGCCTTGGTGCGGGGCCGGCGCCTGGCGTAGAATCCGCCCTGTACAATAAGTCAGGCCCAAGAAGGGCTGAGCCGACAGAAGAAGGATAAACCCCGGGGCGGCGCTACCGTGCCCAGCCGAACCTGCCGCAGACATTGACCGATGCCGGACGCCGATCCAACAGAGCAAGCAGCGCCGCAGCTGACCGCCACGGAAGTCGCCTACGGCCGTTTCGTGCCGCACCAGTTTCTGCAATTGCTGGGCAGGCCGAGCATCGTCGATGTCAAGCTGGGCGACAACGTCGAGAAGGAAATGACCCTGCTGTTCTCCGACATCCGCGACTTCACGTCGCTGTCGGAGTCGATCCTGCCGGCGGAGAACTTCCGCTTCATCAATTCCTACCTCTCCACCATGGAACCCATGGTGACCCGCCACCGGGGCATCATCGACAAGTACATCGGCGACGGCATCATGGCCTTGTTCGCCGGTTCGGCCGACGACGGCGTGCGCTCCGGCATCGACATGCTGCGGCAACTGACGACTTACAACCAGGGGCGGGTGCGGGCGGGCTACAGCCAGATCAGGATAGGCATCGGCGTCAATACCGGCTTGGTGATGATGGGCACCGTGGGCGGTCATCAGCGCATGGACAGCACCGTCATCGGCGACGCGGTCAACCTCGCCTCGCGCCTGGAAGGCCTGACCAAGAGCTATTCGACGCCGCTGATGATCAGCGCCCATACCCTGCACGCGCTGAAGGATCCCGACGCTTATTGCATCCGTTTCATCGACAGGTTGCAAATCAAGGGCCGTTATCAGGCGCAGTCGGTGTATGAGGTGTTCGACGCCGACCCGGAACCTCTCAGGCTGGCGAAGCTCGCCAGCCGCAGTAGCTTCGAGCACGGCCTGGCCTATTACCACCTGGGTCGGGTCGATCTCGCGCTGCCCCTGTTGCAGGAATGCCAGAGCGCGGCGCCGGAGGACCTTGCGGTGCAGGTCTATCTGGGGCGCTGCCGGGAGTTCGAGCGCCGCGGCCATTTGGAAGGTCCGATGGGCATGGAGATCGGCTGGCGCGACGATTATTCGGTGGGTATCGCCGAGCTCGATAGCCAGTACCAGGAACTGCTCGCGCGCATCGCGCAATTGGCCGAGCAGGTCGGTCGCGGCGAAACCCGGCTGGATCCGCTGCTCGACGATCTCGCTGCCAGGGTCGAGCGTCACTTCGGGACCGAGGAGGAACTGATGAGCCGCCACGACTACCCCTTCACCAAAGAGCACAAGGCGCAGCACGATACCTTCCGCCGCTTCCTCGCAGAGATGTACGGAGAGATCGAGAGCGGGGGAGGGGACCGGCTCTATCTGCTGTTTCGGATGCAACTGCGGTTGGTCGACTGGCAGATCAGCCACATCACCAAGAGCGACCTCCATCTGGGTAATTTCCTGCTGCGGGCGGGCACGGCATAGTACGGTGCAACAGGGGATGAAAATCTGCGTGGTGGGGGCGGGTGCGATCGGTGGCTATCTGGCGGTCGAGCTGGCCGCTTCCGGCCATCAGGTGACGGTGATCGCCCGTGGCGAGCATCTCGCCGCGATCCGCGAGCGCGGCCTGAGCCTGATTTTTCGCGACGGCGGCGAGCACAGCGCCCGTCCCTTCGCCACCGACAGCTTCGAGCAGGCCGGCCGGCACGACCTGGTGATCCTCGGCCTCAAGGCGCACCAGCTCGCCGCCGTCGCTGCCGACATTCCCCGGCTGTTCGAGGAGTCGACCGTCGTCCTGACGCTGCAGAACGGCGTGCCCTGGTGGTATTTTCAGCGTTCGGGAGGGCGGTTCGACGGCCATGTCCTCCAGTCGGTCGATCGGGACGGCGTCATCTCCCGGCACATCGATGCCGCTAGGGTGGTCCACGGCGTCGTCTACCCGGCGACGGAGGTGGTGGCGCCGGGCATCATCCATCACCACGAAGGCAATCGCTTGCCGCTGGGCGAACTGGACAACCGGACCACCGACCGGGTCCGGAGCCTGGCGGCGGTGTTCACCGCCGCCGGCTTCAAGTCGCCGGTGCTGAGCGATACGCGCGGCGAGGTCTGGCTGAAGCTCCTGGGCAACGTCAGCCTCAATCCGATCAGCGCATTGGCGCACGCGACGGTGATCGACATCTGCCGCTATCCCCTGACCCGGGAATTGCTGGAGAACACGATGGGGGAGGCGAAGGCGGTGGCCGAGAGCCTCGGCGTCGCCATCCGCCTGCCGATCGAGCGGCGGATCGCCGGTGCCGAGACGCTGGGCCGGCACAAGATGTCGATGCTCCAGGATGTCGAAGCCGGGCGGGCGCTGGAGATCGATGCGCTGGTCGGCGCGGTGGCGGAGCTCGGCGAATTGACCGGCGTCCCGACGCCTTGCGTCAAGGCCCTTTACGCCTGCGTCAAATTGCTCGCCCTCACGATGGACGAAGCCCGCGCCTCGATGCGGCTGCAGCCGCTAGCCTGACGGGGCCGGGTTTGTTGGGATGGCCGGATGGGGTTATGATCGACGGGCGGTTAGCGGCATGCGCCAGCCCTGCACCCGAGGGTTGGCGACGGACATCGGACAGACGAGGAGAGAACCGTGAGCAAAGCGCAGGATGCCAAGAAGGCGGTCAAGAAGGAACCGGCCAAGACCCAGAAGGAAAAGAAGGCCGCAAAGAAGGTCAAGAAGGAAGAAAAGAAGCGTCAGGGTGCCTGAGCCGGGCGGGCGTAATATCCGCCTCCGAATGAGGCATTGGTCCGCCCATCCAAGGGGCGGATGATGGGCCCCTCGTTCCAGACGGCAATCTGGGAATCTTCGGTTCCAAGAGGGCACGCGCAGGCTTGAGTTTCCATGGACAGACGCGAGGCTTTGCAGACCATCGCGGCGGAGGCCAGGCGCGGCGAACTGGGTTTCCCGACCAGCGTAGAGGTGGCTCTCGGCGTGCAGCGGGCGCTGGATGATCCGGACTGCCACGTGGAAGCGGCGGCGCGTCTGATCCAGACGGAACCGCTGCTCTCGGCGCGAGTCGTCGCGCTGGCCAATTCGGTGGCCTTCAACCGCTCCGGCAGGCCGATCACCGATGTCCGCATCGCCGCCGCGCGCCTGGGTTTCCGGATGATCCGGGCGCTGGCGGCGGCGGTGGTGACCCGGCAGATGGCCGGGATCTCGGCCGACCCCGTTCATCGGCTGCTGGCCGAACGCCTGTGGGCGCATACCGCCCACGTCACGGCGCTGGCCCACGTGCTCAGCCGGCGGGTGACGCGGCAGGATCCGGAGACCGCGATGTTCGCCGGCATCGTCCATGAAGTGGGCGGGTTCTACCTGCTCTCCCGCGCCAAGGATTTCCCCTGCCTGTTCGACGGGCGGGCGGCGGAACGGATCGAGGACAGCGAGGAGCAAGCGGGCGGGGGCGAGATCGGCCGGGCCGTGCTCACGGTGTTGTCGGTACCCCAGGCCGTGGTGGCCGCCATCGAAGGCCTCTGGGCGGGAACTCTGGCGCTGCCGCCGGCCAGCCTGGGCGACACGCTGCTGCTCGCCGACCGGCTCTCGCCGGTTCGCTCGCCCCTGCATCGTCCGCCGGGCGGGGATGCCGCGTCCCAGGACTTGGCGCTGGTCGTCGGGCAGGAAACGCTGGCCGGAATCCTGGAAGATTCGGCCGAGGAGGTGGACTCGATGATCGTGGCCCTGAGCTATTAGCTTCCGCAGCGGGTGCCGCCGCCCCGCCGGACGGGCCGGCGACCGTCAATGCTATAATTGGCGCATCATTTTGCGGGATTGCGCCTGCCGCCCATGGAACTGTTCGCCCTCGGCATCAACCACCATACCGCGCCGCTCGCCGTGCGCGAGCAGGTGGCTTTCCTGCCGGAGCATTGTGCGCAGGCCTTGAACGATCTGACCCGCGCCAAGGCGGTGCGCGAGGCCGCGATCCTGTCCACCTGCAATCGCACCGAGCTCTACTGCGCCGCCGATCACCCGGCGGTCGCGATCGATTGGCTGGCGCAATACCACGCGCTGCCGGCCGAGAGAATCAGCCCCTATCTCTACACCTATCCCCAGCGCGACGCGGTGCGCCATATTTTCCGCGTCGCCAGCGGGCTCGAATCGATGGTGCTGGGCGAGCCCCAGATCCTCGGCCAGATGAAGCAGGCGGAGCGCCAGGCGGGCGAGGCGGGCACCCTGGGCACGCTGCTCTCCAAGCTGTTCCAGCGCAGCTTCGCCGTGGCCAAGGAGGTGCGCTCGACCACCGCCATCGGCGCCAGCACCGTCTCGATGGCTGCCGCCGCGGTGCATTTGGCCAGCCGCATCTTCGAGAGCCTGGCCGAGCAGCGGGTGCTGTTCATCGGCGCCGGCGAGATGATCGAACTGTGCGCCGCCCACTTCGCCGGCCAGACGCCGCGCCAGATCACCATCGCCAACCGCACCCCGGCGCGCGCCGAAGCCCTGGCCGCCCGTTTCCAGGCCGACACCCTGCGCCTGGACGAAATCGCCGCCCGCCTGTCGCACTACGACGTCGTCGTCTCCTGCACCGCAAGCCAGCTGCCGATCATCGGCTTGGGCATGGTCGAGCGCGCCCTGAAGGCGCGTCGCCATCGCCCGATGGTGATGGTCGATCTGGCCGTGCCGCGCGACATCGAGGCCGAGGTGGGCAAACTCGGCGACGTGTTCCTCTACACCCTCGACGATCTCGGCCAGATCGTCGCGGCCGGCCTCGAATCGCGCCAGGCGGCGGTGGTGGAAGCGGAGGCGATCATCGATGCCGGCGTGAATAGCTTCCTGCACTGGGTCGATGGGCGCGAAGCCGTGCCCACCATCCGGGCGCTGCGCGACAGCGCCGAGCGCTCCCGCCGCCACGAACTGGAGCACGCGCAGAAGCTGCTCGCCCGCGGCGACGATCCCGAACTGGTGCTGGAGGCGCTGTCCCACGGACTCACCAACAAGCTGCTGCACCCCCCGACCATCGCCCTCAATCAGGCCGAGGGCCGCGAGCGCGCCGATCTGGCCCAGCTGATCGCGCGCATCTACCACCTGCATCCCGGAGAGTAGCCGATCGCGCGCCCGCCGCCGGAGACCGGCGGCGGGCGCGCGCGCCATGATGAAACAGAGCATACGCATCAAACTGCAGCAACTGACGCTGCGCCTGGACGAACTCGACCACCTGCTGTCCGGGGAGCGCGCCGCCCGCGACATGGACAGCTATCGCAAGCTGTCGCGCGAGCGCGCCGAGCTCGCCCCGGTGACCGCGCTCTACGCCCGCTATTGCCGGGCCGAGGCGGATCTCGCGGCGGCCAATGCGCTGCTCGCGGACGCCGAAATGAAGTCGCTCGCCGAGGAGGAGATCACCCGCTGCAAGGAGGAAATGGCGCGCGTCGAGACGGAATTGCAGACCGCGCTCTTGCCCCGCGACCCCAACGACGAGCGCAACCTCTTCCTGGAAATCCGGGCGGGCACCGGCGGCGACGAGTCGGCGCTGTTCGCCGGCGACCTGTTCCGCATGTACTGCCGCTACGCCGAGCGGCAGCGCTGGCAGGTCGAGGTCATTTCCGCGAACCAGGCCGAACTCGGCGGCTACAAGGAGGTGATCGCCAGGGTCATCGGGTCTGGGGCCTATTCAAGGCTCAAGTTCGAGTCGGGCGGCCATCGCGTCCAGCGCGTGCCGGCGACCGAGACCCAGGGCCGCATCCACACCTCGGCCTGCACCGTGGCGGTGTTGCCCGAGGCCGACGCGCTCTCCGAGGTGGTGATCAACCCCGCCGAATTGCGCATCGACACCTTCCGCGCCTCGGGTGCCGGCGGCCAGCACATCAACAAGACCGACTCGGCGGTGCGCATCACCCACTTGCCCACGGGCCTCGTCGTCGAGTGCCAGGACGACCGCTCACAGCATCGCAACAAGGCGCAGGCGCTGGCGGTGCTGGCGGCTAGGATCAAGGACAAGCAAGAGTCCGAGCAGCAAGCGAAGATCGCCTCGACCCGGAAGAGCCTGGTGGGCAGCGGCGATCGCTCGGAGCGCATCCGCACCTACAATTTCCCGCAGGGGCGGATCACCGACCACCGGATCAACCTGACCTTGTACAAGATCGACGCGATCATGGACGGCGATCTCGACGAACTGATCAACGCGCTCACCAGCGAGCACCAGGCGGCGCTGCTCGCGGCGCTCTCGGAAGAGGCTGCTTGAGCCGCATAGACGAGGAACTCGCGCGCTCGCGCACGCGCATCGCACCCGCCGAGGCGAGGCTGTTGCTGGCCCACGTGCTCGATCGCTCCCATGCCTGGCTGGCGGCGCACTGCGAGGAGGCGCTCGACGAGACTACCCGGGCGAACTATGCCGACCTGGTCGGCCGCAGGGAGGCGGGCGAGCCGATCGCTCACCTGGTCGGCGCCCGCGAATTCTATGGTCGTAGCTTCGCGCTCACGCGGGAGGTGCTGATTCCCCGTCCGGAGACGGAACTGCTGGTGGATCTGGCGATCGCCAAGCTGGCGGGGAAGATCGGTGGCGCGGCGGCGCCGGCGATCCTCGATCTGGGCGCGGGCAGCGGCTGTGTAGGTGTCACCCTGGCGCTCGAGATCCCGGCAGCCCGGGTCACCGCGGCTGACGTCTCAGCCGCCGCGCTGGAGCTTGCCCGCCGCAACGCCCGGGTGCTCGGGGCGCCGCTCCATCTCGTCGAGAGCGACTGGTATTCGGCGCTGGGCGATGAACGCTTCGACCTCGTCGTCGCCAACCCCCCCTACATCGCCGAGGGCGACCCGCATCTCGCCCGGGGAGACCTGCGCTTCGAACCGCAACTGGCGCTCGCCTCCGGCGCCGACGGCCTCGCCGCGATCCGCCGGATCGTCGCCCAGGCGCCGCGCCATCTCGCCCCAGGCGGCTGGCTCCTGATCGAACACGGCTACGATCAGGGTCCGGCGGTGGCGGCATTGATGCGGGCCGCGGGCTTGGCCGAGATCGAGCAGCAGCGCGATCTCGCCGGCATCGTGCGCGTCTCGGCGGCGCAACGCGGAGACGGCGCTTGACGTCGGGGTGTCGGACCCGTAAACTTAAACCCGACAATTTTCATCAACTATTAGGAAGCATCCCATGGATACCCAGCAAACGATCCGCGAGACGGTCACCAATAACCCGGTGGTGCTGTTCATGAAGGGCAATCCGCAAGCGCCGCAGTGCGGTTTTTCGGCCACCGCGGTGCAGATCCTGAAGGCCTGCGGCGTGAACAAGTTCGCCAGCGTCGATGTCCTGGCCGATCCCGCGATCCGCCAGGGTATCAAGGACTTCTCCAACTGGCCGACGGTGCCGCAGCTCTACGTGAACGGCGAGTTCGTCGGCGGCTGCGACATCATGAAGGAGATGTACCAGGCCGGCGAGCTGCAGAAGCAGTTGGAGAGCCTGGCCAGCGCCTAGAGTTTTTTTCGCGCCCGAATGATCGCCGCGCGCACCTGCTCGGGCGCGGTGCCGCCGATGTGATTGCGGGCGGCGAGCGAGCCCTCGACCGTCAGCACGGCAAAGACGTCGGCCCCGATCAGCGGCGAGTAGGCGGCGAGCTCGGCCAGCGGCAGTTCGGCCAGGGCGCAGCCCTTGGCCTCCGCCGCGCGCACGGCGCGGGCGACCGCCTCGTGGGCGTCGCGGAAGGGCAGGCCCTTCTTCACCAGGTAGTCGGCCAGATCGGTGGCGGTGGCGTGGCCCTGACCCAGCGCCGCGAGCATCGCCGCCGGCCGGACGCTGATGCCCGGCACCAGTTCGGCGAAGATGCGCAGCGTGTCGACCAGGGTGTCGGCGCTGTCGAACAGCGGCTCCTTGTCCTCCTGGTTGTCCTTGTTGTAGGCCAGCGGCTGGCCCTTCATCAGGGTGAGCAGCGCCACCAGGTGGCCATAGACGCGGCCGGTCTTGCCGCGGGCGAGCTCGGGCACGTCGGGGTTCTTCTTCTGCGGCATGATCGATGAGCCGGTGCAGTAGCGGTCGGCCAGTTCGATGAAGCCGAAGCGCGGGCTCATCCACAGGATCAGCTCCTCGGAGAAGCGCGAGACGTGCATCATGACGAGCGCCGCCGCGGCGGCGAATTCGATGGCGAAATCGCGGTCGGAGACCGCATCGAGCGAGTTCTCGCAGACCCCATCGAAACCCAGCTCGCGGGCGACGGATTCGCGATCGATCGGGAAGCTGGTGCCGGCCAGGGCGGCCGCGCCCAGCGGCAGGCGGTTCATGCGCCGGCGGCAATCGGCGAGGCGTTCCCGGTCGCGCCCGGCCATCTCGACG
>DATKVJ010000111.1:0-18422 GCA_035530135.1 Rhodocyclaceae bacterium | reverse complement strand
ATGGCCGATTATGTAGATCTCGCGATTATGGAGAGCTGCAAACGCGAACTATGGCGGAAGCCACGCAGTGAGCGACTTCTCCGAAGTAATTGTTAATGAGAAATAGCCATAATTTCTGGAGCTGGGCAGCGGCCAAGATAGGCAAGTCCGGTCAAATATTTCCCGCCGGACGGCACGAAGACAGGTAGTACAGTGACGAGGAGTCTCCGTATGTCACTTCGACTGTATTCCCGGATGACTGGTGGCTTGTGGATTATGTCGACCATCGACTTGTCATTCTCCACATCAGCCAAGGCTTCAGGGTGAGCGAGTCGTATCAACTCCACATAATCGAGTGGTCAGCATAATCGGCCTTATCAGGCCGCCTTGGCCAGGGCATACTCGCTGGACGCTCTCAGGGCGTGCGCGGTGTTGATCAAGTCCAGGCGCGCCGACTCGAACGACGGTGGTAATCCGGGGAGCGCGCGCATTGCAACTCAACGATCCACAGATTCTGTGGATAACCCTGCCGGTGATAGCGGCATCGTTCGGCGCGTTGGCCGTCGAGCTGGCCTGCTCGATTTTTAGGCAGTGACATTGATCGTCCGGCCCGTCACCTGTCCCAGGTCGTTGAGGACGGGCTCGGCCTGTTGCTGCTGATCCTTGGCCGACTGCTTTCGCCTCTCCCGCTGATGGGAGCCCGGCCGGCGGTCGTCGTGGGCATCCTGCCCGGGATTTACTGCCTGACTGTTGATGCTGGGATGCACGGAATCGAGACTCATGATTCGATCCTTTCAAACCATGGAAGCAATCCACCCACTGCGACCGGTGGCTACGGCCTGAGCCGGCTGCCACGAACGCCTCGTGAGCATCCGCTTGCGGGGTGCTCGTCATCACAAGGCGCTAAACGCTCATGGCTGCAGGTAACGGCAGCGATTTCGCATACTTGAGCGCCGTGATTGTCAGCGGCGCAACGCTTTCGCGAGCGCAGCGTGGCGATCTTAGGCCAGCCGCCCGCCGACCAGCCTTAGCACCCGGTTGCAGCGCTTCGCCAGCGCCTCGTCGTGGCTGACCAGGAGCAGGGTCGTGCCCTGCTCGGCGTTCATCGCGAACATCAAGTCGATGATCTGGCTGCCGGTGGCGGCGTCGAGATTGCCGGTCGGCTCGTCGGCGAGCAGAAGCTGCGGCCTGACCGCGAAGGCGCGCGCCAATGCCACCCGCTGCTGCTCGCCGCCGGAGAGATGCTTGGGGTAGTGATTTACTCGCGACGCCAGACCGACGCGGCCGAGCATCTCCCGGGCTGTATTTCCGGCATCCCTGCGCCCGGCCAATTCGAGGGGCAGCATGACGTTCTCCAGGGCGGTCAGGGCCGGCAAGAGCTGGAAGGACTGGAACACGAAGCCCAGCATGCGGCCGCGCAGGGCGGCGCGGCCATCCTCGGTGAGCTGCGCCAAATCCTGCCCGGCGAGCATCACCTTGCCCGCGCTGGGCAGGTCCAGCCCGGCCAAGAGGCCCAGCAGCGTGGACTTGCCCGAACCGCTGGCGCCAACCACGGCGACCGCTTCCCCCGCCATCACGCGAAAGGAAATCTGGTGCAAAATGACGAGCCGCCCGTCGCCGCTCTGCACTTCCTTGCCGAGACCGGCGACCTCGATCACCACCCGATCGGAACTGAAATCACCCATGCGAAGCATCCTGTTTGCACTCGTCCTGTCCCTCATCTGCGCCGCCGCCGAGGCTGATAAACCAGCGCAGACCATACTCGTGTTCGGCGACAGCCTCTCCGCCGGGCTGGGCATGCCGCGGGAGCGCGCCTGGCCGGCGCTGCTCGAAGCACGCCTGGCACAGCGCCATTACCCTTACCGGGTGGTCAATGCCAGCATCAGCGGTGAAACCACCAGCGGCGGGGTCACGCGCCTGCCCGAGGCGCTGGCGAAGTTCAAGCCGGCGATCGTGATCCTCGAACTGGGCGCCAACGACGGCCTGCGCGGACTCGCCATCAATGAGATGCGCAGCAACCTGGACACCATGATCCGGCAGAGCCGGGCACGCCGCGTCAAGGTGCTGCTGATCGGCATCAGGCTGCCGCCCAACTATGGCGGCGACTATACCCGGAAATTCGCCGACAGCTACGCCGAACTGGGGCGGCGCTACAAGACCGCACTGCTGCCCTTCCTGTTCGAAGGCTTTGCCGAAAACCGCGACGCCTTCCAGGAGGACGGTCTGCATCCGACCGCCGCGATACAGCCCTTGATGCTCGACAACGTCTGGCGCGTCCTGTCTCCCTTGCTCAGCAAACCCTGAGCCGCGGCTCGCCGTCCTGCATCCTGCCGATCACCGCCGGGGAAAATCCTTCGCGCATGAACTCCGCCAGCACCCGCTCGGCGACGAGCGGCGCGCAGGCCACCAGCAGGCCGCCGCTGGTCTGGGGATCGGTGATCAGCTTCTGCTGCCATTCCTCGGCGTCGGGCGCGAGCGTCACCTGCTGGCCGTAGCTCGCCCAGTTGCGCGCCGAGGCACCGGTGCTGATGCCCTCACGCACCAGCCGCCCCGCCTCCTCGATCAGCGGCAGGCTTGAAAAGTCGAGCTCGGCCGAGAGCTTCGAGCCGCGGCAGATCTCCAGCAGATGGCCGGCCAGGCCGAAGCCGGTGACGTCGGTCATCGCATGGACGCCGTCGATCCCCGCCAGCGCCGTGCCGGGGGTATTGAGCTTGGTCGTCTGCGCCAGCATCTCGGCGTAGCCCGTCCCTGAGAGCAGGCCCTTCTTCAGCGCCGCGGAGAGGATGCCGATGCCCAGCGGCTTGCCCAGGATCAACAGATCGCCGGTGCGGGCGCCGCTGTTCTTCTTGACCTGGCGGGGATGCACCAGCCCCAGCGCCACCAGGCCGTAGATCGGCTCCTGCACGTCGATCGAGTGGCCGCCGGCGACGACGATGCCGGCCCTTGCGCAGATCTCGGCGCCGCCGCCCAGGATCTCGCCGATCACCGTGGGCGAGAGCTTGTCCAGCGGCATGCCGACCAGCGCCAGCGCGAACAGCGGCCTGCCGCCCATCGCATAGACGTCCGAGAGCGCGTTGGCGGCGGCGATGCGGCCGAAGTCGCGCGGATCATCGACGATCGGCGTGAAGAAATCGGTGGTGGCGACGATCGCCTGCTCGGCGTTCACCTGATAGACGGCGGCGTCGTCGGAAGTTTCGGTGCCCACCAGGAGTTCCGGCGGCAGCGTGGGCAGCGGCGTCCTGGCCAGGATTTCGGCGAGCACGGCCGGCGCCATTTTGCAGCCGCAGCCGCCGCCGTGAGAGAATTGCGTCAGCTTGATGCCCATTGTTTACCCCTTGCCAATCCCCGAGAACACCTTGCGAACCCAGAAGCCTCCAGCCGCGGCAAGATCGCACCGCCGATGAGAATTCAGGGGGCCGCAACCGTAGCACAATTGGCCGAATTTGACGAGCTGATCGACGCCCGCTCGCCGGCGGAATACGCCGACGATCATCTGCCCGGCGCGATCAGCTGCCCGGTGCTGGACGACGAGCAGCGCGCCCGGGTCGGCACGCTCTACCAGGGCTCGCCCTTCGAGGCTAGAAAAATCGGCGCAATCTGGGTGGCGCGAAACGTCGCGGCTCACATCGAACGCCTGTTCTTAGCCAAGCCGCGCGATTGGCGGCCGCTGGTCTATTGCTGGCGCGGCGGCCAGCGTAGCGGCGCCTTCACCCACATCCTGCGCCAGATCGGCTGGGACGCGCAGCGCCTGGAAGGCGGCTACAAATGCTGGCGCCGCCACATCCTCGACGCGCTCGCGGTCTTGCCGCAGCGTTTTAGCTACCGCGTCGTGGGTGGCGCCACCGGCAGCGGCAAGAGCCGTCTGCTCGAAGCGCTCTCCTCCCAGGGCGCCCAGGTGCTGCATCTGGAGCAACTGGCAAGCCACAAGGGCTCGGTGCTGGGCCCGCTGCCGCAGACGTCGCAGCCCTCGCAGCGGACCTTCGAGAGCCGCATCCACGCATGCCTTTGCGCCTTCGACCCGGAACGGCCGGTGTATGTCGAGGCGGAGAGCCGCCGGATCGGCAGCGTGCAGCTGCCCGACGCGCTGCTAGCCGCCATCCGCGCCGCACCCGGCGTGCGCATCGAGGCGACGCTCGCCGCGCGGGTCGACTTCCTGCTGCAGGACTACGACTACTTCCTCGCCGATCCCGTCTGGCTGATCGAGCGCCTGGAGCAGCTCACCGGTCTGCAAAGCCGCGAGACGGTGGCCCGCTGGGTAGCGCTGGCGCGAGGCGGCGAGTTCCCCACCCTGGTCGCGGAGCTGCTCGAACAGCACTACGACCCGCTCTACCAGCGCTCGCAGGCGAAAAACTTCGCCGGCTTCAGCGACGCCGCCAGGATCGAGAGCGACGACCTGTCGCCGGACGGCATGGCGCGCCTGGCGCGCGGGATCCTCTCGCTGCCTTGAGCCGGGCGCGCCGCCCGCATTTTCCAGTTTCACCCACTTGGGCTATCATTGACCCCGCCGGCGGCTGTCCGATCGACCCGCCGGCAACGAATCGCGCCGCCAACACCCCCGGCGGCGCGTCTTCAATCCAAGACAAAATTTTGGAGACGTCCGATGGACACCGCCGCTGCCGCACCCCTCGCCGACGCCCTGCGCGAGGTCAGCCTCGAAGACAAATACACGCAACGAGAAGGCCGCATCTACCTCTCCGGCGTTCAGGCGCTGGTCCGCCTGCCGCTGCTCCAGCGCTGGCGCGACGAGGCCGCCGGCGTGAACACCGCGGGCTTCATCTCCGGCTATCGCGGCTCGCCCCTGGGCGGCCTCGACCAAGCGCTGTGGTCGGCGCAGAAGCGCCTGGCCGCCAACCAGGTGAAGTTCCAGCCGGGCATCAACGAGGACCTGGCGGCGACCGCGGTCTGGGGCAGCCAGCAGGTCGGGCTGATCGGGCCCAGTCCCTACGACGGCGTCTTCGCGATGTGGTACGGCAAGGGACCGGGCGTCGACCGCTGCGGCGACGTGTTCAAGCACGCCAACCACTTCGGCACCAGCCGGCACGGCGGCGTGCTGCTGGTGGCCGGGGACGACCACGGCGCCTTCTCGTCGACGCTGCCGCACCAGAGCGACCACCAGTTCGCGGCGGCGATGATCCCCCTGCTCTATCCCTGCAACGTCCAGGAGTACGTCGATCTCGGCCTGCACGGCTGGGCCATGTCGCGCTTCTCGGGCTGCCTGGTCGGCTTCAAGGCGCTGGCCGACACCGTCGAGTCGAGCGCCTCGATCGAAGCCGATCCGTTCCGCGTGAATATCGTCCTGCCCGGGGACTTCGTCATCCCCGAGGGCGGCATGAACGCCCGGCTCACCAACGAATACATCGGTCTGCAGGCGCGCCGCCAGGAAGCGCTGATGCAGGACTACAAGATCTACGCCGCGCTCGCCTACGCCCGCGCCAACCGCCTGAACCGCACCATGATCGACGCGCCCGATGCCCGCCTGGGCATCGTCGCCTCGGGCAAGTCCTACCTCGACGTGCTCGAAGCCCTGGACGAGCTGGGCATAGACGAGCGCCACGCCCGGGAGATCGGCATCCGCCTGTTCAAGGTCTCCATGCCCTGGCCGCTGGAACCCGACAGCGTGCGCGAATTCGCCACCGGGCTGGAGGAGATCCTGGTGGTCGAGGAGAAGCGCCAGATCGTCGAATACCAGCTGAAGGAACAGCTCTACAACTGGCGCGAGGACGTCCGGCCGCGGGTGATCGGCAAGTTCGACGAGAAGGGCGAGTGGGTCCATC
This sequence comes from Rhodocyclaceae bacterium, assembly GCA_035530135.1. Taxonomy (GTDB): domain Bacteria; phylum Pseudomonadota; class Gammaproteobacteria; order Burkholderiales; family Rhodocyclaceae; genus CAIYYX01. Next base: position 12,669 of record DATKVJ010000111.1, on the reverse strand, counting down.
CCCACGGCAACTGGCTGCTCACCAGCAAGGCGGATTTCGCGGTGGCGCAGATCGCCCGGGTGATCGCCGCGCGCATCAACCGCTTCCACCAGAGCGAGCGCATCACCGCTCGCTTAGCCTTCCTGGAGCAGAAGGACGCGGTGCTGCAAAAGGCCGTGAATACCCCGGCGCGCCCGGCCTACTACTGCTCGGGCTGTCCGCACAACACCTCCACCCGGGTGCCCGAGGGCAGCCTGGCGCTGGCGGGCATCGGCTGCCACGTGATGGCGGCATCGATCTTTCCCGAGGGCAACAAGACCATCACCCACATGGGCGGCGAGGGCGCGACCTGGATCGGCCAGGCGCCCTTCTCGGGCCTGAACCACGTCTTCGCCAACCTGGGCGACGGCACCTATTTCCACTCCGGCTATCTCGCCATCCGCGCCGCTGTCGCTGCGTTCGACAACCTTCCCCCCGGCCCCCTCCCCGGGGGAGGGGGTGACGAAGGCTCGCGTGGCTCGCAGTTGAACGCTGGGCCCGGCTTGGGGCGGCCCGGCGCCGGGGCCGGCATCACCTACAAGATCCTGTTCAACGACGCGGTGGCGATGACCGGCGGCCAGCCGATCGACGGCCGGACCTCGGTGCCGATGATCGCGAGCCAGGTGGCGGCCGAGGGCGTGCGGCGCATCGCCGTGGTGGCGGAGGATCCCTCGCGCTACGCCAGTCGCGAAGGACTGCCACGGATCGCCACCGTGCATCACCGTTCCGAGCTCGACGCGGTGCAGCGCGAACTGCGGCGCTTCCAGGGCGTTTCGGTGCTCATCTACGACCAGACCTGCGCCGCGGAAAAGCGCCGCCGCCGCAAGCGCGGGCAATACCCGGATCCGCAAAAGCGGGTGTTCATCAACGACGCGGTGTGCGAGGGCTGCGGCGACTGCGGCGTGCGCTCGAACTGCACCGCCATCCTGCCGCTGGAGACGGAATTCGGGCGCAAGCGGATGATCGACCAATCCTCCTGCAACAAGGACTACTCCTGCATAAAGGGCTTTTGCCCGAGCTTCGTGACCGTCTATGGCGGCACGGTGCGCCACGCCGGGAGCAGCGCCGCCGCCTACGCGCTGCCGGATCTTCCCGAACCCGCGCTGCCGTCTCTGGAAAAACCCTACAACATCCTCATCACCGGCATCGGCGGCACCGGCGTCATCACCATCGGCGCGCTGCTGGGCATGGCCGCGCACCTCTCGGGCAGGGGTGCCTCGGTGCTCGACATGACCGGCATGTCGCAGAAGAACGGCGCGGTGAGCTCCCACGTCCGGCTCGCGGCCGCTCCGGAGCAAATCCGCGCCCAGCGGGTCGCCACCGGCGAGGCCGACCTGATCCTGGGCTGCGACCTGCTCACCTCCGGCGGCCAGGATGCGATCTCGAAAATGCGCCCGGGCCGTACCCACGCCGTCATCAACAACCACGAGCAGCCCACCGGCGAATTCGCCCAGGACCCCGACTGGAACTTTCCGGCGGCTGAGATCCACGGCCTGATCGAGGAGGCGGCGGGAGGATCGGTCGACTTCATCGCCGCCACCCGGCTGGCCACGGCGCTGATGGGCGACGCCATCGCCACCAACCTGTTCATGCTCGGCTACGCCTGGCAGAAGGGCCGCATCCCGCTCGCCGAAGCGGCGATCCTGAGAGCCATCGAACTGAACGGCGTCGCGGTCTCATCCAACCAGCAGGCCTTCCGCTGGGGGCGGCACGCCGCCGCGGATATCGAGGCGGTGACGAAGATCGCCCTGCCAGCGCAAGCATTGCCGCTGCCGCAGAACCTGGACAACCTGGTCGAGCGCCGCAAGACCTACCTCACCGCCTATCAGAACCGCACCTACGCCCAAGCGTACGCCGCCGTGGTCGACCGGGTGCGCGCGCGGGAGGCGGCGCTGGGAGGGGGCACGCGTCTGTCCCGGGCGGTGGCGCGCAACCTGTTCAAGCTGATGGCGGTCAAGGACGAGTACGAGGTCGCCCGCCTCTACGCCGACGACGAATTCAGGCGCAAGCTCTCCGAGACCTTCGAGGGCGAGATCCGGCTGGCGTTCAACCTGGCGCCGCCGCTGTTCGCGAAGCGGGACGCTGACGGCCGACCGCTCAAGTCCGAATACGGCGCCTGGATGCTGCCCGTGTTCTCGCTGCTTTCCAGGCTGCGCGGACTGCGCGGCACCATGTTAGATCCCTTCGGCCGCAGCGCCGAGCGCCGCCGGGAGCGCGCGCTGATCCGAGACTATCGGGAGCGGATCGAGCGCCTGCTAGCGCGTCTGACCCGGGACAATCTCGATCTCGCGGTGGCCATCGCCGCCGTGCCCGAACACATCCGCGGATTCGGCCACGTCAAGCAGGCCAGCTTCGAGCTAGCCCATCAGCGCTGGCGGGAACTCGAACAGCAATTCGACGCCGTGGCGATCGAGCTCGCCGCGTGAGTCGATAAGTGCCTCGTTCAGTCGGGCAGGATAGTCGCGCCGCCGCGCACCGCGCACAGGCGCTGCACGACCGCCGGCCTGGGCAGTCGCACCTCGCCCTGCTCGAAGGCCAGCACCGTCAGGCGGGGGCGCACGACGTCGAGCAGCTCGCCGGCCCGCAGCAGAAACGCGGGGTTGGCGGGCTTGCCGAAGCGCTCGTTGCCGAGCATGAAGGTCTCGTAGATCAGCACGCCGCCCGGGTCGAGCGCCGCCAGCAGTTGCGGAAAGAGCGGCCGCCACAAGTAATTGGCGACGACGATGCCGGCGAAGCCGCGACCGCCGTAAGGCCACGGGCCGCCCTCGAGATCGGCGCAGTTCGTGTTGACGCCGGGCAGCTGCTGCAAGGAGGCCAGCGCCTCCGGGTCACGATCGACCGCCTCGACCGGATGACCCATGCCGGCCAGCAGCCGGGTGTGCCGGCCCGAGCCGCAGGCGAGATCGAGCACCGATCCCCCCGCGACAATCAGCGGCGCGAAGCGGCTGACCCAGGCGGATGGCGGCGGGACTTCGCTCACGGCGCCCGCCTACAACACGACTTGGGCGCCGAGTTCGACGACGCGGTTGGCCGGCAGCTTGAAGAAGCTGGTGACGCTGCCGGCGTTGCGGAACATGGCGATGAACAGCTTCTCGCGCCAGCGAACCATGCTGGTGCCGGGACCGGAGATCAGCGTCTCGCGGCTCAAGAAGAAGGAGGTGTCCATCATGTCGAGATCCAGTCCCTGCTCGGCGCACCACTCGAGCGCCTGCGGCAGGTCGGGCTCGTCCATGAAGCCGTAATACACCCTGACCCGCCAGAAATTGTTGGGCAGCGCTTCCACCGTCACCCGCTGCGCGTTGGCCACGCGCGGCACGTCGAGCACCTTGACGGTGACGATCACCATCCGCTCGTGCACCACCTTGTAGTGCTTGAGGCTGTGCAGCAGGGCCTGCGGCACGGCCTCGGGATTGGGGGTCATGAACACCGCCGTGCCCGGGACGCGCGTCGCGCCGCCCAGGTTCATGCTCTCGATGAAGGGCTTGAGCTCGAGCGCCCCTTGCTGCAGTTGCAGGTAGAGCAGTTGCCGGCCGCGCTTCCAGGTGGTCAGCAGCAGGAACACCACCAAGCCGAAGAGCAGCGGAAACCAGCCGCCGTCGAAGATCTTCACCATGTTTGCGGAGAAGAAGGCCAGGTCGATGCACATGAACGGCAGGACGCCCAGCAGCGCCCGCCACCAGCCCCAGTGCCACAGCCAGCGCGTGACGCAGACGGCGAGAACGTTGGTGATCAGCATGGTGCCGGTGACGGCGATGCCGTAGGCGCCGGCCAGGTTGGTCGAGGAGCCGAAGCCCAGCACCAGCGCGACCACGGCGATCAGCAGCGTCCAGTTGATGCCCGGCAGGTAGATCTGGCCGATCTCGCGATCCGAGGTGTGCTGCACCTCCAGACGCGGCGAGTAGCCGAGCTGGATCGCCTGCTGGGTGATCGAGAAGGCGCCGGAGATCACCGCCTGCGAGGCGATCACCGTCGCCACCGTGGCGATCGCCACCAGCGGATAGAGCGCCCAGCCCGGCGCCAACAGGTAGAAGGGGTTCTGGATCGCCCTCGGGTCGCGCAGCAGCAATGCGCCCTGGCCGAAATAGTTGAGCACCAAGGCCGGCAGCACCAGACCGAACCAGGCGAACTGGATCGGCTTGCGACCGAAGTGGCCCATGTCGGCGTACAGGGCCTCGGCGCCGGTCAGCGCCAGCACCACCGCGCCCAGCGAGAAGAAGCCCAACGCCGGGCGCTCGACCAGAAAGCGCAGGCCGTGGAACGGGTCGAGCGCGGCCAGCACCCCCGGCGCGGCGGCGATGTTGATCACCCCCAGCAGCGCCAGGGTGGCGAACCAGAACATCATCACCGGCCCGAACAGCGCGCCGATGCCCGCCGTGCCCTTCTTCTGGAACAGGAACAGCAGCAACAAGACTACGAGGGTGACCGGGATCACGAAGGTCTTCAGCGCCGGTGCGGCGATTTCCAGGCCTTCCACCGCGGACAGCACCGAGATCGCCGGCGTCACCACGCCGTCGCCGTAGAACAGCGCCGCGCCGAACAGGCCGAGGATCAGGATCACGTTGCGGCGGCGCGAGCCCTCCGCTGCCGGGCGCAGCGCCAGCGCCATCAGCGCCATGATGCCGCCCTCGCCCTTGTTGTCGGCGCGCATGATGAAGGACACGTATTTCACCGTGACGACGATGGTGAGCGCCCAGAAGATCAGCGACAGGATGCCCAGGACGTTGTCGGGCGTGATGGCCACCGGATGCTGCGCACCGGCGAAAACTTCCTTCATGGTGTAGAGCGGGCTGGTGCCGATGTCGCCATACACCACGCCCAGGGCCGCCAACGCCAGTTTTTTCTGGCTCGAATGGCCGGTGGAACCATGAGAACTCATCAATGCTCCTGTTGCAGTGCAATAGGTGAAATAATACACCCTAGCGAGCCTTCAGACTTGCGCGGCACCGCCTCTGCGGCGGCGGGAAGAGAGCCATGAACACCGAACAGCACTATCTGACACCGCTCTTCGAACCCAGCTCGGTCGCCATCATCGGCGCTTCCGAGACCCCGTCCTCGATCGGCAACATCCTGATCCGCAACATGCTCGACTCGGGCTACAAGGGGCGCCTGTTTCCGGTCAATCCCAAGCACCAGGCCATCTTCGGCCAGCCCTGCTATGCCTCGGTGGACAGGATCCCGCAGCGGCTCGATCTGGCCGTGATCTGCACCCGGGCGGCGACGGTACCGGCGATCGTCGAGGCTTGCGGCCAGGCCGGGGTGAGGTGCGCGATCGTCATCTCCGGCGGCTTTTCCGAGATCGGCAGGCACGGCGCGGCGCTGGAGCGGGCCGCGCTGGAGAGCGCGCGGCGCCACAAGCTGCGCCTGCTCGGCCCCAATTCGCTGGGCATCATGCGCCCGGGCAGCGGCATCAACCTGAGCTTCGCCAACGGCAGCGCCAACCCCGGCAGCATCGGCCTCATCTCCCAGTCGGGGGCGCTGTGCACCGCCATCCTCGACTGGGCGCTGCCCAACAAGGTCGGCTTCTCCAGCGTCGTATCCTTAGGCACATCCGCGGACGTCGATTTCGGCGAGAGCCTCGATTACCTGGTCGCCGATCCGAAGACGGAAAACATCTTTCTCTACATCGAGGGCATCAAGAACGCCCGCCGCTTCATGAGCGCCCTGCGCGCCGCGGCGCGCTGCAAGCCGGTGCTGCTGATCAAGGTCGGCCGCCATCCCGCGGGCGAGCAGGCGGTGCTGTCGCACACCGGGGCACTGGTCGGCGCCGACGACGTCTTCGACGCCGCCCTGCGCCGGGCCGGGGTGGTGCGCCTGTCTACCATCGGCCAGATGTACGCCGCGGCGCAGGCGCTGTTCTCGCACTTCCGGCCGCGCGGCAACCGGCTCGCGATCATCACCAACGGCGGCGGGCCGGGCGTGATGGCGGCCGACCACGCCGCCGACATCGGCGTACCGCTGGCCACGCTCGCCCCGGCGACCCGGCGCAAGCTCAAGGAGGCGCTGCCGCCGACCTGGTCGCGGGCCAATCCCCTGGACATCGTCGGCGACGCCGATCCGGCGCGCTACGCGGCGACGCTGTCGGCCTGCCTGGAGGACGACAACATCGACGGCGTGCTCGCCATCCTGACGCCGCAGGCGATGACCGACCCGACCCAGGCGGCGCGCGTGGTGATCGAGGCCGCCCGGAAGTCGGACAAGCCGCTGGTTACCTGCTGGATGGGCGAGGAGCAGGTGCGCGAAGCGCGGCTGCTGTTCAAGGGTGCCGGCATCCCCACCTTCCACACGCCCGAACCGGCGGTGGAACTGTTCTCGCACATCTCCAACTACTACCGCAACCAGAAGCTCCTGATGCAGACGCCGGCGTCGCTCTCCGATCACGTCGTACCGCGTCTGGATAGCGCCCGGCTGGTGATCGAGACGGCGCTCGCGCAGGGGCGGCGCGCGCTCTCGGAGATCGAGTCGAAGGCGCTCCTGGCGGCCTTCCACATCCCGATCGCGCAGACCGTGGTGGCGCGCTCCGCGGCCGAGGCGGTGCTGCTGGCCGAAGAGATCGGTCTGCCGGTGGTGATGAAGGTCGATTCGCTGCAGATCACCCACAAGTCCGATTCCGGCGGCGTGCGCCTGAATCTATGCACCCTGACCGCGGTCGGCGACGCCTACCAGGAAATCGTCGCCGAGGTGCAAAGACGCCACCCCGAGGCGCTGATCAACGGCATCGCCATCGAGCCTATGGTCGTCAAGCCCAACGGCCGGGAACTGATGGTCGGCATGACCCAGGACGAGATCTTCGGCCCGGTGATCACCCTCGGCCCCGGCGGTACCGGCGTCGAGGCCGGCAAGGAACGCGCCGTCGCCCTGCCGCCCCTGAACAGCGTCCTGGTCGCCGACATGCTCCAGTCGGCGCACCGCATCGCCCGGCTGGGCAGCCTGCGCAGCATGCCGGCGGTGAGCATGGAAGCGATCGAGGCGGTCTTGCTGCGCGTCTCGGAAATGGTCTGCGAGCTGCCCTGTCTGCGCGAGATGGAAATCAATCCGCTGATCGTCGATGAGCACGGCGCCGTGGCCGTCGACGCCCGCATCGTGATTGCCAAGCTGCCGCCCCAGATCACCGCTTACGAGCACATGGCGATCCACCCCTATCCGGCGCACCAGACGCTGCACTACCAGAGCGACGAGGGCCAGACCGTGACCATCCGCCCGATCAAGCCCGAGGACGCCGAGATGGAACAGGTGTTCGTCAAGGGGCTGTCGGCGGAGAGCAAGTATTTCCGCTTCATGAACACCATCCGCGAACTGGCGCCCTCCCAGCTCACCCGCCTCACCCAGATTGACTACGACCGAGAGATGGCTTTCGTCGCCACCGTAGACGAGAACCGCCGCGAGCTGGAGCTCGGGGTGGTCCGCTACGCCACCAATCCCGACGCAGAATCCTGCGAATTCGCCATCGTCGTCGCCGACGCCTGGCAGGGCAAGGGCCTGGCCCGCCGCCTGATGGCGGTGCTGATCGATACCGCCCGGAGCCGCGGCCTGAAGTACATGACCGGCGATTTCCTGGCCGAGAACCGGCGCATGATCAAGTTCGTCGCCAGCCTGGGCTTTTCCATTTCGGCGCATCCGGACGACCCGGGGCTGAAGCGCGGCGTACTCAAACTCAACTGAGAGCGAACCGGTCCGGCGCCCGGCCGCGGTTCCGTCGCGGCCGCTTCACCCATGTTACATTGTGTTACATTTCCCCGCTCGCCATGCGATCGGGCTGGAAATATGATGAGATCGTCAGTCGTGCGGCTGGGCTTGGGCAACCTGGGGCTGGCCCTGGTCTATGCCCTCGTTGCACGCTCTTCTCTGCACTACGCCATCATCGGCCGGCACATCGCCCTGGTCGGGCCGGCGGCAGGCCTGGCCCTGGCCAGCCTGCTGCTGTCGGAGGGCAAACTGTGGCCCGGCATCGCGCTGGGCGCCGCGTTAGCCCACGCGAGCATGGGCCCGCAGATCGCCCCGGGCATCGCCATCGGCTGCGGCCAGGCGCTGGCGGCCTGGGGGGGCTACCGGCTACTGGCCCGCAGCCGTGACTTCGACTCCGGATTGAACCGTCTGTCCGATTATCGGGCCCTGGGTCTGGTCGGGGCCTTGGCCGCACTGCTCGGTTCCGGCATCGGCACGCTCGTCCTGGGGTCATCCGGGACCCTGCCCTGGGGGACGGCACCGCTGGCCTGGCTCAAATGGTCGATGGGCGACTGGCTCGGCGTGCTGGTTCTCGCCCCGCTCTTCCTGGTCTGGGCCAGGCCGACCCGCCTGCCCGGATCCGCCCGCTACTGGCTGGAAGTGGCCCTATTCACCGGCATCGCCCTGATCGCCGGCGCCATCGTCTTCGGCGGCTGGCAGCGGACGCTGCTCGGCGACTATGCGCACGGCTTCGTGATGTTTCCCATCGTCATCTGGGCGGCGCTGCGCTTCGGCCGGCGGATCACGACGCTGTTCATCCTGACGGCGCTGGCGCTGGCGCTGGCCAGCATCGACCTCGGCACCGGCACCTTCGCCCATGATTTCGCCGCCAACGGGATGGCCGGCTTCTGGCTCTACGGCGCGACCCTGGCCGTCACCGGCATGACCCTGGCCATCCTGATCAGCGAACGCCGGCGCACGCTGCTGGCGCTGGCCGCCGGCGAGCGCCAGTTGCGCGCCATCTACGACACCTCGAACGCCGCGATTTTCCTGGTCGACCACGCGGGCCGGATCATCCACGCCAACCGGCGCATGGCCGAGATGTTCGGCCGGCCGCTCGCCGAATTGATCGGCAGCGAATACGTCGCGCAGGTGCACCCCGACGAGCGCGAGACCGGCCGCTCGAGCATGATGTCGCTGCTGGACAGCGAGCTCGACTTCGTCACCGTCGAGCGGCATTACCGGCGCCGCGACGGCAGCGAATTCTGGGGCGAGCTCTCGGCCCGCCGGCTGCAGGACGTGAGCGGCCGGCGCATCGGTCTGGTCGCCCTGATCATCGACATCAGTTCGCGCAAGGAAGCGCAGGCACAGCTGCGGCTCGCCGCCAAGGTGTTCGAGAACAGCCACGAGGGCATCGTGATCACCGATGCCGACACCCGCATTCTCTCGGCCAACCGCGCCTTCACGACGATCACCGGCTACAGCGAGGCGGAGATCCGGGGCCAGACGCCTCAGCAGCTGCAATCCGGCCAGTATTCGAAGGCCTTCTACGCCGAGATGTGGCGCCGGCTGCTCGAGGCCAATCACTGGGAGGGCGAGATCAGCAACCGGCGCAAGGACGGCAGCATCGCGGCGGAGTGGCTGTCGATCAGCGCGGTACGCCTGGATAACGGCAAGATCGCCAATTACGTCGCCATCTTCACCGACATCAGCGAACGCAAGCGCGACGAGGAGCGCATCCGCCGTATCGCCCAGTACGACCCGCTGACCGAACTGCCCAACCGCAGCCTGCTGTTCGACCGCATGAACAATACGCTGACCGGCGCCAGACGCTACGACAAGCGCTTCGCCGTGCTCTTCCTCGACCTCGACGGCTTCAAGCCGATCAACGACAGCCACGGCCACGACGTCGGCGATGCGGTGCTGCGCGAGGTGGCGCGGCGGCTCGAGGCCAAGGTGCGCGCCAGCGATACCGTGTCGCGCCACGGCGGCGACGAATTCGTCATCCTGGTGCCCGAGCTGCCCGAGCCAGAGCAAGTCACCCAATTGGGCGGCAAGCTGCTCGCCATCATCGCAGAGACCTACCGCATCGGCGGCCTGGAACTGCGCTTGACCGCCAGCATCGGCATCAGCGTCTATCCGGAGGACGGCGAGGACATCGACAGCCTGATGAAGAACGCCGACAGCGCCATGTACCGCGCCAAGAACGCCGGCCGCAACACCCTGGTCCGCTACGGCCAGACGTAACCCAGCTGACTCAGCCGCGCTTCTCGAAGCTGATCGATCCGCGCTGGACATCGACGCGGATCGCGTCCTTGGCGGCGAACTTGCCTTCGAGAATCTGACGGGCCAGGGGATTCTCGATCCGGTCCTGGATGGCGCGCTTCAGAGGCCTCGCCCCGTACACCGGATCGAAGCCGGCGCTGGCCAGCTCCGCCAGGGCGGCGTCGCTGACTTCCAGCGTCATCTCCAGCCGCGCCAAGCGCTTCTCCAGATAACCGAGCTGTATCCTGGCGATGGCCGCGATGTTCTTCTCGTCGAGGGAATGGAAGACCACGATCTCGTCGATGCGGTTCACGAACTCGGGCCGGAAGAAGCTCTTCACTTCCGCCATCACCGCGAGCTTGATCACCTGGTAGTCGTCGCCGGCCATCTGGTGGATCATCTGGCTGCCGAGGTTCGAGGTCATCACGATGACGGTGTTCTTGAAGTCCACGGTGCGGCCCTGGCCGTCGGTCATGCGACCGTCGTCCAATACCTGCAGCAGCACGTTGAACACGTCAGGGTGCGCCTTCTCCACCTCGTCGAAGAGGATCACCGAATAGGGCTTGCGGCGTACCTGCTCGGTCAGGTAGCCGCCCTCCTCGTAGCCGACGTAGCCGGGCGGCGCGCCGATCAGCCGGGCCACCGAGTGCTTCTCCATGAACTCGCTCATGTCGACCCGGATCAGATGATCCTCGGCATCGAACAGGAACTCCGCCAGCGCCTTGCACAGCTCGGTCTTGCCCACCCCGGTGGGTCCCAGGAACAGGAAGGAGCCGTAGGGCCGGTTCTCCTCGGACAAGCCCGCGCGCGAACGCCGGATCGCGTCCGAGACCATGCGCACCGCCTCGCTCTGTCCGACCACGCGGGCCTGCAGGCGCTCCTCCATGTGCAGCAGCTTCTCGCGCTCGCCCTGCATCATCCTGGAGACCGGGATGCCGGTGGCGCGCGAGACCACCTCGGCGATCTCCTCGGCGCCGACTTGCGTGCGCAGCAGCTTGAAGCGCTCCGCCTTCGCGCCCGCCGTATCCGCCTGCTTCAGCCGGGCTTCCAGTTGCGGCAGCTTGCCGTGCTGCAACTCGGCCATCGTCTGCCAGTCGCCGCGGCGCTTGGCCTCCTCCATCTGTATCTTGAGCTTGTCGATCTCTTCCTTGATGTGCTGCGAGCCCTGGACCTGGGCCTTCTCCGCCTTCCAGACCTCGTCATAGTCGCCGTACTCGCGCCCCAGCCTACCGATCTCCTCCTCGATCATCTTGAAGCGCTTTTGCGAGGCCTCGTCCTTCTCCTTCTTCACCGCCTCGCGCTCGATCTTCAGCTGGATCAGCCGGCGGTCCAGCTTGTCCATGGCCTCCGGCTTGGAATCGATTTCCATCCTGATGCGCGAGGCCGCCTCGTCGATCAGGTCGATCGCCTTGTCGGGCAGAAAGCGGTCGGTGATGTAGCGGTGGGAGAGTTCCGCCGCGGCGACGATGGCCGGGTCGGTGATGTCCACGCCGTGGTGCAGCTCGTACTTCTCCTGCAGGCCGCGCAGGATGGCGATCGTCGATTCGACCGAGGGCTCATCGACCAGCACCTTCTGGAAGCGGCGCTCGAGCGCGGCGTCCTTCTCGATGTACTTGCGGTATTCGTCCAGCGTCGTGGCGCCGATGCAGTGCAGCTCGCCCCGCGCCAGCGCCGGCTTCAGCATGTTGCCGGCATCCATCGCGCCCTCGGCCTTGCCGGCGCCGACCATGGTGTGCAATTCGTCGATGAAAACGATGATCCGCCCCTCGTCCTGGGCGATCTCCTTCAGCACGGATTTCAGGCGCTCCTCGAATTCGCCGCGGTACTTGGCGCCGGCGAGCAGCGAGGCCATGTCGAGCGACAGCACCTTCTTGTCCTTCAGGGTCTCGGGCACCTCGCCATTGACGATGCGCTGCGCCAGGCCCTCGACGATCGCGGTCTTGCCCACGCCCGGCTCGCCGATCAACACCGGATTGTTCTTGGTCCGGCGCTGCAGGATCTGGATCGCCCGGCGGATCTCGTCGTCGCGGCCGATCACCGGGTCGAGCTTGCCGGAGCGGGCGCGCTCGGTCAGATCCAGCGTGTATTTTTTCAGCGCCTCGCGGCTGCCCTCGGCCTCCTGGCTGCCGACGTTCTGGCCGCCGCGCACCGCCTTGATCGCCGCCTCCAGCGCCGGGCGATTGGCGCCGTGCTGCTTCAGCAGCTTGCCGCTCTCGCCCTTGTCCTGAGCCAGCGCCAGCAGGAACATCTCGGAGGCGATGAACTGGTCGCCGGCCTTTTGCGCTTCCTTGTCGGTGACGTTGAGCAGGTTGGAGAGCTCGCGGCCGACGGCGACTTCGCCGCCGTGGCCGCTGACCTTGGGCAGGCGGGCGATCGAGGCCTCCAGCGCCGCCTTCAACGGCGGCACGTTGGCGCCGGCGCGCTGCAATAGCGAGGCGGCGCCGCCGTCCTGCTGGTTCAGAAGCGCCAGCAGCAGGTGCTGCGGCTCGATGAACTGCTGGTCGTTGCCCACGGCGATGCTCTGGGCGTCGGCGAGGGCCTGCTGGAACATGGTGGTGAGCTTGTCGTAGCGCATGATGGACCGTCCCCAGTGAAATCAATGCAGACAACATGGGGCTAGCATGGACGAATTCAAGTCCGGATGCCGCGACGCGGAGGTTTTCGCCGCGCTAGGCTCGCAGCAGCGCGATGCGCTCCTTCGCGACCGCAATCACGCCCTCGGCC
>DATKVJ010000110.1:0-2865 GCA_035530135.1 Rhodocyclaceae bacterium | reverse complement strand
GGGCGACATCTTCGCCACGCTGCTGGAGAACGAGGCGGCCGCCAGCCGCGGCCTGGCGCCGCTCAAGCTGGCGCTGCGCGCCGCGGTCGATGCGGCGCTGGCCGACCCCGACTGCGCCGCACCCGCGCCCGCGAAGGCCAGCCTCAAGGGCAAGCCGGTGATCTGGATGAAGGCGGGCTGAGGTTCGAAGCGGCAGCGATCCTATCCTTCCGGTTCACCCCGGAAGGGCAGGATTCGCGATTGATGCCCGGCGACAGGTATCGAGCGTTCAATCTTCGAACGCTTGAATGACTTCGGTTTCTTGCCTGCCGGCTGCCATCCATTCCTGGATTGCGGGGTGATTCAGCACCGTGTTCACATAATCCCGCTCCGCAGCCCCGACATCCACTCGGTAAGTATTGAAGCGCAAGGCAACCGGCGCGTACATCGCATCGAGGATGCTGAAACCGCCCATCAGCCACGGGCCTCCGCTGCCAAAGCGGGCTCTGCAATCCTGCCAGATTTGCCTGATCCGGGCGATGTCCTTGAGCACGTCTTCGGGCAGGTCTTTAGCTCCCGGCGGTCTGCGGCAGTTCATGCCGCAACAAGTGCGCAAGGCCTGGAATCCGGAATGCATTTCTGCGGCCAGCGATCTCGCCAAGGCCCGGTCCTTCGTGTCGTCAGGCCAGCCGAGCGTTTTGAGATAGCGCTCTGCCAGATATTCGAGTATCGCCAGAGAGTCCCAGATGTGAGTGTCGCCATCGATCAGCAGCGGCACTTTGCCGGACGGGGAATAGGACAAAATCCTCTTCTTCGAGTCTTCCCGATACAAGGGGATCCTGATTTCATCGAAGGGAATGCCGTGATGTCTCAGATAGAACCAAGGCCTGAGAGACCAGGATGAATAGTTTTTGTTGCCGATGATCAAAGTCAAACCCATGGCGCGGGATACCTCAGAGTAAAAAAACTACCGCCGACGTGAAAAGGGGTTCTTGCTCGCGCGCATCGTGCCAGAAACTTCGCCGGCATCATAGCCCTTCCCGTCCTCTACATTGGTTCCCGCGCCGCCTGAGCCTCGCCCACGAAACTGGCCCGCTGTTCTGCGAACTAAGCCGCCCACTTCCTGCCGTGGCTCGCGTAGTCGAGCATCAGGTAGAACACGTTGTCGCATTTCTCCCGGAACAGCACGCGGCCGTAGCTCTCCGGCACCCGCTCGATCTGATCTTCGGAAATGAAGTTAGGCATGGTCAAGCCGCAAGCCCTGCGCTACAATCTGGTCAGTCTGGCCAGAATCGACGGAGGGTGGCATGCACAGCGAATGGCAGTTGCAGGAAGCGAAGGGCAACTTCAGCCAGCTCGTCAAGCGGGCGGCGGGCGGCGATGCCCAAACGGTTACCGTCCACGGCAAGCCGACGGCGGTGGTGGTTTCGGCGGAAGAATATGCCAGGCTCACCCGCCGCCGGGGAAAACTCTCCAGCGCGCTGCTCGCTCCGGATTTGGCGATCGAAGATCTGGACATTGCCCGCAGCCGCGACACCGGACGCGACAACGAATTGTGAGCTGGCTTCTGGACACCTGCGCGCTTTCCGAATACGCCAGGAGGGCTCCCGCGCCGGCAGTCATCGCCTGGCTGGACGAGCAGGACGAGGCCAGTCTGTTCGTCAGCGTGATCACCCTGGGCGAAATCGAAAAAGGCCTCCTCAAGCTGCGTAAGACCGACCCGCGTCGCAGCCAGAAGCTCACCGCTTGGCTGGGCAAGGTGGAGCAGCGCTTCGCCGGGCGCATCCTGCCGCTCGATGCCGCCGCCCTTCACGTCTGGGCACAGATCGCCGCGCACGCCGAACTGGCCGGGCAACCGCTGCCGGTGATGGACGGTCTCATCATGGCCACCGCCCAGTGCCACGGCCTCACCGTGGTCACCCGCAACATTCAGGATTTCGCGCTCTACCCTCAAGTCTTCAATCCCTGGGCGCTTTAGAACCGCGGTTTCAAGTCGCGTGGGCCTTTTCCGCCATGCCTGGTGGAAACCTGATGTCGAGCTTCTCGACCGAGAGTTTGCCTGAGATCAGCCGAGCACAGGCGTCGCGTTTTCGCTTAGCAGGGCTGTCGATGAAAGCGCTGCTCGCGCAGCACTCGGGGCGCGAGAACCGTTACCGGGATGTGCCGACGGCTTCGATGGCGGCGACGATGGCGGCGACGTGGGCCGGGGTCGAGCCGCAGCAGCCGCCGATGAAACGGACGCCCGCCGCCACCAGTTCCGGCACCGCACGGCTGAAGTCTTCCGGTCCGGCGTTGTAGTGGCTGCTGCCGTCCGCGGCCATCACCGGGCGGCCGGCATTGCCCTTGATCCACAGCGGCAGCTCGCCGCCGCACTGCGCCAGTTCGCGGGCAACCTTGACGTAGGCGTCGATGCCTATGCCGCAGTTGGCGCCGACGAAGCTCGCGCCGCCTTCATGCGCAGCTCGCCACGCCTGGGCCGGCGTGACGCCCATCATGGTGCGGTTCTTTTCCTTGCCCGAGTCGAAGGTGAAGCTCACGCCGACCGGCAGGTCGCAGGCGCGCAGGCAGGCTCTCAGCGCCGCCTTTGCCTCCTCGAGATCGGCCATGGTTTCGATCACGAGGGCGTCGGCGCCGCCCGCGGCCAAAGCCGCCGCCTGTTCGGCGAATACCGCCTCGGCTGCCGCAATGTCCAGTTGCTTCAAGGACACCAGTTTTCCCGTCGGCCCGATGGAGCCGAAGACCAGCGCGCGGTCGGCGGCGGCCTGGCGCGAGATGGCTGCCCCGGCGCGGGACAACTCCGCCGAGCGCCCGCTCGCGCCATGCCGCTCCAGGACGATGCGGTTGGAGGAGAAGGTGTTGGTCAGGATGATGCGGGCGCCCGCATCC
>DATKVJ010000109.1:0-26525 GCA_035530135.1 Rhodocyclaceae bacterium | reverse complement strand
CAGATTGCAGTAATGCGCGCCGAGCGGCGCGCCGTAACTTGGACCGATCGCTTCCTCCTGCCAGTCGATCTCCATCGCCGCGCGGTTGTAGGGCTGGGCATAGGGACCGAGCGCCTGCATCAGCAGTTCGGAGATGGTCTGCTGGATCTCCGAGCCCTTGATCTTGAGGATGGAGGCCTCGGGTCCCGGGGCACGCCGTTCCTTCTCGGCCGACAGCACGCGCAGGTTGGTGATCTCCAGCGCCATCAGGTCGATCTCGACCTGCGCCAGCTTGGCCGCGAACAGCGGATCGTCGAGCAGGGAGCGGCCGTGCTTCATCTCGGCGCCGGCGATGCGCTTCAGGCGCGCCAGTTCGCGCTTGCTGATGCCGATGCCGGCGATATTGGTGCGCTCGTGTCCCAACAGGAACTTGGCATAGGTCCAGCCCTGGTTCTCCTCGCCGACGCGATTCTCGATCGGGACTTTCACGTCCTCGAACCAGACCTCGTTGACCTCATGGGCGCCGTCGAGGGTGATGATAGGCCGCACGGTGATGCCGGGAGACTTCATGTCGATCAAGAGGAAGGAGATACCGCGCTGCGGCTTCGCGTCGCTGTCCGTGCGCACCAGGCAGAAGATCCAGTCGGCGTGCTGGCCCAGCGTGGTCCAGGTCTTCTGGCCATTGACCAAGTAATGGTCGCCGCGGTTCTCGGCGCGCGTCTTCAGCGAGGCCAGGTCGGAGCCCGCGCCCGGTTCGGAGAAGCCCTGGCACCACCACGCCTCGGCCGCCATGATCCTGGGCAGGTGGCGCTCCTGCTGCGCTTTGCTGCCGAAGGCCATCAGCACCGGCGCGATCATCCGCTGGCCGAAGGAGATCAGGCGCGGCGCGCCGCCGGCCGCGCATTCCTCCTCGAAGATGTACAGCTCGGTCGGGGTCCAGCCCGGTCCGCCGAATTCCTTCGGCCAGGACGGGCCGCCCCAGCCGCGCCGGAACAGGCTGCGCTGCCACGCCAGGTGGTCGTCCCGGGTCAGGTGCAGGCCGTTCATCACCTTGTGGCGGATGTGCGAGGGCAACTCGTCCCTGACGAAGGCTCTGACCGCCTCGCGGTGGGCGTTCTCCGCTGCGCTGAAACCGAGATCCATGCACCCTCCCTAGTGTATTCTGCATCGCAGAACATGGTTCTGCTGCGAATGTCCGATGTTTCCGCAAGACGCCGGCGCTGTCAATAGCGCGGTGACTGAGGCGCCGGCGGTGGAACTTGCCGAAGACGGCCGCGCCGGTTTTGTTGTGCAGAACCCAGTTCCGAAAAATCTTGACGCGATTTCCGCGGCTGTGACAAGATTGCCCGCCATGCACGAGCCGACACCGAGGGAAGCACTCGCCAGCCGCATCCACCAGATCATCGATCCCTGGGCGGCTGCGACGCCCGATGCCGTCGCCTTGGAAGACGCCGGCGGCGCTCTGAGTTATGGCGAGCTCGCCGCGGCGGTCGCCGCTGCGGCGCAGCGCCTCGCCGAATCGGGCCTGCGCGCCGGCGACCGGCTGTTGCTGGTGGGCGAGAACTGCAATGCCGCCGCGGTGCTGATCCTGGCCGCGAGCCGGCTCGACGCCTGGGCCGCGCCGGTCAATGCGCGGCTGTCGGCGCGCGAAATCGACAATTTCATCGCGCATTCCGGCGCGCGCCTGACCCTGTTCCTGGGCGGGGTTTCGGCCGAACTGGCCGACGAGGCGGCGGCGCACGGCGCCAGGCTCGGGGCGCGGGACGTCCGCTGGCCCGGCCTGGGCCGGCTCGCCCTGGGGCCGTTGAACCGGGAAGCCCTGCCCGAGCCGGTCCATGCCTCGGGCGCTGACCAGGTCGCGGCGCTGATCTACACCTCGGGCACCTCGGGCCATCCCAAGGGGGTGATGCTGAGCCACCGCAGCCTCGCCTTCATCGCCGAGAACAACCGCTGCCTGCGTGGGCTCTCCCCGGGCGACCGGGTCTATGGCGTGCTGCCGATTTCCCACGTCTATGGGCTGAGCAGCATCATGCTGTCCACCCTGCACGGCGGCGCCACCCTGATGCTCGCGGCGCGCTTCGAGCCGGAGCGCCTGGCCCGGGCGCTGGCCGAGGAGGGCGTCACGGTGCTGCACGGCGTGCCGGCGATCTACGCCAAGCTGCTCGAATGGGGCAGGCGCCAGGCCGAGCGCCTGGCGGCGCCGCAACTGCGCACCGCCCAGGCCGGCGGCGCGCCGCTCGACCAGGCGCTGAAGGACGATTTCGAGGCCGTCTTCGGCGTGGTGCTGGCCAACGGCTACGGCATGACCGAGTCGTCGCCGACCATCGCCCAGACCCGCCTCGACCGCCCCCGCAGCGATTGCTCGGTGGGCCAGCCGATCCCGCGCATTTCGGTGCGCATCGTCAAGGACGGCGCCGACGCCGCGCCCGGCGAAGTCGGCGAGCTGTGGCTGCGCGGTCCCAACGTGATGCGCGGCTACTACCGCGACCCCGAGCAGACCCGCGCCGCGATCGATGCCGAGGGCTGGCTGAACAGCGGCGACCTGGCGCGCCAGGCGGCAGACGGCGCGCTGTTCATCGTCGGCCGCTCCAAGGAGCTGATCATCCGCTCCGGCTTCAACGTCTATCCGGTCGAGGTGGAGCAGGTGATCAATTCCCATCCCGAGGTCGTGCATTCGGCGGTGGTGGGCCGCGCCGTTCCCGGCAACGAGGAGGTGGTCGCCTACGTCGAGGCGGCTCCCGGCTCGGGCCTCACCGGCGAGGCGCTGGCGGACTTCCTGCGCGAGCGCCTGTCGCCCTACAAGCGGCCCGCCGAGATCGTGCTGGTGGACCGCCTGCCGGCCACCGCCAGCGGCAAGATCCTCAAGGCCCAGTTGCGGCGGATGGCCGCCGAACGAGGCGTGAGCGCAGACCAAACGCGAGAGGAGTGATCGATGGCCCTGCCCAAGTCTGCGAGAGCCGCCGTCAAGTCCGCGGCGAAGCCTGTCAAGCCCGCGGCCAAGCCAGCCGAGACCGCGGCCAAGCCCACCGCCAAGGAGGATCGGCACTTCATCACCGCGCTGGCGCGCGGCCTGGAGGTGCTGAGCTGCTTCCGCTCCGGCGACAAGCTGCTGGGCAACCAGGAGATCGCCCAACGCTGCCGCCTGCCCAAATCCACCGTCTCGCGCCTGACCTACACGCTGACGCGGCTGGGCTATCTGCAGCACGTCGAGGAGAGCGGCCGCTACCGCCTGGGCTCGGCCACCCTGGCCCTGGGCAGCGCCATGCTGGCGCGGCTCGACGTGCGCCAGTTGGCGCGGCCGCTGATGCAGGAGCTGGCGGACTTCTCGCGCGGCATGGTGTCCTTGGGCACGCGCGACCGGCTCAACATGATCTACGTCGAGAACTGCCGCAGCGCCTCGGCGCTGACCTTGAGCCTCGACATCGGCTCGCGCATCCCGCTGGCCGCCACCGCGATGGGCCGCGCCTACCTCGCCGCCATCCCGGAGAGCGAGCGGGCCGAGCTGCTGGCGCGCGTCCGCGAGCGGGATCCGGCGGCGTGGCCGGCGATCGAGGCGGGGCTTGAGGCGGCGTTGCGCCAGTACCGGGAGCAGGGCTGCTGCAGTTCGATCGGCGACTGGCAGAAGGACGTCAATGCCATCGCCGTCGCCGTCAGGGTGGGCGGCGGCCTGCCGCCGATGGCGATCAACTGCGGCGGTCCTGCCATCATGCTGCCGCCGGAATTCCTGATGGACGAGGTGAGGCCCAGGCTGATCGACATGGTGCAGCGTCTGGAGGAATCGCTGGGGTCGCGCTGAGCACGCACCGGGCGCGCTTATAATCGCGCCTTTCGTTCGCAAAAGCCGACATGCCGCTGGCCGTCATCGAATCGCTGGACCACGAGGGTCGCGGCGTCGCCCACGTCGAGGGCAAGACGATTTTCATCGAGGCTGCGCTGCCCGGCGAAACGGTCGAGTATTCGAGTTACCGCCGGAAGCCAAATTACGAGCAGGCCAGCGCGGTCGCCATCCTGCGCCAGAGCGCCCAGCGGACCGAGCCGCGCTGCCGCCACTTCGGCGTCTGCGGCGGCTGCAGCATGCAGCACCTGGAGCCCGAGGCCCAGGCGGCGGCCAAGCAGCGGGTGCTCGAGGACGCGCTCTGGCACATCGGCCGACTGCATCCCGAGCTGCTCTACCCGGCGATCTACGGGCCGGCCTGGGGCTACCGCAGCCGCGCGCGCCTGTCGGCGCGGCTGGTGCCGAAGAAGGGCGGCATGCTGGTTGGCTTCCACGAGAAGCGCAGCAGCTACGTCGCCGACATGGACAGCTGCGAGGTGCTGCCGGCCAGGATCTCCGCCCTGCTGCCCGAGTTGCGCCGGCTGATCGGCGGCCTGTCGGTTCCCGACCGCCTGCCGCAGATCGAGGTCGCCGTCTGCGAACGCCAGGTGGCGCTGGTGCTGCGCGTGCTGCAGCCATTGTCGGTTGCGGACGAGAGCTCGCTGCGCGAATTCGCCGACAGCCACGAACTGGTGATCTATCTGCAGAGCGGCGGGCCGGCCTCGGTCTCGCTCTTCCACCCCCAGGACGCGCCGCCGCTCGCCTACACCCTGCCCGAGTTCGGCGTCGAACTGCGCTTCTCCCCGACCGACTTCACCCAGGTCAATCAAGGCATCAACCGCATGCTGGTGCGGCGCGCGCTGGCCCTGCTGGCGCCCCGGCAGAACGAGCGCATCGCCGACATGTTCTGCGGCCTGGGCAACTTCACGCTGCCGATCGCCAGGTGCGGCGCCCGGGTGGTCGGCGTCGAGGGCGCCTCCGCGCTGGTCGAGCGGGCGCGCGCCAACGCGGAATTGAACGGTCTCGCCGCCAGCACCGAATTCCGGGTCGCCAACCTGTTCGAGGCGACTCCGGAGAGCCTGGCGGGGCTCGGGCGCTTCGACAAGATGCTGATCGATCCGCCGCGCGAGGGAGCGATCGCGCTGGTCAAGGCGCTCGGCGCCGACGCGCCCCGGCGCATCGTCTATGTCTCATGCAGCCCGGCGACGCTGGCGCGCGACGCCGCGGTGCTGGTGCACGAGCAGGGCTACCGGCTGCGCGGCGCCGGCATCGCCAACATGTTCCCGCAGACCTCGCACGTCGAGTCGATCGCGCTGTTCGAACGGTAGAAAAGAAAAGGGCGGCCGCAGCCGCCCTTTTGATCGAATGAACCGACTCAGTCGCGACGGCCGCTGAACATCATCAGCAGGCTGAGCAGGTTCACGAAGACGTTGTAGACGTCGAGATAGACCGCCAGCGTCGCCGTGATGTAGTTGGTCTCGCCGCCCTGCACGATGCGGTTGATGTCGTAGAGGATGTAGGCGGAGAAGATCAGCACCGCGATCGCCGAGATCGCCAGCGCCATCGCCGGAATGTGCAGGAAGATGTTGGCCAGCATCGCGACCAGGAGCAGAACCACCCCGGCGAAGAGGAACTTGCCGATGCCGGAAAAGTCGCGCTTGGCGTTCGAGCCGATGCCGGCCAGGGTGAAGAAGATCGCCCCGGTGCCGCCCGCCGCCATCGAGATCAGCATGCCGCCGTTGGAAAAGCCCAGCGCCACCCGGAGGATGTTCGACAGCATCAGCCCCATGAAGAAGGTGAAACCGAGCAGGAGCGCCACGCCCATGCCGCTATCCTTGGTCTTCTGGATGCCGAACATGAAGGCCATGGCGATGCCCATGAACAGCAGGAAACCCATCATCGGGTTGGTGGCCATGAAGGAGAAATTGAACTGCACGCCGATCAGCGCGCCGAGCACGGTGGGCACCATCGATGCCGCCAGCAGCATGTAGGTGTTGCGCAGCACGCGGTTCTGAATCTGGGCGACGCCTTGGCTGGTGCTAACGGTCTGGAAATTCGGTTGCATAGTGGGTTGATCCTCCAATGAATGGGCGAACTCTACATGAGACTCGCCGGGACCGGAAAAGTTTCAGGTTCGGGCCGGTCGATCAGGGACAATTCTAAGCCCTTTCCGCCGTTTACAGAATATGGGCTCCGGGGATGGACATTCAAGTGACCACCGTTCAAAATGCACGCCTTCCGGAGGGTTGGGTGAGCGGTTTATACCAGCAGTCTTGAAAACTGCCGATGTCGCAAGGCATCCGTGAGTTCGAATCTCACACCCTCCGCCAGAAACGACGTTCCCTGAACGGTTAAGCGGTACGTTGAGCTTTACCGTGTAGAGTTCAGTTTGCTTTGGCTACTAGGTTTCGACTCGATCCAGTAGATTTTATAAGTAATAGTTGCAGACAATTCGTTCTGTTAAAGAGGTGCGGTCGCACCCTTCTTCAAGAGTTTAGCGGCAACTCGGAAGAGATCTGGCATATCGATCCGGTCGTCTTTGCGCCGGAACATTACACCGATGCGATTCAGTGCCTCAAACAGCTCACGTTCGCTTTGGCGGTCCTGGTTCGAAAATGGGAGAAGATAATTATTCGTGGCGGCGTCTTGGATGAGGAGCTGAATGGTCTTACTCTGTTTCCATGCTTTAAAAACCGCGCTGTCCTCTGAAGGCAAGAGCAGGCCGGCAAGCGGCGCCAGTACGGCTTTAATCCAAGGAAACTCCTGATGAAGTTGATCAACGCGAGTTTTTGAGGCGGCCCTTAGTCCATGACGAATTCCGTCTGGCGTAATTGCCCAGTTGTCAGGGGCGCTCCCGTGTTTTGCGGCTGCTATCAGAAGGCCTATGAAACTGCGAGGTGTAACCTCATCCAGCGCGTCAGCAAGGTGGGTGAGAGGCCAATCGTAAGTCTTGCCCTTCTTGTAACCGTAGGTTCCTGCTGCCATGTACTGGCCAGCGAGGCTCGTCATGATCTTTGTTTGCTCGGCAACATCGTGGCAAAGAGACCAGTTACGGGTGAGGACTTCGTCCCTCACCACAGTGGGAATGCCTTCAGACTTCAACAATTTTCTGAACGCTATTTTCGCGACTTCGTCTTTTGCCAACGCTAGCCTGGCATACAATAATCCGTATAGATCAAGGCCTGACCACATAAGGCGTACTGCACCTGTCCGTAACTTTGGCAACTCAACAAATCGTAACCCATCGTCGTCTATTTGGTCTGGGCGCACGAACACCTTAAGCTTGATTGAGCGGTAAGCCCGCGTGGCCCAAACAACCTCCAACAAAGCCTCGGTAATTAGCCGCCTGCGTGGCCAGTTAGTGGCTACCGTATCGAGGGCATCGTAGACGATCAGGAGCGTCTGATTTGCTGCTCGTAAGCGTTGCTCGTGGCGTTCAAGCTCAATGTCGCGCGCTTCCCAGTTACTGCCCACAGTGGCAAGATCAGACAGCTTCGCGCTTGTATTTCCATTGGAACGTGCGGCAGCCCGAAGTACGGTAGCCCACCAAAATGCTTTGGCAGTAGCTAGGTCTGCATTTTCTGGGACGATTGAATTTAGCGCGTCTGCCCCGATACCATCAGATCCTCCTATCCCTGTAAAGCCGAAATAGACATTAACGTCTTGAAGCCGCAATTTCGGGTACGCCTTAGCAGCGTCTTTCTTTGTGGCGCCTTGCCCGAGAACGCCTGCCCAGAAACTCTTGCCAGTTCCTCTGGAGCCGACGACTATGGGAGTACTGGGATCCAGTGCCGCAGCATGCGTTTCTGGCGCAAACATGTCCTCCAATTTTGGCGCGTAATGTCCAACCGCATCACTGGAGACATCGCCAGGTATTTCAGCGATTCCAAGGCGAATTGCCCGAAAGTCACTTGGCCGAAGGCTCAACTTTGTTCCTCTGATTTTGTATGAAATGCTTCGTCCAGCCTATCTAGGAACGTTCCATACGATGACCTATACACCTGTTCCGCGAGTAAGTCCCGACGCTTGGATGGCTCGAAATGTCGAAAACGATCATCGTCGAGAATGGCTATTGGCTCGGGTATTCTTAGACGATCGTCAAGAAGAAGTTCTGCGTCACTGACTTCATCGTCGTCGACCCACGGAACATCTTTGAATGGTGCAGCAGGGTAAGCCACGTCGGCAGTGACATCGGAAGGCCCATCCAAGCCAGCATCGCGGAACATTGCACGGCATTTGTCCGCAAAAGCCGTGCGATCCTCCACATTCGACAATGCCTTCCCCTGCACCATCGTGACTCGCTCTAACCATTCGAGGGAGGACACATTGGGTTGACGGCTGAAGCGCGCCAAGTGAGCAAGTAGCACAGAATAACCTTGAAATGTTTGCGGTTCGTCGAGGCCAAATAGCAGTATTTCGGCGCCAAGGCCGAGAATTGCCGACGCGGTCGTTTCATGTAGCCCCGCTCTCGCGTCGACCAAGATTGCGTCGTACCTGCGCGGATCCGCAAAGAGATCAACCAACTCGCGGACCTGGTCGAGCGTAGAAGCAACGGTACCGTCAGGACGTAAATCCTCAGCATAGGCTCTTGCAATCTTGGCTAGAACGTCCCCAGGGTTTCTATAAGACCGGCGTCCAAATGCGGGAATTACGTCGATACGGCCACGTCGATCAGCTAACCCGGAGGGCCCGACAAGATCAGCCAGAAATTTGTCATCAAGCGGACATAATCCGTTCTCAACTAGAGCGTCGACTAATCCAAATTCCGGAAGCGTCCCTTCATCAAGAAGCATTGCACCGAGACCCGGCGCTTCCATATCAATGTCGATGGCGAGCACGCGGCGCCCACGGCTCGCCATATCTGCGGCAGCGATTGACAATGCTGTAGAGCGTCCAACGCCACCTTTGATGCTCGCAAATACAAAGCGTGGTGGTGGCGGAGCAGGGGGCGATGGGTAGCGAAGCCAGTCCGCTCCGACCAGTCTTCTATCCACCAAGCGAACCCAGTAGTCACCCACTAGAACCTTGTGTGCAGATGGATCGTTCAATATTTCGGCTGCTCCGAAATCGGTTGAATTGACAAAGGTCCTGTCCGTTCGTGCATAAGGGTAAACATCCGCCAATACGCGTGATGAGATGCGCTGGACATCGTCCTGGGATATCTCGTGAGCCAAAAAGAATGCAAGCCGGCCAGTAACGTCGCGCACGACTACACCGGACTCAAGCGCTGGTTGGCCCAGTTCATCGAGTACAACCCGTGCTAACGCAGGGAGACTGTCATCAAAACGAATTGGCATATGGCCTCTCATGTACCTATGCTGGCTATCGCATGCTTCGCCTGGTTAGCCCAAGCACGGATCCATGCATCGGAGATATCGCGCCCATGCGAGTAACGCATACGAGTCGACCAATGATTCATAAAAGAGTCATCGTTGATGAAGTTGGTTATAGTTGCACTTCTACGGCCGCTGAGTGTATCCCGAAGCATTGTTCGCAAGTCTGGAAAATGTGCAAAGAATGGATCGTCTTTTCGGGGCCCATTGGATGACGGTCGAAGGCCTGCATCTATCATCATTGCCTTAACCGCACACTCGGCCGCTATCCCGTAAAGGTAACCTGCAACATCTTTTCGTTGGCCGCCAATCAGGTCTTCAGCAGCAGCGAAGTGTCGGCGAGCAGCAGCGGGCATGTCTGTCGCGTATGCCATAAGGGAATATCGACCGGATCTACTCTGTTACTGATATTGTAACCTGAACTGAAATCAGCCTAGGAGATTGTTCAACAGACTCTTTGAAGCTTAGAGGGTTAATTCAGAGAATACGTAAAGAGGGCATCCACGGAGTTTTCCTGGCATAGTTCGCCAGACAAACTATTCGAGCTTCACTCATGAACCTCAGCGAAGACGATCTCGACGAGCTCATCGCCCTGGCCGACCGCGGCGCCGCGGCGTTCGGCGGCAACCCGGGCTGGGCCTGGCCGGAGACGGCGCTGGGCCGGGCGGTGGTGGCGCTGATGGGGCGGGTGCCGACCCGCCACGAGGTGGTCGCGGCGCAGCGCCGCCATGAGGAGTTGAAGGAGCGGATCGGCCCGGAGTCGGACTGAGAACCGCGCCGCCGGCTTCAGCCGTCGGCGTTGATCTTTTCGATCAGTTCGTCCAGCACCTGGCCGGCCTGATCTTTGTCCACCTGGCAGGTGCCGGCGTTCTCGTGACCGCCGCCGCCGTACTTCAGCATCAGCTCGCCGATGTTGGTCTTCGATGTGCGATTCACGATCGACTTGCCGGTGGCGAATACGATCTTCTCCTGATTCTGTCCCCAGATCACGTGGATCGAGATGTTGCACTGGGGATAGAGCGCGTAGATCATGAAGCGGTTGCCCGCGAAGATCGGGGTCTCTTTCAGCAGGTTCAGCACCACCAGCTTGCCGTGGACCTTGGAGCAGCGCTTGATCTGGTCCTTGAAGTTGCGCTCCAGGCTGAAGTAGATCTCGGCGCGTTCCTTGACGTCGGGCAGCGCCATGATCTGCTCGATGCTGTAGGTCTTGCAGTAATCGATCAACTCCATCATCAATTGGTAGTTCGAGATCCTGAAGCCGTGGAAGCGACCCAGGCCGGTGCGCGAGTCCATCAGGTAGTTGAGCAGCACCCAGCCCTTGGGTTCGAGGATTTCCTCTTCCGAGAATTGCGCCGAGTCGCCCTTGTCGACCGCCGCCATCATGTCGTTCCATGCGGCGGGGAATGCCGTGCTGCCGCCGAAGTGGTTGTAGACCACGCGCGCCGCGGAGGGCGCGTGCGGATCGATGATGTAGTTGGACTGCTCGCCGACGTTGCGGATGGTCTCGGACGAGTGATGATCGAAGGTCAGGTGCGCGCCGGCGACGTAGGGCAGGTTGGTGGTGATGTCCTTGGGGCCGATGGCGATCTTGCCGTCCTGCATGTCCTTGGGATGGACGAACTTGATCTCGTCAATCATGTCCAGGTGCTTGAGCAACACGGCGCAGATCAGGCCGTCGAAATCGCTGCGCGTGACCAGACGGAATCTTCCCATGGTGCTCCCCCAGTTTTGTTCTATCGAAGTCCCGCGCCGTCGGGCGCTGGCGCCCACCGCCGACACTAGTTTATCCGAGACCCGGGTGCTTGTAACTAAAGTATTACGGGGAGTCGGCAATATGGGGCAAGCTGCGATCCCATCGGGACCGCTTCGTCGCCGTCACTGCGAGGCCGAAGGCCCCGGCAGTCGCGGTGACGAGGGTCAGTGATCCGGGATCAGAGGTACCAGCGCGACACCATCTCGGCGACGCAGGCGGGCTTGTCGCTGCCGTCTATCTCCACCGTGGCGGCCCAGGTGACTTGGGCGCCGCCGGGGATAGCCTCGAAGGCGGCGAGCTTGAAGCGGGCCCGGACGGATTTCCCGGCACGCACCGGGGAGGTGAAGCGCACCCGGTTGAGGCCGTAGTTCACGCCCATCCGGACGTCGCCGGCCTTCACGCTCTCCTGGGCGAATTTGGCCAGCAGCGACAGGGTCAGATAGCCGTGGGCGATGGTGCCGCCGTAGGGCGACTCCTTCGCCGCGCGGGCCGGGTCGGTGTGGATCCACTGATGGTCGCCGGTGGCTTCGGCGAACTGCATGATCCGCTCCTGGGTGACCTCCAGCCAGTCGCTGACGGCCAGTTCCTCGCCGACGCGGCCGGCGAGATCTTCGAGTTTGGCGATTTCGGTCTTGGGCATGCTTGCTCCTCGGCTTAGCTTCAGGCGGCCGGCCGGCGGCGGAACATGCCGTGGCCTTCCATTTCCATCACGCATTCGTCTTTCTGATTGAACACCCGCCAGTGCGAGCCGATCAGGCCGACCTCGGGCTTGCTCTCCAGCGGCCGCGCCTCGACCACGGTGAAGCGCACCCGCAGCGTGTCGCCCGGGCGCACCGGCTTCAGCCACTTGATGCCGTCCAGGCCGGGGGAACCCAGGCTGGCGGCTTCGAGCAGATAGGCGTCGCACATCATGCGCATCGCCAGCGAGCAGGTATGCCAGCCGCTGGCGATGATGCCGCCGAACACCGATTCGCGGGCGGCGGCCTCGTCGACGTGGAAGGGCTGGGGGTCGAATTCCCGGGCGAAGCGCACGATGTCTTCCTGGGACAGGGTCATATTGCCGAACTCGCGCGTGGCTCCGACCGGGAAGTCCTCCCAGTAGTACTTGTAGGTCTTCTTCTTCACCGCTTCGACTTCGAGGCGATGAAGGCTTCCATCGCGGTCTTGCGCTCGGCGTTGACCCGCTGCACCGCCGGACGCTCGCCGACCGCTTTGAGATAGGGGCGGGCGGCGGGCAGCAGTTCATCGACCAGGTCGCGGCCGTAGATCTTCTTGGTGGCCTGGGACACCAGCGGCAGATGGACGATGGCGGCGCAATCGGCGTGGGTGAATTCGGCGCCGGCGATGAAGGGTTCGAAGCGCGCCAGATGGGCCAGGCTCTTCAATCCCTTGCCCAGAAGCTTCTCCACTTCCGCCTTGGTCTCGTCCGAGCCGCTGCCGCCGAAGAACGCCTCCGGGTAGAGGCGCCGGGCCGGCAGCTCGATGTGCAGCTCGATGTGTTCGATCAGCTCGCGGCACTTGGCGCGCCGGAACGGGTCCGCCGGATAGAGCGGCGGCTCTCGATGGGTGTCCTCGAGGTACTCGGTCAGCACCTGGGACTCCGAGAGCACGCCGTGGGCGGTGCGCAGGAAGGGCACCTTGCCCATCGGCGAGTCCTTCTTCAGGGTCTCGTCCTGGGACGGGTAGATCGTCTCCTCCTCGAAGGCGATGCCCTTTTCGAGCAGGGACAGCTTGACCTTGTTGTAGTAGTTGCTGACCGAAAATCCGCAAAGCTTGAGCATGGTTGGTCCTTGAAAGTGTCAGGCGGTGGGCAGCTTGTGGCCGTGGAACTGTTCGCGCAGCTTGGTCTTCAGGAGCTTGCCGGTGGCGGTGTGCGGCAGGCTATCGACGAACACCACGTCGTCGGGCAGCCACCACTTGGCGATCTTGTCGCGCATGAATTCGAGCATTTGCTCGCGCGTCACGTCCATGCCCTGCTTCTTGATCACCAGGAGCAGCGGGCGCTCGTCCCACTTCGGATGGGCGACGCCGATCACCGCCGCCTCCGCCACCGCCGGATGGGCGACCGCGAGGTTCTCGATGTCGATCGAGGAGATCCACTCGCCGCCGGATTTGATCACGTCCTTGGAGCGGTCGGTGATCTGCATGTAACCGTCGGCGTCCAGCGTGGCGACGTCGCCGGTGGGGAACCAGCCGTCCTTCAGCGGATTGCCGCCCTCGCCCTTGTAGTAGCTGGCGACGATCCAGGGACCGCGCACCAGGACGTCGCCGAAGGCTTTGCCGTCGTGCGGCAGATCCTTGCCCTCGCCATCGACGATTTTCAACTGCACGCCATAGAGCGGCCGGCCCTGCTTGAGGCGGATCTTGTCCTTCTCCGCGGCGGGCAGGCCCAGGTGTTTATGCTTGAAGGTGTTGGCGGTGCCCAGCGGGCTCATCTCGGTCATGCCCCAGGCGTGCACCACGGTGATGCCGAACTGCTCGTCGAAGGCACGGATCAGCGCCGGGGGCGCGGCGGAGCCGCCGATCACCAGGGTCTTGACGGTCGAGGGCTTGAGTCCCTTGGCCTGGAGGTGCTGCAGCAGGCTCAGCCAGATCGTCGGCACGCCGGCGGAGAGCGTCACCTTCTCGGACTCGAACAGCTCGTACAGGCTGTTGCCGTCCAACTGCGCCCCGGGCAGGACGAACTTGGCGCCGGTCAGGGCGACGCTGTAGGGCAGGCCCCAGGCATTGACGTGGAACATCGGCACCACCGGCAGCACCGAGTCGCGCGCCGACAGGTTGAGCGCGTCGGGCAGGGCCGCGGCGTAGGCGTGCAGGACCGTCGAGCGGTGCGAGAAGAGCACGCCCTTGGGGTTGCCGGTGGTGCCCGACGTGTAGCACAGCGACGAGGCGGTGTGCTCGTCGAACTGCGGCCATTCATAGACGTCGGAGTGGGCGTTGACCAGGTCGTCGTAGGCCAGCAGATTGGGGATCTTGTCGCCCTTGGGCAGGTGGGCGCGGCCGCACAGCGCGATCCAGCCCTTGACCCTCGGACAGTGCGGGACGAGTCCGTCGATCAGCGCGGCGAAGGTGATGTCGAAGCAGATGTAGCTGTCTTCGGCGTGGTTGATGATGTAGGCGATCTGCTCGGGGAAGAGGCGCGGGTTGATGGTGTGGCAGACCGCGCCGATGCCCGAGACGCCGTAATAGATCTCGAAATGGCGATGGGTGTTCCAGGCCAGCGTGCCGATGCGCTCGCCGACCTTGACGTCGAGCGAGGTCAGCGCGTTGGCCAACTGGCGCGAGCGGCGATGCGCATCGCGGTAGGTGTAGCGGTGGATGCCGCCCTCGGGCAGGCGCGAGACGATTTCCGTGTCGCCGTGAAACTCGTCGGCGTGACGGATCAGGCTAGAGATCATCAGCGGCATGTTCATCATCTGTCCGAGCATGGCGTTTCCTCCTTTGTCTGGCGTATCGTTATTTTAGAAATTGCCGCCGGTGGCGGCCAGCACCCGGTCGCGCAGCGCGGTCAAGCGCGGACCGATGTCGGTGATCAGGCGCTCCCGGCTCATGTCGAACACCGGACCGCTGACGTTGAGGGCGAGGATCTGGGCGCCGTCGTTCGAGACCATGGTCGTGCCCACGGCCCAGACCTCCTCCTTCCATTCGCCCAGCGACAGGCAGAAGCCGTGAGTGGCGTAGTCCTTCACCGCCTGCTCGATGCCGGCGCGGACCTTCGGCCATTCCTTCTTCGGCGTCTGCTCGCGGTAGCGCTCGACGATCTCGTTGCGCGCCGCCGCCGGCAGGGCGGCGAGATAGGCGCGGCCCATCGCCGTGGTGCCGTGCGGGACGCGCTGCCCGACCGCCATGTGCATGCGGAACATCTGGCTGCCCTGGCAGATTTCGAGAAAGATCATGTGCTGGTCGCCGTCGCGCGCGCCGAGCGAGACCGTGCCCTGGGCGTACTCGGCCAGCTCCTGCATCAGCGGCTGGGCGACGACGCGCACGTCCAGACCGGCGAGATAGGGATAGGAGAGCGACAGCACGGCCGCCCCGAGGGAGTACTTGCCGAGCGAGGGCGAGTATTGGAGGTAGCCGAGCTCGGTCAGGGTGTGGGTGAGGCGCGAGATGGTCGGCTTGGGCAAACCGGTGCGCGCGGCGAATTCCTGGTTGCCCAGGTGGCGCTCGCTGGCCTTGAAGCAGCGCAGCACCTGCAGACCGCGCGCCAGCGCGGCGATGAACTGGCGGTCCTTGTCGGCGACGGCGCCATGGGATGAGCCGGCCGCTGGGCGAGTGAGGGTCATGGGGCGCTAGTCTGACGGAGGAGCGACGGCTCGTCAATTTGCAAAATGCGGTTTCGCTGATCGAAACCGCGCGCGGCTATGAGTCGTCGTTGCGAGGCGCGCAGGGCCGCGGCAACGCCCCGGCGTCAGGCGAAATCGGCGCGCAGGGCGTCGGCCCAGCAGTTGGGGGTCTCGAACAGGCGCACCCGTTCCAGACGCAGATGGTTGCCGTAGGTGTCGCGGTAGACGGGATCGAGCGTGATGAAGGCGATCGCGGCGAGGTTCTCGGCGGTGGGCACGGCGTCGAGCAGCACGGTCTTGTGCCCGGGCAGGCCGGCGAGGAACTCGACCACCTCGGTATCCTTGCGGTAGGCGAGGAAGGCGTGGTCCCAGGCGTCGATCAAGTGCCGCCTCGCCAGTGCCTTGATTTCCGAGAAGTCCATGACCATGCCGTTGGCCGGCTGGCCGCTGGCCTCGATGATCTCGCCCGACAGCGTCACCTCGAGCGCGTAGCGGTGCCCATGCAGGTGGCGGCACTGGCTCAGGTGGTCGGGGATGCGATGGCCCGCGTCGAATTCGAGGCGGCGGGTGATCTGCATGGGTGGTCTGCGAAAAGAATCTTGCGGCGAGGGGAGAGGCGGCGGATTATAGCACCCGCTTAAAATCCGCTTCCATTCCCTAAGGGAATACTGATCGAGTACGATCTCGTCATTGCGAGCGCAGCGAAGCAATACGATAAGCGCTCAGAATCATCACCCTGTAGATCGCCACGCCCCTTTTGAGCTCGCGATGACGGACCTATTCAGCCATTTCCCTAGCGCCGCCGATGAACGCTCCAAAACAACTCGACACCGCCGACCACAGCCGCGACAGCGCCGGCATGACCTACGTCTATCCGGTGGTCTCGCGCCGTGCCGGCGGCGTCTCGATCGGCATCAACCTCAATCCGAACAACGCCTGCAACTGGCACTGTATCTACTGCCAGGTGCCGAACCTGGTGCGCGGCGCCGCCCCGGCCATCGACCTTGCCCTGCTTGAGCGGGAGCTGAGCCTGTTCCTGGAGCAAGTGCTGCACGGCGACTTCCTGCAAACGCGCGTGTCCGAGGGGGCTCGGCGGATCGAGGACGTCGCTTTTTCAGGCAACGGCGAGGCGACCAGCGCGCGCGAATTTCCCCAGGCGCTGGAAGTCGTCGAGCGGATTCTGGATCGCTCGGGCCTGCCGGGCGAGGTCAAGCTGCGGCTGATCACCAACGGCAGCGGCCTCGATCGCGCGCCGGTGAGGGCGGCCATCGCGCGCCTGGGCGGGCGCAACGGCGAGGTGTGGTTCAAGCTGGATGCGGGCAGCCGCGCCGCCATCCGCCGCATCAACGGCGTCGATCTTGACCCGGAATTGATCCTGAAGCGCCTGCTGCGCTGCGCCGAACTGTGTCCGACCTGGGTGCAGACCTGCGTCTTCGCGCAAGACGGCATTCCGCCGGCGGAGGCGGAACTGGCGGCCTGGCTGGCGCTGCTCGACCGAGCCAGGGGGAAGATCGCCGGCGTGCATCTCTACGGCCTGGCGCGCCCCTCGCAGCAAGCCGAGGCGCCGCGCCTGGCCCGCCTGCCGGCAGCATGGCTCGAAGCCCTGGCGCTGCGGCTGCGCGAACGGGGGCTGAACGTCTGCGTCAGTCCTTGACACCTGTGAGGTGCAAGCACCTCACAGGTGCAAGCCAGCCATCAAGCGGCTTTCTTGGTCTTGTTGCTGCGCGCCTGCTTCTTGAGGGACTTGTAGAGCTCCGGATCGTGAGCCTTCAGGAACTCGACGATTTCGAAGTCTTCGCGCCGCACCTTGGCGATATCGATTTGTTCGACATGCACCAGACGCAGCAATTGCTGTACCGGCCGCGGCATGTTGCGGCCGCTCTCGTAACGGGAACCGCCGCTCTGCGTCACACCCAGCTTGGACCAGAACTGCTGCTGGTTCATCGCGAGCTTGCGTCGGATTTCGCGGGCGTCGATATTTTCCATGCTCTTCATAATCGAATCCTTATGTGTGAAGTAATACATCGAAATAATACAATGGCTTATAAGTTATTACCTTAGTGGTACGTCCTAAGTATAAATGCTATTCGATCAACATACAATATGCGCAACGATTATTTTTGTTTCGAGATGTTGCCGGGTCCGGCCATGCCGTCGTCGGGGGCCCGGATGTGGCCGCCCGCGGGCGCTTCGCTTATACTTCCGCTTTCTCGAAACCCGTGAAGGTGGCCCGCGATGACCTACGTTGTGACCGAATCCTGCATCAAGTGCAAATACACCGACTGCGTCGATGTCTGCCCGGTCGATTGCTTCCGCGAGGGGCCCAACTTCCTCGTCATCGATCCCGACGAGTGCATCGACTGCACGCTGTGCGTCGCCGAGTGTCCGGTCGAGGCAATCTATGCCGAGGACGACGTGCCCGCCGGCCAGGAGAACTTCACCACCTTGAATGCTGAACTGGCGAAGCTCTGGAAGCCGATCATCGAGCGCAAGGAACCGCCGCCGGACGCCGACAAGTGGCAGAAGGTGAAGGACAAGCTGGGTCTGCTCGAGCGCTGATCCGAGCCGGCAGCCGCCGGCCTCGCCGCGTCACTGGAGGCAATATGGAAAGGATCTGGCTCAAGAGCTACCCCGCGGGCATTCCCGCCGAGATCGACGTCGATGAATTCGCCTCCATCGGCGCCATGTTCGAGCGCAGCGTCAAAGCGTTCGGACCCAGGACCGCCTTTATCAACATGGACAAGGCGGTGAGCTATGCCGAACTGGATCGCTTGACGCGCGACTTCGCCGCGTACTGCCAATCCGTGCTCGGGCTCAAGCGGGGCGCGCGCGTCGCGGTGATGATGCCCAACGTGCTGCAGAACCCGATCTGCATCTTCGGGGCGCTGCGCGCCGGGCTCACCGTGGTCAATTGCAACCCCCTCTATACGCCGCGCGAGTTGGAGCACCAGCTCAACGACTCGGGCGCGGAGGCGATCGTCATCGTCGAGAACTTCGCCCACGTGCTGCAGGAGGTCGTGGCCATGACCCGGATCAGGCACGTCGTGGTCACCGGTCTGGGCGACATGCTCGGCACGGTGAAGGGCGGGCTGGTCAATTTCGTCGTCAGGCACGTCAAGAGGATGGTGCCGGCCTTCTCCCTGCCGCAGGCGATCGGCTTCAAAGCGGCGCTCTCGCGCGGCGCCGCGGAGACCTTCTCGCCGGTTCCGGTCGGACACGACGACATCGCCTTTCTGCAATACACCGGCGGCACCACCGGCGTCTCCAAGGGAGCGATGCTGAGCCACGGCAACATCGTCGCCAACCTGCAGCAGGCCCATGCCTGGCTCAAGCCCTACCTCGCCGAGGGCCGGGAAATCATCATCACCGCGCTGCCCCTGTACCACATCTTTGCCCTAACCGCGAATTGCCTGACCTTCATCAAGATCGGCGCGACCAACGTGCTGATCACCAACCCGCGCGACATTCCGGGCTTCGTCAAGGAGCTGGCGAAATACCCGTTCACCACCATCACCGGCGTCAATACCCTGTTCAACGCGCTGCTCAATGCCCCAGGCTTCGCCAATCTCGATTTCAGCAAGCTCAACATCTCGCTGGGCGGCGGCATGGCGGTGCAGAAGGCGGTGGCCGAGAGGTGGAAGCAGGTGACCGGAAACACGCTGATCGAGGCTTACGGCCTGACCGAAACCTCGCCGGCGGCGACCATCAACCCGCTCAATCTGGCGGCCTACAACGGCTCGATCGGCCTGCCCGTGCCTTCCACCGACGTGGCGATCAGGGACGACGAAGGCCGCGATCTGCCCCTGGGCGAGGCGGGCGAGCTGTGCGTGCGCGGCCCCCAGGTGATGAAGGGCTACTGGAACCGGCCAGACGAGACGGCCAAGGTGATCATGGCGGATGGCTTCCTGCGCACCGGCGACATCGCGGTGATGGACGAGAAGGGCTTTATCCGCATCGTCGATCGCAAGAAGGACATGATTCTGGTCTCCGGCTTCAACGTCTATCCGAACGAGGTCGAAGCGGTCGTGGCGATGCATCCGGGCGTGCTGGAGGTGGCGGCGATCGGCGTACCGGACGAAAAATCCGGGGAGGCGGTGAAGATCTTCATCGTCAAGCGGGACGCCAGCCTGACGGCCGAGGCTGTCATCGCCTACTGCCGGGAGAACCTGACCGGCTACAAGGTGCCCAAGCAGGTGGAGTTCAGGAGCGAACTGCCCAAGACCAACGTCGGCAAGATCCTGCGCCGCGCGCTACGCTAGTGCGCGTTTTGTTTCCGGTCGAATTCCGGAAACGATTACGGGCACTTGTGCCGCGAAGCTAAGGTGCTAGCCTGTTTCGGCCAGCGCGATCTCCTGGCGCCGGCCGAAGCCGGCAGAGTTGTCGATGAAGTAGAGGCGGGCCGGCGCCAGTCGGTACCAGCGCACCTTCGCCAGGGCCTGGACGATCGCCGCCGGTGCCTCCCCGATCCGGCCGACCAGCGGATACTTTTCGCCGTAGAGCCTGCGCGCACTGGCCTCCTCCTCGCCCGACAGTTCGCCGGCCGTCCCTTCCAGTTGGATCCCCTTGATCTGCCGCCAGTCGGTGTAGTCCTCCTGGATGGTCGCGGCGACGCGCGCGTCCTGCGCCAGGTTGGCGCAGTGGCGGCTTCCGGGGGAGGACAGGAAGTACAGGGTGAAGCCGTCGCTGACGTAGAACACCGCCGCGGCCCAGGGCCCCTCGTCGCCGATGCTGGCCAGGGTTGCGACGCGGTGCTCGCGCAGGTAGTCCAGCGCCTGCGCGCGGGGTTCCGCCATCAGACCTGCGCCGTGCGTTCGGCTGCCCGCGCGCCTTCGCCCTCGTGCCGCCGCTTCAGGCGGTAGGCGAGTTGCGGCCGGGTCAGGCCGAGCATCCTGGCGGCCGACGAGAGATTGCCGCGGGCCTTGTCCACCGCCGTTTCGAGCAGCATGCCCTCGACCTCGTCGAGGGTCATGACGCCGTTGAAGACCGCCTCGCAGAGCGTCTTCGCGCTGCCGCCGCTGTTCTCGCCGAGCGCGCCGTTGATGTCCAGGCCAAATTCTCTGGGCGCTTCTTCGGCGCACGAGGAGAACAGGTGATTCACCTCGATGCGCGTGCCGCTGGGCGCCAGGATCACGCCGCGCTCGATGATGTTCTGCAGCTCGCGGATGTTGCCCGGCCAGTGATAGGTGAGCAGGGCGCGCTTGGCCTTGTCGGTGAAGCCGCGCAGCTTCTTGCCGTTGGTCGCCGCGTACTTCTCGAGAAAACTCCTGGCCAAGAGGCCGACGTCCTCCTTGCGCTCCCGCAGCGGCGGGATGTCGATCTGGTAGGCGTTCAGCCGGTAGTAGAGGTCGGCGCGGAAGTGGCCCTCCTTGACCCGCTGCTTCAGGTCGCCGTTGGTCGCGGCGACCAGCCGGACATCGACCTTGCGCGTCTTGTCGTCGCCCAGGCGCTCGATCTCGCCCTCCTGCAGCACGCGCAGCAGCTTCGCCTGGGCCGAGAGCGGCAGGTCGCCGATCTCGTCGAGAAACAGCGTGCCGCCGTCGGCCCGCTCGAAGCGCCCCGGCCGGGAGACCTGCGCCCCGGTGTAGGCGCCCCTCTCGACGCCGAACAGCTCGGACTCCATCAGCTCGAGCGGGATGGCGGCGCAATTGATGGCGACGAAGGCGCGCTTGCGGCGGCTACTCCGGTCGTGCAGCGCGCGGGCGAACAGCTCCTTGCCGACGCCGGTCTCGCCCAGGAGCAGCACCGCGATCTGGCTGTCCGCCGCCTGCTTCAACAGGCCGTAAGCGGCGCGGAAGCCGGGCGAATTGCCGACCATGTCGGTGGGCAGTTTTTCCTTCTCGCCGATCGAAGAGCGCAACTCGACCACCTGGGTCTGCAGGTCGATCAACTGGTCGGCGATCGACTCGCGGTCGAAGAAGCGGGTGTACTCTGCGGCGTCCTCCCATTCCTCGACCGGCTTGCCGATGATCCGGCAGTTGTTGTTGCCCATGCCGACGCACTCGACTTCCTTGTACAGGATGGCCCGGCCCATGAAGGTCGAGGTGTAGCCGCAGGCGTAGCCGATCTGCGACCAGCACACCGGTTCGGAGTGGGTGCCGTAATAGTGCCGGTGCCATTGGCCCTCCCAGGAGTTTTCCCAGAGAAACTCGCCGTAGAACTTGCCGGCGGCCCGATCCAGTTCGATCCGGATCGGCGTGACCTTGACCATCCCTTCCAGCGTGTGCAGTTGCGGCCCGGTCATGAAGACCTCGATGTCGCTGGCGTTCTGGGTGCGCATCCTGACCAGCTCGGCGTCGCGCACGCCGGAGGCGTAGCCCATGCGGGTGAACAGGCCCTGCGCGCGGTTCATGCCGAGGGTGTCGATCAGTTCCTTGCGCAGCGAAGCCTGCGCCTCGGCGTGGACGAGCAGCATGCGGTGCTCGTGCAGCCAGATCTGCCCTGTCTCGGGGCAGAAATGAACCTGCGCGCGCAGATCGTCGGCGGGCGCTCCGCCGACGGTCCTTCCGATGCTGCGGAGTTTGGTCATCTTGCCCGCTCCTCCAAAGCGATGTTTGTAGGCGCCGTAAATTGTGCGCGCATTGATCGACGTCAAATGAAACGGATTTAGCGCCGATTTCGGCGAGACCGATGCTCGGCGCCGTCGCGCTTGCCGGCAGTTCACCAAATGATCAATTTGCGCGTCCGGCGCGCGCCGATAGTCACGATTTGGTCAAGCGTCGATTTGCCGGACGATCTTGGTCGGGATCCGCGACGGCTCTCCCCGAATGCCCGGAGTGCGGCTCCAGCAGCCGCTTGGCTCAGGCCGGCTAGCCCTCTTGTTGCCATGCAGCAAGCGCCGCTGGCACAGCACCTGCATAGCAGGGTGATGTAAAGCCCGGCGCACGCAAGGCTCGAAACCAGAAGCCATCCATCCCACACAGGAGGAGACCAGAAATGAAATTTCCGAATCCGCACGAGGTCAAGGCCAAGACCATCCCCGGCACCGAAGGCTGGGAGAGAATGTATCCCTACCAGTACCAGTTCGTCAGCGACGATCCCGAGCGCAACCAGTACGAGAAGGATGCCTTCTGGTTCGCCGACGCCCTGCATTATCCCGAGCCGCTCTACCCCTTCGACACGATCTGGGACGAGGCCTGGTATCTCGCCCTGTCGCAGTACAACAACCGGATCTTCATGGTGCCCCCGGTGCGCGGCGTGGACCACCGCATCATCAACGGCTACGTCTATATCTCGCCGGTGCCGGTGAAGGATCCGGCCGAGATCGGCAGCCGGGTGCCGCACTTCATGGAGCGGGCCGGCTACTACTACAAAAACTGGGATGCGCTCGAAGCCAAGTGGACGGTGAAAATGGAAGCCGCGATCGCCGAACTCAAGGCGCTGCAGATCCCGAAGCTGCCCGAGATGGAGGACTTGAGCGTGGTCACCGACGCCGTCGGCGAGTCCCACGGCTATCACCTGCTCAAGAACTACGATGACCTGATCAACCTCGGCATCAAGTGCTGGCAGTACCACTTCGAGTTCCTGAACCTGGGTTACGCCGCCTACGTCTTCTTCCTCGATTTCGTGCAGAAGCTGTTCCCGAGCATACCGCCGCAGCGCGTGACGCAAATGATCGCCGGCGTAGACGTGATCATGTATCGGCCCGACGAGGAACTGAAGAAGCTGGCGAAGCTGGCGGTCGAACTGGGCCTGGACGCGACGCTCACCAGTAGCCCGGCGTGGACGAAGGTGGCGGTGGCGCTCGAAGCCAGCCCCAAGGGGAAAGAGTGGCTCGCCGCGCTGGAAAAGGCGCGCGAACCCTGGTTCAACGTGTCCACCGGCACCGGCTGGTTCCACCACGACCGTTCCTGGAACGACCAGATGGACGTGCCGCTCTCGGGCATCGCTACCTACATCGGCAAGATCAAGCAGGGCGTGTCGATCGAGCGGCCGACCGAGAAGGTGCGCGCCGAGCGCGACCGGATCATCGCCGAGTATCGCGGCCTGATCGACAAGGAAGAGGACCGGAAGCAGTTCGACGAGCTGCTGGGCTGCGCCACGACGGTGTTCCCCTACGTCGAGAACCATCTGTTCTACGTCGAGCATTGGTTCCACTCGGTGTTCTGGAACAAGATGCGCGAAGTCGGCGCGATCATGAAGGAGCACGGCGTGATCGAGGACGTCGAGGACATCTGGCTCATGCGCCGCGACGAAATCAAGCAGGCGCTGTGGGACGTGGTCACCGCCTGGGCCACCGGGGTCACGCCGCGCGGCACCAAGGTCTGGCCCAAGGAGATAGTCTGGCGCAAGGGCGTGATGCAGAAGTTCAAGGAATGGAGCGCGCCGCCGGCCATCGGCACCGCCCCCGAGGTGATCCAGGAGCCCTTCACCATCGTGCTCTGGGGCGTGACCAACAAGTCGCTGACCGACTGGTCGGCGGTGCAGGAGGTCAAGGACCCCGACAGCATCACCGAGCTCAAGGGTTTCGCCGGCAGCCCCGGCATCGTCGAGGGTCGCGCCCGGGTATGCAAGACGGTGGCCGAGGTGAGCCAGTTGCAGGAAGGCGAGATCCTGGTGGCGCCGACCACCTCGCCCTCCTGGGCACCTGCCTTCGCCAAGATCAAGGCCTGCGTCACCGATGTCGGCGGGGTCATGAGCCACGCCGCGATCGTCTGCCGCGAGTACGGTCTGCCGGCGGTGGTCGGCACCGGCCATGCGACCAAGGTCATCAAGTCCGGGATGATGCTGCGCGTCGATGGCTCTTCCGGCGTCATCGTCATCGTTCGCTAGTGCTGTGGGGAGCGCGGCCATGAACAGTGTGTCAGCAGCGATTGATCGGCGGGCGGAGGGCGAGCCGGCGGCGGGCTCCCCGATACTCTGCTGGTTCGAGGATTGCCGGAGCGACTCGGTGCCGCTGGTCGGGGGCAAGTGCGCCTCCTTGGGCGAACTGATCAACGCCGGGGTGCGGGTGCCCCCCGGTTTCGCGCTGACCACCGAGGGTTATCGTCGCTTCATGGCCGAGGCGGGCATAGATCTGGAATTGAAGCGCCTGCTCGACCGCCTCGATTGCCAGGACATGGAGGCGCTGGAGAGCGCCAGTACGGCCATCCGGGCGGCGATCGAGGCGCATCCCTTCTCCGCCGAAATGGAGGATTTGATCGCCGAAAGCTATCGCAAGCTCTCGCTGCGCTGCGGCGTGCCGGCGGTGCCGGTGGCGGTGCGCTCCAGTGCCACGGCCGAGGATCTCCCCGG
The DNA here is from genome assembly GCA_035530135.1 of Rhodocyclaceae bacterium. GTDB lineage: Bacteria > Pseudomonadota > Gammaproteobacteria > Burkholderiales > Rhodocyclaceae > CAIYYX01. Next base: position 2,132 of record DATKVJ010000109.1, on the reverse strand, counting down.
CGCCAGCTTCGCCGGCCAGCAGGACACCTATCTCTGGATCCGTGGCACCGACGAGGTGCTCTCGCACATGCGCCGCTGCATCTCCAGCCTGTACACCGGCCGGGCCATCGCCTACCGGGCCAACCGCGGCTACGACGACGATCAGATGGCGATCAGCGTCGGGGTGCAGAAGATGTCCAATTCCTACACCGCCGGGGTGATGTTCACCATCCACCCGGCCAACGGCGATCGCTCGGTGATCGTCATCGATTCCAGCTTCGGTTTCGGCGAATCGGTGGTCTCGGGCGAAGTGACACCGGATAACTTCGTGGTGAACAAGGTGACCCTGGACATCATCGACCGGACCATCTCGCGCAAGGAGGTCTGCTATACGGTCGACCTCCAGACCCAGGTGTCCCGCGCGATGGAGGTGCCGATCGAACGGCAGACGGTGCAGTCCTTGATCGACGACGAAATCACCGAGCTGGCCTGGATGGGCAAGCAGATCGAGAAGCACTATGGCCGTCCGATGGACATCGAATGGGCGGTGGACAAGGACCTGCCTTCCGGCGGCAATATCTTCATCCTGCAGGCCCGCCCGGAAACGGTGTGGAGCGAAAAGCAACTGGCCCCGGTCGCCAATGCCGGCGCCTCGGCCATGGATTACATCCTGTCCAGCATGCTGGCGGGCAAGAAGGTGAAATGAGCGTTCGGCAGCAATCTTTTAACCCTTACGGAGACAACATGAAAGCGCCTGCGAAAGTAAAACCCATCAACGACCTGCGCAGCTATATCGCCGCCCTCGAGGCGAACGGCGTATTGAGCCGCGTCAAGACCGAGGTGGACTGGAAGTACGAGTTGTGCCACGTCTCGAAGGTGAACGAAGAACAGAAGGGTCCGGCACTGCTCTACGAGAACGTCAAGGGCTACGACATACCGGTGTTCACCAGTGCTTTCACCACGCCGCAGCGGATCGCCATCTGCCTGGAGCAGGACCCGTCGCTGTCGATGTGCCAGCTCTCTCGGAAATGGATGGAACTCACCACCAAGCAGATGGTGAAGCCCAAGTTCGTCGACAAGCCGCCGGTGATGGAAAACGTCATCGAGGGCGACGCGGTCGACCTCGACAAGTTTCCCTCGCCCTGGTTCTATCCCGATGACGGCGGCCGCTTCTTCGGCACCTCCGCCTTCATGGTGTCGCAGGATCCCGATACCGGCTGGACCAACCTCGGCACCTATCGCGCCCAGGTGCTGGGCAAGAACATCCTCGGCTCGCAGATCATCAAGGGCAAGCACGGCGACATGCACATGAAGAAGTACCAGGCGCGCGGCGAGCTGATGCCCGCCGCCTACGTGGTGGGCTGCGATCCGGTGCTGTTCCTGGCCAGTTCCACCCTGGTCAGCGCCCAGACCGACGAGTACGACGTCGCCGGCTCGCTGCGCGGCCGTCCGGTGGAAGTGTTCAAGTCGGATCTCACCGGTCTCACCTATCCCGCCAACGCCGAGATCATCGCCGAGGGCTTCATCGATCCCAACGAACTGATGGACGAGGGGCCGTTCGGCGAATACACCGGCTACTACTCGGGCAACAAGGGCAAGGATTATCCCAAGCCGGTGCTGCGGGTGAAGCGCATCCTCCACCGCAATAAGCCGATCTTCTGGGCGACCACGGTCGGCAAGCCGATCAACGACATCCACATGATCCAGTCCTTGAATCGCACCGCGACGCTGTGGCACGACCTGGAGACCATGAAGGTGCCCGGCATCCAGAGCGTCTACTTTCCGGCCGCGGCGACCGGCCGCTTCTGGGTCATCGTGTCGGTGCGCCAGATGTATCCGGGACACTCGAATCACGTCGCCGACGCCGTGCTCGGCAGCACCACCGGGCACTATGGCGTCAAGGGCGTGATCGTGGTCGACCACGACATCGCGGCCGACGACATGGACCGCGTCTGGTGGGCGCTGGCCACGCGCTTCGATCCCAAGCGCTCGGCCCAGATCATCGACCGCGGCCGCTCGACGCCGCTCGATCCGGGTCTGCCGATCGAGGCGCGCGAGGTCGTCAGCCGGATCATCCTCGACGCCTGCACGCCCTTCGAGTGGGCCAACAAGCCCAACGAGATCTTCATGGATCGCGCCGTGCTGCAGAAGGT
>DATKVJ010000108.1:0-5902 GCA_035530135.1 Rhodocyclaceae bacterium | reverse complement strand
CGCGCGCTCGCCGAGTTCGGCGGCCTGGACGTGGTGTACGCCAACGCCGGCATCAGCGGCGGCATGGTGCCGCTGTTCGAGCAGACGGTCGAGCACTGGCAGGAGATATTGCGCGTGAACCTGATCGGCCCTTTCCTCGCGCTCAAGCACGCCGGAGCGCACATGGTGAAGCAGGGATCGGGCTCGCTCGTCTGCACCGCATCGGTCGCCGGACTGCGCGCGAATGCGGGCGGAAACCCCTACAGCGCGAGCAAGGCCGGAATCATCAGCCTGGTGCAGACCGCGGCCAACTCCTTCTTCGGCAGCGGCGTGCGCGTCAACGCCATCTGCCCCGGCCTGATCGAGACCGGCATGACCAAGCCGATCTTCGACTATGCGCGAGGGCGCGGCACCGAGGCCAATCTCGGCCAGCTGAACCCGCTAGGGCGCTACGGCGAACCGCACGAGATCGCCGCGCTGGCAGCCTTCCTCGCGAGCGACGAGGCCTCCTACATCAACGGCCAGGCGATCGCGGTGGACGGCGGCTTGTCCTCCACCCATCCGTTCCGCCGGCCGCGGCCCTGATGCCGACGCTGCCTCCGGCCAATTGATTTCTTTGCACCTATCGCTTCGACCATGACTCTCTGCAGCTGCCACGACATCCTCTCCGGCCGCGCGCCGGCCGACTCCCCGGTCACGCTCAAGGGCTGGGTGCGCACGCGGCGCGATTCGAAGGCCGGCATCTCCTTCGTGCACGTCTCCGACGGCTCCTGCTTCCATCCGGTGCAGGTGGTGGCGCCGAACACACTCCCCAACTACGCCGACGAGGTCATGCGTCTCACCGCGGGCTGCGCACTGGAGGCGAGCGGCACTATCGTGCCCTCCCCGGCCAAGGGCCAGCCGTTCGAAATGCAGGCGAGCGAAATCAAGGTACTCGGCTGGGTGGAAGACCCGGACACTTATCCGATCCAGCCCAAGCCGCACACCCTGGAGTACCTGCGCGAAGTGGCGCATCTGCGCCCGCGCACCAACGTCATCGGCGCGACCACGCGTGTGCGCCATAGCGTCGCCCAGGCAATCCACCGCTTCTTCCACGAGCATGGCTTTTACTGGGTCAACACGCCGATCATCACGTCGTCGGACGCCGAAGGTGCGGGCGAGCTGTTCCGCGTATCCACGCTCGATCTGATGAACCTGCCGCGCACGCCCGAGGGCAAGGTCGATTACGTGCAGGACTTCTTCGGGCGCGAGGCGTTCCTGACCGTGTCCGGGCAACTCAACGTCGAGAGCTATTGCCTCGCGCTGTCGAAGGTGTATACGTTCGGGCCCACCTTCCGCGCCGAGAACTCCAACACCAGCCGCCACCTGGCGGAGTTCTGGATGGTCGAGCCCGAGATCGCGTTCGCCGACCTGTCCGACAACGCTGCGCTCGCGGAGGCGCTGCTCAAGTACGTGTTCGCCGCGGTGTTGGCGGAGCGCGGCGACGACATGGCATTTTTCGAGGAGCGCATCGAGAAGGGCGTGATCGCCAAGCTGCAGGGCATGGTCGACAAAGCCTTCGTGCGCATGGATTACACCGAGGCGATTTCCGTCCTGGAAAAGGCGAAGCAGAAATTCGAGTTCCCGGTGCACTGGGGCATGGATCTGCAATCGGAGCACGAGCGCTATCTCGCCGAAAAGCACGTGGGCGGCCCGCTGGTGCTGATGAACTACCCGAAGGAGATCAAGGCGTTCTACATGCGCCTCAACGACGACGGCAAAACCGTGGCGGCGATGGACGTGCTCGCGCCCGGCATCGGCGAAATCGTCGGCGGCAGCCAGCGCGAAGAACGCCTAGCCGTGCTCGACGCGCGCATGGACGAGGCGAAGCTCGACAAGCACCACTACGGCTGGTATCGCGACTTGCGCCGCTACGGCAGCGTGCCGCATGCCGGCTTCGGCCTGGGATTCGAGCGCACCGTGTCCTACATCACCGGCCTCGCCAACGTGCGCGATGTGATTCCGTTTCCGCGCACGCCCGGCAACGCGCGGTACTGAGGCGATTTGGGCTTGGATCCGCGCGGATCTTAACTTTGTGTGTGGTCGGCGCAGAAGCGACGGAGTGCGACTTGGCGCTGCATCCCAGATCACCCCGCGTCGCGCTCACGCGCTGAATGTCGACAGACCCCGGAGTATTTCTTTGCTTGCCCGGCCATGATTCGGCGCCGCAGCCCTATTGCATAGCCTCAGATGCCGCTCTGCTCGAGTGCCGCAATGCGCTCATCGAGAGGCGGGTGAGTCATGAACAGGCGCTTGAGGCCGAAACCCTGCCCGCCGGAGATGCCGAAGGCGGCCATTTTTTCGGGCAGATGCGGCAGCTCCTGCGCGAGTTTCAGCTTCCGCAGCGCGGCGATCATCGATCCGCGCCCTGCGAGCTCGGCGCCGCCCCGATCGGCGCGGAACTCCCGCCGGCGGGAAAACCACATAACGATGATCGAGGCCAGCACGCCCAGCACCAGCTCGGCGACGATGTAGGTGACGAAGTAGGCCGGACCGTGCTCGCGTTCGCTCTTGAAGACGATGCGATCCACCGCGTGGCCGATCACCCGTGACAGGAAGATGACGAAGGTGTTGACCACGCCCTGGATCAATGCGAGGGTCACCATGTCGCCGTTGGCGACATGGGAAATCTCGTGACCCAGCACGGCCTGCGCCTCGTCCCGGCTCATGTGCTGAAGCAAGCCGGTGGACACGGCGACCAAGGCTTTGTTCCTGCTCATGCCGGTGGCGAAAGCGTTGATGTCGGGAGAGTCGTAGATCGCCACCTCCGGCATGCCTATGCCTGCCGCCTGGGCCTGGCGGCGCACCGTTTCGACCAGCCACAGCTCGGTCGATGTGGCAGGAGACTCGATCACCTGAGCGCCTGTCATGCGTTTCGCCGTCCACTTGGAAATGGCAAGCGAAATGAATGATCCGCCCATGCCCATGACGGCGGCGAAGACCAGTAGCGACCCCGGGTTCAGTCCCTGCTGGGTCAGGTAGGGCTCGACCCCGAGCAGCCGCAGGCTAAGCGAGAGCACCACGACGATGGCGAGGTTGGTGGCGAGAAACAGGAAAATGCGTTTCATGTCTGGCTCCTGGCGATTAAGGGATAGGCGCGGGTCAAAGCGTTAGCGCGTTTCGTTCGCTGCAGCCGCTTCAATTTCCTTGCGCAGCCTGATAGGCTGACGCTTGCGCAGGCGCAGGTTGAGCATTTCCACGGCTACCGAGAAGGCCATGGCGAAGTAGATGTAACCCTTGGGGATATGCATCGCAAATCCTTCGCCGATAAGCGCCACGCCCACCAGGATCAGAAAAGCGAGCGCGAGCATCTTGACGGTCGGATGGTCATCGACGAAATCGCCGATGGGCTTGGCCGCCAACATCATGATCCCCACGGCGATGACGATGGCGAGCACCATGACCGGCACCTGATCGACCATGCCGACCGCGGTAATCACCGAATCGAGCGAAAACACGATGTCGATGATGGCGATCTGTACCAAGGTGCCGCGGAAACCTGCATGCGCAGCGCCAGCGGCATCGTGCTCGCCCGCGCCTTCCAGGGCGTTGTGAATCTCCATCACCGCCTTGGCGAGCAGGAACAGCCCGCCGCCGAGCAGGATCAGGTCGCGGCCGGAGACCTCACGCCCGAACGCGTGGAACAGCGGAGTGGTGAGGCGCATCATCCAGGCGAGCGATAGCAGCAGGGCGATGCGGGTGAACATGGCGAGGCTCAGTCCGAGCACGCGCCCGCGCTGGCGTTCGTCCGGCGGCAGGCGGCTGACGAGGATGGAAATGAAAATAATGTTGTCCACCCCGAGCACGATTTCCAGAGACGTCAGGGTAAGGAGGGCGATCCACGCCTCCGGCGAGCTTAACCATTCCATGGGCATTCCTTCCAATGAGCAGCACGAACACGGCGGATACGGCCAGCGCCAGCCCCGGCATATCGAAAAAGATCGCGCCGAGCCCGGCCAGGAACCCCACCAGAATGCCCGCCATCAGCTCGGCAGCACGACGAGCGCTGTTTCGCAAGAGAACGCGCCGCCATCACGATTCCTCGTAACAGAAAACCGCGGGGAGATCATGCCCCGAATAAAGCCTGCGGATTTCGCCTGCGAAGCGCCGCGCGATCTCCATGCGCTTTAGTTTCATCGTCGGCGTGATGAGGCCGTTTTCTATCGTCCAGGGCTCGAGCGTGAGCCACACCTCGCGCACGCGCGCGCATGCGGGGAAGCTGTGCAGCGCCTCGCCGACCCGGTCGCGCACGGATTGCAGCGCAGCTGGCGCCGCGAGGGATTTCGGGTCGGCCGAATCCAGCGCCAACGAACGCGCGAACTCGCGCCAGGCTTCCGCATTCAGCACGATCAGCGCGGCCAGATGCGGCTTGCCTTCGCCGACCACCATCGCCTGGTCGAACAGGGGATCCTCGGCAATCGCCAGCTCGAGATCGTTCGGCGCCACCTTTTCCCCGGTCGACATCACCAGAATCTCCTTCAGCCTGCCGACGATGTATACGTGGCCGTCGTCGTCGATGCGTGCGACGTCGCCGGTGTGCAGCCATCCGGCTTCATCGACCGCCTCGCGCGTCTTCTGCGGATCGTTCCAGTAGCCCAGCATCACGTTCGGGCCCTTCACCAACAGTTCGTTCTTGTCCCCGAGCTTGAGCGCCATGCCCGGCAGCGCCACGCCCACCGACTCGGGCAGGTTGTTGTCCAGGCTGTTGGCGGTCACGATCGGAGACGCCTCGGTGAGCCCGTAGCCCTGAAGCAGCGGCAGGCCCAGACCGATGAAGCAGCGCGACAGCTTGGGCGAGATTGGCGCACCACCCGACATCGCGATCCTCAGCCGCCCCCCGAGGCGCGAGAGAATCTTGTCGGCGACCAGATGCCGCAGCAGCGGCCACAGTATTTGCGCGATCGGGCCCGGCGCCGCGCCGCGGTGCTGCGCCGCCTCGAAGCGGTGCCAGCCAATTTCCTCCGCCCAGCGGAACAAAGCCCTGGCCGGAGCGCCCTTCTGTTCGAGGCCCTGCTGCAGCTTCGCATACACCCGCTCATAGATGCGCGGCACCGACACCAGCATGGAGGGCCGGATCGTGAGCAGGTCTTTGGCCAGTTCCTGCACCGAGCGGGCGTAGACGACAGTACTGCCGGTCGTCATCGGCAGGTAGTAGCCGACGGTACGCTCGAAGCTGTGCGACAGCGGCAGAAACGACAGGTAGAGGTCCTCGGCATAGCCGGGAATGAGCTGCAGCACCGCCTCCACATCCCACAGGATGTTCCGGTGCGACAGCATCACGCCCTTGGGACGGCCGGTGGTGCCAGAAGTGTAGACGATGGTGGCCACCGCGCCCGGATCGGCCGCATGAACGGAAGGTGCTTCATCCGTGTCGGGCAGCCAGTCGGCGATGAAACTCAGGAGCACGCCGGCGGCCGCGGGCGCGTGCGCGGACGCGCTCACGCACAGCGTGCGCGCGAGCTGCGGGAATTGCGCGCGCAGCGGCGCTAACGCTTGCCACTGCCCGATCCCGTCCAGCAGCAGCAGGCTCGTGCCGCTGTCGCCGAGGATATAGGCGATGTTCTCGGGGCTGTCGGTGGCGTAGAGCGGGACCACCACCAGCCCCAGCGCCTGCGCCGCCTGGTCCAGACATACCCACTCGACGCTGTTTTTCAGCAGCACGGCGACCCGTTCGCCCGGCGCCAAGCCCTCCCGCGCCAGCGCCGTCTGCCAGCGCGCGACCAGCGCGCGCATGTCGCGCCAGGTGTAGCTTCGCCACTGCGCGGTCGCGCTCTCGTATTGGCGGTAGGCCTCGCGCTCGGGCGTTCGTTCGCAGCGGCGCAGGAACAAACCGTGCAGGGTTTGCGCCTGATCGCTTCGGATCAAATCGAGAGTGAGCGGACTT
>DATKVJ010000107.1:0-6609 GCA_035530135.1 Rhodocyclaceae bacterium | reverse complement strand
CACCGGATTGACCACGGCCTTCTTGCCGCGGGGCGTGTCGTGGAACTCGATGGCGTTGTAGGTGCAGCAGGTAATGCACGCGCCGCAGGACACGCAGTCGATTTCGTCCACCGCGCACACCGAGCCCGAGGCGACCACGGTGTCCTGCACCAGTATCGTCAGCGCCCGGCCTGCGGCACCGTGGGCCTGGCCGATGGTCTCTGAAAGATGCTTCGGATACTGCGCCGTGCCGCAGAGATAGACGCCCTCGGCGGCGAAGTCCACCGGCCGCAGCTTGACGTGGGCTTCCTGAAAGAATCCGTCCGGGGACAGCGGCACTTTGAAGAAACGCGCGATGTCCTGTGCGCCTTCGGGCGGAATCACCGCGGCGGCCAGAACCACGTTGTCCACATCGAGCACCAGTTTCTTGCCCAGTATCGGATCGGCGGCGGTAACGCGCAGGAAGCTGCGCCCGCCTTCCTCCACCGCCTCGACCACGGGCTTGTCCCCGGGCTCATAGCGGATGAATTTGACGTCCCGGTTCGAGGCCTCGCGGTAGAGATCTTCCTTGAAGCCGTAGGTGCGCATGTCGCGAAACAGCACGTAGATCTCCGCATCCGGCTTCAAAGCCTTCAGCTTGAGCGCGTTCTTCATCGCCCCGCTGCAGCACACGCGCGAGCAATAGTTGCGGTCCTCCTGGCGGCAGCCGACGCATTGGATCATCACCATGCTCTGGGTAGCGGCGAGACTCTCACCGCCCTTGCCCAGCTTCTCTTCCAGTTCGAGCTGGGTCATCACCCGATCGCTCTTGCCATACAGGTACTCGGTCGGCTTAAGTTCCTGCGCGCCGACGGCGATGATCGCCACGCCGTGCTTGATGCTGCGCGACCGGCCCTTGGATTTCACCTTGGTCTCGAAATTTCCGACGTAGCCGTCCACATCCAGAATCTGCGCATCGGTGATCACGTGGACGTCGCGGTGCTGGTAGACCTTCTTCTTCAGGTCTTTGAGGTAGGACTGCACGTCCAGCCCTTCGGCGGTGTAGTGCAGGCGGTTGGCGATGCCGCCGAGGTCGGCGGCCTTCTCCAGCAGATAGGTCTCGTGACCCTGCTCGGCCATCGCGAGTGCGCTGGTCATGCCGGCCACGCCGCCGCCGACTACCAGGGCCGCCTTGTTCACCGGCAGGGAAAATTCGTCCAGCGGCTCGAGCATGGCGGCCCGCGCCACCGACATGCGCACGATGTCCTTGGCCTTCCTGGTCGCGTCCTCCTGCTCCTTGGAATGCACCCAGGAACAGTGCTCGCGGATGTTGGCCATGTCGAAGAAATATTGGTTGACGCCGGCTTCGCGCAGGGTGTCGCGAAACAGCGGCTCGTGCGTGCGCGGCGTGCAGGCGGCAACGACCACACGATTGAGCCCTTTGTCGCGGATGGTGTCGGAAATGGCCTTGGCGGTGTTGGTGGCGCAGGCGAACAGGCTCTCCTCGACGTGGACCACGTTCTTGAGGGTCTTGGAATACTCGACCACGCCCGGCACATCGACCACGCGACCGATGTTGGCGCCGCAGCGGCAGACGAACACGCCGACCCTCGGCTCCTCGCTCGTGGTGTCCCGCTCCTCGGGATAGACGCGCTCCTTGGACAGCAGGCCGCGGCGCGACTGCAGCAGCTGCGCCGTGTGCGCGCCCGCGGCGCTGGCGGTATAGACCGATTCCGGTATGTCCATCGGACCCTGGAAAGCGCCGCTGATGAATATCCCCGGGCGGCTCGTTTTGATCGGATCGCAGGGGTCGGTCTTGCAAAATCCGTGCGCGTTGAGTTCGATGCCGAACATCCTGGAGAACTTCTGCGCGTCCTTGGGCGGGTTGATGCCCACCGACAGCACCACCAGCTCGAATTCCTCTTCCTTCACGCCCTCGGGCGTCGCATAGCGGATGCTGACGTTCTTGGTGACGGGATTTTCGGCCCCGATCGATACGTAGCTGCGGATGAACTCGATGCCGGGCAGGCGCGCCGCGCGCTGATAGAAGCGCTCGAAGTCCTTGCCGTAGGAGCGGATGTCGTTGTGGAAGATTTTCGCTTCCAGCTCGGGCACGTGGTCCTTGGCCAGGATCACCTGCTTCTGCGTGTAGGAGCAGCACACCGCCGAGCAGTAGCTATTGCCGCCGGGCACGACCTGGCGCGAACCGACGCAGTGGATCCAGGCGATTTTCTGCGGATGCTTCTTGTCCGAAGGACGCAGGACCTGGCCCTCGTGCGGGCCGGTGGCGCACAACAGGCGCTCGAAATCCAGACTGGTGACCACGTTCTCGATGGTGCCGTAGCCGTAGTCGCCGCGAATCCTGGGATCGAAAATGTCGTAGCCCGGCGACATGACGATGGCGCCGACCTTGATTTCAATCTTCTCCGGGACCTGGCTGAAGTCTATGGCGTCGTTCTCGCACACGCCCTCGCAGATGGAGCAGGTCTTGTCCTTGAGATAGAGGCAGCTGTCGTCGATGTAGGTCACCAGTGGCACGGCCTGCGAAAAATAGATGTGCACCGCCTTGTTCAGCGACAGATTCTGGTTGAACGGGTCGGGAATCTTGGCCGGGCAGTACTCGACGCAAACGGTGCAGCCGGTGCACTTGTCCTCGTCGATGTAGCGCGGCTTCTTCACCAGGGTGACGCTGAAATCGCCGGCCGCGCCTTCCACGGCGGCAACCTCGGTGTAGGTCATGATTTCGATGTTCGGGTGGCGGTCGCACTCGATGAACTTGGGCGACTCTATGCACATCGAGCAGTCCACGGTCGGATAGGTCTTGTCCAGCTGCGACATCTTGCCGCCTATGGTGGGCGATTTGTCGACCAGGTAGACCTTGAAGCCCGCCGTGGCCATGTCGAGCGCGGCCTGGATGCCGCTGATGCCGCCGCCGACCACCATCACGTCGCCCATACCGTCGTCGCCCGGCCGCTGCGCGCGCTGTCTGAGCATTTCTTGTATGGGTAGATTCATGACTCTTGCCTTCGCCTAGAGTGCGTCGCGGATGATTTCGGTGATGTCTTTGACCTCGATCGCATCGCCGCCTTGCGTGTTCAGCCTGCTGTCCTCGAAGTTGGTGATGCAGTACGGACAGGCGGTCGCCAGGACCTGAGCCCCGGTGCCGATCGCCTGAGCCAGCCTCAGGTCGGAGAAGCGTTCGCCCTTGGGGGTTTCCATCCAGATCCGGCCGCCGCCGCCGCCGCAGCAGAAGCTGTTCTTGCGCGACTCCGGCATTTCGTTCAATTGCAGGCCGGGCACGCTCTGCAGCGCATCCCGCGGCGCGTCATAGACGCCGTTGTGCCGGCCGAGGTAACAGGGGTCGTGGTAAGTCACCGTTTTGGCGTATTCGGTCTTCAGTTGCAGCCTGCCTTCGGCGATCAGGCTGTGGATCAGCTGCGACATGTGCACCACCTCGAAGTGCACCATGAACTCCGGGTACTCGCGCGTGTAGGTGTGATAGCAATGCGGCGAGGACACCAAAACCTTTTTCACCCCATGATCGACGAGTGCGCGGATGTTCTGCCGCGCCAGTGCCTTGAACAGCGCCTCGTCGCCGGTCTTGCGTATGCTCTCGCCGCAGCAGCTTTCCTCCGGGCCGAGGATGCCGAAATCCACGCCGGCCTGGTTGAGGATTTCCACGGTGGCGCGCGCGATCTTCCGCGCCCTGGGGTCGTAGGACAGGTAACAGCCGGGCAAATACAGGAATTCCATCCCCTCGGTGTAGGACTTGACGGGCAGGCCCTCGGCCCACTTGGCGCGCTTGGCGCGCTCTTCGCCGAAGGGGTTGCCTTCGGCGCGCAGGCTGGCGGCCACCGCCCGGATCGGCTGCACCGCATGCGGGAACACGTCGTACTCGGTGGCGATGCGGCGCAGCGCCACGCCGGATTCGATCTGTTTCACGTCGCGCGGGCAGACCTGCGGGCACTTGCCGCAGGTGGTGCAGCGCCAGATGTCCTCGCTCTCGATCTCGGTCAGGCCGAAGGTCGCCTCGCGCACGAGCTTGCGCATGCTGAAGTTGCGCACGCGGTTCCACGGGCAGACCGTATCGCACAGGCCGCATTGGTAGCAGCGCTTGAACGCATCGCCGCCGCTCGCCTTGATGGCGTCGATGATGTCCTTGAAGGGGGTGACCGTCTCCATGTTCGTTCCCGGGCTCTGTTGTACGGCGCTGATGCTAAGACTTCGACATTCTTGCGACGGCGTCCAGCACCTTCTGCAAGCCGTGCTTGTCGATAAGCGCCTCGACCCCGATCTCGATCTCGGGCGCGCTCGGTTCGGCTTCTTCGGCTTCCTCCTCGCGCTCCACGTAGATCAGCGCGTCGTTGAGGCACCACTCCACGCACTTGGGCTTCTCCAGCCCCGGCTCGTCCTCGCACATGTCGCACTTGAGCGGCAAGCCGGAGTCGGGCTCCTTGAACAGGTCGCGCGACGGGCAGGAGGCGCGGCAGAAGTCGCATTCGTCGTATTTCTTGCCGTCGATGATGTAGGTGTCGCGGCCGGCGCATTCGGCCGGCGTGTATTCACCCGCGTACACCGGCAGGTAGATGTCGCGCAGCGGCTCGCGCATGATCCTGATGCGCGAGCGCGCCGGGTTGTTGCTGCTGTAGCGCGGCGTCGCGTGAAACAGCGAGCAGATGACTTCGCATGCGCGGCAACCGTTGCACAAATCGGCATTGATGGTGATGGACTTGATCTTCTTCATGACCTTAGGCATGGCTGAGGACCTCCTTCACTTGCGCTTCTTCTGCGGCCTTATCGCTGGCGGCGTTCGCCTTGCCGAGGATTCCCCTTTGCTCCAGGTCCTCGGCAACGCAGCCCAAGTCGAGCTCGATCAGCGACGCCTTGGTCGGGATGCCGTTCGCGTCCCAGCCCTTGAGCTTGTAGTACTCGTCGAGCAGCGTCTTCTCCAGATCGGGGAAGCGCTTCTTCCAGTGGTCCTCCGGCGGCTTGTCGTCGGCGCGCCGCATGCCGCGGCGCACGTTGATCGCGCGCAGCAGGGTACGGTTTCTCGTGGCCGCCTTCCACAGGCTGGCCGAGTCGAAGTCGATGCCGGTACCCGCCGAAATGAATTTCGGAAAGTTGTGGATGTGATACGGCGGCTTCAGCGGGAAGGACGACAGCCCGGCGCAGGTCCCGAGCGCATCGTCGATGTAGTGCATCTTTTCCTGCCAGTCGACGACATCGCAGCTGGCTTCGACCGACGGGTAATGGGGATTCGATTTCTCGCCGCGCGGCTCCCACTCCAGCAGGTATCTCTTGAACTTGTCGTCGGGAACCTGGATCCAGTCCTTGACGAAGGCTTCGCGCTCTTCCATGGTCGGAAACGGCGCCTGGGGAAACTGCCCCTCGATCTGGGTGATGTTGATCTTCTCGCCGGTCGCGTACATCAGATAGTAGACCGGGTTCAGCATGCCGAGCTTGAGCGGAAGCTGCTCGTGTTTCTTGATCGTATTGTGGTCGAATTTTTCCGCTCCCTTGCCGATGCGCCTGGCGGCCCAGTACACGCCATCGGCGAGCGCGTCGCCTATTCCTTCGCGCCTGACGATGCGGTCGAGCAGCCAGAAGAACCGCCCCTCGACGTCAGCCGGCATACCCGGGAAATCCGCGTCGGTGAGGATGCCGGCCTCGAGCAGCTCGAGCGCGAAGGCCATGACCTGCGGCGTCGAGAAGCCGTCCACGCCGTATTCGGTGGCGCGCTGCGCAATCTTGAAACCGAACTCGAGGTCGGAATAGGCCGCCATGGTGTAAGTGAGCTTGGAATAGCACTTCATCATGTAGGTGGGCTGCCCCGGGACGGAAATCGTCGCCCCGCATTTCATCGGACAGTTGTAGCAGCTGATCAGGCGCGTGCGCACGTCCTCCTGCGTCTTGCGCCACTTTTCTTCGATTTCATGGGTCCAGAAGTCCTTGCGCCGGGTGCGCGCATTGCCCCACATGAAACTGGTGGTGTGCCACTGCTCGTCGACGATCGCCATTTCCTGCGGCGAGCCGAGCCCCTGCAGGATAGCGGGGACGCCCGGAATCGGATGGTCGGCGCGGAACTTGATGTATTGCAGCACCTCGTCGCACAGTTTGATGAATTCTTCCGGCCGGGCGACGTTGACATCCTTGGTGCCGCGCACCACGATCGCCTTGAGGCCCTTGTCCCCCATGACCGCGCCGATGCCGCCACGGCTGGCGCTGGAGCGGCCCTGCTCGATCGACGCGTAGAAAACCCGGTTCTCCCCGGCCAGGCCGATGGCGGCCACCTGGGCGTTCGGCTCCTTCAGTTCCTGCCGGATGCATTCGGCGGTTTCGATCGCGCCCTTGCCGCGCAGATGCGAGGCGTCGCGGATTTCGACCTTGTCGTTGTTGATCCACAGATAGACCAGCTCGGGCGACTTGCCGCGGATAATCACCTTGTCGTAACCGGCGTGCTTCAACTCCGGCGCCCAGAATCCGCCCATCATCGAATACGCGAGCAACTGCGTCTGCGGGGAAAATGTCGAGACGACGGTGCGGTTGGCGCCGGGCGCCGCAGTGCCGCAAAGCAGGCCGGTGGCGAAGATCAGCAGATTGTCTTCGGAAAACGCCTCGGCCTCGGCGGGAACCCTGTCCCACAGTATCCTG
>DATKVJ010000106.1:0-19437 GCA_035530135.1 Rhodocyclaceae bacterium | reverse complement strand
CCTCAATACGACATCGTTCTGATGTGAGGCCTCACGGCTTGGGCAGCCGCCCCATCGAGTAGAACTCGTCGTTCGGGCGCATGGCGATCATGTTGGCCATGCGGTTGGACAGGCCGTAGAAGGCGGAGATGCCGCCGATGTCCCAGATATCCTCGTCGGAAAAGCCCTGCTCGCGCAGCGCGGCGAAGTCGGCGTCGTCGATCGCGTGGGACTCCTGCGCAACCTTCAGAGCGAATGCCAGCATCGCTCGCTGGCGCGACGTGACATCGGCCTTGCGATAATTGATCGCCACCTGGTCGGCGACCAGCGGGTTCCGGGCGCGGACCCTGAGGATGGCGCCGTGGGCGACGACGCAATACTGGCAGTGGTTGGCGCCCGAGGTGGCGACCACGACCATCTCGCGCTCGGCCTTCGAGAGCCCGCCCTCCTTTTCCATCAACGCGTCGTGATAGGCGAAGAAGGCCCGAAACTCGGCCGGCCGGTGCGCCAGGGCGAGGAAGACGTTGGGCACGAAGCCGGCCTTCTCCTGCACGGCGAGGATGCGGCTGCGGATGTCCTCGGGCAGTTCGGCGAGGTCCGGTATCGGGTAGCGGCTGATCGGGTTCATCCTGTCTCCTCGTTGTCATTTCCGGCGGTTCGCGGTAATTTTACGCCCGGACCCTTCAGGAGAGCCCATGACCCGCCCGGATCCGGAATTCGACAGTCTGCTGCCCGAGGTGCCGGTCACCCGCCGCGGTTTCGTCGTCACCGCGCTCGGCGCCGGCTTCGCGCTGGCCGCCCGGCCGATCATGGCGCGGACCGCCATCCACACCGACAGCGGGGGGCTGGTCGCCGGGGAAATCAAGGTGCCGGTGGCCGATGGCATGATGCCCGCCTACCGTGCCCGGCCGGAGACCGGGGCGAGTTTTCCGGTGGTGCTGGTGGTCCACGAGATCTTCGGCGTCCATGAATACATCAAGGACGTCTGCCGGCGGCTGGCCCACGCCGGCTACCTGGCGATCGCCCCGGAATTGTATGCGCGCCAGGGCGACGTTTCGAAGATGGGCAACATCCAGGACATCCTGGACAGCGTCGTCGCCAAGGTGCCAGACGCGCAGGTGGCGAGCGACCTCGACGCCTGCGTCGCCTGGGCGGGGGCGCACCATGGCAACCTCGGCCGCCTGGGCATCACCGGCTTCTGCCGCGGTGGCCGGACGGTCTGGCTTTACGCGGCGCACAACACCCGTCTGAGAGCCGGCGTCGCCTGGTACGGGCCGCTGGAGACGGCGGCCACCGCGATCCAGCCGGCCAGTCCGGTCGATGTCGCGGGCCAGCTCAAGGCGCCGGTGCTCGGCCTCTACGGCGGCAAGGACCAGGGCATCGGCGCGGACGACATCGAGGACATGAGAGAGGCCCTCAAGGCCGCCGGGGGGGCGTCGCGCATCCACGTCTATCCGGACGCCCCGCACGGCTTTCACGCCGACTACCGCGCGAGCTACCGCGAGGGCCCGGCGGAAGACGGCTGGCGGCGCATGCTCTCCTGGTTCAGTCAGCACGGCGTGTAACAAGAAAACCCCTGCTTGCACGGAGCAGGGGCGGGAGGGATAATCGCCAAGCAAATGCTTGCTTGAACGAGAATCCGCCGGCTTCAATTGAAAAACCCCAACCGGAAACGACCATGAATCCCTATCCCCATCTGCTCGCCCCGCTCGACCTGGGTTTCACCCAACTCAAGAACCGCGTCCTGATGGGCTCGATGCACACCGGTCTGGAAGACATCGCCGACGGCCACAGCCGCATGGCGGCGTTCTATGGCGAGCGGGCCAGGGGCGGCGTCGGCCTGATCGTCACCGGCGGCTTCGCCCCGAATGCCGACAGCGTGGTGGTGCCCGGCGGCGCCATTCTCGACAACGAGGCCGAGGCGGAGAAGCACCGGGTGATCACCGCGGCGGTGCACGAGCACGGCGGCAAGATCTGCCTGCAGATCCTGCACACCGGACGCTATGCCTACTCGCGCCAGCCGGTGGCGCCCTCCGCGCTGCGGGCGCCGATCAATCCGGCGACGCCGCGGGCGCTCGAGGACGACGAGATCGAACAGACCATCGCCGACTACGCCCGCTGCGCCGCCATGGCCAAGCACAGCGGCTACGACGGCGTCGAGATCATGGCCTCCGAGGGCTATCTGATCAACCAGTTCATCGCGCCGCAGACCAACCACCGGACCGACCGCTGGGGCGGCAGCTTCGAGAACCGCAGCCGTTTCGCCGTGGATATCGTGCGCCGCACCCGGGCCGCGGTCGGAGCCGAATTCATCATCATCTTCCGCCTGTCGATGATCGACTTGGTCGAAGGCGGCAGCAGCTGGGAGGAGATCGTGGCGCTCGCGCGCGCGGTGGAAGCGGCCGGCGCCACCCTGATCAACACCGGCATCGGCTGGCACGAGGCGCGCATCCCGACCATCGCGACCATGGTGCCACGCGCCGCCTTCACCTGGGTCACCCGGCGGATGAAGGGATTGGTGAAGATTCCGCTCATCACCACCAACCGCATCAACACCCCGGAGGTGGCCGAGGCCGTGCTGGCTCGCGGCGACGCCGACATGGTGTCGATGGCGCGGCCCTTCCTGGCCGACGCCGAGTTCGTGAGCAAGGCGGCCAATGGCCGGGCCGAGCAGATCAACACCTGCATCGCCTGCAACCAGGCCTGCCTCGACCACATCTTCTCGCGCCAGCTGTGCTCCTGCCTGGTCAATCCGCGCGCCTGCCACGAGACCGAGATCGTCGTCTCTGCCGCCGCAGTGAAAAGGAAGATCGCGGTGGTCGGCGCCGGACCGGCGGGACTGGCCTGCGCCACCACCCTGGCTGAGCGGGGCCACGAAGTGACCCTGTTCGAGGCGGGCGGGCAAATCGGCGGCCAGTTCAACCTGGCCAAGCGCATCCCCGGCAAGGAGGAGTTCGCCGAAACGCTGCGCTACTTCGCCGGCAGGTTGCGGGCCACCGGCGTCACGTTGAAGCTCGACACCCGGGCCGGTGCCGAAGACCTCAAGGGCTTCGACCACGTCGTGCTGGCCGCGGGCATCGTGCCGCGCACCCCGAACATCCCGGGCATAGCCCACGCCAAGGTGACCGGCTACGGCGACCTGATCGAGGGCAGGCGGCAAGCCGGCCGGCGCGTCGCCATCGTCGGCGCCGGCGGCATCGGCTTCGACGTCGCCGAACTCCTGAGCCACGCCGCAACCGCGGCCGATCCGATCGACGCCTACCGCAGGGAGTGGGGCATCGATCCCGAGATCGGCGGCCGCGGCGGCCTGGCGGCGCCGCAGATCGGCGCATCGCCGCACGAGGTCTGGCTGCTGCAGCGGAAACCGACCAAGGTCGGCGACGGCCTGGCCAAGACCACCGGCTGGGCGCGCCGCCTGCTGCTGCAAAAGCGCGGCGTGCATATGGTCGCCGGCGTCGAATATGAAAGGATCGACGACGCCGGCCTGCACATCCGGGTCGATGGCCAGGACAAGCTGATCGAGGCCGACACCGTGGTGATCTGCGCCGGACAAGAACCCCGGCGCGAATTGGTCGAGAGTCTGGCCGCGGCCGGGCTGCCGACGACGCTGATCGGCGGCGCCGACGTCGCCGCCGAGCTCGATGCCAAGCGCGCGATCCTGCAGGGAACGATGCTGGCGCTGTCGCTCTGAGCGGATGACCACGGCTCTCCTTATTGGTACAATATGGTTGCCAATGGGTTCAATTGGTTAAACCATAGGGAGTCCAAGAAATGCAGTTGATCAGCTTTTCCGATCGCGACGGGATGCGCATCGGCATCCTCGACCGTAGCACTCAGTCCGTCCTCGACCTGGGACAAGCGGCGCCTTCGTTGCCGCGCGACATGAACGCGCTGATCGGCATGGGCCCGGCCGGATTGGCGGCGCTGCGCGCGGCGCAGGCCGCCGGTGGCGCCCGCCTGCCGCTCACCTCGGTCAAGCTCTTGGCGCCCATCCCGCGGCCGCTGAAGAACGTCTTCGCGGTCGGCAAGAACTATCATGAGCACGCCAAGGAATTCGAGAACAGCGGCTTCGACGCCACCGGCGGCACCGCGGTGCCCGAGCTGCCGATCTTCTTCACCAAGGCGAGCACCAGCGTCTCGGGCCCGGGCGAGCCGATACCGAGCTATCTCGACTACAGCCACTCCACCGACTACGAGGGCGAGCTGACGGTGGTGATCGGCACCGGCGGGCGCGGCATCCAGAGAGCGGACGCCCTGCGCCACGTGTTCGGCTACACGATCATCAACGACGTCACCGCGCGCACGCTGCAAAACGCCCACAAGCAGTGGTTCCTCGGCAAGAGCCTGGACGGCTATTGTCCGATGGGCCCGACCCTGGTCACCGCCGACGAGGTTCCCGACCTGGGCAAGCTGCGCCTGCTCACCCGGGTCAATGGCGAACTGCGCCAGGACGCATCGGTGTCCGACCTGATCTTCGACGTGCCGACCATCATCGCCGCGCTGTCGGCGGTGATGACCCTGGAGCCGGGCGATCTGATCGCCACCGGCACCGCGGCCGGCGTCGGCATCGGCTTCAAGCCGCCGAAGTACCTCGTCAAGGGCGACGTGGTCGCGATCACCATCGAACCCATCGGCACCCTGGAAAACCCGGTGGCCTGAGCAGCATCCGGACGCCGCGCCTCGGCGTCCGGCGCCAATCTGCGCTATGCTCACGGGCCCGAAATCCGCCAAGGCCCGATGAACAACCGTCAGTTGCTGGAGCGCAGCCTCAAGGCCGTCTGGCATCCGTGCACCCAGATGAAGGCGCACGAGACGCTGCCGCTGGTGCCGATCAGTCGCGGCGAGGGCGTCTGGCTCTACGACTTCGAGGGGCGGCGCTACCTGGATGCGATCAGTTCCTGGTGGGTCAACCTGTTCGGCCACGGCAACCGCCGCATCAACGCCGCCCTGCGCGAGCAACTGGAGCGCCTGGAGCACGTGATGCTCGCGGGCTTCACCCACGAGCCGGTGGTGGAACTGTCGGAGCGCCTGTCGGCGGCGACCGGCCCGGCGCGGTTGGGCCACTGCTTCTATGCCTCGGACGGCGCCTCGGCCACCGAGATCGCGCTGAAGATGAGCCACCATTACTGGCGCAATCGCGGCCGGCCGGAGAAGTGCCGGCCGCTCTCCCTGGCCGGCAGCTATCACGGCGAGACCGTCGGCGCCCTGGCGGTCACCGACGTCGGCCTGTTCCGCGACGCCTACGCGCCGCTGCTGCGTCCGGGCGCGACCGTGCCCAGCCCCGACGCGCGCCTGGCCGAGGCCGGCGAATCGGCGGCAGACTATGCCGCGCGCTGCGCCGGCCAGCTCGACGATTACCTGGCGCAGCACCACGCAGAAACCTCGGCCTTCATCGTCGAGCCGCTGGTGCAGTGCGCCGCCGGCATGGCCATGCACGATCCCGAATACCTGCGGCGGGCGAGAACGATCTGCGACAAGTACGAAGTGCATCTGATCGCCGACGAGATCGCCGTCGGCTTCGGCCGTACCGGCAGCTTCTTCGCCCACCAGCAGGCGGGCATCCGGCCCGACTTCCTGTGCCTGTCCAAGGGCATCAGCGGCGGCTACCTGCCGCTCTCGGTGGTGCTGACCACGGACGAGGTGTATGGCGCCTTCTACGCCGACGAACTCGCGCGCGGCTTCCTCCATTCTCACTCCTACACCGGCAACCCGCTGGCATGTCGTGCCGCGCTGGCGACCCTCGACATCTTCGCCGAGGACGAGGTCATCGCCGCCAACCGGCGCCTCGCCGCGCTGATCAATCAGCGCGCCGCTATCCTGGCCGGGCACCCGAGGGTGAAGCACTTCCGCAACCGCGGCATGATCTGGGCGTTCGAGGTCGATAGCATCGAGCCCCAATTTTCCCGCAAGGTTTTTCAGGCGGCGCTGGAACGCGGGCTGCTGCTGCGCCCGATCGGCCGCAGCCTCTACTTCATGCCGCCCTACGTGATCGGCGAGGAGGAGATCGAGCACCTGATATCGCAGACGCTGGCCGTGCTGGACGCGGTGCCATGACGATAGAAGATAAGCTGGAGAATCTGCGCGCTCGCTCGCTCGTGCGCCGCCGCCGCTCGGTCGAGTCCGCCTGCGGGCCCGAACTCGTGGTCGATGGACGAGGCCTGCTGGCCTTCGCCAGCAACGACTACCTGGGCCTGGCCGCCGACCCGGCGCTGATCGAGGCGGCGCGCGCCGGTGCTAGCCGCTACGGCGTCGGCGCCGGCGCCTCGCACCTGGTCAGCGGCCACTACGCGCCGCACCAGGAACTGGAAGAGCGGCTCGCCGCCTTCGTCGGCATGGAGCGCGCGCTGTACTTCTCCACCGGCTACATGGCCAACCTCGGCGTCGTCACCAGCCTGGCCGGACACAACGATGCGGTGTTCTCCGACCAGCTGAACCACGCCTCGCTGATCGACGGCATCCGCCTGTCCGGCGCCGAGAAGCACATCTACCCCCATCGTGATCTCGCCGCGCTGGAAGCGCAGCTTTGCGCCTGTACCGCGGCGAACAAGCTGGTGGTCAGCGACGCGGTGTTCGGCATGGACGGCGACCTCGCACCCCTGCCCGAGCTTCTGGAGCTGTGCGAGCGCCACGACGCCCATCTGGTGGTGGATGACGCCCACGGCTTCGGCGTGCAGGGGCCGCAGGGTCGCGGCAGCCTGGCGAAGTTCGGGATTGCCTCGCCGCGCATCGTCTACATCGGCACCCTGGGCAAGGCTGCGGGCGTGTCCGGCGCCTTCGCCGCGGGCAGCGACGAGGTGATCGAATGGCTGCTGCAAAGCGCCCGTACCTACATCTTCACCACCGGCGCGCCGCCGCTCCTGGCCCACGCCCTGCTCGCCAGCGTAGACCTGATCGAGTGCGGCGACCATAGACGCGCGCATCTGGCGCAACTGATCGCGCAGTTGCGCGGTGGGCTGAAGCTCAAGCGCTGGCGGCTGTCGGATTCCACGACCGCGATCCAGCCGCTGATCATCGGCGGCAACAGCGAGGCGCTGCGCATCGGTGCGCGGCTGTTCGCGGCGGGCTTGTGGCTGCCGGTGATCCGGCCGCCGACCGTGCCCGAGGGCACCAGCCGGCTGCGCATCAGTCTGTCCGCGGCGCACACGCCGGCGCAGGTGGAGCGGCTGGTGACCGCCCTGAACGGACTGGAGTGAGAAGATGCGCTGCTTCGTCGCCGGCACAGACACCGATGTGGGCAAGACCCTGATCGCGGCGGCGCTGCTCATCAAGTGCCGCGAACGCGGCTGGACGGCAGCGGGCATGAAGCCGGTGGCCGCCGGTTGCGAGTTGAGGGACGGCAGACCGTGGAACATGGACGTCGAGACCCTGGCCGCCGCGAGCGGGCTGCCACTAGACCGGGCGCTGATCAATCCCTATCTGTTCGCGGCGCCGATCGCGCCTCACATCGCCGCGGCGGAGGAAGGAATAGACATCGACCTGGACCACCTCGCCGACTGTTACGCCCGGCTCTGCGAGCAGGCGGACGCGGTGGTCGTCGAAGGCGCCGGCGGCTTCCTGGTGCCCCTGGGCGAAGGCATCGACGGCGGCGACCTGGCCCGCCGGCTCGGCCTGCCGGTGCTGCTGGTGGTCGGCATGCGGCTGGGCTGCATCAACCACGCGCTGCTGACCCAGGAGGCGATCGCGGCACGCGGCCTCACTCTGGCGGGATGGGTCGCCAATCGCGTCGATCCCGGCATGGAACGCTTCGACGACAACCTAGCGGCGCTCGAATCCCGCCTGCACGCGCCGCTGCTGGGCGTGATTCCCTTTCTCGATAGTCCAGACGCGGCCGCCGCAGCGCGCCATCTGGAACTCCCGGCATCGCCAAGCAACTGATTGCTTGACTACCGGGCATTCCATGCCAAAATGAAATCCCGCTGGCAGAGGAACCGCGATGAATCCGACCCTGACGTCCACCCACGAGGTCTTCAACCAGGCACCGCCGCTGGAGGACTGCAACCTCTACGTCCGCAACCTGGCATTGCAGGAAGCGCTGGCGCGCGAAGGCGCGGGCGGCGCCCACGACTGGATGAGCGAACGCGGCGCCGAACTGGGCTCGGCGGCGATGATTCTGAAGGCTACCCAGGCCAACCAGTACCCGCCCCAGCTCAAGCTCTTCGACAACGCCGGCAACCGCCGCGACGAGGTCGAGTTCCATCCCAGCTATCACGAGCTGATGGCCTACCTCAAGCGCCACGGCGCATCAAGCGAACCGTGGGCCAAGCCCGGACCCGGCGCCCAGGTCAGGCGCGCCGCCTTCTTCATGATGTATGCCGAGACCGAGGACGGCACGCTTTGTCCGACCACGATGACCTACGCGGTGGTACCCGCGATCTCGCGCGACGCGCCGCTGGCCGCCGAGTGGCTGCCGCGCATCTACTCGCGGGACTACGACCCGCGCTTCCTGCCGGCGCAACAGAAGCGCGGCGTGACGCTGGGCATGGGCCTGACCGAGAAGCAGGGCGGCTCCGACGTGCGCGCCAACACCAGCCGGGCCGAGCATGTCGGCGGCCGCGAATACCGGATCGTCGGCCACAAGTGGTTCATGTCGGCGCCGATGTGCGACGCCTTCCTGATCCTCGCGCACTCACCCGGCGGCCTGTCCTGCTTCCTGCTGCCGCGCTTCACGCCCGACGGCAGGCAAAACGAGATCCGCATCCAGCGCTTGAAGGACAAGCTGGGCGACCGCTCCAACGCCAGCTCGGAAGTGGAGTTCTGGGGAGCCTCCGCCTGGCTGGTCGGCGAGGAGGGGCGCGGCGTGCCGACCATCCTGGAGATGGGCACCTATTGCCGCCTGGACTGTGCGCTGGGCACCGCCGGGCTGATGCGCCAGTCGGTGTCGCAGGCGCTGCACCATGCTAGGCACCGTTCCGCCTTCGGCCGGCTGCTGGCGGAGCAGCCGCTGATGATGAACGTCCTGGCCGATCTGGCGCTCGAGTCCGAGGCCGCCACGGCGCTGGCGCTGCGCCTGGCGCGCGCCTACGACGAGCAGGACGAGCAGGCGAAGGCGCTGCGCCGCGTACTGACGCCGGCCGCCAAGTACTGGATCTGCAAGCGCGGGCCGGCGCTCGGCGCCGAGGCGATGGAAGTTCTGGGCGGCAACGGCTACGTGGAGGACGGCGCGATGGCCAGGATCTACCGCCAGATGCCGCTCAACTCGATCTGGGAGGGTTCGGGCAACGTCATGTGCCTGGACGTGCTGCGCGCCTTCGCCAAGCATCCGCGCGTGCTCGATGCGCTCGCCGCGGAACTGGCGCCGGCGCTGGGCCGGGACGCGCGCCTCGACAAGTTCTGCGCCCGGCTCAAGGACGAACTGATACGGCCCGAGAACGTCGAGGCGCGCGCCCGGACGCTGACCCAGAACATCGCGCTGGCGGTGCAGGGCGCGCTCCTGGTACGCTTCGCGCCCGAGCCCGTGGCCGAGGCCTTCTGCGCCACCCGCCTGGCGCAAGCCGGCTTCGGCGGCGGCGCTCTCGGCACCCTGCCGGGCAACAGCGGCTTCGCCGCCATCCTGGAACGGGCCTGGCCGACATGAATTCCTCGTACGAATCCGGAGAACCTATGAACATCGACCCCGCCTGGCTGGCGCCGACACCCTTCCTCGACTACGAAACGCCCGAGGTACGAGCCTTCGTCGCCAAAGCCGTCGGCGACGCCAGCACGCCGAAGGAGCAGGCGACCCGCCTCTACTACGCGGTGCGCGACGGCATCCGCTACGATCCCTACCGTTTCCGCATCGAGCCCGAGTGGTACCGGGCCAGCCACACCATCAGGGAAGGCGCCTCCTACTGCGTGCCCAAGGCCCTGCTCTATGCCGCCGGCCTGCGTTCGCTGGGCATCCCGGCGCGCCCGGGCTTCGCCGACGTGAAGAACCACCTGGCGACCGAGCGCCTGCTGGCGCTCACCGGCACCGACCTGTTCTCCTGGCACGGCTACGTCAGCCTGCTGCTAGACGGCCGCTGGCTCAAGGCGACGCCGGTGTTCAACATCGAGATGTGCGAGCGCTTCCAGGTGCTGCCGCTGGAATTCGACGGCAGCGAGGATTCACTGATGCAGCCCTTCGACGCCCGCAACCGGCGGCATATGGAGTACGTGCACTACCACGGCGAATTCGACGACCTGCCCTACGACGAAATGGCCGCCGAGATGACCCGCGCCTACCCGAGGCTGATCGCGGCGGCCGGGGGCGGGTCGCCCGGCGATTTCGCCGCCGAAGCCGTCCGCGAGAACGCCTGATGACGGCCGGGACCGCGCGCAAGCCCGGGGCGGCGGCGGAAGAATCCAACCGCCGCGCCGAACTGATCCGCAGTGCCGGCAGGCTGTTCCACGAACAGGGCTACGATGCCACCACCATCCGCGACATCGCCGCGGCGGTCGGCATGCGCTCGGGTTCGCCCTTCTACCACTTCAAGAGCAAGCAGGAGATCTTGAAGGCCGTGGTGCTGGAAGGCCTGAACTCGGCGCTCGCCGGAATGGCGGCGGTGACCCGGGAAGGACTCGGTCCTCAGGAGACCTTCCGGGGCCTGATCCGCGCCCACCTGGGCACGATCCTCGAACACGGCGGCGATTTCATGCCGGTACTGCTCTACGAATGGCGCGCGCTCTCCGCCGAATCGCGCGCCGAGATCGTCGCCCTGAAGAACCGCTACGAGGCGGTCTGGCAGAAGACGCTGGGGGAGCTCAAGCAGGCGGGTCTGATCAGGACCGACACCAAGCTCTCGCGCCTGTTGATCTTCGGCGCTCTGAACTGGACGGCGCAATGGTATCGCCCGGACGGTGCGCTCTCTATCGACGACATCGCGGCGCAGGCGGCCGACCTGTTCCTCTGTCCCGGGTGAGCGACTACTTCGCCCCGGCGAGCGAGGTCGGCTGCGAGCTGAAATAACGTCTGGCGTCTTCCAGATGCGCGGCGAAGTAGCCGCGCTCCAGGCTCTCGATGCGCACCCGGCCCCTGGAGTTCGGCGCATGTACGAAGCGCCCGCCGCCAATGTAGATGCCGACGTGCGAATGGGGTCTATGGCGGGTATTGAAGAACACCAGGTCGCCGGGCCGCAACTGGCTCAGTTCGATCGGGCGGCCCTGCTCGGCGATCTCGGCGGCGCTGCCGGGGAGGTCGATTCCCGCCGCCTGGCGGAAGACCTGGCTCACCATGCCGCTGCAATCGAGGCCGGCCTCCGGATTCTTGCCGCCATAGCGGTAACCGGTGCCGATCAGGCCCAACGCATAGAGCACGACGTCGTTGCCCTTGTCGCTCGCCGCGGACGACGGCGGGAACGCCGGGGGCGCGGCGGAGGGCAGGAGCCCGCAGCCGGCCAGCGTCAGCAACAGGAGCATTGCGGCGGTGCGCGTCACGAGAACATTCTCTTCGGGTAGACTGCTCCCGATCGCCGGAACAGAAGAGGAAATGCCGGGCAGTTCCGGCGGAACCGGCGGCTTCGTCCAGGGAATCGAAAATGAAAATCCGCGCCGCGATACTCGATGCCATGCAACTTCCCCAGCCCTACGCAGGGTCGCGGCCGATCAGCATCGAGAGCGTCCGCCTCGACTCGCCCGGCCCGGGCGAGGTGTTGGTGAAAATAGCCGCCGCCGGCCTGTGTCACTCGGATCTGTCGATCATCAACGGCGACCGCCCCAGGCCGATGCCGATGGCCCTGGGTCACGAGGCCGCCGGCGTGGTCGAGGAGCTCGGCCCCGGGATCAGCGATCTCGCGCGCGGCGACCACGTCGCGCTGATCTTCGTCCCCAGCTGCGGCCATTGCGCGCCCTGCATGGAAGGCCGGCCGGCGCTGTGCGAACCGGGCGCGGCGGCCAACGGCGCCGGCACCCTGGTCGGGGGCGGACGCCGTCTGCACCGCGCCGACGGCAGCGTGCTCAACCACCAGGTCGGCGTCTCCTGCTTCGCCGAATACGCGGTGGTGGCGCGCGGCACCCTGGTGAAAATCGATCCCGAACTGCCGCTCGACATCGCCGCGCTGTTCGGCTGCGCCGTGCTGACCGGCGTCGGCGCGGTGATCAACGCGGCGCAGGTGCGGCTCGGCGCCTCGGTGGCCGTGGTCGGCTTAGGCGGCGTCGGCTTGTCGGCCTTGCTCGGCGCCCGCGCTGCCGGTGCCCGGCAGATCGTCGCGATCGATGCGCTCGACGCCAAGCTGGAGCTGGCGCTATCGCTGGGCGCCACGCACGCCTTCCGCGCCGACGATCCCGACCTCGTGGCAAGGGTCAAAGCGGCCACGAGCGGCGGCGTCGAGGCGGCGGTCGAGGCGGCGAGCTCGGTCGCGGCGCTGGCGTCGGCCTACAAGATCACCCGGCGCGGCGGCACCACCGTCACCTGCAGCCTGCCCAATCCGGCCCACAGCTTCAATCTGCCGGCGGTGAATCTGGTCGCCGAGGAGCGGACGCTGAAGGGCAGCTATCTGGGTTCAGGGGTACCGGCGCGCGACATCCCGCATTTCATCGCGCTCCATCAGGCCGGAAGACTGCCGGTGGAAAAGCTGGTGACCCACCGGATGACGCTGGACGAGATCAACCTCGGCTTCGACCGGCTCGCCGACGGCTCTGCGGTGCGCCAGGTGATCATTCTTTAATTGTAGGCCGGGCTTCAGCCCGACCTACCCGCTAGCGGCCGGTAGCTCCAGGGAGATGAGCAAGTATGCTCTCGGCCGTGGCGCGCAACTGCTTCAGTGTGCCCCAGATCAGCCAGCCGCGCCCGGCCAGGCGCAGCACCGCGCGCGGGCGGACCACCAGCACGGCCACCAGCGCGGCCACCGGCAGCGCCGGGTGCCGGCGCAGCCAAGCCACCCCCAGCCTCACCCGGTCGACGGCCGCGAAGGCCGGCGTCCAGGCCGCGGCGTGATCGGCGACAGCAGCGCGCAGCGCAGCGCTCTGCATCTGCAAGCGCTGCCGCTTCAGGGCCAGTTCGACCAGCTTCGGGCTCACGGCTACCCGCCGCGCTCTTCCGCGTCCAATGCCGCGCGATCCCGGGTCAACTCGGCCAGGCTGGCGGAGAACAGCCGGGTCTCGGCGTGGGCATGGGCGCGCGCCCTGTACAGCGCAAGGCCGCCGCCGATCAGGAAGATCGCGGTGAAGATGGCCAGCACCAGCAGGCGGTTGCTGTCCCAGAACAGCACGGTCAGGAAGATGCCCAGGAACACGATGCCGGCCCCGAGCAGGAAGAAGGCGGCGGCGCCGTAGGCGAGCAGGCCGAGCAGGCGCAGCTTTTCCTCTTCCAGCTCCGTGCCGAAGAGTTCTAGGCGGTTGGCGAGCAGCCCGATGCCGCTCGCGAGCAGGCCGCGCAGCGAGGCGAACAGCCCCCCGGCCTGGGCAGGCGCAGCCATAGCCTCAGCGGCGTCCGATCAGCAGACCGATGAGAAAGCCGACGCCGGCTGCAACGCCGACCGAAGCCCAGGGATTGTCCTGGACGTAGTCGTCGGCGACGCGGCCGACCTGTTTAGCCTTGTCGACCAGGACGGCTTCGGCTTCGGCCAACTTGGCCTTGGCGCTGACCAGATGCTCCTGCGCCTTGCCGCGCAGTTCGCCCACCTTGTCGCCGGCGAGGCCGGCCGTGGCGCGCAGCATTTCCTCGGCATCAGCCACCACCACCCGGAAATCGGCGACCAGCTTCTCTTTCGTGACTTGGCTCATTTCGCTCATGTTATTCTCCGTGACAAATGAATAAATACAGCTTGCAGCCTAACCACTTTTCTTCGTCTAAGCAATGACTAGGGTCATAAATTCCAGTCGTAATCGACCGTCAGCGGGGCGTGGTCGCTGAAACGTTGCGCCTTGTAGACGGACGAGGCAATCGCCCTGGCGGCAAGACCGGGCGAGGCGATTTGATAATCGATCCGCCAGCCGACGTTCTTGGCCCAGGCCTGCCCCCGGTTCGACCACCAGGTGTAGGCCTCGCCGGTGGCCTCGGGATGGAGGCGGCGATAGACATCCACCCATCCCAGCCGATCGAACACGCCGGTGAGCCATTCGCGTTCCTCGGGCAGGAATCCCGAGTTCTTCTGGTTCGATTTCCAGTTCTTGAGGTCGATGGCCTGGTGGGCGATGTTCCAGTCGCCGCACAGCACCACCTCCCGGCCGCTGCCGCGCAGGGCTTCGAGTCTGGGCCAGAACAGTTCCATGAAACGGAACTTGGCCTGCTGCCGCTCCTCGGAGGAAGACCCCGAGGGCAGATAGAGCGAGACCACCGACAGATCGCCGAAATCGGCCTGAAGGTAGCGGCCCTCGGCGTCGATCTCGGGAATGCCCAGGCCCTCGATCACCTTGTCGGGCGTGCGCCTGGCGTAGATACCGACGCCGCTGTAGCCCCTCTTCTCGGCGCAGTGGAACCAGCCCTCGAAACCCGCTGGCGTGCGCAGCGCCTCCGAAAGATCGGCTTGCTGGGCCTTCAGTTCCTGGAGGCAGACGATGTCGGCGCCCTGCCCCGGCAGCCAGTCGTGAAGGCCCTTGGCTGCCGCCGAACGGATGCCGTTGAGGTTCAGTGAAATGATGCGTAGCATGTGGGGCTTTTCGCGGCAGGAGACGGAGCAGTGGATTTTAGCCGGGATTTCATCGCATTCGCCTGCGAACGGAGCGCGCTGCGCTTCGGCGAGTTCAAGACCAAGGCCGGAAGGCTGTCGCCCTATTTCTTCAACGCCGGATCGTTCAACGACGGCGCCGCGCTGGCGCGGCTGTCAGACTTCTACGCGCGCGCCATCCTGGCCTCGGACATCGCCGTCGACACCCTGTTCGGCCCGGCCTACAAGGGCATTCCGCTGGTCGCCGGCACCGCCATGGCGCTGGCGCAGAAGGGACGCAACCTGCCCTTCTGCTTCAACCGCAAGGAGACCAAGGACCACGGCGAGGGTGGCGCGCTGATCGGCGCGCCGCTGACAGGAAACGTCTTGATCATCGACGACGTCATCTCCGCCGGTACCTCGGTGCGCGAATCGGTCGAACTGATCCGCGCCGCCGGCGCCGTGCCGGCCGGCGTGCTCATCGCGCTGGACCGCATGGAGCGGGGCACGGGAGAACTCTCTGCGGTGCAGGAGGTCGAGCGCAATTACGGCATGCCGGTGGTCAGCGTCGCCAACCTCGACGACCTGATCGCCTACCTGGGGGACCACCCCGATCTGCAGCGGAACCTGTCGGCGGTGGCCGACTACCGCGCGAGATACGGGGTGGCCGGGTAGGCCTGCGACCTACTCGCCCGTCAGCCGCTTCTTCAACAGCTCATTGACCTGCTGCGGATTGGCCCGGCCGCGGGTGGCCTTCATCAGCTGACCGACCAGGGCGTTGAAGGCCTTCTCCTTGCCGGCGCGGAACTCCTCGACCGACTTCGGGTTGGCCGCCAGCACTTCGTCGATGATGGCTTCGAGCGCGCCGGCATCCGAGATCTGGCGCAAGCCCCTGGCTTCGATCACGGCATCGGCATCCTTGGCTTCGCCCGCCCACAGCGCGTCGAACACTTCCTTGGCGATCTTGCCCGAGATGGTGCCGTCGGCGATGCGCCGGATCATGCCCGCGAGCTGAACCGCCGACAGCGGCGCCGCATCAATGTCCGTCTCCGCGGCGTTGAGCCGCGCCGCGAGCTCTCCCATCACCCAGTTGGCGCAGAGCTTGGTGTTGCCTGCTCCGGCCGCGGCGACGCAGTCCTCGAAATAGCGCGCCGTCGCCAGCGTTGCGGTGAGCGCCTCGGCATCGTAGGGGGACAATTGGTAATCGCGTTCGAAACGATCCTCCATCGCCGCCGGCAACTCGGGCATCGCGGTCTTCACCTCCGCGATCCAGGCGGGCGCAATCTCCAGCGGCAGCAGATCGGGATCGGGGAAATAGCGGTAGTCCTGCGCGTCCTCCTTGCTGCGCATCGACCGGGTCTCGCCGCTGTCGGGATCGAACAGCACCGTGGCCTGCTCGATGACGCCGCCGTCCTCGATGCGCTCGATCTGCCACTTCACCTCGTAGTCGATCGCCTGCTGCATGAAGCGAAAGGAGTTCAGGTTCTTGATCTCGCGCCGGGTGCCCAGCTTGTCCGAGCCCTTCGGCCGCACCGAGACGTTGGCGTCGCAGCGGAAGGAGCCCTCCTGCATGTTGCCGTCGCAGATGCCGATCCATTGCACCAGCGCGTGCAGCGCCTTGGCGTAGGCCACCGCCTCGGCGGCGGAACGCATGTCCGGCTCGGTGACGATCTCCAGGAGCGGCGTGCCGGCGCGGTTCAGATCGATGCCCGACTTGCCGTGAAAATCCTCGTGCAAGGACTTGCCGGCGTCCTCCTCCAGGTGCGCGCGGGTGAGCTGGACGGTCTTCTCGTAACGGCCTTCGTTCTGGCCGACGACGATGGCGAGAGAGCCGCCGGAAACCACCGGGGTCTCGTACTGGCTGATCTGGTAGCCCTTGGGCAGGTCGGGATAGAAGTAGTTCTTGCGGGCGAAGATCGAGCGCGGCGCGATCGTCCCGCCCACCGCCAGACCGAAGCTGATTGCGCACGCCACCGCGGCGCGGTTCAGCACCGGCAGCACGCCGGGCAGGGCGATGTCGACGGCGCTGGCCTGGACGTTGGGCGCGGCGCCGAAGGCGGTGGAGGCGCCCGAGAAGATCTTCGATTTGGTCCTGAGCTGGGCGTGCGTCTCCAGGCCGATCACGATTTCCCACTGCATCATCTTTGGCTCCCGCCGCAGGGCCGCGCCCCGCACCCGTTCGGGTGTCTCCATCGAGAGGAAGTCCCCCGCCCCGGAGGAAGTGGCCTCGGGCCATTGGGGGACCCCAAGGCGGGAGCGGCCAAGGACCTGCGAGCATCGCGAGCCGAAGTCACCCTTTCCCACGGGGAGAGGGTCGGGGTGAAGGTCCTCATTTCAGTCCCTCCGGCATGCGCAGGTGCCAGTCGGTCGCCTGCTGGTAGCGATGCGCGACATTGAGCATGCGCGCCTCGTCGAAATAGTTGCCGATCAACTGCAAGCCGATCGGCAGGCCGCCGGCGCCGAAGCCGCAAGGGATCGACATCCCGGGCAGCCCGGCCAAGTTGACCGCGATCGTGTAGATGTCGGAGAGGTACATCGCCACCGGGTCGTCGCTCTTGGCGCCGATCCCGAAGGCGACGCCTGGTGCGGTCGGGCCCATGATCACGTCGCAGTGCCTGAAGGCCTCGGCGAAATCGTCGGCGATCAGCCGACGGATCTTCTGCGCCTGCAGGTAGTAGGCGTCGTAATAACCGTGGGAGAGCACGTAGCTGCCGATCAGGATACGCCGCTTGACCTCGGCGCCGAAACCCTGGGCGCGGCTCTTGCAGTACATCTCGAACAGGTCCGCGTACTCGGGAGCGCGGTAGCCGTAGCGCACGCCGTCGAAGCGGGACAGGTTGGAGCTGGCCTCGGCCGGGGCGATGACGTAGTAGGCCGGCACCGACAGGCCGGAGTTGGGCAGGCCGACCTCGACCGTGACCGCGCCCGCGGCTCGGTACTCGGCCAGCGCCGCGTCCACCGCGGCGCGCACGTCGTCGGCCATGCCTGCGCCGAAGAACTCCCTGGGCAGGCCGATCTTGAGGCCCGCCAGCGGCTTGTCCAGGTCGCGCGCGTAGTCCTCGGCGGGACGCTCCAGCGAGGTCGAATCGCGGGCATCGAAGCCGGCCATGGCCGAGAGCAAGAGCGCGCAGTCCTCGGCCGACTTGGCCATCGGCCCGCCCTGGTCGAGCGAGGAGGCGAAGGCGATCATGCCGTAGCGCGAGACCACGCCGTAGGTCGGCTTGATCCCGGTCAGCCCGCACAACGCCGCCGGCTGGCGGATCGAGCCGCCGGTGTCGGTGCCGGTGGCGGCGGGCGCCAGGCGCGCCGCGATGGCCGCCGCCGAGCCGCCCGAGGAGCCGCCGGGCACCCGGGCGATGTCCCAGGGGTTCCTCACCGGGCCGAAGAAGGAGGTCTCGTTGGAGGAGCCCATCGCGAACTCGTCCATGTTGGTCTTGCCCAGCGTCACCAGACCCGCCGCCTTCAGGCGCGAGACCGCGTGGGCGTCGTAGGGGCTGACGAAGTTCGCCAGCATCTTCGAGCCGCAGGTGGTGAGCCAGCCCTCGGTGCAGAAAATGTCCTTGTGGGCGAGCGGGATGCCGGTGAGCGCGCCGGCATCATTGGCGGCGATGCGGGCGTCGGCCTGCCTCGCCTGTGCCAGCGTCTTTTCGCTATCGACGCTGATGAAGGCGTTGATCGCCGGGTTGATGCGGGCGATGCGCTCGAGAAACAGCGTCGAGAGCTCGACGCTGGAGATCTTCTTCTGCGCCAGCGCCGCCGAGAGCTCCCTGAGCGAGCCGTTGATCATTCGACCACCCGGGGCACCAGGTACAGCCCGGCCTCGACCTCGGGAGCGATGGCCTGGTAGGCCTCGCGCCGGTCTTCTTCGGTGACGACGTCCTCGCGCAGCCGCTGGACTAGGTCCATGGCGTGCGCCATCGGCGTTATGCCGCGGGTGTCCACCGCCTGCAGCTGTTCGATCAGGGTGAAAATACCGTTCAATTGGTCGCGCGTCTGTCCGGCTTCCGCAGCGGAAATCTCGATGCGGGAGAGCCGCGCCAAGCGCGCTATCTGGTCAAGGTTCAAGGGCATGCCGCACACGCGAGGCTGTGTTGTGAAGCACGATAGGTTATCATAACGCGGCGTTTTCCCTGCGCGGCCGGACCAGACCCATCTTTTATCGAAAGTGTTCGATGTTCAACTTTCTCCGCTCCTATTTTTCCAACGACCTGGCGATCGACCTGGGCACCGCCAACACCCTGATCTACGTGCGCGGCAAGGGTATCGTCTTGAACGAGCCGTCGGTGGTGGCGATCCGCACCGAGGGCGGCCCCAACGCCAAGAAGACCATACAGGCCGTGGGCATGGCCGCCAAGCAGATGCTCGGCAAGACCCCGGGCAACATCACCGCGATCCGACCGATGAAGGATGGGGTGATCGCCGACTTCACCGTCACCGAGCAGATGTTGAAGCAGTTCATCAAGCGGGTGCACGACTCGCGCCTGCTGCAGCCCAGCCCGCGCATCATCATCTGCGTACCCTGCGGCTCGACCCAGGTCGAGCGCCGCGCCATCCGCGAGTCGGCGCTGGGCGCCGGGGCGAGCCAGGTGTACCTGATCGAGGAACCGATGGCCGCGGCGATCGGCGCCGGCATGCCGGTCTCCGACGCCACCGGCTCGATGGTGGTGGATATCGGCGGCGGCACCACCGAGGTGGGTGTGATCTCGCTGGGCGGCATGGTCTATTCGGGCTCGGTGCGCGTCGGCGGCGACAAGTTCGACGAGGCGATCATCAACTACATCCGCCGCAACTACGGCATGCTGATCGGCGAAGCCACCGCCGAATCGATCAAGAAGGAGATCGGCTCCGCCTTCCCCGGCTCCGAGGTCAAGGAGATGGAGGTCAAGGGCCGCAACCTGGCCGAGGGCATCCCGCGCAG
>DATKVJ010000105.1:0-22020 GCA_035530135.1 Rhodocyclaceae bacterium | reverse complement strand
CCGATTACAGCTTCTGCTTGGCCTCGTTGCCCGGGATGTACGGACTCCAGGGCTGGGCGCGGATCAGGCCCTTGCTCTTCCAGACGACGTTGAACTGGCCGTCGGCCCGGATCTCGCCGATGAACACCGGCTTGTGCAGGTGATGGTTGGTCTTGTCCATCTCCAGCGTGTAGCCGTCGGGCGCCTTGAAGGTCTGGCCGGCCATCGCCGCGATCACCTTGTCGGTGTCGGTGGACTTGGCCTTCTCGACCGCCTGCTTCCACATGTTGATGCCGACGTAGGTCGCCTCCATCGGGTCGTTGGTGACGCGCTCGGCATTGGGCAGATTCATCTTCTTCGCATAGGCCAGCCATTTCTTGATGAAGGCGGCGTTGGTCGGGTTCTTCAGCGATTCGAAGTAGTTCCACGCCGCCAGATTGCCGACCAGGGGCTTGGTATCGAGGCCGCGCAGCTCCTCCTCGCCGACCGAGAAGGCCACCACCGGCACGTCGGTGGCTTTCAGGCCGGCGTTGCCCAGTTCCTTGTAGAAGGGCACGTTGGAGTCGCCGTTGATCGTGGAGATGACCGCGGTCTTGCCGCCGGCGGCGAACTTCTTGATGTTGGCGACGATGGTCTGGTAGTCGCTGTAGCCGAAGGGCGTGTATTCCTCCATGATGTCGCTATCCTTGACGCCCTTGGTATGCAGGAAGGCGCGCAGGATCTTGTTGGTGGTGCGCGGATAGACGTAGTCGGTGCCGAGCAGGACGAAGCGGCGGGCTGAGCCGCCCTCCTTGCTCATCAGGTACTCGACCGCCGGGATCGCCTGCTGGTTGGGCGCGGCGCCGGTGTAGAAGACGTTGTGCTCGAGTTCCTCGCCTTCGTACTGGACCGGGTAGAAGAGCAGGCCGTTCAGTTCCTTGAACACCGGCAGCACGGATTTGCGCGACACCGAGGTCCAGCAGCCGAACACCACCGCGACCTTGTCCTGGCTGAGGAGCTGGCGCGCCTTTTCGGCGAA
This sequence comes from Rhodocyclaceae bacterium, assembly GCA_035530135.1. Lineage (GTDB taxonomy): Bacteria > Pseudomonadota > Gammaproteobacteria > Burkholderiales > Rhodocyclaceae > CAIYYX01. The sequence goes on along the minus strand of DATKVJ010000105.1, from coordinate 21,023 downwards.
CAGCGGCCAGTTCGAGGCCGGGTCGACCACCACCGGCTCCAGCTTCTTGCCGAGCACGCCGCCGTGGGCATTGATTTCGGCGATGGCCATCAGCGCCGTGTCCTTCAATGTGGTCTCGGAGATCGCCATGGTGCCCGAGAGCGAATGCAGAATGCCGACCTTGATGGTATCGGCGGCCAGCGCCGAGAATGAAGTCACGCCGGCGGCGGCGAGCGCCACCGACATTGCCATGGTCTTGACGAAGTTGCGACGTTTCATTACGAATCCCCCGTGAGTTGAAGTAGTGGCCAGTGCGCGCCGATTTGCGCCACAGATGCTTCAGCGAAATGCGTGCCAGGCGCTGCGCACCGATCCGGGCGATGGCCGAAATCCCTTGCGCCACAGGGGTTTCAGGCTGACAGTGAGCGCCTCTGTCGGCACCCGGGCAAAGCGGCAGCGGCGATGTTGGTGCGCAGAAATGCGTCCGCGCACCAATGAGGCGCATGGCGCTGGATCACCCTGTTGTATGATGCCGGCGACGTTAGCCACAAGCGCGGCCGCAACCATCCAAGGAGTTTTTTCCGCCATGAGCAGCAAGCTATTCACCCCGATCCAACTGGGCGGCGTCACCCTGCCCAACCGCATCGCGATCGCGCCGATGTGCCAGTATTCCGCCGACGACGGCTGCATGGGCGACTGGCACGCGATGCACCTGCCCAATCTCGTCCTCTCCGGCGCCGGCCTGCTGGTGATCGAGGCCACCGGGGTGACGCGCGAGGCGCGCATCACCCACGGCTGCGTCGGGCTCTACAGCGATCACAACGAGGCGGCGCTGGCCAGGGTGCTCGCCGTCTGCCGCAGGATCTCGAAAATGCCGATCGGCATCCAGCTCGCCCACGCCGGGCGCAAGGCCTCGGCGCAGGTGCCCTGGGCGGGCGGGGCGGCGCTGCCGGCGAGCGAGTCCCCCTGGCCGACGCAAGCGCCCTCGGCGATCTCCTTCGCTGACGACTGGCACACGCCGCAGGAACTCGACCTATCCGGCATGAGACGCATCGTCGATGCCTTCGCGCAGGCGGCCGCCCGCACCGTGCGTCTGGGGCTGGACGCGGTCGAGCTGCACGCCGCGCACGGCTACCTGCTGCACCAATTCATGTCGCCGCTATCCAACCGACGCGAGGATGCCTACGGCGGCTCGCTGGAGAACCGGCTGCGCTTCCCGCTGGAGGTGGCCGCAGCGCTGCGCGAGGTGCTGCCCCGGGACAAGTGCCTGGGCGCGCGGATCACCGCCAGCGACTGGATGGCGGCTGGCGCCGGGCCCGAGGTCGCGGTGGCGCTGGCCCGCGAGCTGAAGCGCATCGGCTACGACTACGTCTGCGTCTCCAGCGGCGGCCTGGTGCCGGCGGCGAAAATCGTCGCCGGACCGGGCTACCAGCTGCCCTTCGCGGCGCAGGTGAAGCGCGAGAGCGGCATCGCGACGCGCGCGGTGGGCATGATCGCCGATCCGGCGCAGGCCGAGGATGTCATCGCGTCCGGCCAGGCCGACATGGTGGCGCTGGCCCGCGGCTTTCTCGACGATCCGCGCTGGGGCTGGCACGCCGCCGAGCGGCTGGGCGCGAAGGTCGATTACCCGCCGCAATATCTGCGCAGCCGTCCCGAGCTCTGGCCCGGATCGAAGCTCGCGCGCCCGCAATGACCCGTCAGCCGGGCGCGAAGGGCGGGCGGCGGCCGACCAGGCTCTCCAGCAGCACCAGCTCGGCATCGAAGTGGTTGACGACGCCGGCGGGCACCATCATCTTCGGCATCCTCGGGTCGTCGTAGATGTACATCGGGTGGTCGTGGTGGCGGCTCTTGATCAGCTCGCGCTCGTTCGGCGCCGCGGTCGGGATCAGTTCCGCCACGCCGTAGCACAGGCAGAAGTACACGCGGCCGGGCTGCGCCTCGATGTAGCAGCCGGTGCCGCGGATGCCGATGGTCGCGGTCGGCGTCTCTATCCTTATGTTCCCCTTGCCGAACACCGACAGCAGGTCGCCGCTGATCACCCGCAACAGTCCGGCCGCGCTTGCGCCGACGCCTGAGCCGAAGCTGATGCGGCTGTCGGCGCGCTGCAGGAAGGCGTCACGGCCGAACACATAGATCGCCTCGCTCGCGGCACCGGTGACCACCGTGTCGCCGGCAGAGACTAGCGTGCCCTCGGCCGCCGGCGCGCCATTGACCGTGACGCTGCCGCTCAAGCGGCGGATGCCCTGAGCCGGTGTCGTGCCGGCGGCCAGGGCGCGCCGGCTGTCGAAGATGCCGCCCATGCCGATGAAGCCGGCCAGGCCGACGGCCCGGTAGAGCAGCGCGCGGCGGCCGCGCTGGACCTTTTCGTTCATGTTCTCCCCCCTGTTTCGCCAGCGGTGCAGCTTATCGAGCCCCGCGGATTTTCGCCAGCCGCGCCGGCATTTGATCTAGGTCACAGGGGTTTCCGGGAAATTTGGCAGTATCGTGGGCTGAGGAATGAATCCGGACAGGAGCGATGCAAATGCTGAATCCCGACACGATCAAGGAGTCGCGCGGCGAAGTCCGCCACGCCGACCAGGGGCAGGCGGGGCAGCGCCGGGCCGAGACGCTGACGGTGGACGCCAACGAGGCGGCGGCGGCGATCGCGCACCTGACCAGCGAGGTGATCGCGATCTACCCGATCACCCCGAGCTCGCCGATGGGCGAGCTGGCCGACCAGTGGTCGGCCCAGGGCACGAAGAACCTCTGGGGCACGGTGCCCGCGGTGATCGAGATGCAGCACGAGGGCGGCGCCGCCGGCGCGATCCACGGCGCGCTCCAGACCGGCGCGCTGGCGACCACCTTCACCTCGTCGCAGGGATTGCTGTTGATGATCCCCAACATGTACAAGATCGCCGGCGAGCTGACCTCGACGGTGTTCCACGTCGCGGCGCGCACCATCGCCACCCACGCGCTGTCGATCTTCGGCGACCACTCCGACGTGATGGCGGCGCGCGCCTGCGGCTGGGTGATGCTCTGCTCCAATTCGGTCCAGGAGGCCCACGACTTCGCGCTGATCGCCCAGGCCGCGACCCTGGAGGGCCGACTGCCGGTGATGCACTTCTTCGACGGCTTCCGCACCTCCCACGAGGTGGCCAAGATCGAGCAGATCGACCGCCGCACGGTGCGCGCGATGATCTCCGACGAGCTGGTGCAGGCCCACCGCGCCCGCGCCCTGTCGCCCGAGAAGCCGGTGGTGCGCGGCACCTCGCAGAACCCGGACGTGTTCTTCCAGATGCGCGAGGCGGTCAATCCCCACTACCAGATGATGCCCGGCATCGTCCAGGCACAGATGGACAAGTTCGCCGCGCTGACCGGACGGCGCTACCAGCTGTACGAATATTTCGGCGCCCCCGACGCCGACCGCGTGATCGCGATCATGGGCTCGGGTGCGACCGCCGCCGAGGAGGTGGTCGAACACCTGAACGCGCGTGGCGAAAAGCTCGGCCTGCTCAAGGTGCGGCTGTACCGGCCGCTGGTGCCCGAGGCGCTGCTCGCGGCGCTGCCGGCGACGGTGAGCAAGATCGCGGTGCTCGACCGCACCAAGGAGCCGGGCGCCGACGGCGAGCCGCTCTACAAGGACGTGGTGACCGCGGTGGCGGAGGCCGTCGCCACCGGCGCCAGCCACTTCCGGGTGGTGCCGCGCGTGGTCGGCGGCCGCTACGGCCTGTCGTCCAAGGAGTTCACGCCGGGCATGATCAAGGCGGTGTATGACGAGCTGGCCAAGGCCCAGCCCAAGAACCATTTCACCATCGGCATCTGGGACGACCTCTCGCACAGCAGCCTGCCCTGGGATGAACACTTCAATGTGGATGCCGCAGCCGGCGTGGTGCGCGCGATGTTCTACGGCCTGGGCTCGGACGGCACGGTCTCGGCCAACAAGAACTCGATCAAGATCATCGGCGAGGAGACCGACCAGTTCTGCCAGGGCTACTTCGTCTATGACTCGAAGAAGTCCGGCGCCATGACCATCTCCCACCTGCGCTTCGGCGACAAGCCGATACGCTCGTCCTACCTGATCGGCGACGACCAGGCGGACTTCGTCGCCTGCCATCTGCCGGTGTTCCTGGAACGCTACGACATCCTCGATGCCGCGGCGCCCGGCGCGGTGTTCCTGCTCAACTCCGACGCGCCCGCCGACGCCGTCTGGAACACCCTGACGCGGCGCATGCAGGGCCAGGTCATTGCCAAGCGTCTGAAGTTCTACTGCATCGACGCCTACGCCGTGGCCCGCCGGGCCGGCCTGGGGAGCCGCACCAACACCATTATGCAGACCTGCTTCTTCGCCATCTCCGGCGTCATCCCGCGCGAGGAGGCGATCGCGGCGATCAAGCGCGCGGTCGCCAAGACCTACAGCAAGTCGGGCAAGGAGGTGATCGAGCAGAACTACCGGGCGATCGACGAGGCCCTGGCCAACCTGCACCAAGTGGCGGTGCCCGACATCGTGACCAGCGAATTCGACAAGCTGCCGCCGGTGGCGGCCGATGCGCCGGCCTTCGTCTGCCAGGTCACCGGCGAGATCATCGCCGGCCGCGGCGACCGCATCCCGGTGTCCTTCTTTCCGATCGACGGCACCTTCCCGCCGGGCACCACCCGGTACGAGAAACGCAACCTGGCGCAGGAGATCCCGGTCTGGGACCAGAGCCTGTGCATCCACTGCGGCAAGTGCCCGTTCATCTGCCCGCACGCCGCGATCCGCTCCAAGGCCTTCGACCCGGCGCTGGCGGCTGGCGCACCCGCGTCCTTCAAGCACGCCCCGGTGAAGGGCAAAGAGTTCGAGCCGGGCCTGCACATCGCCTACCAGGTCGCGCCCGAGGACTGCACCGGCTGCGGCCTGTGCGTCGATATCTGCCCCGCCGAGGACAAGCACGATCCGAACAAGCGGGCGCTGATGATGGCGCCGCAGGCGCCGATCAAGCAGCAGGAGATCGCCAACTGGGAGTTCTTCCTGCGCCTGCCCGAGTATCAGCGCGACAAGATCAAGATGAACACGATGAAGGGCGCGATGCTCACCCAGCCGCTGTTCGAGTTCTCCGGCGCCTGCGTCGGCTGCGGCGAGACGCCCTACCTTCGGCTCGCGACCCAGCTGTTCGGCGACCGCATGGTGGTGGCCAACGCCACCGGCTGCTCGTCGATCTACGGCGGCAACCTGCCTTCCACCCCTTGGTCGGTCAATGCCGAGGGTCGCGGCCCGGCCTGGGCCAATTCGCTGTTCGAGGACAACGCCGAGTTCGGCTTGGGCTTCCGCGTCACCATCGACAAGCAGAACGAGTACGCGCGCGAACTGGTGCAGCGCCTGGCCGAGCGGATCGGCGAGCCCCTGGCCCAGGAGATCCTGACCGCCGACCAATCGCGCGAGTCGGGCATCCACCAGCAGCGCTCGCGCGTCGACGCGCTGAAGGCGAAGCTCTCAAGCGTCGATACGCCCGAGGCGCGCGAGCTCGCCAGCGTCGCCGAGGCGCTGGTCAAGAAGAGCGTCTGGATCATCGGCGGCGACGGCTGGGCCTACGACATCGGCTTCTCGGGCCTGGACCACGTGATCGCCTCGGGACGCAACGTGAACATCCTGGTGCTCGACACCGAGGTGTATTCCAACACCGGCGGCCAGGCCTCGAAGTCCACGCCGCTGGGCGCGGTGGCCAAGTTCGCCGCCAACGGCAAGACCACCGGCAAGAAGGACCTGGCGCAGATCGCCATGACCTACGGCAACGTCTATGTCGCCCGCGTCGCCGCCGGCGCCAAGGACGTGCACACCCTGAAGGTGTTCATGGAGGCCGAGGCCTACGACGGCCCCTCGCTGATCATCGCCTACAGCCCTTGCCGCGAGCAGGGCTACGATCTGGGCAGCAGCCTCAGCCAGCAGCAGCTGGCGGTGGCCGCCGGCCACTGGCCGCTGTTCCGCTACGATCCGCGTCTGGAGGCGCAGGGCAAGAACCCGATGCAGATGGACTCGAAGCCGCCGTCGATCGCCTTCGCCGAGTTCGCCAAGAGCGAGAGCCGCTTCCGCACGCTGCTCAAGGGGGAGGGGGCGGAAGAGCGCTTGGCGAAGATCCAGACCTGGGTGGACCGTCGCTACGCGCACTACCAGCAGCTGGCCGGCGGCGAGGGCGAGGCGCTCAAACCCGAGAGCTGAGCGATCAGGCCTGGGCCAGCGCGCCGAGGCGGCTGCGCTGGAACAGGTTGTTGGCGATCAGCGCGCCGATCACCAGAGCCACGCCGAAGATCTCCGCCGGCAGCGGCTTGCGGCCCTGGAACAGGGCGATCGCGTAGGTGACCACCGGGGTGAAGTTGGCGAACAGCGTCGCGTTCAAGGGCCCCAGCTTGGCCACCGCGAGGTTCCACAGCAGGATGCCGAACACCGACACCACCAGCGCCACGAAGGCCAGCGGCCAGAGCACGCTGTTCATCCCGGCCAGGGTCGGCGGCGCGCTGTGGCCGACGCCGGTCGCGGCCGCCGTCGCCAGGGCGATGGCGAGCCAGCCCAGGCCGCAGGAAAAGGCCGTGAACCGCAGCGGCGAGAGCCCCGGGAATTGCTGTCCGCCCAGCGTGTAGGTGGTCCACATCAGCGAGGCGAGAAACAGCATGCCGCTGCCCAGGGCATTGCCGCCCGACGCCAGCCGCGCGAGATCGCCCTGGCTCACGGTCAGCGCCTCGCCGGCCAGGGCCGCGGCGATGCATGTGAGCACCACGCCGTGCGGCCGCCGGCCGCTGCGCCACCATTGCCACAGCGCGACGTGCACCGGCGGCAGCGCCAGGATCATGGCGCCGTGCTCGGGCAGCGTCAGCTTGACGCCCTCGAACACCAGCAGGCCGAAACAGGCGAAGCCGACGGCGCCGAAGACGAACAGCTTCGGCCCCCGGCCGTCGAGGCGGAAGCCGCGTCGGCCTTCGCGCCAGTAGAGCAGGGCGAAGAACACCAGCGCCGCGGTGCCGAAGCGGATCAGGGTGAACCAGTAGGGGTCGATCGCCGCCAGCACGAGCTTGCTGGCGGGCAGAAATGCGCCCCAGATCGGCAGCACCACCAGCATCAGCAGTGTGCCCTGGAGAAAGTCGCGGCGGGTCTTCAATGCAGGGTCTTGCCGGCCGGGGCGAACAGCTCGCCGATGACGCCGGCGCCGTAGCGGTACTCCTGGTTGCAGATGTCGTCCCGGATCACGATCTCGCCCTGCTCGTCGAGAATGCTCTGCACTTCGACGCGCCCCAACGCGATCAGCATGCCGCGCACCTTGTCCTCGTCGCGCGGGCAGTGGTGGGCGACGGCTCGCGGCGCGAACAGGCGGATCGTCTCCTCTGGGAAGAGCCGCGCCAGCAGCGCCGCCGCCGGCAGCAAGAGTTCGTCCGGGTGCAGCGTCCCGGCCAGCAATTGGACGCGGTTCCAGCCATCGGCGTCGCGCTCGCTGGCGCCGGGCAGGGCTTGGAGGAACAGGCCGGCAGCCCGCTCGCCGTCGGCGAAAAGCCAGAGCCGGGCCGGCTGCTGCTCCGACTGGAGCAGGTAGTGCTGAAAGATCTCGGCCACCGTCCCGCCTTCCAGAGGCACGGTCGACAGATAGGGCTGGGCGGCATCCTCGCCCTGCAGGGAGAGCTGCAGGCGGCCCTCTCCCAGCAGCTGCCGCAGCGGCGCGCCGGCGACGTCGGGCTCGGCTCTCGCCATGCCGCGCAGCTGCAGGCGTTCGTCGCAGTCGACCAGCAGCAGCGGCACGGCGCCGTCGCCCTGGAGTTGGAGGCAGAGGCGCCCCGGGGTCTTGAGATTGCTCGCGAGCAGGGCCGAGACCGCCGCCATCTCGCCCAATAGCGCCGCGACCGGCGGCGCGTAGCGTCTCCCCCGCTGCATCGCGATCCAGGCGCCGGTGAGCTGCACCAGCGCGCCGCGGATGTCGAGATCCTCGAACAGGAAGCGGCTGACGCTGTCGGTCATCGTTCGATCGCTCATCGCCCGGCCGCCTTGAGGAAACTTGCGAACAATTCCGGCGTGTAGCCGACCAGGAGCTGTTCCCCCTGCGCTGTCGTGACCTCGACCACCGGCCGCTTGATCAGGCTCGGGTATTCGAGCATCAGCGCCACCGCCTGGGATTGCGTCGCGATTGCCTGCTGCTCGGGAGCGAGCTTGCGCCAGGTGGTGCCGCGGCTATTGACCAGCGTCTTCCAGCCCAGGTGCCGGCACCACTGCACCAGGCGCTCGCGCGGCACACCCGCTTTCTTGTAGTCGTGGAACCGGTATTCGACGCCCTGCGCCTCGCACCAGGCGAAGGCCTTCTTCATCGTCTCGCAGTTCTTGATGCCGTAGATCGTGACCATGGGCCGCCCAGCAAAAAGCGCCATTGTAATCCGCCCGGGAGTGCGCAGAACGCGCAGGAATCTTGAGCGCTGGTCTGCGGCTCGCAGGCTTCCCCGAATGGAAGGCGCCCCGCCATGAAAATCGGCGGCCTCAGGCGCCCGGCTCGGCGGCCATGGGCATGCAGGACATGCCGCCGGAAAAGGATGGCAAGGCTTCCGGTCAAAAGCCCTGAAGAACATGAGCCGGCACTAGCCGATCCGAGCCGCCCTCGTCTTCAAGACCAAGGATGCCGGGTCTGCGCGGAACGCCCGCTTATCCGCCGTCTGTCCGGAACAGCGCCGCAACTCTCCTGCCCGAATGGCAAGGTGCAAGCTCACTACAACAGCACCGAGACCAGGAGCAGTCCTATCACGATGAAAATGGCTATGGCAAACGCCCAGACAAATGGCGAAAACGCCTGATCCAAATCCTTCTCCATGATCGTGCTCCTCCGCCTCCGCTGCGATGGACCCCCGGCGCCGGACATCATGAAGAGGGATGGGCATCAATGCTCGCGGCGTTTGGGTAGATCGAGCTTGCAGTTCAGAGATGCTCGCGCTCCCGGGCAATCCGTATGCCAAGTTCGCTTATACCCCTGGCATAAGCCGGTGTAAAGCCAGGATGGGCAACCGGACAACGGACCGACGTCGCCATCGGCAGAACATGCGTCATCCGGCGCGTTTGCTGATGGCTTCGAGGATGCCGCGCATCAGGGCGAGCGGCGTCGGTGGGCAGCCGCGGATGACCGCATCGACCCGGATCACGCTCGATACCGCGCCGCATGAGGCGTAGCTGGCGCCGAACTCGCCGCCGTTGGCGCCGCACTCGCCGACCGCGATGACGAGCCTCGGTTCTGGCGTGGCATCGTAAGTACGGCGCAGCGCCGCCTCCATGTGGCGCGAAACGGGGCCGGTGACCAGCAGCATGTCGGCGTGGCGCGGGCTGGCGACGAAATGCACGCCGAAGCGCTCGATGCCGTAATAGGGATTGTTGAGCGCATGGATTTCGAGTTCGCAGCCGTTGCATGAGCCAGCATCCACTTCGCGGATGGCGAGGCTGCCGCGGAACAGTTCGCCGATGCCCGCCTTCAGCTGCTCGCCGATTTCGGTCAGCGCCGGTTCGTCGAGCCTGGGCACCGGCTCGGTGACGATGCCGATGCGCTGGATTTTTCCGAGTATGCGCAGCATGATTTACAGGTCGTGCCCGGAATACGAGCCGTTCACCGACTTGTTGCACACCGGGAAGTCGGGGACGATGTTGTCGTGGATCAACAATTCGAGCGCCGGCCAGGTGGTCCATGACGGATCGCGTGGGAAAAACCGCGCGATCCGGCCGTCCGGGCCGAAGCGCACGAAACTCAAGATCTCTCCGCGCCAGCCCTCGATGAGTCCGAGACCTTCGGCGCCCGCCGCGGGACGCTTCCAGCCGACCCGGACCGGTCCGGTGGGCAGCCCGGCCAGCAGCGCCCCGATCAGATCGAAGGAGGCATCAATTTCCTCGAGCCGAATCCGTGCGCGAGCGTTGATGTCGCCAAAGTGATGCAGCGGCACCTTGACCGTCAGGCCGTCGTAGGGCGGGTAAGGCGCATCACGCCGGACATCGAAATCCATTCCCGAGGCGCGGCCGACGTAACCGACGCAGCCCAGTGCCTTTGCGTATTCGGGCTTGAGCACGCCGGCGCCGCGCACCCGGTCCGCGACCGAGGGCAGATCGTTGATGATCGCCATCAGTTTGCCGATCTGTTTGCGCAGGGTGCGGACCTCATCGCGCAGCGCCGCGATGAAGCGCGATTCGAGGTCCACCGCCACGCCGCCGGGGACGATGCAATCCATCATCAAGCGGTGACCGAAAGCCTCGCGCGACACCCGCTGCCACTCCTCGCGCAGCCTCGCGAACTGGTAGAAACCGAAGGCGAAGGCAATGTCGTTGAGCATCGCGCCGATGTCGCCGACATGATTGGCGACGCGCTCGCGCTCGCACATCAGGGCGCGCAGCCAGACGGCGCGTGGCGGCACCTCCAGGCCGGCCGCCCGCTCCATCGCCATGCAGGCCGCCCAGGCGTGCGCGACGGTGGCGTCGCCCGAGACGCGTCCGGCCAGCCGTGCCAGGCCCTCGGCATCGCGACCCTCGGCGAGCTTCTCGATGCCCTTGTGGGTGTAGCCGAGGCGCTCTTCGAGCTTGAGCACGGTCTCGCCGACCGCTTGAAAGCGGAAGTGCCCCGGTTCGATGATGCCCGCGTGCACCGGCCCGACCGGTATTTCGTAGACGCCGCTGCCCTGGGCGAGCAGAAAGTTGTACTGATGATCGGCCGGGGTCTGCGCCTCTGGCCGGCCGGCCGCAGGGAAACTCCGGCGCAAGGGATACTCGGAATCCTTCCAGGCCTGATGCCGCGTCCAGCGGCGCGCGTCGGGGTGGCCGGAGAATGCCACGCCGAACATATCCTGCGTGTGCCGCTCCGGACGGTCGGCGCCGGGGAATGACGGCGCGTGCGAGTCCAGGGCCGGGTTGGCGCCCAACACCGCCGTGCGCGCGAGCAGGTAGGCGCCCGATTTTTCGAAACAGGCGTTGATACGAGTCATCTCGCCGCCATCCTCGCCGATATCCTCGCCCCAGCCCGCGACCCAGCGGCACGCCCACGCCTTGGCCTCATCGCCGAGCCGCCGCCAGTCCTCGGCTTGAACCAGGATCAGTTGCGCAGGCAGAAGCCCCGGCGACGCCCGTGCGTCGACGCGCAAGCCGACTTCCGCGAGGCGGCGGAGAAACGGGGCGAAGCGCTGCTGCGCCGTCATAGCGGCGAAGCACCGGAGATGAGCAGTGTGGCCTGCTCGAACCAGTGCGAGAGGAACGAGGGAATCGCCAAGCCGAGCCAAAGCACCAGGACGAGATGCACCACCACCGGCAGCATGTTGGCCTTGACCGGCTTCTGCCCCGGCGGCGGCTCGCCGAAGACCATCCTTTGCAGGTGGCGAAACAGGCCGGCGAAGGCGACGCCGAAGCCGACCAGCAGCGGAATCGTCAGCCACGGCCAGGACTTCATGGTGGCCATCAGCAGCAGAAACTCGCTGATGAATACGCCGAAGGGCGGGAAACCGGCGATCGCCACCGTGCCGAGCAAAAGCCCCCAACCGATCGGCGCCTGGGTGCGGATGAGGCCGCGAATCTGATCGATGCGTTGCGTGCCCGCGAGCTGGCAGGCATGTCCCACGGTGATGAAAATGGCCGACTTGGTGAGCGAGTGCACGGTCATGTGCAGCAGCGCGGCAAAAGTGGCGAGCGGACCGCCAATGCCGAAGCCGAAGGTGATCAATCCCATGTGCTCGATGGAGGAGTAGCTGAACATGCGCTTGACGTCGTGCTGGCGGTGCAGGAACAGCCCGGCGACCGTGAACGACAGCATGCCGAAGCCCATCATCAGGTTCCCGGCGAGGTTGGTATGCAGGGAGGCATCCACCAGCATCTTTATGCGCACCAAGGCGTACAGCGCGACATTGAGCAGCAAGCCGGAGAGCACGGCGGACATCGGGGTCGGACCCTCGGAGTGCGCATCCGGCAGCCAGTTGTGCAGCGGCACCAGACCGACCTTGGTACCGTAGCCGACCAGCAGGAAGACGAAGGCGAGCGTGATCACCGCCGGATCCAGATTGCCGGTACCGGTGCCGTGCAGCACGGTCCACAACAGCGTGTCGCCGCGCTCCCCACCGAGCTTGTTCTCGGCCGCGAAGTATATGAGCACGGTGCCGAACAGGGCCTGGGCGATGCCGACGCCGCAGAGTATGAAATACTTCCACGCCGCCTCGATCGATTCCGGCGTGCGGTACAGCGAAACGAGCAGGACGGTGGTGAGCGTGGCCGCCTCCATCGCCACCCACAGGATACCGAGGTTGTTGGTCGATAGCGCGAGCAGCATCGAGAACAGGAAGCATTGGTACATCGAGTGGTACAAGCGCAAGCGTCGTTCGGTGACGCGCCCGCGCTCGACTTCATGGCGCATGTAGGGGCGCGAAAAGATCGACGTGGTCAAGCCAACGAATGCGGTCAGCGCCACGAGATAAACGTTGAATGCATCGATGTAGAACATGCGGCCGCTGGAAAGTAGCGGCCCGTGGGCGAAGACTTCCAGCGCCATGGCGAGCGAGGCGCAGAAGGTCACCACGCCGGTTGCCACATTGATCCAGCCGCCGAGCGGTCGATGGCCGACGAAGGCGAGCAGCAAGCCGCCGAGGAGCGGCGTCAGCAATGTGACGTCGAGCAGCGTCACGAGCGAGCCTCGGGGGGCGGCGCGCCGGCCGCTTCCGGCAGTGGCATCGGTTCGTTCGCCTCCGACAGGCGGTTGAACCGACCCACGTCGAGGGAACCGAACGAATCGCGCAGGTGAAAGAAAAATACGCCGAACAGGATCGAGGCCACGAGAATGTCGAAGGCCACGCCCAACTCGACGATGAGCGGCATGCCATAGGTCGCTACCACGGCGGCAAAGAATATTCCGCTCTCCATGGACATGAAGCCGATCACCTGCGCCACGGCCGACTTGCGGGCACACATCAGCAGCATGCCGAGCAGCTCGATGGCGATACTGACGGCAATCGTATTGCGCGTCGCCAATCCCGACAGATGCACGATCGACTGTGCCACGTAGTAGCTGAAGATCACCAGGGCCACGCCGCCGAGCAGCATCAGCGTCGGGTGCAAGATCGCCTCGGCGTCGTACTGCATGTTGAGCTTGACGCTGAGGCGGTAGAGCAGCCACGGGATCAGTACCACCTTCAGCGTGAAGGTGAGCGCCGCGGAAACATACAGTTCGGGATGTTTGGAGACGATGGCGACCAGCACCGACACCAGCGCGAGCAGCAGACCCTGCCAGGCGAAGGTGAAAATGAGCGGCATCATGCGTGTCTGGGCGAGCATGATGAAGGACGTGAATAAGGCCAGCGCCGCGAACAGGATGATCGCCTGGCTATAGAGACCAAGGGCGGCGATTGCCATCTGGCTAGGCTCCGGTCTCCAGCACCACGTGTGTCAGCATGGCGAGCAAGGAGAGCATGAAGGCAAAACCGAGAAACTGCGGCACGCGAAACAGCCGCATCTTCGCGAGCACCGTCTCCCACAGCACCAATAGAACGGCGAGCAGCATCAGTTTTGCCGCCACCGCCATGACGCCGACCGCCATGGCGGTGGCGCCGAATCCGGTGGCGATGCCCCACGGAAAGAAGAAATCGACGATCAGCACCGAGTAGATCATCAGCTTGATTTGCGCGGCCCACTCGATCAGCGCCAGGTGGCGCCCGCCATACTCGAGGATCATGGCCTCGTGCAACATGGTGAGTTCGAGATGGGTGGCGGGATTGTCCACCGGAATGCGGCTGCTCTCGGCCACCGCCACCATGGCCAGCGCCAGCAGGGCGAAGAGGAACGATGGCCGCAGCACCAGGCCGGATTCCAGGATGTAGCCCGTTGCCACCGACAGATTGGTCGTGCTCGCCGTCATGGAAAGCGTGAACACCGCCATGAGCATGGCCGGTTCGGCCAGCGCGGCGACCATCATCTCGCGCGAGGCGCCCATGCCGCCGAAGGCGGTGCCGATGTCGAGGCCGGACAGCGCGGTGAAAAAACGCGCCAGCGCAAAAAAACCGACCAGCACGATCATGTCGGCAATCGCCGCCGTCGGCAGGCGCACGGCGATGAGCGGGACCACCGCGGCGGCCAGCAGCATGGCGCCGAAGACGATGTAGGGAACCGCGCGGAACAGCCAGGAGGCGTTCTCGGCCAGAACCATCTTTTTGCGCAGCAGCTTCGCCAGATTGCGGTACGGCTGCCACACCGCGGCTGCGGCACGATTCTGAGAATGACACTTTACCCGCTGCAACCAGCCGGAGAGCAGCGGCGCGGCGGCGATGAACAGCAGCGCCTGCGCCGCGGCAAGCGCCCAGGCGGTCAGCTCACGATCCATAGGAAAACGAGCAGCGTCGCAAAGGAGAATTTAAGGTAGGTATGGATGTTGCCGGTCTGGATGAAACCGATGCGATTTGCCGCGGCGAGCACCAGGCGTCCGATCGGAACATAGCACCTGAGCCACGACCAGTCTTGGGTGTGCAAGCTGTAGTGCAGGCTGGTCACCCGCGGAATCGGTCCCGCGCTGGCGAGGCTGACGACCTGCTCCTCGACCTGCCATACCCCGGCGAAAACGCGCCGGATCGGCTGGCTGAACGCGGTCGAGGTGTACTGCATGCGGTGTGTGAGCTGGCCGAAGCCGCAGTCCCAGGCGTCAGCTCTGCGCACCGGAGCGGCGCCGCGCTTGAGGAACAGGTAGCCAAGACCGAATACCACGACGATCGCGGCCAGGACAAAAGGCGCCGAGTACGAAGCAACCTGAGGCGAAATCGGGGTCAGCCACAACCAGCCCTGGGCGGCGGCAGACGGCAGCGCCGCGCGCACCAGCAGTTGAGTGATGGGCGCCATCACTTCGATCATGGTGGTCGGGAACACGCCGAGGAGCAGGCACAGGAGCGCCAGCAGCCCCATCCCGCCCAGCATGCCGGCCGGCACCTCGCGTGCCCGGGCAACGCGGCGCGTGCGCGGCCGTCCGAGAAACGCGATGCCGAAGGCCTTGACGAAGCACGCGGCCGCAAGTGCCCCGGTGAGTGCGAGCAGCGCCGCGGCAATGGGTATCATCGTGCGCAACAGACCGTTTGTCAGCGCCGGCGCCTGCAACGCCGTCTGGAAGGTCAGCCACTCCGAAACGAAGCCGTTGAAGGGCGGCAGCGCCGAGATCGCGACGGAGCCGACGAGAAACAGGAAGGCCGTGACCGGCATGCGCCGAATGAGTCCGCCCATGCGCTCAAGGTCGCGCTCGTGCGTGCGGTAGAGCACCGATCCGGCACCGAGAAACAGCAGACCCTTGAACAGGGCGTGATTGAGCGTGTGGTAGAGCGCTGCCACCAGCCCCAGCGTGCCGAGCATCTTGTGCCCGGTACCGAGAAAGATCATCGACATCCCGAGGCCCATCAGGATGATGCCGATGTTCTCGATCGAGTGGTAAGCGAGCAGGCGCTTGAGATCGTGCTGCATGAGCGCGTACAGCACGCCGAGCAGGGATGAGGCCGTGCCGATGACGAGCACGACGACCCCCCATTCCCAGCGCACGTCGCCGATCAGATCGTAGCTCACCCGCACGATGCCGTAGATGCCCATCTTGATCATGGCTCCGCTCATCATGGCCGAGATGTGCGACGGCGCGGCGGGGTGCGCATCCGGCAGCCAGACGTGCAGCGGCACCATGCCCGCCTTGATGCCGAAGCCGGCGAAGGCACAGGCGAAGGCGATCGTCGCCCACAGCGGCGTCAGCTTGGCTGCGCGCATCAGGTCGAAGGTGAGACCGCCGCCGAAGGCGGCGAGCACGCCGAAGGACAGCAGTATGACCAGGGCGCCGACGTGGGCGAGCAACAGGTAGAGGAAGGCGGCATTGCGGTTGGCGGCATGCTGGTGCTGATAGACCACGAGAAAATATCCGGAGAGCGACATCATTTCCCAGGAGATCATGAATAGCAGAGCGTCGTCGGCGAGCAGCAGCATCTGCATGCCCAGGACGAAGAGCGCGGTGAACACCCCGAGCGGAGGCAGGGGCTGGGCCGCCTTGCCGCGTGCGAATTCGCGCGTGTAGCTGGGGCCGTAGAGCGAAATCGCGGCCACCAGCGTGCCCAGCAGCACGAGGAAAAAGCCGGAGAGGGGATCGATCCGCACATGCCAAGCGAGCCAGGGCAGGCCGAGCGCCTGCCGGTCGGTGAGCGTGAGGTCGGCCAGCAGGACCCAGGCGCCGGCGGCAATGCTGGCCGCGGCGGCGAAAAACAGGAACAAGAACGAACCGAGGTGCAGGAAACCGGGATGGCGGCGCACGGCAGCCAGGGAAATCACGCCGGACAGCAGCGTGCACAGGACCGCCGCGTAGGCAAGGAGCAAAGGCATCTGGTCCGCCCCGCTCATGACGGGAGCGTTACCCCGTCGGACAGGGCTCCCAGCGTCATTCCTGCAATCCCCTCACTTGGCATGCGGACATGCTCCCATGCTGCGATTACCGCGTCATAGAATTCTACACTTACTTCAGCATGCGAAACAGATGGGCGTACGCGGGTTCGTGGCGGAGCCGGGCATCGACCACGGCCTTGCCGACCGTGAAATGGTAGATGTCCTGAAACCGTGCGCTGTCCAAGCCCAGGGCGCGATGCACCGCGTCGTCGAAGTAGCAGCCGATGCCGGTGCCCTGCACGCCGGCCGCTTCCGCCTCCAGGTAGAGCGCCTGCCCGAGCACGCCCGCTTCCCAGAAGCGCTGACGGTAGCGCCACGGCTGCGTCGGGCCGATGTCGTCAAAGCGCGCCAGCATGGCCAGCGCAAAGGCGGAGTCGGCGGCAATCTCCTGATGACAGGAAACCGTGGCCGCGAACCGCGTCACCTCCATCGGTGCCAGAAGGTACAGCGGCAGATGCTCGGGACAGCCGGGAACGCGCGCCCAGAGCCAGTCAGGGCGCATTGCGGCGCGCAGTTCGCCAAGTGCGGCGGCAGCACGCGGCAGGCAGTAGATGCCCGGTTCCAGGCCGTCTACGCGATGCACGAACAACACCGGATGCACGGACGGCGCATCGCTCAGGAGGGACCAGGGCGCTTGGCCGGCGCGCGACAACAGGGCGTCGAGGATGCGATAGCAGCGCTGCACGCCGAGCATGGTGACGCCATCGAAGGCCTGGGCGGAGCGGCGGCCGCGGATCAGTTGGCTGACGGACTGGCGCGACACCGGCGCCAGCGCCGGCAGCGGCATCTTCGCAGCGGCCAGCGGCTGCAGGCCGGCGGGCTTGCGGGTGGCGGCGGCCACCGCGGGGATGTCCGGCCAGTCGCGATGATTCCGGCTCAGGGTATTGGCGCGTCCCGCCCAGTCTGCTGCCGTCAACCGGGTCAGCACGTCCGCTGCCGCAGGTGCGGCACCCGGACCGATCCAGACGATGGCCTCGGGCGCTTCAGGCTCCGCCGCCGGAAAATCCCCGGCGCGATCGACCCCGGTGAGGGCGGCGATCTCCGCGTCACCCCACTCGGCGAGCAGGCGCACTTGCCAGCCGAGGGCGGCGGCGGCATAGGACAGCGCCGCGAGGGCATGGCCGCAATCGTGCTGGCAGTAACGGAAGGCGCGCACGCCGTACTTCCACGCTTCGCGCCAGTGGATGGCGGTCAGTGCCAGCAGGACGCCATCGGGCCAGGCGAATGGCGCGGCGGCCCGCCGTTCGAGGCAATGCCGCTCCGGCCGGTAATGGTGAACGCCGGCAGGCAATCCCGGCAGATCGGGGCAGATCAGGTAGGCTTCGGTGGGATGCAGATTGCCGCTGGAAGGATTGCAGCGCAAAGCCCAGCGACTGTCCCCATGGGACTTCCAGGCCGACAGGCCGAAGGACAGCTGCAACAGACAGGCCAGGCTGCCCACATCCAATGCCTGTTGCGGCGCGCCGGCGGACGCGAACAGGTCGTCCCAACAGACGGGCAGCTCGCCCGCCAAGAGCGGCAGATCCAGTTCCGGCGCACCCGCGTAACGGCGGAAGGGGTCGGGCTGGGCGGCCCAGTCCAGTCCGTCGGGACCGGGGGCATAGCGATCCAGATGATGCTTGGAGCGTTCATGGTAGGCGCGGACGGGATCCATGGACGGCGAGGGCGTAGTCATATTTCAGCGAGGTCCGGTCCTGGCCGAAGGACGGTCGGCGTGCGACCCTTTGCAGTTTGTCCCGTTTCCCCCCAGGCGCCTTTTCGGCGCATCCCGCCTAGCGGGGCCGGGCGGTCTTCACGAACTCGAGCGAGGTCTGAAACAACTCGAGATCCTGCTCGTACTCGGTCGCCTCGGCGCGGTTGATCTGTATCCATTCCCTCGAACTCGCCATACCGCCGGGCTGAAACGGAAAGACGTTGTCCCTCGCGAACTGCAATTCCGTCGCGGTGGCGGTGGGCAAGCGTATTCCCACGCCGCCGCCGCTGATGCAGGCAAACATTTTGTCTCTGACGAAGTAGGCGTCGAGGCCGCCTATTTTCCTTGCGCTGACGCCCGGGAGTTTGAGAAGCAGGGCGTCAATCTGCGCCTTGGCGCCGGACTTGGGGGTAACAGTATTCACAGGAGATCAGCCGAGGTTGTCATGAACAGAGCGATGCGTGGAATTATAAACACCGAGTTCGACGTGCCCGCCAAGGATACACGGCAAACTTCGGGGATGGACGGGCGGCCCGATAAGTTTTTGCCGCGAACCGCCGCTTTGCCAACGCTCGGAAACTGCTGAGCGGCATCGTTCAGAGCGTCTGGCCGAGCTGCTCGGCGAGGCCTTTCACCGCTTCGCGCCGTCCGCGGACGCGTAAGAACGCACCCTCACCGTCGGCGCGCTCCTCCAGCACCACACAGCTCGAAAAGATCTCGCCGCGCAGTTTCTGTGCCGACCAGGGAAGAAAAAGCTCGGCTTCGACGAGATCCTGCTGGAAAAATGCGACTATCGCTTGGCGCAGCAGCGCGACGTCGTCACTGCGGTGCGCACTCATCACGATGCAATTGGGGTACTTCGCGTGCAGCATCGCTTCACGTTCGACTTGCGCCGCCACGTCGCCGACCTGATCGATCTTGTTGAAGACGCGGATGCGGGGCACGGCTTTCGCACCGATCTCGTCAAGTACTGCGTCGGTTACCTCGAGCTGTCGTTCAAACCCGGGATCGGCTGCGTCGATGACATGGAGAAGCAGCGCTGCATCGAGCGCCTCCTCGAGCGTCGACTTGAACGATGCAACGAGCCCGTGCGGCAGATTCTTGATAAAGCCGACCGTGTCGCTGACGAGCACGCGTGGCACGCTCTCGGGCAGGAGCGCGCGCACGGTGGTGTCTAGCGTAGCGAACAGTTTGTCTTCGACCAGCACCTCGCTGCCCGTGAGTGCGCGCATCAAGGTGGACTTCCCCGCGTTCGTGTAGCCGACCAGCGCGACGCTGGCGAGCCCCTGGCGCTCCTGCCGCCGCGAGCGCTGCGTCTTGCGCTCGACATCCATCGCGGCGATTTCCTGCTGCAGTTCGGCGATACGGTCACGGATTTTTCGTTTGTCCAGCTCGGTGTGCGATTCGCCGGCACCGCGGCCGCCGGTGCCGCTGCGCTGCCGTCCTTGCGGGCCAGCGAGCTTCGCCATCTCGCGCAGGCGCGGCGCCATGTAGCCCAAGCGCGCGATCTCGACCTGTGCGCGTGCGGCGCGGGAGCGCGCGTTGCGGTGGAAGATATCGAGGATGACCATGGTGCGGTCCATCACCTCGCAGCCGACCTCCTTTTCGAGCTTACGCGCCTGCGAGGGCGAAATCTCGTGATCGACAAAGACGAGGTCGACGCGGCCGGTATCAGAGTCGGCAGCCTCGTTCACGAAGCGGCGTATCTCCTCCCGCTTGCCGATACCCAGGTACGCCGCCGCGTCGAAGGCGGTGCGCTCCTGCACGAACGTGCCGGTGACCTTGAAGCCCAGCGTCTTTGCGAGATCGCGCAGCTCGGCCAACGACGCCTCGAACTCGACGTCGCTCACGCTCGGCAACTGCACGGCCGCCACGACGGCGCATCTTGGTTTCTCTTTGGCTTCCGTTTGCATGCGGCGATTTCTTCTTTTCTTGAGTGGGCCAGCTCACATAGTACCCTCCTGTGCAGCAGCCACTGCCGCTGTCGTCTCGCTCGCACCCACGACTCAGCCAAACGCCAGACATTGCAGCAGCGCGTCGCGAACTCATCCTCAACTCGGACCGGCCATGACGGCGGGCACGGTCAACCAACTCGGCTCGTTCCTGTTGCGGGCCGAGAAAGTGGGTGCGGAGACTTTGCTCTCCCAGATCGTGCATATGGTGAATGAAGCTAGCCGTTCCCGCGCCCCGATCCAGAAGCTGGCTGACCAGGTGTCCGGCTGGTTCGTTCCGGGGGTATTCGCGGCGGCGGTGATTGCCTTCGCGGCGTGGGCCTTGGTCGGGCCGGCTCCGGTGCTTGCCAACGCGCTGGTAGTGGCGGTCTCCGTTCTCATCATCGCCTGTCCTTGCGCGCTGGGACTCGCGACGCCGATCTCGATCATGGTCGGGATCGGACGCGGGGCCAGGGAAGGGGTACTGATCAAGGATGCCGAGGCCCTGGAGCTCATAGAGAAGGTGGACACCCTTGTGGTGGACAAGACCGGTACCCTCACCGAAGGGGCACCGAAGGTGCAAAAGGTGCTCGCCGCCGCGGGTTTCAGCGAGGCTGAAGTCCTCGCTTATGCCGCCGCGCTGGAGAAAATGAGCGAGCACCCCCTGGCCCAGGCCATCGTGGGTTACGCCCAGGAGCAAAAATCCGCGCTGCCGCCGGTTGAGCAATTCGAGTCGGTGACGGGCAAGGGCGTGCGCGGCCACATCGACGGCAAGCCGGTTCTGCTGGGCAATCTGCCGCTGCTGCAGGATGCGGGCGTCGACGCCGCTGCGATCGAGGCGGAGGCGCAGCGCCTGAGCGAACTCGGCCAGACAGTCATGCTGGTCGGTTTCGACAATCGCTTGGCGGGCCTCATCAGCGTCGCCGATCCGATCAAATCCACGACGCTGGAGGCGATCCGCCAATTGCGTGCCTCCGGGCTGCGCATCGTGGTGCTCACCGGCGACAACGCCGCGACCGCGGCAGCGGTGGCCAGGCAACTGGGGCTG
>DATKVJ010000104.1:0-3126 GCA_035530135.1 Rhodocyclaceae bacterium | reverse complement strand
GTTGTAGGTGAAGGAATTGGCGATCGCCGACAGCGTCTTGATCGTGCAAGGCGCCACGATCATGCCCCGGGTGCGGAACGAACCGCTGGCCACCGCCGCCCCGACGTCCTTGTTGCTATAGACCACGCTCGCCAGCGACTTGACCTCCTCCAGCGAGTATTCGGTCTCGATCGAAAGGTTCATCGCCGCCGCCTCGGACAGGATCAGGTGGGTCTCCTGCCCCAACTCCTTCAGCACCCGCAGCATCTCCACCCCGTAAATCACCCCCGTCGCACCGGTGATCGCAACCACCAGCGGCAGATTCCTCGCTTTCGTCGCCATGTCTCAATCCTTCGTCAGCTCGCCAGCGCCGGGACGCCGGTCTTACTCGACTCGGGCGCCTCGGCGATGGCGAAGCCCGACGCTTCCAGCGCTGCGACGACGCCAGCCATTTCTGTGGTTCGAAAGCGCAGGATCACAATTTTTTCCCCGCCGGCGCCGTCCTTGTTCGGGCGTTCCACCGGGTAAATGGCCTGCAGCGTCGCGCCTGCGGCCTCGACGACGTCGGCGATCCTGCCGAGCACCCCCGGCGCTAGCCTGAGCGGCGCCAGCGTGACGCCATTGTTCCTTTCCAGGGCGCCGACGCAATGTGCCGCCAGCTGGAAGACCTCGTTGGCGGAGATGATCCCGACCACCCGTTCCCGGTCCATCACCGGGAACTGGGCCACGCCCAGCTCGCGCCCCTTGCGCAGGCAATGCTCCATGGTGTCGTCGACCACCACCGTGGCGGGATTTCTCACCATGACGTCGCGCACCCTCAGGCGGTTGACGAAGAAGTTGAACTCGTCCGGGCTCTGGGTGCGCAGCACGAAGTGCCCCATGCGCAGCAGGTTGGCGCGCGTCACCAGGCCGCGCAAGCGGCCGCCGTCCACCACCGGCAGCGCGTGCAGATTGTTTTCGCTGAGCAGACGTTTCGCTTCCGACACCAGCGTGTCGCTGGCGATCGTCAGCGGCTTGTCCTGCATCCAGTTGCCCACGATCATGATCGAACCTCCTCAAGATGGCCGCCAAGTTGCGCCAGTGCCAGCGCCGCGACGCTCATGGCGTTGTCGATCCGGCCGGCGGCGATGCAGTCGCGGACCTCGTCCGGCCAGAGCAGTTGCACTTCGATGTCCTCGCCGGCGTCTTGCTCCGGCGCCGCCCGCTGCTCCAGATCCACGGCGAGATAGATCCACGCCCGGTTCGAGAGCAGCGCCGGCTGCGGCCGCAATCCGCCCAGCGGGCGCCAGGCGCCGCCGCCGTAGCCGGTCTCCTCCAGCAGTTCTCGGGCCGCGCCCCGCTCCCGGGCCTCCCCCGCCTGGTGCAGGCCGCCGGGCACTTCCAGACCGGTCTCGCGCGAGCCGTGCCGGTATTGCCTGACCAGCACCAGCCGTCCCTCCCGGGTCAGCGCCACCACCATCAGCCAGTCCGCCATGCCGAGCACGTGAAAGTCGTGTGCTGCCCCGGTGCGCGGCGAGCGGGCGCGGTCCCTCGCCACCTGGAACAGGCCCGCATCGAACACCTGCTCCGATGCCAGCAGGGGCCAGGGGCTGATGCTCACGCCGCCGCCTGCACCTTGGCGCCGCGGTACAGGCGCGCGAACTCGTCGACGGCGACGCGGGCGAACTCCGGGGTGTAGAGGTGCAGCGGGACTTCCTTCACCCGGCCCGGATCGTCGAGCCGCTCCTTCAAACGTTGGACGAAGGCTGCGTCGGCGACCGGGTCGTGAATAATTCCCCCGGCCCGGTCGAGCGACGACCAGCCCTCCTGCGGGATCAGGAAGGTCCACGGCCCCTTGGCCCGATTGAGCCGCTCGGCGATGACCTCGGCGGCCCGGCGCAATTCATCGCCCGTGGTGCGCACCTGGACGCGCAGCGCGTCCTGCACGTACTGCGGCCTGTCCCGGGTCTGCTCCAGCATGTCGGCGCGGCCGCCGTAGGACAGGATATCCAGGCCGCAGGGCGCCAGCACCATCGGGATGCCGGTGTCCACCGCCGCCATCAGCCGGTCCGGCCCCGGATCCCGGTTGCCCTTGAACAGATGCTCCATGACGCCGCCGGTGCAGATGTCCAGGACGCCGTGGAACACCCCGGAGCGGATCATCTCCTCCATGGCGCGGTCGCCCTTGCCCTGGGCGTGGCAGACGACCGGCGTGAAGCCGGCCGCCTCGAGCATCCCCAGCGCGGTCTGCACCGCCATCTCACCGAAGCCGAAGGAGGAGATGGCGACGCAGGGCTTGTCGAACTTGATCTCGGTGCCCTGGCTCATCTCGACCATGCCGCAGATCGCGCCGACGGCGTTGATGATCTGGGCGCGCAGCAAGGGATTCATCTTGACGATGTCGAGCACCGTATGGTGCATGGTGATGTCGTGGGTGCCGACGTACTTGTCGATGTAGGCCGGGTGCGCCGCCATCGGCGAGGCCATCAGCTTGGGCAGGCCGAAGGGCAGGCGCTTCATGATCGAGGTCGCGACCAGGCTGGAGGTGCCGCCGCCGATGCCGATGATGCCGTGCAGCCGGCCGGCACGCAGCAAGTCCTCGACGATCGCCGTAGCACCCGCGATCTGGTTGTTGGTCGCGGTGTCGCGGTCGGAGCGGTACTTCTCGCGCACCACCTCGATCGCCAGACCGCCGCGCGCGGCGACCTCCTCGGTGGTGATGTCGCCGGCGAAGGGCGGCTTCTCCTCCATGCTGAAGTCGAGCAGGATGGGCTCGTGCCCCCGGCCCGCGATCAGGTCCTTGACGAAGACGATGTCCTCGCCGCGGGTGTCCAGATTGCAGACGATGACGATGCTTTTCTTACCCATGTTTCAGAGATTCCTCCATTGCGCCGCTCGCCGGGATAGACGAGCGGCGGCGACGATCACTTCTTCGACGAGCTCTTGACTTCGGGCCGGGTCAGCCGGTCGATCATGTCGGCCACCGGGCTCGCGCCGGCGAAGCCATACTCATTCCAGCGATCCGACACCTTCTGCAGCACGGCGCGATCCATGAAGATCTCGTTGGGCTTGTTGGCCCACTCGAAGGGCGTGCAGGCGTCGAGGATGATCCGGCTGACGACCTCGCGCGCCTCGATCGGCAGACCCGGATCGAGCGGCGTCGAGCGG
>DATKVJ010000103.1:0-2005 GCA_035530135.1 Rhodocyclaceae bacterium | reverse complement strand
GTACCTGTTCTGCGGAAACTACGGCCTCGCCTCGCGCGAAGAATTGATCAAGGCCGATGTCGCGCCGGCGCAGGCGGACGAACTCATGCGCATGAAACTCGCGTTCGCGTTCGGGCGGATCATGCCCACCGAGGAACTTGTGGAGCCGCTCTTCGTGGGACGCGAAACGGTCGAAATCCGCAATGGCGTCACCATTCGAAGGCTGCGCACCAACGTATTCGAATTGGCCTACCAGGGCGAGCGGGTGGAAGTCGACCTCAATCTCGCACCTGGCGAAGTGTACGAGTGTCCCTACACGCTCGACAGGCATTTGCTTACCACCGACTATTTTTCGGTCGTGCACACCGGGGACGGCGACGGCTGGGACATGAACCGGCCCACGATGGGCAGCATCCTCCTGTACCAGGGGCGCGTGTATCTGGTGGACGCCGGCCCGAACATCGATTATGCGTTGACTGCGCTGGGGATCAGCGTCAACGAAATCGACGGCATTTTCCACACTCACTGCCATGACGATCACCTGGCCGGGCTGACGACCCTGTTCCGTGGAGACCGTCGCATCGCCTACTATGCGGTTCCCATGGTGCGTGAATCGGTCATCAAGAAGCTGTCGATGGTGATGCGCATCCAGGAAGCCGAATTCGGCCGGCTGTTCGACGTGCACGATCTGGTGCCGGACGAATGGAACGATATAGAAGGGCTGGAGGTCAGGCCCATCCTCTCGCCGCATCCGGTCGAGACGACGATCTTTTATTTTCGCGTGCTGTGGGAGGGCGGCTATCGCAGCTATGCCCACCTCGCGGATATCGTATCGCTCGACGTTCTGCGCAACATGATCGCAGCTGAAAGCGCGGCGGCCGGCGTCAGCCAGGCGCTTTTCGACAGGACTGCGAATGCCTACGCGCTCAGAGCCAATGTCAAGAAGATCGATATCGGCGGCGGCATGATACACGGCGTGGCACAGGATTTCCGCGAGGACAGCTCGGACAAGCTGATACTTGCGCACACGGCGCGGCGGCTCACCGAGGACGAGCGCGCTATTGGATCGGGGGCGCCTTTTGGAACCGTGGACGTGCTTATCGAAGGTACCTCGGACGTGCTGCGCCGCCGGGCGTTCGAGTACCTGCGCAGCTACTTTCCCGACGCGCCCTTGCATCGCATTCGTCACCTGCTGAACGGCAAGATTCTCGTATTCAATCCGGAAGTGCTCCTGTTCAAGGAACAGGCGCCGATCGATGCCGTCTACCTTATTCTCAGCGGATCGGCGGAATTGCTGCGTACGGGCCACCGCAGCAGAAGCCTGGTCACTGCCGGTTCATTTCTGGGCGAGACGCCTGCGCTGCTTGAGAAGACCGCTAACGAAACGTGCCGCGCGGTCGGCTTCGTGCAGGCGCTGCGCTTGCCTCGGGACCTGTATCTCGATTTTGTCAGCCGCGGAGAGATGCGCCGGAATCTGGTTCAATCGCGGGAAAAGCTGGATTTTCTTAGGGGCAACTGGCTGTTCGCGGATGGCGTGTCCTGCGTGACGCTCAGCCGGCTGATCCGCTCGGTCGAGTCGGCTGTTTTCGAAAAAGACAGGGTTATTCCGCCTCCGGCCGAAGATCTGTTGGTGCTGCGCTCGGGCGCAGCCTTGCTGACCGCGCGGTCCGGGTACGAGGAACGTCTCATCACCAACAGATACGTCGGCGCCACGGCAATTTCCCGGGACGAGTCGAAAGGCGCGCAGCTTCGATTTCTCGAGTTATCGGAGGCCTACCGCTTCCCGCTGAAAACCATAGCCGATATTCCGGTCGTGCGGTGGAAATTGCTGGAGGCGCATCGTCGGCGCTACGCCGACAATTGACGAGTATTACGCCTCATGGGCATAGGCTTTTCGCCTGCATGCTCGACGGACTGACCGGCTTCGCCCCATTCATGCCGAGGCTCGCCGTGGGGCGAGGGCGGCCGTGATGGCCGCGCCGATTGCTTGCGTGCCGTCCTTGCCACCCAACTCCATCGACTGAAT
>DATKVJ010000102.1:0-50562 GCA_035530135.1 Rhodocyclaceae bacterium | reverse complement strand
TCGGCATCCGACACCGGCTTGCTGCCTGAGAGCTTGTCCAGGGTGAGATAGACCACCGGCGTCAGATACAGGGTGAGGAACTGCGACAGCAGCAGTCCGCCCACCACCGCCATGCCCAGCCCGCGCCGGACCTCGGCGCCGGGACCGATCCCGAGCGCGATCGGCAGGGTGCCGACCATCGCCGCCATGGTGGTCATCATGATCGGCCGGAAGCGGATCTGGCAGGCCTGAAAGATCGCCTCCGCCGCCGGCAGGCCGTGATTGCGGCGCCGATCCAGGGCGAAGTCGATCATCATGATGGCGTTCTTCTTGACGATGCCCACCAGCATGATGATGCCGACGAAGGCATAGAGATTGAGGTCCATCTTGAACAGGATCAAGGTCAAGAGCGCCCCCATGCCCGCCGCGGGCAGGCCGGAGAGGATGGTCAGGGGGTGGACGAAGCTCTCGTAGAGTATGCCCAGGACGATATAGACCACCAGCACCGCCACCAGCAGCAGCATGCCCAGCCCCTTCAGCGACGCCTGGAAGGCCTGGGCGGTGCCCTGCAGGCTGGTGGTCAGGGAGACCGGCAGGCGCAGTTGCTGTTCCAGCCCCTTGATGCGATCGACCGCCTGTCCCAGCGACACCCCCGGCACCAGGTTGAAGGAGATGGTCACCGCCGGCAGCTGCCCGAGGTGATTCACGGTCAGCGCCTGGGTCTTGCGCGTCACCCTGACGACCGTGTCCAGGGGCACCAGCTTGCCGCTGCCGGCGCGCACGTAGAGGCGCGAGAGCGTCCCGGGATCGGACTGGAACTGCGGC
The DNA here is from genome assembly GCA_035530135.1 of Rhodocyclaceae bacterium. Taxonomy (GTDB): domain Bacteria; phylum Pseudomonadota; class Gammaproteobacteria; order Burkholderiales; family Rhodocyclaceae; genus CAIYYX01. Next base: position 49,758 of record DATKVJ010000102.1, on the reverse strand, counting down.
GCCAGCTCCAGGATCACCTGGTACTGGTTGCTGGCGCCATAGATGGTGGAAATCTGCCGGGCGCTGTAGGCGCTCTGCAACGCGTCCTCGACCTGGGCGAAGGACAGACCCAGGGTGGCGAGCTTGTCGCGGTCCACCCGCAGGTCCAGCACCGGGCTCTGGTTGTTGAGATTGCTATTGACGTCCACGAAACCGGGCATGCGCCGGATGTGATCGAGCAGGATATCGGTCCAGCGGTAGAGCTCCTCGAGATCGGTGTCCTGCAGCGTGTATTGGTACTGGGCCGAGGTGATCTGGCCGCCGATGCGGATCGGCGGCGGATTCTGCAGATAGACCTTGATGCCCGGAACCACCGAGAGCTTGGGCCGCAATTCCTGGATGATCTGGTCCGGGTCGAGGCGGCGTTCGCCCATCGGCTTTAAGCGGATGAACATGGTGCCGGTGTTGGCCGTCGGGCGCGGGCCGCCGGCGCCGACCGAGGACATGAAGGCAGCGACGTTCGGATCCTTGGCCAGAATTTCGGCCACCCGCCGCTGGTGCCGCACCATCGAAGCGAAGGAGGCGTCCTGCGCCCCCTCGGTGAACACGATCAACTGGCCGGTGTCGCCGCTGGGCAGGAAATCCTTGGGCACGACCGCGAACAGCAGCGCGGTCGCCGCCAGGGTGGCGATGAAGCCGGTCATCACCAGCCGCGGCCTGGCCATCGCCCAGGCGAGGCTGTTCGAATAGCCCGCCAGCAGGCCATCGAAGAAACGCTCGAAGGCGCGATACAAGCGGTTGTGCTGCGCCGCTTCGACGTGTCTCAGGTAGCGGCTGCAGAGCATCGGCGTCAGGGTCAGGGAGACGAAGCCCGAGACCAGGATCGCGGCGCAGATGGTGACCGCGAACTCGTGCAGCAGGCGGCCGACGATGCCGCCCATGAACAGCACCGGGATGAACACCGCGATCAGCGAGATGGTCATCGACAGGATGGTGAAGCCGATCTCCCGCGAGCCCCTGAGCGCCGCCTGGAAGGGCGCCTCGCCCGCCTCGACGTGGCGCATGATGTTCTCCAGCATGACGATGGCATCGTCGACGACGAAGCCCACCGACAGCGTCAGCGCCAGCAGCGACAGGTTGTCCAGGCTGTAGCCCAGGACGTTCATCACCGCGAAGGTGCCGATCACCGAGATCGGCAGGGCCAGACTGGGAATGATCGTGGCATAGACGTTGCGCAGGAACAACAGGATCACCAGAATCACCAGGAAGCCCGCCAGGACCAGGGTGAATTGCACGTCGTCGATGGAATCCCGGATCGAGACGCTGCGGTCGTAGAGCACCTTCATTTCGATCGCCGCCGGCAGCTTGGCCTGGAAGGCGGGCAGGATGCGCTTGATCGCATCGACCGTCGCCACGGTGTTCGCACCCGGCTGGCGCTGGATGGCGAGGATCATCGCGCGGCGATCGACGTACCAGCTGGCGATCTTGTCGTTCTCGACGCCATCGACGGCGCTGGCCACCTCGTCCAGATGCACCGGCGCGCCGTTCCGCCACGCGACGATCAGCGGCCGGTAGGCGGCGGCCCTGGCCAGCTGGCCGTTGTCCTTGAGGGAAAAGCTCTGGTGGGCCCCGTCTATCGAACCGAGCGGCTGATTGACGTTGGCCTGGGCAATCGCCTGCTGCAGTTCGTCGATGCCGATGCCGCGGGCGGCCAACTGGTCCGGGTTGGCCTGGATCCTGACGGCGAACTTCTGGGCGCCGAAGACATTGACCAGGGCCACGCCGGGGATGGTCGACAGGCGCTGGGCGAGCTGGGTCTCGGCGTAGTCGTCCACCGTCGACAGCGGCAGGGTCGGGGACATCAGCGCGATGTAGAAAATGGCGAAGTCGGCCGGATTGACCTTGCGGAACGAGGGCGGCGTCGGCATGTCCGGCGGCAGCTTGCGGGCGGCGGCGGCGATCGCCGACTGGACGTCCTGGGCCGCGGCGTCGATGTTCCGGTCGAGCGAGAACTGCAGGGTGATCGAGGTCGAGCCCTGGGCGCTGGTGGAGGTCACCGAATCGAGGCCGGCGATGGTCGAGAACTGGCTCTCCAGCGGCGTGGCCACCGCCGCCGCCATGGTCTCGGGCGAGGCGCCGGGCAAGGATGCGGTCACCGAGATGGTCGGGAAGTCGACGCTGGGCAGCTCCGAGACCGGCAGGCTGCGATAGGCGATGACGCCGAACACCAGGAAGGCCGCCATCAGCAGCGTGGCCATCACCGGCCGGCGGATGCACAGTTCTGGGAGCTGCATCGCGCCTTCAGCCTCCGGCCGGGGCGGGATCGGCGACGCGCACCCGGGCTCCGGGCGTCAGGCGCAGCTGGCCGTCGGTGACCACCGTCTCGCCGGGCTTCAAGCCATGGTCGATCACCGCCAGATCGCCTTCGCTGAGCAACATCCGGATCGGGCGCGCAGACACCCTGCCGTCGCCGCCGACGACATAGACGAAGTTGCCCTCCGGTCCCTGCTGCACCGCCTCCGCGGGCACCACCGGGGCATTCTTGACGGTATCGAGGGCCAGGCTGACCCTGACGAACTGGCCGGGCGTGAGCGCCTCATCCTTGTTTTCCAGCACCGCCTTCATCTGGATCGTGCCGGTGGCGGGATCCACCGCGTTGTCGAGAAAGCGCGCGTAGCCCGGGTAGCGCCGGCTGTCGTCGCCGGGAACGGTGACCGAAACCGGCAGCGCTCCCGCCTTCATCGCGGCGCGCAGCCGCGCCAGGTAGCTCTCGGGCACGGCGAAGCCGACGTAGAGGGGACGCACGCGGTTGACCAGCGCCAGGACGGTATCGTTGGTCTTGACGCCGCTGCCGGGGAACACCAGCTTGGCGCCGACGATGCCGGCAAAGGGCGCGCGGATCACCGCGTAGTCCGACTGCAGCCTCGCCAGCTGCAGCGCCGCCTGGTCGGCGGCCTGCGTCGCGGTCGCGGACTCGTAGGTGGTGCGCATCCCCGAGAGCATCTCCTCGGAGACGAAGCCGCGGTTCTTCAAGACCTGGTAGCGCTCGAAGTCGGCCTTGGCCTTGGCAAGCTGGGCCTGATCGCGGGCCAGGTTGGCCCGCGCCTGCTGCGCTCTCGCCTCGAAGTCGGCGGGGTCGAGGCGCACCAGCACCTCGCCCTGGCGCACGTGCTGCCCCTCGTGGTAGGAAACCGCCGCCACCTGGCCGTCCACCCGGGACTTCAGGCTCACGCTCTCGTAGGCCTCCGCCCGCCCCACGACCTTCAGCAGCACCGGCACGTCCCGGCGCGTCACCTTGGCCACCTTGACCGGCACCGCCGGCGGGCCTCCCGGTTCGGCCGGCTGCGCCTGATGCGCCGAGCGCCACCAGTGCGCCGCACCGACGCCAACGCCGATCAAGGCGAGCAGCAAGAGCAGTTTTTTCATCTTGTCCTGTCAGCTTAAGTTTTAGCAATCACTTCAGGCGCGCGGCAATTCCAGCCTCGCCACCAGCCCGCCGGCGGCGCCATTGGCCAGCACCAGCGTGCCGCCGTGCTGGACGGCGATGTTGCGCGCGATGGTGAGGCCGATGCCGGTGCCGCCGGTGTCGCGCGAACGCGATCCTTCGAGCCGGAAGAAGGCCTCGAACACCGCCTCCAGCCGGTCCTCGGGTATGCCCGGGCCGCCGTCGCGCACTTCCACGATCACCTTGGAAGCATCGCTGCTCGCGGCGATCCGGGCGTGGGCGCCGTAGTGTACGGCGTTGTCGATCAGGTTGGTGAGGCAGCGGCGCATGGCGTTGGGCCGGGTCAGCACGAAGGCCCGGGTGAGTCCCGAGACCGTCACGTCCTGCCCGGCTTCCACGGCGTCGGCGCAGACGCTGTCCACGATCGAGTCGAAATCCATGCGCTGCGTGGCTTCTCTCGACGTCGTGCTGGTGGCGAGGTCGAGGCCGTCCCGGATCATCCCCTCCATCGCCGCGAGGTCGCCCACCAGCTTGTCCCGCAGTTCCTGATCGGCGACCTTCTCCAGGCGCAGCCGTGCCCGCGTCAGCGGCGTCTGCAGGTCGTGGGTGATGGCCGCGAGCATCTGCGTGCGCTCGCGGATGAAGCTGCGGATCTGCGCCTGCATCGCGTTGAAGGCGCCGGCGGCGTGGCGCACCTCGTTCGGACCCCTGGCTGCCAGCGGCGCGTGGTCGATGTCGCGGCCCAGATTCCTCGCCGCCAGCGCCAGGCGCTGCAGCGGCTTGGTGGTCAGCGACGCCACCGCGTAAGCGAGCAGGCACAGGCAGACCAGGAAGAACACGAAATAGCCCAACTGGTGCTGGCTGCGCTGGGTGCGCTGGAGGGCCGTGACGACGTAATCGGGGCGCTGCAACAGGACGAGGACGCGCAGCGGCGTGCCGTCCTTCAAGCTGACCTGACTGATCTCGCAAGGTCCATTGGCAGCGCCCGCCAGCGGTCGGCATTCTGCGCCGCTCGCCCGCCACGCCAGGATCTTGCGCCCATCGCCCAGGCGCTTCTTCAGGTCAGCGACGAACTCGGCGTCGGGCGAGCCGACCTCGCCAGCGGCGCCAGCCACGGCGTTCCCCGCGAGGATGCCGTTGCGGCTGGCCGCGGCGAGCACCTGGGGCCGGGTCGCCGCGGGCACCTGGTCGAGCATCAGGGTGAGCTGCTCGATCCGCTCCTCGGCGCGCAGGATGCGCAACTGGGCGAGGAATTCCTGCTGCTCCCCCTGGAAAAAATACAGGGTCAGCGCCGCCGAAGCGAGCACCCCGCCGACCATCAGGAAGAACACCCGCCCGAGCATCGAGCCGAAGAAGGCCCTCACTTCAGGCCTCGACGCTGACCGAGGCCGCCAGGACGTAGCCTTCGTTGCGCACGGTCTTGATCAGCATCGGCGCCTTGGCGTCTTCCATCAGCTTCTGGCGCAAGCGGCTGATCTGCAGATCCACCGAGCGGTCGAAGGGGTCGGCGTCGCGGCCCCGGGTGAAGTTCAGCAACTGGTCGCGGGAGAGCACCCGGTTGGGATGCTCGAGCAGGACCTTGAGCAGCCGGAACTCTGCGCCCGAGAGCATCACCGCGGTGCCGCGCGGACTGACCAGGTGCCGGGCGATCAGATCCAGCTTCCAGCCCGAGAAGGCCATGCCGCGGGCTTCCGGCGCTTCCAGATTGGGCGGCAGCGCCTGGGTGCGCCGCAGCACGTTGCGGATGCGCGCGACCAGCTCGCGCGGCTCGAAGGGCTTGGTCAGATAGTCGTCGGCACCCATCTCCAACCCGAGTATCCGGTCCAGCGCTTGGCCGCGCGCCGTCAGCATGATCACCGGCAGGCTGGAACTCGCGCGCAGGGTCCGGCACAGCGCCAAGCCGTCCTCGCCGGGCAGCGTCAGGTCGAGCACGACGAGATCCGCCGGTCCGGCGTCCAGGGCGGCCCACATGCCCGCGCCGTCGGCGGCGACGACCGTGCGAAAACCGTTGCCGTCGAGATATTCGGCGAGCAGCGCCCTGATCTCGCGATCATCATCGACAACGAGGATGCAGGCATGGCTGTCCATGGGGCGAATTATGCCGGCGCCGGAGGCTATGCGCGGCATGGATTTGTAGCCGTTTGTAGCGGCGCCGGCACGGCCTTGCGGTCTCAAAAAATCTTGCCGGGGTTGAGCAGGTTGTCCGGATCCAGCGTCTGCTTCAGGGCGCGCATCAGGGCGATCTCACCGGGATTCCGGCAAAGCGCGAGGTAGGGCTTCTTCTCCAGGCCGATGCCGTGCTCGGCCGAAACCGAGCCGCCGAGCCGCGCCAACGGCTGATAGACGATGCGCTCTATTTCGGCGCGCGCCGCCGCGGGCGCGTGGATGGCCAGATGCAGATTGCCGTCGCCCAGATGCCCGAACACCCAGCAGTGGTGCTCCGGCCAGGGAGCGAGCGCGGATCTGACCTCGGCTACGTAGCCCTCCATCGCGGCGATCGGCAGCGACACGTCGAAGGTGATCGGCCAGCCGTGGCGGGTGATCTGCATCACGTCGTCGCGCAGCGCCCAGATCGCCGCGCATTCGCGCGCCGAATGGGCGATCGCGGCGTCGGCGATCAGACCGGACTCGAGCGCCGCTTCCAGTGCCTGCTTGAAACGGGCCGAGTCGTTCTCCTGGTCGGCGCCCTGCGCCTCCACCAGGACGTAGTAGGGGTGGTCGCCGGACAGCGGCGGCTGCGATTTCGCCGGGGGCGTCGTCACCAGCTGGTAGAACTCGCGCCACATCGCCTCGAAGGCCGAGAGGCCCCCGCCCAGGGCGCTGTCGATGTGCTTCAGGAAACCGGTCAGGGCGGCGAAGCTGTCGATGGCGACGATCGCCACGTCCTGGCTCCTGGGCCGCTCGAACAGGCGCAGCACGACGCGGGTGATCACGCCCAGCGTGCCCTCCGAGCCGACGAACAGCTGCTTCAGGTCGTAGCCGGCGTTGTTCTTGATCATGCGGTTGAGCGACGTGATCACGCGCCCGTCGGAGAGCACCGCTTCCAGCCCGAGCACCAGCGAGCGCGTCATGCCGTAGCGGATGACGCGGTTGCCGCCGGCGTTGGTCGCCACGACGCCGCCCATCGTCGCCGAGCCGCGGGCGCCCAGGTCCAGCGGAAAGGAGAGATCCCGCCGCTCCACCGCCTCCTGCAGCGCCTGCAGGCTCACCCCCGCCTGGACCAGCGCGACGCGCTGCAGCGGATCGATCTCCTCGATCGCGTTCATCCGCTCCAGCGACAGGATCAACTCGTCGGGCCCGGCATCGCCGCCATGGACGAGGCCGGTGAGTCCGCCGTGGGTGACCACCGGCTGGCCCGCGGCGTGACAGAGCCCCAGCACCGCGGCGACCTCGGCGGTGCTCCGCGGACGCACCAGGATGCGCGCCTGCAGCGTATCCGGGCGCATGAAGCCGGCGCTGCGCTGGCCCGCCTCCTTCCGCGAGAGCGCGCCGTCGGCGCCGACGATGGCGCGCAGGGCTTCGAGTAGCGGGTCGTTCATGGCGGTGACCTTTTTTCTATCGGGGCGGCGGGGCGAGGCACCGCCGCAAAGGCTTGCCGGGCCGGGCGGGACACTGCGGCCTGAATGATGCCGCAAAGCCCGTGCCGCGTCGAGTTCGCCGCCAGACCCATTTACACTGCGGTTCCGCGATGGTAGCTTGCCGAACCTCCCGTTGGCACAATAAGCTTCAGCCATGCCGAATTCGCCCGACCCCGAAGCCGCACGTCTCGAGCAGCAGGCCCGCAAGACGCTCGAAAAAGCCCCCCACTACCTCACCTCAGTAACGCAGATGGCCGACCTCAAGGAGGTGGTGACGCGCGAAGAAGTATTCGCCGCCAATGGCATCAAGCTGATCAACAAGGGGATTGCGATTGGCAGCGGGCTGCGCGAGCGGCTCCTGAATCACGTATTGCTGAAGCCCATCGACCAGAGTCTGGAGGTAAAGGACGGAGTCAACGGCGAGCTTCTGGCGCGGGAAGCCGGCAGCCTCGTCGCCAGAGAGCCCTTTCTGCAGCGTTTGCTGGCCGGCGGCGAGGAGTTGCAGGCCTGCCAGAGGGCGCTGCGCGAAATGGAGTTGCCCGAACAGTTGGGATTCAAGCTGACGGTGACACGCGAGCGCTTGCCCTGGTTGTTCCAGCACGTGCTGACGGTGGTACTGATCGGTCACTTTCTGGCACAACGCCTGCAGCTGTCGCCGCAACAATGCAGCGCGACGCTGCTGGCGGGTTTGATGCACGACCTCGGGGAATTGCACACCGATCCGGCGCTGCTCGATCGACGCCACCGGATGAGCCATGAGGAGCTGCATTACGTCGACGTGCATCCCATCACCGGCTATCTCATCGCCAATGAAATCCTGGGCCCTCGCTCCGAGGTGGCGACCGCGGTTCTGCAGCACCACGAGAGGCTCGATGGCAGCGGCTATCCGCACCGTCTGCGCGGCGAGGCCATAGGCCAGTTGGCGCGGATCATCGCCCTGGCCGACGCCTGCGCTTCGATCAGCGCCCGCTGCCGCGGCAGCGAGCGCCTGAGGGTGTTGATGCTGCTCAATAGGCAGAAGCTCGATCCCGTCCTGATCGCCCTGTTGCATCGAGAACTGGGCCGCATCGACGACGCGGATCCGGCCGAGAGCCCGGGCATGGTGCAGCTCCAGGCGGCGGCACGGCTTCTGCAGCGCTGGGCCGTACTCGCCTCGGCATTCCCGGCTCAGCATCCGCCGGAGCTGGCCTTCCTCTTCGAGCGGATCGCGGACCTGCGCTTTATGCTGCTGCAGTTCGGACTGAACCCGGACGATCTGCAATCGATGCAAGCGCTCATCGGCGAGCAGGCGATTGCCGGCGAACTGGGCGCCGCATTCGACGAAGTGCGCTGGCAGATCACCGATCTGGCGCGTGAGATCCAGCGTCGTCGCGAGGCCTTCGGCCAGACCTTGTCGGGCGCCGACCGTGCGTTGATCGAAGCTTGCCTGTCGGAGATCCAGATCTATTTGCTGATGACCATGCCGCACGAGCGAGCGCCGGCATCGGAGCACAGGCGCCAGGTCTCGCCTCTCTGACTCAGGCGGCCAGCCCCCGGACCCGGCGTGCGGCGGCCAGGGCGTTCAGCAATTCCTCCCGGGCAATCGCCGCGGCGGCGGCGTGGCGCTCGCGCACGTGGCCGTAGCCGCGGATCTTCTCGGGCAGACAGGCGAGCCCGACCGCGAGTTCATGGGTGGCGGCGGACAGGTCGGCGAGCACGGCCTCGATGTCCTCCTCGTACTGCTTGAGCAGGCGCCGCGCCAGCTTGCGCTCGGGGGAGTTGCGGAAGGGATCGAGGACGCTGCCGCGCCAAGCCCTGGCCCGGGCCAGCAGCCTCAGCGCGGGCATCAGCCAGGGGCCGGCCTCGCCCTTGACCGGCCTGCCGTTCGCGGTCTTGGCAAAGGGCCAGGCGCCGAGGTGGAAGTGCAATCGGTAATCGCCCTCGAAGCTTTGCCCCAGCTGCGCCCGGAACTCGGGTGCCGCGAACAGGCGCGCGACCTCGTATTCGTCCTTGACCGCGAGCAGCTTGAAGTAGTATTTCGCCACCGCCAGCGCCAGCGACTGGCCCGGCAGGGCGGCAGCCACTTCTGCCGCCGCGACGCGATCGACCAGCGTCTCGTAGCGCCGGGCGTAGGCGGCGTCCTGGTAGGCGGTGAGCTCCGCGACGCGCCTGGCCACCAGCGTCTCCAGCGTCTCGGCGGTCCCGATTGAGAACGGCAGGATGCTCGCCGCCGCCGGCGCGGCGCGCGTTGCCACCGCGGCCGGATCATGGCCGGCGCGACGGCCCCAGAGGAAGCAGTTGCGGTTGAAGTCCACCTGGACGCCGTTCAGTTCGATGGCCCGGTCGATCGCGGCCAAGGAGAGCGGGATCAGGCCTCGCTGCCAGGCCAGGCCGAGCATCAGCATGTTGGCGGCGATGCTGTCGCCGAGCAAGGCCTTGGCGATGCGGATGGCCTCGATGCCCGCCAGCGCGCCGCCGCTGCCCCGCTGCAGGCGCGCCATCAGTTCGGCTACGTCCAGCCGCCAGTCGGGATTGCGGGTGAACTCCGTGGTCGGAACGAGATCGGTGCACACCGCCACGCGGGTCCGCCCCGGCCTCATTTTCGACAGCGCCTCGTCGCCCGCGGTCACCACCAGGTCGCAGCCGACCACGGCGTCGGCTTCGCCTGCGGCGATCCGCGTGGCGTGCAGTTCCTCCTGGCTCGGGGAAATGCGTACGTGCGAGAGCACGGCGCCGTACTTCTGCGCCAGGCCGGTGACGTCCAGCACCGAGCAGCGATAACCGTCGATGTGCGCCGCCATGCCGAGGATCTGGCCGATGGTGATGACGCCGGTGCCGCCGATGCCGGTCACCAGGATGCTGTAGAGACCGTCGGGTCTGACGATAGACGGCTCCGGAATCCCGGGGAATTCCGCCGCGCCCGCCGCGGGCGGCGAAGGCTTCTTCAGCCTGCCGCCGCGGACGGTGACGAAGCTCGGACAGAAGCCCTCGACGCAGGAATAGTCCTTGTTGCAGGAGGACTGGTTGATCTGGCGCTTGCGCCCGAACTCGGTCTCCAGCGGTTCGATCGACAGGCAGTTGGAGACCTGGCCGCAATCGCCGCAGCCTTCGCAGACGGCGGCGTTGATGAAGACGCGCCGGTCCGGGTCCGGCCACTTGCCGCGCTTCCTCAAGCGCCGGCGCTCGGTGGCGCAGGCCTGGTCGTAGATGATCACCGAGACGTCGCGGTAGTTGCGGAAGTCCTGCTGCACCGCCTCCAGTTCTTCGCGCGGATGCAGCGCGACGCCGGCGGGCAGGGCTACGCCCCGATACTTGTCGGGTTCGTCGGTGACGATGGCGAGCTTTTTCACGCCCTCGGCGGTCAGCTCATGGGCGATCCGGGCCACCGACAGATCGCCGTCTATCGGCTGGCCGCCGGTCATCGAGACGAAGCCGTTGAACAACAGCTTGTAGGTCATCGGCGCATGGGCGGCGACCGCCTGGCGGATCGCCATGAAGCCCGAGTGGAAGTAGGTGCCGTCGCCCATGTTGGCGAAGACGTGTTGCTCGTCGGTGAACGGCACCTGCCCCAGCCACATCGCGCCTTCGCCGCCCATGTGCGAGACGGTGGTGGTCTTGGCCGGGTTCTGCAGCATGGCGATGGTGTGGCAGCCGATCCCGGCCAGCGCCCGCGAACCCTCCGGCAGCTTGGTCGAACGGTTGTGCGGACAACCGGAGCAGAAGCTCGGCAGGCGCAGCGGCGCCGGCGCCCTGGCAGAAGACGGCGCGGGCGGTGCAGGCGGAGCCAGGCCGCAATCGGGATGGAGCCGCGAGATCTGCTCGACCAGCACCCGGCCGATCAGCGGCGGCGCGAGTTCAGCCACCCCGGGCAGGACGATCTCGCCGCGCTCTGGCGACCATTCGTTGGCATCCATAAAACGGCCGACAATCCGCGGCCGCGCCTCGGCGTCGTAGAGGATGCTCTTGACCTGGTTCTCCAGCAGCGCGCGCTTCTCCTCGATCACCAGCACGGTGTCCAGGCCCTCGGCGAAATCGCGCACGAACACCGGGTCGAGCGGCCAGATCACGCCGACCTTGGCGATGCGTATGCCCAGCGCGCGCGCCCGGGCATCGGATACGCCCAGCTCGGCCAGCGCCTGCAGCGTGTCCTGGTATGCCTTGCCGGCGGAGAGCAGTCCGAGTCTCGCACCCGGCGCGTCGGCGGTGACGCGGTTCAGATCGTTGGCCCGGGCGTAGGCCAGCGCGGCGTAGAGCTTGTGGTTGTAGAGCCGGTCCTCCTGCGGCAGCGGGCTGTCCTGGCGGCGGATGTGCCAGCCCTCGCGGCCCAGGCCGGGAGCGGGCCCTTCCTCGGGCAGGCGGATCTTCGGCGACTCGGGGCCGACCTGGACGGTGCCGCCGCCCTCGACCACGTCATTGACCACCTTCATGCCGACCCAGCAGCCCGAATAGCGGCTCATCGCGATACCGTGCAGGCCGAAGACGAGCAGTTCCTGGGTGTTCGAGGGATAGAGCACCGGCATGCCGGCGGCGATGAAAATCTGATCGGAGAAGTTGGCGACGGTCGAGGATTTCGCGCCGTGATCGTCGCCGGCCAGCGCCACGACGCCGCCCCAGGGACTGGTGCCGGCGCTGTTGGCGTGGCGCAGCACATCGCCCGAGCGGTCCACCCCCGGGCCCTTGCCGTACCAGATGCCGAAGACGCCGTCGACGCGGGCCCCGGGAAACGCCCCGACGTACTGCGCGCCCCAGATCGCGGTGGCGGCCAGGTCCTCGTTCACGCCCGGGCGGAAGTGGATGCGCTGCTCCGCAAGCCAGCGCTCGGCGCGCCACAGCTCCATGTCGTAGCGGCCCAGCGGCGAGCCGCGATAGCCGGAGATGTAGCCGCCGGTCTCCTTGCCCGCCGCCGCATCGCGCAGCCGCTGCTCGATCGGCAGCCGCACCAGTGCCTGGGTACCGGAGAGATAGATCCAGCCCTCGCGCACCCGGTACTTGTCGTCTAGGGAAATATCGATCCGGGCGGCGGGCGGTGCGTTCATCGGCGGGAATTCTCCGGTCGATTGCTGGAAGTCACTCGGTAACAAGGCGGCCTTCGCTCTGCTGAGATTGCCACGGCCTTCGGCCTCGCAACGACGCAGAGGAGGGTTCATGGAAAGGAACGAAGCGGCGAGGCAATTCCAGACAGCGGCTTGACGCCATTCTGCCACGCCCCTATGCTCGGCTGCGCATTCCGGGCGCGGCATTTTTCTCGGGATAGGATACAGACCCTTTGACACCGACCGTTTCCGAAAGCGCAGCATGAGCTCCCGATTCCCGCACTTCCTCCCCGGCATCGCCCTGCTCCTGGCTTCTGCCCTGCTCCTGACCCCGGCCCACGCCCGGCAGCGCCTGCCGATCCCGGTGGCGCGCGCACTGGCCGCCGCCGGCATTCCGAGCTCGGCGGTGGCGGTGCTGGTGCAGGCTGCGGACTCGCAACGGCCCCGCTTGAGCGTCAACGCCGATCTCGCCCTGGACCCGGCCTCGGTGATGAAGCTCGTCACCACCTATGCCGCGCTCGACACCTTGGGCCCCGCCTACACCTGGAAGACCGAGGCCTGGATCCGGGGCAGGCTCGACCGCGGCGTGCTCGACGGCGACCTGTATCTCAAGGGCGGCGGCGACCCGATCCTGACCTACCAGCGCTTCTGGCTGCTGCTCGCGCGCCTGCGGGCCATGGGTCTGACGCGGATCGACGGCGATCTGGTGCAGGACCGCAGCCTGTTCGACGTCGGCAAGGCGGCGCCCATCGACGACCAGCCGCTGCGTCCCTACAACGTCGTCCCCGACGCGCTGCTGCTCGACTTCAACGCGCTGCGCCTGGAACTGGTGCCCGATCCGGCGCGGGGAAGGCTCGCCGTGCTGCCCGAACCGCTGCCCGACGGCCTGGCGATCGACAACCGGATCAAGCTGGACGAAACCGCGTGCGGCGACTGGAAGGCGGGGCTGCGCCCGGCGCTCTCGGAGATCGGCGGCCAAGAGCGGCTCTTGATCTCCGGCAGCTATGCGCGATCCTGCGGCGAGCAGACCTGGCGTCTGGGCGGGCTGCCCCATCGGCAATACGTCGATGGCGTCTTCCGCAGCCTCTGGCGGCAACTGGGCGGCAGCATCGGCGGCGGCTCCCGCGAAGGGGTGGTGCCCGGCGACGCGCAATTCATGGTCGGCATCGCGTCGCCGCCGCTGGCGGTGGTGATCCGCGACATCAACAAGTTTTCCAACAACGTGATGGCGCGCCAGCTGTTCCTCACCCTGGGCGCCGCGACGGGCCACCGGCCGGCCGACGAGACCGACGCCGCCGCCGCGGTGCGCGCCTGGCTCGCGGCCCGGCATCTCGATTTCCCGGAGCTGGTGCTGGACAACGGCTCGGGCCTGTCGCGGCGCGCGCGAATCAGCGCGGAGAGCCTCGCGCGCCTGCTGGCCTCGGCCTGGAAGAGCCCGCTGATGCCCGAGTTCGTGAGCTCGCTGCCGCTCGCCGCGGTGGACGGCACCATGGAAAAACGTCTGCGCTTTGATGCCGTCGCCGGGCAGGCGCACGTCAAGACCGGCAGCCTGGACGGGGTCAAGGCCATCGCCGGCTACGTCCGCGACCGGGCCGGCAGGTGGCAGATCGTGGTCTTCCTGGTGAATCATCCCAAGGCCGCGCGAGCCCAGGCGGCGCAGGACGCGCTGCTGCAATGGGTCTATGAGCGCGGACGCTGAAGCCCTCGCAGCATCGTCAAGCCGTCCCCAGCCAGAAGGCCACGTCCATCTTCAGGAACTCGTCGTAGGGTACGTAGTGCGAGCCGTCGCAGGAGAAGGTGAGGCCGACGATGCCGTTGAAGATGTTGAGCGTCCCGCTGCGCAGGTAGAAGGTCTCATCGACGAAGCGCAGCGAGCGCAGGGCGTCGAGGATGGCGCGGATGCGCGCCTTCGGCACCAGGGCATCGGCCGGATAGGGGTGCCTGGGATAGGCGAGGCAGATGTCCGGATTCACCAGGGCCTGGATGTCCAAGAGACGATAGCGCAAGGGATCGTCCAGGGTCCAATAGACCGCCCGGCTGCTGGAGAAATGCAGCATCACGTGGTACATGCCGTGATCGACCATCAACTCCTCCACCACGCCGAGCACGGTGTCGATCTGCCGGTCCATCTCGCTCTCGCTGCGGGTCTGGTGGAACACCTGGCTGCGGATGGCGGGATCGCCGCGCAGCTGCTGCCATTGCCGCCGCTCCTCGAAAAGTCCGCGGGTCAGGGGCAGGTCCTGGAGGTAGAAGTCGGCGCCGATGAATCCCAGGGCCGCGCCCTTGCCGTCGCGCACCAGTTGGATGGCCGTCAGCCCCGGCCGCCGGTGGCGCAAGTTGATGTAGGACTTGGAGAGCAGGAAGCCCGTGGCCGGCAGCGATTCGCGCAGGTAGGGCCGATGGGAGCGATCGCGGCCGAAGTCGGTCGGGTCGATGCCATCGCGGCCGACGTTGTCCGAGAGCTGCACGCCGTTGGTGTCGAGGACATAGAGGTGACGGCAATGGGGCAGCGTCGGAAAGAAGCGCGTCAGCGCTTCGTCGATCTGCGTCCGGCTGCCCCAGGCGGCGCGGCAGGCCTCGGCCAAACGGCGCAGGGGTTGCTCCAGGCTCAGCTTGAGCTCCGCCCGCTGGCGGGCGATGCTCTCCTGGAAGACGTTTTCCGGTTCCGACATGGTGTCCCGCTCACATTTCCTTCAACGCAGCCCGCGCAAGTAGGTCACGAGCTGCCATATCTGCTCTGGCTGGAGCGTGGCCTTGAAGGCGGGCATGGCGGTTCCCAGGGGCACCCCGCCTTCCGCTATCGTCCAGTAGAGGTAGCCGTCGGTGGCCATCGGCCACCGACCGATGGCCGCAATATTTGCCGGGGGCGGATTCAGGCCCCTTGCCGCGGCGCCGTCGCCCAAACCCGTCGGCCCATGACAAAGCGCGCAGTTCTGATCGTAGAGCCGTTTCCCGTCCGCGATGTTCCTGGCGCTTCGCGGCAAAGGGTTCGCGCTCGAGGCGTAGCGCGGATCGATGCCGTGCTGCGCGACGTAGCCCCCCCGGATCGAGCCGTTCATCATGCCGCCGCCCTGCATCATTCCCCCGCCTTGCATCATTCCCATCTGGCCGTAGCCGGGAAGCGAAACCAGCAAGGTCGAAAATGCCGCCAGGATTGCCGAAGAAATCTTCATGATTGTCTCCCTGTACGATCAAAATCGAAATCCGGCTAGACGGCGAGGTCGCGTTTTTTTTGTTCGAACTCCGTCTTCTCGATTTCGCCGCGGGCGTAGCGCTCCTTGAGTACGTCCAGCGCCGTCTTCTCCTGCCGCCGCCCGCCTGCCGCACCCGGTCCCCAGCCGCCCTTGACCAGCGCGACGATGCCGACGATCAGTAAAATCCAGAACAGCGCCATGCCGATCATGCCCAGGCCCATCCCGCCCCAACCGCCGCCATAATGTCCCATATAGCCCCACATCGTCATTCTCCTCGTTTATACGAAATTCTATGCCGCATCTCGTCCGCTCGCTCGTCCTGCGTACTTGTACAGAACTTAAGCGGACACCGCTCGGGCGTGCATTCGCCGCGACGATGCTCATTTGAACAGCGGCGTGTAAGCGCAGCATGTCATGGCCGGCCGATTTTGTAGCGCAGTGCGACAGCGGCGCCGGTCGACACAGTGCGTTACGCAGTTGCCCGTCGGACCCCGTCGCCGCATCAAAAAAATGCGGCAAGGCCCTGACCTTGCCATCGTGGGAGGGTCAATAGTGGCGGTTCTGTCAACCGCCAAGAGGAGCACCGCCATGATTGAACTTGATGTGAATGGAATGACTTGCGGCCACTGCGCCAGCACCGTGGCCAGGGCGATCACGGCGGCGGGTTATCCCGCCGTGGCGGCCGCAGGACACCCGAACCCACCGCCGACCAGGCACGGCGGTTGCTGCTGAGCTCGGGCGCTGGCACCACGGTTTTGCCCGGCGACCCACGCTCACGCGCCGACCAGGGTGCCCGTAATCCAGGAGGAGCCGATACCGGTCAAGGTGATTTTCCCTCCCGCCTTTAGACAGGGATTGCGGCTGATCTGGTGCGTATCAATCACCGTGATTTGTTCGCCGTTCGCCAGTTCAATGGCGTTGTGACAATGGCTCAGACCCTGGGCATCGGGCGTGCAATTGGAGTCGCTCCTGACGATCCCGGCAACGCGCTCGCCCGCGCTCGGGGCATGCCCATCGGCGACCTGCAGCACATAGCGCCCGTCGTGGCCGTTGTCGTACCAGGAGCTCAGTTGAACACCGGCAGGAATGGCCGGCTCGCCGCTCCCGCGAGGGCCGGTGGTGTAATACACTGCGGCGGCGCCCAGCGCACCCATCACCAGCGCGCCCAGCAGCCATCGGCCCGTAGGATGGGGCCGGTGTTGCGTCATCGCCTTATTTCTGTGCTTGCTCATCGTGTTTCTCCTTTGCTTACCAAATTCGAAGGGGTGCTTCGGAGCGGGCTCAGAACAGCCCGACTTTTCTCTGCTCGGCGCGAACATAGGCGATGATGTGTCCCGCCTCGTCCGGGCGCACCGCCGGCACCGGGGCCATGTCGCCGAAGTGCCAGTGGTGCTGGCGTGTGCCGGTCTGAATCGCGGCATAAAAAGCGTAGTCCGGATGATGATCCGGCTTGTAGAAGGGGTGCAGAAGGGGCGGCCCCTTTTCGCTGCCACGGAGATCGGCGCCGTGGCACGCGGCGCAATTTTTCGCGAACAAGGACTTGCCGCGCGCCGTGCTGGCGAAGAAGCCCTTGCCGGGCATCCGCACCTGAGGCGCCAGCCATTGGGCGCTGCTGGACGAGGCCACCGCGGCCATGGCGATTGCCGCGGCCACTGCGAAACCGGATTTGCTCATGTCATTGCTCCATAATGTCAGAGGTCTGCTGCCGCGATCGTCGCTACATCGCTCACAGCCTGCAATCGGGATCCATGTGCCTGGGGCCCTGGCAGCGCAAGGCGCGGGGGGTCCACAGGCTCTTGATGTAGGCCACCAGATCCTGCGCGTCATGGGCGTTCAGGCGCCCCGACCAGCCCACCATCCGGCTCGGGGCCGGCATGCCGTTGAGGATGAAGCCTTCGAGTTGCTGGTCGGGGTGGTGCCAGGCATGGGCGGTCTCATCCAGGGCCGGTGCCAGACTCTGCTGGGGTGAATCCGCCCGGGGTGCCTCGCCGATGCCGTGGTCGCCGTGACAGACCTGGCAGTCGGCAACGAACAACTTCTCGCCGCGCCGCGCGGCGGCGGTCACCGGCCGGGGATAGCCGCCGAGGGGCAGCCAATGGCTGCCGCCGTCGCGGCTGACGAACAGTTTGGCGGCGTTGGTGGCGGCCACCAGCGCCCTGCCCTCGCGCACCAACTGCAGCACCGCCTGGCCGCCGAAGCCGTTGTTGATGGGCACCCAGGGCGCATTCGCCTTGCGCTCGGTGAGCAAGCCCTGCCCCCAGTCGAAGCGGGTGAGACCGCCGTCCTCGCCCACCCTGATCAGGGTCGCCGGCAACCGGCGGGCCGGTCCCACGACCGCCGCTCGCCAATGGGCGCCGCCATCGCGGCTCTCCATCAGTCCGGCCTCGGTACCGGCATAGAGCTGTTTCGCGTCCTTGGCCGCGACGGCGAGGCTGATCAACTTGTCCGGAACGACACCGCTGCGCCGCCAGTGGCTGCCGCCGTCGGAGCTCTCGTAGAGCGCGTCGGCGACGCCGTAGAGCACCGACGGCCCGGTGGCCAGAATCTCGAAGCTGTCCGGACCGCTTTGCGCCGGGTGCTGCCAGTGCCAGCCGCCGTCGTTCGAGCGCAGCAAGCCGCCGCTGCGACCGCTGGCGTAGAGCACGTCGGCCTTGGCCCGGTCGGCGGCGAGGGCGGTGAAGCCGCCCTCCCATTCCGCCCGCAACATCACCCGCCCATCCGGGTTGGCGACGAACAGGCCGCGATCGCTGGCGACCAGTGCGCCGTCCCGGCCGGGCGCCAAGGCATTGATCCAGCCGAGTTCCGGCGCCGGCGCGGCAAGGGCACCGAGCGGAACGGTGAGCATGGCGATGACGAACAGGCGGGTGAAAAGGTTTTGCTTGGTCATGATGTCCTCGAATGTGTGTTCAATTTCAAAGTTCGCTGCTTCGGTGGAGTTCCATAGGCTCGCTCAGCCGATCCGTCCGAGGACGGGAAACATGTCGAGCAACCAGTAGGAAAACCGGGTCAGTTCGCCCGTGGCCATGGCGATACCGACCGCCACCATCACCAAGCCGGCGACGATCTGGAACGGCCGGCCCAGGTGACGCAGCGATTTCAGGCGCAGCAGCAAGGTCTTCATGAACAGCGCCGCTGCCAGGAAAGGGATGCCCAGGCCCGCGGCATAGACGGCCAGCAGCTCGACCCCGCCGGCGACGGTGGACGCCATCGCGCTCATGGTCAGGATGGTGCCGAGTACGGGACCGATGCAGGGCGTCCAGCCGAAACCGAAGGCCAGCCCGAGCACGTAGGCGGCGCCCGGATGGCCGCCGCGCAGCCGCGGATGGATGCGCCAGTCCTGGTGGATCCAGCGCACGTGACGGGCGAGCCCGAGCATGAACAAACCGAAGCCGATGACGACGATGCCGCCCAGCAGATTCAGTTCGCTGCGATGGCTGAGCAGCAGGCTGCCGAGCACCGTGGCGCTGGCGCCGAAGGCGACGAACACCGTCGAGAAGCCGAGCACGAAGAACAGGCTCAGCCACATCGCCTGCAGCCGCTCGCGCAGCCCGGGATCGCCCTCGCGGCCGTGAAAGGAGTGACCCGCGATATAGGAAATATAGCCGGGCACCACGGGCAGCACGCAGGGCGAGAGAAAGGACACCACGCCGGCGGCGAAGACCGCGGCCAGCCCCAGGGTCGAAGGCGCAATCATGCGGGCAGCCTCCCGGACTTGCATCCGGCCGGAATCGTTAGCCTCATTTCTTCTGCTCTCCCAATGCGCGATCGATCGCCGCTGCCAGAGCATCGGCGCCGACCGCGCCGACGATCACTTCCGTGACACCGTTACGGTTGTTGCGGATGAGCGTGGTCGGCGTGCCGCTCACCCCCATCTTGCCGCCGTCCTCCAGGTCCGCCTCGACCCGCTCGTCGGCGTCGGCTCCCGTCAGGCAGCGCGCGAAGGCCGCGGCATTCAGCCCGGTCCTCGCCGCCAGCGTCTCGACGGTGATCCCCTCGCCCAGACCTTTGCCGTTGGAGCGCGTGGACTCGAACAGGGCATCGGCATAGCGCCAGTAAGCTTCGTTGCCGCCGAGTTGGGCGGCGCACTCCGCCGCCACCGCTTCGCTGCGCGCGGCAGGCTCGTGGAAGGACAGCGGGAAGTTGCGCAGCACCCAGTTCACCCGGCCGCCGTAGCGCGCCAGCAGTGCCTTGGGCGTGGCATGAAACTGCTTGCAGTAAGGGCACTCGAAATCGGAGTATTCGATCAGCGACACCGCCGCATCCGCCTTGCCGCGGATGTGATCTTGCCCGACGACGACCGCACGCGCCCGCTTCGCGCGCTCGACCAATTGCTGCTGCCGCTGCCGCTGCTGCTGCGCTTGCTGTTCCTGCCGACGCGCGATCACCCGCTGCAACGAACGTTCGACGGCGCGGTCGAGGCTGCCGTCGCTCTCCATCTTGCGCACCACCGCATCGACCAGCGCGGTATCGGGCGCCGCCGAGTCTGCCCGAGCGGTGCCGGCGAGTAGGCCCAGGGCGACGAGCGCCGCAAGACCTGGCGAAACCAGTTGGTAATTCATCACGACTCCTTGTTGTTTGCCGCACAGCGCCAGCGCCCGGATCGGGCGCGCGCGACCGCTTTCCGTGATCGGCGATTCGCCCCTATGGCGCGCGGCGCAACGCACCGGCGACCAAGGCGAACCGCGACGGCGGCGATCTAGTTTCGGAGTCGGTGGAACAGCAGATGCAGCGGCGGACTGCCGCGCTGGACCTGCGCCAGCAGGCGAACGTCGCTGCCGGCCGGGGTGAACAAGGAAGGGGAAACGGTGACCGTCGGTAGCGCCGCAAGCCAAGGCTGAGCCCCGCCCGCCAGCGCCTGATCTCCGGACACGTGGGACATGGCGCAAGCCGCGGTGCGATGGAATCGATGCGTACCGCAGCCGTCGCCGGCGGCACGGACGTCGCCTGACGGCATCTGGCAGCCGACGCACACGACGGCGACCGCGCCGGCGACCTGCGCCGTGACCAGCAGCAGCGCCAGCGCCAGGGCGCAGCGACGCAGCAATAGGCGGTAGATCCGGTTCATCGGGACATCCGGTGTTGAAGCGCTTTCAGCTTGTGCGAAATGATCAAGGGCTAATCCGCTGCCGCGTTTGAATCCGCCGAAATTGTGTGCCTATGCGACGGGTGTTCATTGATCCACGTCAAATCGGCATGGCTATCACTAGGGAAACCTCCCGGGAGGTGGCTATCGCCCGCCTCAGGCGCTCGGTGCGGACCCGGCCTTCTCGCCCTGACTCTAAGGCAACGGCGCCCTTGTTCTCGATCGCGACAGTCATCGGTTCAGCGTAGCCAGCGCACCACTTCCGCCATCGGCCGCCGGGTCTTGGCGGGCTGCGGCTTGATCCGGTAACCGAAGGCCGCCATCACGGCGAGGCCGAAGTTTTCCGTATCCAGTGCGCCGGCCTCCTCGAGGATCGCTTCCGTGGTCGCCATGTCGAAGCCCTCGATCGGGCAGGAGTCGATGCCGACGGCTGCCGCGGCCGTCATCATGTTGCCCAGCGCGATGTAGGCCTGCTTGCCGGCCCAGTCGTGGAGATTTCTGGGGTGATCGAGCAGGCGGTGCTCGACCTCCTGGAACTTGCGGACCCGCTGGCGCTTGGCCAGACGGGCCTCCTCCGGCAGCCGCTGGACATCGGCCATCATGTGCTCGACGTGCGGCGAATCGAAGCGCATGCCCTTGCGATAGAGCAGGGCGATGAAGTGGCTGGCGCTGGGCAACTGCCCCTGCGCGCCCCACACCGTCGCCAGCAGTTGCCGGCGCAAGCCCGGGTTCTGGATCACCACCAGTTGCCAGGGTTCGAGACCGAAGGAGCTCGGCGACAGCCGAGCGCATTCCAGGATCAACTCGAAGTCCGGGTCGGCAATCCTGCGCTCGGCGTCGAAGGCCTTGCAGGCGTGCCGAAAGCCGAAGGCGGAGAGTAGGTCGTCTCGGGTGATCATCGCGCGAACTCCGTGAGGGTGTGCGGTGATTCTATAGCCTCTGTTCGCGTTTCTGAAATCCGGCGAGCGGACACTCGTATCGTCCTCGCTCTACATCATGCCCTGCATCATGATATTCACCGCGCTGGCAGCAGAGTTAGTCGTCATTCCCGCCGTCTGCATGGCCGCCTGCATGGACGCGCTCGAGGTCATGTCGGTCAGGCCCATGACCAGCGTTCCATTGGCATTGACGATGGGCATGTAGGCCGCCGTCACGTTCTGGGAATTCAGTGCGGCGAGAAGCGTTGCGGCCCGCGTCGGATCGGTGCTGGCCACGCCGCTCATCGCGCCCGCCATGGCACTCACGACGCAGGCGACCTGGGCAGTGCTCGACCCCGGCGCGTTGCAGGCGACGCCATTCTGATCTGTCAGCGAACTTGCGTTCCGGGCTGCCATCATCACGCGGGTCAACTGCTGGACCATATTGGCCTGCTTGCCCAGCATGGCCGGGTCGGAACCGTTGTCCTTCAGATCGATCATCGGCCTGACGGCGAGGTCGACGCCGAAATTTGCCTGCACCGTGTTCATGGCCTGGATCATATTGGCGGCGGTGATGCCCGAATTGCCCACCGCGCTGGCGGCCATTTCGCTGAACGGCGTCACATAAACCGTCGTGGTGCCCGACACCGCAGGAAGCAGCGCCCTCATGGTCAGCTTGTAGGCGATGGGCTGACCCGTCGTCTCGTCGATCATGGTGCTGTTCGTGCCCGCCATCACCTTGACCAACGCCGGACCGGTGTAGCCGTCGCTCATCGCGACGCTGAATGAGCCATCGCTACCCGTGATCCCCGAGGCGCAGCTCGCGTCCGCCTCGGGCAGGCCATTGACGATCCGGCAAACGAGGACCTTGCCCTGATTCACCAGGCCCTTGGCCGCCGTCCCGGTCACGGCGGTGGGGGTCGGTGCCGAAGCAGCGCTGCCGCCGCCTCCGCCGCATGCCGACAGGGTCAGCAGAGCCGCCATGGAAATCCCGATTTTTGCCGCCAGCTTCCGATTCGCATTCATGGACCTTCCTCCCATTTGATTTACTGCAATTCCGATTTCACTTCGCCGCTTCGATCCGGGTGATCAGCGGTCCGTCATGGGTCATCACGAAGCGGAAATCGACCCGGTCGCCGCCCTTGAGTCTTCCCAGTTGCGACTTGTCGGCGACCGCGAAGAACATGGTCATGCCGGGCCAACCGAGTTCCGGAACGGCCTGATGCCTCAGCTTGACCCTGCCTGCGACCTTGTCCAGTGCGATGACCTCTCCCTTCACCGCATAGCTCTTCTGCGCCTGGGCCTTTTCAGGGTGGGCATCGCCGGCATGGGCGGGCATCGCGGCGGCGACCAAGGCCGCGCACGTCAGCGCAATCGTCACTCTTTTCATTTCTTAACTTTCCTTTCGTGGTTGAGATGGAACTGCTTGACCAGCGCGTAGATCGCCGGGATCACCGCCAGCGTCAGCACGGTCGAGGAAATCATGCCGCCGACCATCGGCGCGGCGATGCGACTCATCACCTCGGAGCCGGTCCCGGTGCCCCACAGGATGGGCAGGAGGCCGGCCATGATGGCGACCACGGTCATCATCTTGGGTCGCACGCGCTCCACCGCCCCCTCCATCACCGCCGCGTAGAGCTCGGCCACGCCCGGCTGCCGACCGTCGGCACGGCATTGCGCCTGGATCTCCTCCCAGGCGCGATCGAGGTAGATCAGCATCACCACGCCGGTCTCGGCCGCGACCCCGGCCAGGGCGATGAAACCCACGGCCACGGCCACCGACAGGTTGTAGCCCAACAGCCACATCAGCCAGACGCCGCCGACCAGCGCGAAGGGCACCGAGAGCATGACGATCAGCGTCTCGGTCAGCCGCCTGAAGTTGAGATAGAGCAGCAGGAAGATGATCAGCAGGGTCACCGGAATGACGATCTTCATCTTCGCGATGGCGCGCTGCATGTATTCGAACTGGCCGCTCCAGGTGGCGTAGTAGCCGGGCGGGAACTTGACCTCATCGCTCACCGCCCGCTGCGCCCGGGCGACAAAGCCGCCGAGATCGCGGTCGCGGGTGTCGACATAGATGTAGGCGGAGAGCAGCGCGTTTTCGGTGCGGATCGCCGAGGGTCCCTTGGCCACGGTCACCCGGGCCACCTGGCCCAGGGGGATCATCGCGCCGCCCTGGATCGGCACCAGCACCTCACGCGCGATCTGCTGCGGGTCCGAGCGCAGCTCCCGCGGATAACGGACGGTGACGCCGAAGCGCTCCCGGCCCTCGACCGTAGTGGTCACCGTCTCGCCGCCCAGCGCCGTACTGATCACGTCCTGCAGCTCGCCGACGGTGAGGCCGTAGCGGGCCAGTTGTTGCCGCTCAGGCGCAATGTCGAGGTAGTAGCCGCCGGTGATGCGCTCGGCGAAGGCGCTGGTGGTGCCCGGCACCCGCTTCACCACGGCCGCGATCTCCTTGGCCAGGCGGTCCATCTCGGCGAGGTTCTTGCCGAAGACCTTGATGCCGATCGGCGTGCGGATGCCGGTGGACAGCATGTCGATGCGCGCCCGGATCGGCATGGTCCAGGAGTTGGCGACGCCGGGAAATTGCAGGGCGTGGTCCATCTCGGCGATCAGCTTGTCGATGTTCATCCCCGGACGCCATTCCGATTCCGGCTTGAGATTGATCACCGTCTCGAACATCTCGGTCGGGGCAGGATCGGTGGCGGTGTTGGCGCGGCCGGCCTTGCCGAACACCGAAGCCACCTCGGGGAAGGCCTTGATGATCTTGTCCTGGGTCTGCAGCAGCTGGGCCGCCGTGGTGATCGACATCCCCGGCAGCGAGGTCGGCATGTAGAGCAGCGTGCCCTCGTTCAGGGTCGGCATGAACTCCGAGCCGAGCCGGGAGGCCGGATAGGCGGAGACGAGCAAGACCAGGAGGGCGGCTGCGATCGTCGTCTTCTTCCGGCGCATCACCCAGGCAATGATCGGGCGGTAGATCCAGATCAGGAAACGGTTCACCGGATTTCTCGCCTCGGGCATGATCCTCCCGCGGATGAACAGCAGCATCAGCACCGGCACCAGGGTCACCGACAGCAGCGCCGCGCCGGCCATGGAGAAGGTCTTGGTATAGGCCAGCGGCGAGAACATCCTGCCTTCCTGGGACTCCAGGGTGAACACCGGCAGGAAGGAGACGGTGATGATGAGCAGCGAAAAGAACAGCGCCGGCCCCACTTCCTTACACGCCGCGACGATGGCCGCGGCGCGCGCCGCCATCTCGCCGGCGGCGGCTGGTGCCGCCACCGGCTCGCCAATCTTTTGCCCCCCCCTCTCCCCCTGCCCCTCCCCCGCCGGGGGGGAGGGGAGTATGGAAGCTTGCGCGCGGTCGAGTCGCTCCAGGTGCTTGTGGGCGTTCTCGATCATGACGATGGCCGCATCCACCATGGCGCCGATGGCGATGGCGATGCCGCCCAGACTCATGATGTTGGAACTCATGCCCAGCGCGTGCATGGCGATGAAGGCGATCAGCACCCCGACGGGCAGCATCAGGATGGCGACCAGGGCCGAGCGGACGTGCAGCAGGAACAGGACGCAGACCAGCGCGACGATGACGGCCTCCTCGGTCAGCGTCCGCTTCAGGGTATCGATGGCGCGGTGGATCAGCTCGGAACGGTCATAGACGGCCTGGATGCTGGCACCCTGGGGCAAGCCGGCCGAGACTTCCGCGATTTTCTGCTTGAGGCTGTTGATGGCTTCCAGCGCGTTTTCGCCGTAGCGCGCCATGGCGATGCCGGCGACCACTTCGCCCTCGCCGTTCAATTCCGTCAGGCCGCGGCGCTCGTCCGGGGCCAGTTCCACCCGGGCAATGTCGCGGACCAGCACCGGCGTGCCCTTGTCGGCCTTGACCGCCAGGTTCTCGATGTCCGCCTTGTCGCGCAGGTAACCGCGCCCGCGCACCATGTACTCGGTCTCGGCCATCTCCACCACCCGGCCGCCGACGTCGCGGTTCGAATCGCGGATCGTCTCGATGAGCTTCTGCAGCGGGATGCCGTAGGCGCGCAGCTTCACCGGATCGACCGTGACCTGGTAGGTCTGGACGAAGCCGCCGATGGACGCCACTTCCGCGATGCCGTGGGCCTTGGTCAGCTGGTAGCGCAGATACCAGTCCTGGATGGCGCGCAGCTCGGCCAGGGTCTTGTCCTTGGCGATCAGCGCGTACTCATAGACCCAGCCGACCCCGGTCGCGTCCGGCCCGATCTGGGGCGTCACGCCCCTCGGCATGCGGCTGGCGGCGGAGCTTAGGTATTCGAGGACGCGCGAGCGCGCCCAGTAGATGTCGGTGCCGTCCTCGAAGATGACATAGACGAAGGAGGCGCCGAAGAAGGAAAAGCCCCTCACCACCTTGGCCTTCGGTACCGAGAGCATGGCCGTGGCGAGCGGATAGGTGACCTGGTCCTCGACCACCTGCGGCGCCTGGCCGGGGAATTCCGTATACACGATGACCTGCACATCCGAGAGGTCGGGCAGCGCGTCGATCGGCGTCTTCAGGACGGCATAGGCGCCGGCGACGATGACGAACAGGGTGGCGAGCAGGACCAGGAAGCGGTTCCTGCTCGACCAGGCGATGATCTTGGCCAGCATGGTCCGTCAGTGGCCGGCGGCTGGCTCGGTCGACGCTTTGCCGCCTTGGCTAGCGCCACTGAATCCGCTGATGGCGGCCTGCAGATTGCTTTCCGCATCGATCAGGAAGTTGGCGGCGACCACGACCCGCTCGCCCGCCTGAAGACCATCCCTCACCTCGACGTAGTCGTCGCTCCTGGCGCCGAGCTTCACCGGCCGCGGCTCGAATCGGCCTTCGCCCGCTTGCACCAGCACGATAGCCCGCGTGCCGCTGTCGATCACGGCGGAGACCGGCACGGCGAGAAGCTTGGCCGAAGATCCGACCGGAAGTTCCACCTGGGCGAACATGCCGGGCTTCAACAGCCCCCCCGGATTGGACAGATGGATCCGGACCGGCACGGTGCGGGTCTGGCTGTTCAGGGTCGGATAGACGTAGCTGACCGCTCCCGCAAAATCCTTGCCCGGATAGGCGTCGATCCCGATCCTGGCCTGGGCACCGGATCTCACCGAACCGATGTCCTGCTCGAAAACGTCGGCCAGCACCCAGACGGTGGACAGGTCGGTCACTCGATACAGGGTGTCGCCGGGCATGAAGCGCATACCGGCCTGCGCCTTCTTTTCGGTGACGACGCCGGTCACCGGCGAGAGGAAGCTCAGGCTGCGTCTGGCCTCGCCGGACTTGGCCAGGGCCTTGACCTGCGCCGCCGAGATATCCCAGTTCTTCAGGCGCGCGAGACTCGCATCGGCCAATGCCTGCATGCCGGCCTGGGCTTCACCGCCGGCCCCCTTGAGGGACTCGACGCCCCGGGCGGCGATGGCGTATTCGCGCTGGGCGGAGACCAGTTCGGGGCTATAGACTTCGAACAGCGGCTGGCCCTTGCGCACCGGCTGGCCGGTGGCATTGACCAGCAGGCGCTCGATATAACCCTCGAATCTCGGTGCGATGTCGTAGATGCGTCGCTCGTCCGGCTCGATCCGGCCGCTGGCACGGACCACCCTGTCCAGGGACCGCAGACCGGCCACCTCGGTCTTGACGCCGAGCTTCTGCACCTTTGCGGTACTGATCCTGATCTGGTTCTCCGGCGCTCCGCCCTGCCCATCCTGCCCGTTCTGTCCGCTCTGTTCGTCCGGGTAGACCGGGATGTAATCCATGCCCATCGAGTCTTTCTTCGGCGTCGGCGAGGTGTCGGGCAGACCCATCGGGTTGCGGTAGTAGAGCGGCTTGCGCTCCTGCTTCGCTGCCTCGGGCGCAGCCGCAGGTACAGTTTTGGCGACAGCGTCTTGTTCGCCGCCGCGCCCACCGAGCCAATAGCCGCCTGTTGCCGACAACGCCGCCAATGAAACCAATGCGACGGCGAGCGCGATTCCCCTGCCCGGCTGATTTCCTCCGCTCATAGATCTTCCCCCAACAGTTTTTCGATTTCGGCCAGCCGTGCCTGCGCCTGGGTTTGCGCTTTGATCGCGCCCAGTCTCGCCAGCCGGATCTGCCGCTGCGCATCGAGCAGGGTGGCGAAGTCCAGCTTGCCGTTCTCGTAGCCCGCGAGCCCCGCCTGGAAGCTGACTTTGGCCTGGGGCAGCAGACCCGTCTCGATCAGGGTCTCGGTGTGCCTGGCCGCATCGATGCCGGCGAGGTTTTCGGAGAGTTCCGACAAGACCTGGTTGGCCGTCGCCTCCTTGCGCGCCCGGGCGGCGGCGAGCGTCGCCTCGGCTTCCCGCTCCTGCGAACGACGGGACGCCTGCTGCAGGGGAAGGTTCATCTCCAGCATCAATCCCCAGGTGTTTATCCGACTGCCGCTTTGCATCGGAACGACCCCCAGAAGAAAATCGGGGTAGCGGTTGCGATAGGTCAGATCGCGATTCTTCTGCGCCGAGCGTATGCCCGCCTCTTCGCTGAACAGCTGCGGGTTGTGCGCGCGCAGGCGCTCCGCCAGAGTGGCATAGTCCAGCTTGACCGGCGCCGGCAGGGGGCGCAAGGACTGCGGCTCGGCCAGGGGTGCCAGCGCGTTGCGCGAAACCAGCGCATTGATCTGCGCCTGGAGTTGCCGCTTTTGCGCTTCGATGCTGATGAGTTCGCTGCTCAAGCCGGTCTGTTCGACCTGGGCGCGAATCACGTCCTGTTGCGGCGCGAGCCCGCCGGCATAGCGGACCTGGGCGACCTGCTCCAGGCGCCGCATCAGGTCCAGGTTCTCCCGGCTCAGTTTCTCGTCCGCGGCGACGAAGTAGTATTGTGCGTAGGCGGTCTTGATCCTGGCGGCAAGATCGCTCCAGGTGGCCATCGCCCGGCCTCTCGCCCGGGCCGCGTCCGCCTCGGCCGCTTGGCGTTTCAGGTCGCGCTTGCCCCAGAACGGCAATGGCTGCAGCACCGTGTATTTGGTGTCGCCGACGCGGCCCGGCAACAGGTTCGGCCGCGCATCGCTGCCGCTGTTGGTGATGTTCTCCAGTTCCACCCGCAAGCTCGGATCGGGCAGCGCGCCGGCGGGCAAGACGCGCTCTTCGGCAGCCTGGGCGTCGAAGCGGACCGCGGCGTATTCTGGGTTGTGCTCGCGGGCGTAATCGAGCAGCGAGTCTACGTTGCCGCCCGGCGGCGCCGCCTGCGCCGAAAAACACCAGACGCCGGCCATGAAAAAGAACAGGAGTCGCTTTGGGCTTGGGCGAGATTTCATGCCCGCAGTTTGAACAAGCCTTCCCTACCGGAGGCTGACCGGGACATTACATTTCGGTAATTTTCCGGATCTAAGGGACCGATGGGGGTCACACCTCAAAGTGTTGCCGTACCCGATTTTCCAATAGTTGCCGCGTGTCCCTTTCAGTGCTATCGGCCAGTTGCTTGAAGATCTCAAGTGCCAAGGTGCGAAATACGGCCATGACCGCCGGATCGAAATGGCTCCGCGTGTCCTTGTCCAGAATCGCCATCGCTGCCTCGAAGTCCATGGCCTCCTTGTAGGGACGTTTTGAACAAAGCGCGTCGAATACATCGGCAACGGCGAAAATTCGTGCCGAGAGTGGAATCGCTTCGCCGACAAGATTGCGGGGGTAGCCTGAGCCGTCCCACTTTTCGTGATGGGCCGCCACAACCGCATTGGCGCCATCGAGCCAACCCATGCCGGTGACGATTTCCTCGCCTTGTTCGACGTGGGTATGCATGACGACCATTTCCGCATCGCTCAGTTTGCCCGGCTTGAGCAAGATCGCGTCGGGAATCCCGATCTTGCCGACATCGTGCAGGAAGCTGCCTGCGATGAGCGCCTGCATGTCGCTCCCCTTCAGGCCCATGCACTCGGCTATGCGCGCGGCGATCCATGCAACCCGGTAGTTGTGGGCGCCGGTATCGGAATCACGCTTGGCGATGGCCCGGCCCAAGGACTCCATCATCGAGATATGTGAGTCGAGCACTTCGCGTGCCTTGCGCTCGTTATCGGTGGATAGATACACCACCACCGGATAGAGTGCGGCGCCACAAAGTAAAGACGCCAGACAGACCATCAGTGCCACGGTCAAGGCACTGGTGAAGATTTGCTCCCGTTGCCATGGTGGTATGACGCGTATCCCCTCGAAGTAGCCCGTAATTGGACCGTGCGTATCGGTTGCAGAACCGCGCAGGGGGAAGAAAACCCTCAGAACTGCGTGCCCTGCCGGAAGTCTCAGCATCTCGTAGAATGCCGCGGTATAGTTCGGTACCTCACGATGTGCTGGCAGCAGCGGCTCAATCGCATCGCCTTCTCTGGTCCGCGATTCGGCGAGTCTGTGTCCATTGCGATCGTAAACTTCGGCGATATCAAACAGGCTGCCGGACATGGTCTTGGCAGCCATCATGGCATGCTCGCCGGCAACCTGGCCGGTCAGGTTGATAGCGGAAAAGTGGTAGAGCAACCGACTCGATTCATCGATGGCCATGGAAAAGATGTTTCTCTCCACTCTTTCGCGTGCGACGAACCATGACACAGGGCTGGCGATGGACGCCAGAAGAACGCTGACGGCAGCGATACGAATTGCGGTTTTCCTCTGAAAAGGCCTCAACTTAGGGGCCGTCTTTTTAGGTGTTCGTGACCTGAGCTTGAACGTTTAGCTGGCCTGTCGAGTATGCACAGGCCACACCCATCGATGCCGGCCAGTTGGGTCAGACGGCCAGGTCGCGCTTTTTCTGCTCGAACGCTTCCTTCTCGATTTCGCCGCGGGCGTAGCGCTCCTTGAGGATGTCCAGCGCCGCCTTCTCCGGGCGCCGTTCGGCGGACGCGCCCGATCCCCAGATGCCCTTGACCAGGGCGACGATCCCAATGATGAGAAAAATCCAGAACAGAGGCATCCCGATCATGCCCAGCCCACACCAACCACCATCGTAGCTGCCCATGTAGCCCCACATTGTCGTTCTCCTTGTTTGAGAAAATCATTTGCTGCATCGCGCTTCCGCACTTATAGTTCGATGCGGTTGAGGCGCAGCGCATTGCTCACCACCGAAACCGAACTGAAACTCATGGCCGCCGCCGCAATGATCGGCGACAGCAGCAGCCCGAAGAACGGGTAGAGCACGCCCGCCGCCAGTGGCACGCCCAGCACGTTGTAGATGAAGGCGAAGAACAGGTTCTGACGGATATTGCGCAGCGTCCCGCGGCTCAGGCGCCGGGCGCGCACGATGCCGCTCAGATCGCC
The DNA here is from genome assembly GCA_035530135.1 of Rhodocyclaceae bacterium. Classification (GTDB taxonomy): domain Bacteria; phylum Pseudomonadota; class Gammaproteobacteria; order Burkholderiales; family Rhodocyclaceae; genus CAIYYX01. Next base: position 19,301 of record DATKVJ010000102.1, on the reverse strand, counting down.
CTTGATCAGCGTTACGCCAGCGCTCTCCATCGCCACATCGGTGCCCGTGCCCATGGCGACGCCGACCTGGGCCTGGGCCAGCGCCGGTGCATCGTTGATGCCGTCGCCCGCCATCGCCACGATGCGGCCCTCGGCTTGCAGCTTCTTGATGAGTTCCACCTTCTGCTCCGGCAGCACGCCGGCGATGACCCGATCGATGCCCAGCTTCTTCGCCACCGCTTCGGCCGTGGCCTGGCTGTCGCCGGTGAGCATGACGATCTGCAGGCCTTCCGCATGCAACTGGCGGATCGCTTCCGCCGTCGTCTCCTTGATCGGATCGGCCACGCCGATCAGTCCCGCCGCCCGGCCATCGATCGCGACGAACATCACCGTCTGTCCTTCGTTGCGCATCGCCTCGGCTTGCGCATCAAGGTCGCCGGCCCGCAACTGCTGCGATTCCAGCAGCTTGCTGTTGCCGATCGCCACCTGCCGTCCGTCGATGCGTCCGGTGACACCCTTGCCGGTGTGCGATTCGAACCCGGCAACCGGCAGCAGGGTGAGCCCCTTTGCCTGGGCTCCGGCGATGATGGCTGCCGCCAGCGGATGTTCGCTGGCGCGTTCGAGACTGGCGCCGAGATTCAGGATCTCTTCCTCGGCGAAGCCGTTTGCCGCCACCACCGCCGTGAGCTGCGGCTTGCCGACGGTCAGGGTACCGGTCTTGTCGGTCACCAGGGTATCCACCTTCTCCAGGATTTCCAGCGCCTCCGCGTTCTTGATCAGGACGCCGGCCAGGGCACCGCGGCCGGTACCGACCATGATCGACATCGGCGTCGCCAGCCCTAGGGCGCAGGGACAGGCGATGATCAGCACCGAGACGGCATTGATCAGGGCGTGCGCCAAGCGCGGCTCCGGTCCCCACAGGCCCCAGACCACCAGGGTTGCGACCGCTGCCAGGATCACCGCAGGGACGAACCAGCCGGCGACGGTGTCGGCCAAGCGCTGGATCGGCGCCCGGCTGCGTTGCGCCTCGGAGACCATGTGCACGATCTGCGCCAGCAGGGTATCGGCGCCGACCCGTTCGGCGCGCATCAGCAGACTGCCGGTGCCATTGACCGTAGCGCCGATGACACGATCGCCGGGATGCTTTTCTGCCGGTATCGGTTCACCCGTCACCATCGCCTCGTCCACCGAACTCGCCCCGTCGGTGACCACGCCATCGACCGGGACCTTTTCACCCGGCCGCACGCGCAGCACGTTGCCCGGCTGCACCTGCTCCAGTGGGATATCCTCCTCGGCCCCGCCCACGCGCACGATGCGCGCGGTCTTGGGTGCGAGGCCGAGCAGCATCTTGATGGCCGCGCTAGTGCGGCTACGGGCGCGCAGTTCCATCACCTGTCCGAGCAGCACCAGCGCCGTGATCACCGCCGCCGCCTCGAAATAGACCGGCACGGTGCCGTCCGCCATAAGCACGCCCGGAGGGAACAGCCCGGGTGCGAGCAGGCCCACGGTGCTGTAGCTCCACGCCACGCCGACGCCCAGCCCGATCAGAGTGAACATATTGAGATGGCGGTTCACCACCGAGCGCCAGCCCCTGACGAAGAAGGGCCAACCGCCCCACAGCACCACCGGCGTGGCGAGAGCAAATTCGAGCCATTGCAGCGGCCGCGGCGCAATGAGCTGACCGACCACACTGGGCAGTAGATCCGCGCCCATCGCCAGGACGAACACCGGCAGTGCCAGCAGCGTGCTCACCCAGAAGCGTCGCGTCATGTCGCCGAGCTCAGCGTTGTCTTCCGCGGCGGCCGGTGCGTTGCGCGGCTCCAGGGCCATGCCGCATTTCGGGCAGTTGCCCGGCGCGTTGCGCACGATCTCTGGATGCATCGGGCAGGTGTATTCCACGGCTGCGGCGATCGGCACCTCCGGCTCCAACGCCATGCCGCACTTGGGGCAATTGCCCGGGCCCGGTTGACGGATTTCCGGATGCATGGGGCAGGTGTAGGTCGGCTCGGATCGGGTAGGCGGAGTCGGCTGCTGCCGGGGCTGCGCCGGCCCGGGTGCACTGGAGCCGGCCTCGCTCCGGTTGGCGTACGCGGCCGGGGCGCGCTCGAACTTCGCCTGACAACGGGCCGAACAGAAATAGTAACGCTTGCCTTCGAAGATGGCTTGGGCGGCGGCGGCTTGCGGCCGCACCGTCATGCCGCACACCGGGTCAGTTGCGGTGGGTTCCGTCATCATTTACATTCTCCTGTCGCTGTGATTCTTCGATGAGAGCATCGTCCGTCATGCATTTCAATTCCATGATGCGTCGTAGCGCAACTTCCTCGGCGACGAAGGCTTCCATCGCCAGTGGATCATCTGGATCCCGAATCCAGGGGTCAGGCTGACGAGAAAATTCAGGTAGCTGATCAAAGCGGTAGAGGTTGCCATCGCTGTTTACGCTGATCAGGCTTGCCGGCAGACGGGGCGCCGGCCCCGCAACACCACCCGTCCATCCGGGTTGGCGACGAACAGACCGCGATCGCTGGCGCCAGAGCATCGGCGCCGACCGCGCCGACGATCACTTCCGAAGCGCCGTTACGGTTGTTGCGGATGAGCGTGGTCGGCGTGCCGCTCACCCCAAGCTTGCCGCCATCGCCCAGGTCTTTGCCGTTGGAGCGCATTGATCCGAACAGCGCATCGGCATGCTGCCAGTACGCCTCATTGCCGCCACGGCTTCGCTGCGCGCTGCCCTGAAGAGCCTATAAGGCTCATCGCCCCATCGACAGACGGATCAGTCGACTTCGACTTTCCCCTTCATGCCGGCTTCCATATGTCCGGGCACCAGACAGGCAAAGTCAACCGTCCCTGGCTTATCGAACTTCCAGACGATGCTACCGTGCTGGCCGGGTTTCAGCCCGATCATGTTCGGCTCGGCGTGCTGCAAGCCGGGCATCTTGCGCATCTCCTCGGCGTGCCCCTTGAGCTCGCTCATGGAGCCGATCACCATTTCGTGCGGTATTTGGCCGGCATTCTTGACGTTGAATCGGATCGTATCGCCCGCTTTGACCTTGATCTCGTCCGGCGCAAATCGCATGTTGTCGCTCATCACGACCTCAATGGTAGTGCTGACCTTGGCTGGATCACCAGCGTGCCCCATGGCGCCATCGTGCTCACCGTGTGCCAGCGCCAGTCCGGGCAACAGCGCAAAAATCAGAATCGAAAGTAGCTTGTTCATATTGACCTTTCCTTGTTGGATTGAAAAACTTGCCAAAAATTGAGCCCGCATCGCCTCCTAAACCGTGAGGCCGTGCCGCGACTGCTACGAAAAATGGAAAAACTTAATTGACTTCACCATTCCATTGCTCCTGCCCCCCGCGCTTATTAATTAGCCCGAATCCCGTTCAAAACCCCTTTCAATTTCCGTAAGTTAGACGCCGACGCGGCCTTATCATTCGCATCGCCTGCGGCATCCAGCCGTTCCGCCAGAGTGGCGACGTACTTGCTGGAGGTTTTGATTTGCGCCATTTTTTCCGCCGGCAGGGTGCCGGAACGGCTGGGCAAGGCCTTGACCAAATCACGGATAGCGAATGCGTGATGGTGCAGTTCCCCGAGCTTGCCGGTCCGTATCAGCGTGTCCAAAATTGCGGTTTCCTTATCGATCGATCGCCAAATGTCTGCACTGGTCGCTGGAATTTGCACCTGGGTGACGACTTCTTCCGCCGCGTACGCAGCCGCATTGAATATCAGGCTACTTGCCAGTATCGTTCCCAGAGCAACTGCTCTGAAACTTGAAACTTTCATCAATGGTGCATTCATACCGTGAGTCCTCCTGTATGGCGGGTTAATTTGCGTTGAGCTTGCTTTGGCGCTGTTCGCGCCAGTGTTCGATGCGGTTGTATACCGTGGGTACGACGATCATGTTGAGGAAGGTTGAGGTCACCAGACCGCCCAACACCACCTGGGCCAGCGGTTGTTCCAGTTCCTTGCCGACGGGCGAACCCCACAACAGCGGGATCAGCCCCAACGCCGCGGTGGCCGCGGTCATCAAGACGGGCACTAGGCGATCGAGGGTGCCTTGCACCACGACTTCCTGCAACGGTTTCCCTTCCTTGCGCAACTGGTTGTAATGGGTGACCAGGATGATCCCGTTGCGGGTGGCGATGCCAAATAGCGTGATGAAGCCGATCACCGCGGCCACACTCAGGTTCGCCCCCGCGAGATAGAGCGCGACGATGCCGCCGATCATGGCCAGTGGCAGGTTGAACAGCACCAGCAGGGCCTCGCGGAAGCTGCCGAAGACCTTGTAGAGCAGGATCACCGCGCCGAGCAGGGCCAGGGCACCGAAGCGCAACAGCGTCTGGTTGGCCTGGCGCTGGCTTTCGAACTGGCCGCCGTATTCGATGTGGTAGCCCGATGGCAGTTTTACCTGGGAACCGATCTTGGACTGAGTGTCCCGGATGACGCTCGCCAAATCCCTCCCCTGCACGTTGAAGGAGACGACAATCAGGCGCTGCACGCTTTCGCGGTTGATCGAATAGGGCTCGTCCTGCACCGTCACGTCGGCCACTTCCCGCAGTGGTATCTTGGCCCGGCCATCGGGATTGAGGCCGGGCGCATCCACCGGGAGCTCGCGGATCGCTGCGACGCTGTCGCGTGCGGCAAGCGCCAGCCGAACGTACAGGTCGAAGGTGCGGCTGCCTTCCTGCACGCTGGACAAGACCTCCCCGTTCAGGGACAACTGGATGTCCTGTGCGATGTCCCCGACCGCGATGCCGTAACGGGCAGCCTTGCTACGGTCGATCTTGATGGTCACCTGCGGTACGCGGATCTGCTGCTCCAGATTGATATCGACCGCGCCGGGTATGCCATGCAACACCTGCTGGACATTCTGTCCGAGTTGATACAGCGTAGCCAGATTGCTGCCGAAAATCTTTATGGCGACTTGGGCGCGTACGCCTGATTGCACCTCGTCCATCCGATGCGCGATGAACTGTCCGACGTTGAATACGGTACCCGGTATCCCGGCCAGATCCTGGCGGATTTTCGCCAGCAAGGTGTCCGCGCTCATGGCCGGATTTTTGGAATAATCGAGCCGAACGTCGAATTCGCTGAAATCGGGCGGCTGTGCATCTTCGTCCAGTTCGGCGCGACCCGCGCGCTGATCGATCGACACCACCTGGGGATACTTGAGAAGATCCTGACGCACCAAGGCGCCCAGGCGCATCGATTCCTGCAGCGAAGTGCCCGGCAGGGTGGTCATGGCAATGATGTAATTGCCTTCGCGAAACTCGGGTAGGAAAGACAGGCCGAAATACGGCAGCAGTGCCAGCGACGACACCAGTGCGGCCAGCGACAGCCCGACCACCCACCAGAACTTGCGCAACGCCAGGTTCAGCAGGCGCAGAAAATGACGCTTCAGCCAGAGCACGAAGCCGGTCTCCTGTTCGGGGGCACCCTCCGCCAACGTGGTGTCGGCGAGCAACTCGCGGCTTTTCATGGGATGCAACAGCGCTTCCTCATTTGCCCTGTTGCGCACCAGCAGCAGATAACAGAGGGCCGGGACCATGGTCACCGCCACCACCAGGGAGGCCGTCACCGAAGCGATATAAGCCACGCCCAAGGGACTGAAGATGCGCCCGGCCAGTTCTTGCAGAAAAAAGATCGGCAGAAAGATCATGATCACGATCAGCGTCGCATAGACCACGGAGTTGAGGATTTCCTGTACTGCGTCGAACACCACCTCGATCGGCGGCGACGAACGCAGCGCATTGCGGTTCAGCCGCAGGCGCCGCACCACGTTCTCCACGGTGATGATGCCGTTGTCCACCACCTCGCCGATGGCGATCGCCAGCCCACCCAGGGTCATGGAGTTGATGCCGATGCCGAAGGCGTGCATCACCAGGATGCCGCCGACGAAGGAGGCCGGCATCGACAGAAAGGTGATGAAGGAGGCGCGCCAGTTCATCAGGAATACAAACAACACGGTGATCACGATCAATGCGCCTTCCAGCAGGGAGACGTTCAGATTGTGGATTGCCGCCTCGATGAAGTTCGCCTGACGGAAAACGTGGGTGTCCATCTGGACGCCCACTGGCAATTGTTTCTTTATTTCGGCAAGCGTCGTTTCAACCTTGTGCGTCGTGGTCAGGGTGTCTGCGCCATAGGCCTTGGAGATGGTTCCGATCACCGCAGGCTTCATCGCGAAGGCGCCGTCGCCGCGCTTGATCTCGCCGCCGAAGGTGACATCGGCGATGTTGCCGATGGTGATCGGCGTGCCATTGCGTACGGTGATAACGGTATTTTTAAGGTCATCCAGGGAGCTGATGCGTCCGACGCCGGCGACGATCAGTTCCTGTCCGGGCCGTTGCAAAAAGGCACCGGGCACGTTGGTATTGGATTTCTGCAAGGCCTTGCGTACCTCTTCGACACTGATCTGATAGGCGAGCATTCGACTTGGGTCCAGGCGCACTTGATATTGCTTGACCTCGCCGCCGATGGAGACCACCGAGGCGATACCGCCCAGCGCCAGAATGCGCGGGCGGATTTCCCAGTCGGACAAGGTGCGCAGTTCCTCCGGGGACAAGGTATTGCTGGTCAGCGCATATTTGATCAGCCAGCCCACCGCCGATGTGACGGGTAGCATCACCGGCGGCTGGGTTCCCGCCGGCAGTCGGCCGAGCACGTTCTGGATGCGCTCGTTGATCAGTTGACGGTCCAGATAGACATCCGTATTGGCGTTGAAGACGACGGTGATCGTCGATAGACCCACGGAGGTGTTGGAGCGCACGTCGGCGACGCCCGGCGTGCCGTTGATTGCGCTCTCTAACGGATAAGTCAGCAAGGCTTCCACATCCCTCGGCGCCATGCCTGGCGCCTCGGTCTGGATCACCACCTGGGGGGGAGCGAATTCGGGGAAGACGTCCACCGGCATCCGCAGCAATGCATAGCCGCCCGCGACGAACAAGATCAGCGTGAGCACGAGCACGATCAGGCGGTTGTGGAGCGACCAGGCGATCAGGCGGTTGAACATGATTTATTCCTCCGCCTTCATTTGCCCGCCGGTGAGCCACATCGTGTAAATCTCGCGATTGCCCTGGGTCACCACCTCGTCCCTCGGCACCAGACCGTCGGTGATTTCGCTGTATTCGTCGTCCTTGGCGCCGATGCTGATTTCCACCCGCTGGTATTCTTGTCCCTCGCGGACGAACACGAACTTTTCGCCATTGGCTTCGATGATGGCGCTGTTGGGGATGGTCAGCGCCGCCTCGTTGCGCCGCAAAATAACGGCGGCGCGGACAAACATGCTGGGTTTGAGTAGATCCCGCGGATTGGCGAGCCGTATCCACACCTTCACGGTACGGCTCAAGGGATCCAGATCGGGATCGATCAGGCTGATCTTGCCGTTGAACACCTGCTTCGGATAGCCCAGTGCCCGGACGCGGGCTTCTTGCCCCGGCTTGATCTTGCCGATATCTTCTTCATACACCCGCGCGGCCACGAAAACCTGCGAACGGTCGCTGATGTGGAACAGCACCGTGCTGGGATCCACCGCCTGGCCGACGACCACGTTGCGGGCGTCGATCACGCCGCTCTTGGGCGCATTGATGGTTACGCTGGGCGGTGGGTCGCCCACCAGCCGGGATTGCACCAAGGCCAGACGCTGGCCGAGCCTGACCCGGTCCCCCAGATTCGCGTAGAGCGCCTTGACCTGCCCATTGATGCGCGTGCTGACGTCTGCCTGGCGATTGGGAAGCAGTTGCACCTCGCCGTTCAGATTCAATTCCGTGGACAACGGACGGAGGCTGGCGGGCGCCAGTTGCAAGGCGATCGCCCGCTGCTGCGCAGCACTCAATTGCACCGGGCCGCGCGCTCCGCTGCCGACCTCGATCGCCCCGCCATGCGCAAAGACCGGAGGCGCAGCGAAGAGCGCCAGCAGCAGGCCGAGCAGTCGACCGTTCAGAACATTTCTCATCGCATTCCTTTCACAATTCATTTAGAGTGGCCTTGCTACTTGAGGAAATTTCCAGTAGCGCTACGCAATCTCGCCAGTGCCTGAAGGTATTGGTCGAGCGTGTTCAGATAGGCAATATTCAGCTCGCCGTGCTGGCGCTGGATCCGAACCACGTCTCCGACCGGTATGAGTCCCTGGTCGTATCCCTGCTGGGCAAGACGCACGTTGCGCGCGCTGACCCCCAGCATACTGCTGCGGTATTCCGATAGCGCCTGCTGCAATCGTTCCGTTTCCGCATAAGCGCGGGCCACCTCGTTGGCTACGCTGAGCTTGAGCGCTTCGATACGCGCGGCAGCTTGTTCTCCAGCAGCCGCGGTTTCAGCGATATTCCCCTGATTCCGATTGCGCAAGGGCAAGGGAATCGACAGGCTCAGCCCGATGACACGGCTGCTTCCCTGCGGTGGGCCTCCGTCGATGACCTGACGGCCTTGTTCCAGCCCGACGCCCACGGTCCAGTCCTCCCAGCGCTGCGCCCGCGCCAGTGCCTGGTTGGCACGGGCACGATCGGCACCGAGCAGCGCAAACTGCAGGTCAGGCCGTGACGACAATGCCTGGCGTTGCAATTCCGCCAGAGCCGGCAATGATTCCTTGGCCGGCAGGGCCTCATCCAGCGCCAGGGCTTGGCTCGCAGATCTGCCGAGCAATTGATTCATCCGGGCCTGTTGGCTAATCCGTTGGCTCAGCAACAGCGCGCGCTCCTGGGTCAAGCGCTGCAGTTCGAGTTGGGCGGTGTTGACGTCGAGCTCTGAAACTTCGGCCGCTTTGAATCGGTTGCGGGTGCCCAGCACCAGCGCTTGCTCGGCAACGATCAAGCGCTCGCGTAGCGCGATCTGCCGGTCGAGCACCAATAGCCGATAGAATTCAGAGCTGACCTCGCCCGCCAACTTGAGCTTGGCCTGCTTGATCTCGGCCAGAGCCAAGGCCACATCCACGCGCGCAACTTCTTTTTGATGGGCGAGGCGGCCTGCGATGGAGAACTGCTGGCTGACGCCGACGCTGGCAGCGTACTCCCCCTCGTTCCTGAAAAGGACATCGTTTTTCGCAGCAATATCCAGCCGTGGATTAGGCGGCAGTCCAGCCTGCACCGAACGCGCGCGCGCTTCCTCGACGATATAACGCGCGGCTTGCAGATCCTTGTTGCTCTGAACCGAGATGGCGATTGCTTGCGCCAAGCTCATGCCCGCGGCGTTGGCGCTCTGTTGGTAGCCGCCCAGCAGGGCACTGGCGACGAGGAGCATGGAGAGGCGCCGCGCCTCCCGGGTGATCCTGGGTGACGACATAGAGGTATTCCCGAATGATTGCCGAACGAAAGGACGATGACGCCTAGGACGAACAGCTTTGAAGCCAAAGGCGCAGGCCGCCCCGATCTTTAGATGGAAGGGCGGTTCAGCGGGGCGGCGCGTTGGGCCAGAGGGCGTTGGTCGCCAGCAGGGGGGAGGGCTTCCCCGGGGGATCGGTGCAGAAAAAGCGCAGCTTGGCGGTGGCCAGCAGAACGCTCAAGACCACGAGGACGAAGGAGGGCAAGGCGTACAGCAGGTTTTGCAGCGGCGCCTCGATCTTGCCCATTTTGAAAAATGTGGGCAGATTCTGCAGCACGGTGCAGCAGGCGTCTTCGTCCTGAGCACTGCCGCCATGCTCGGAAGAACCGCTCCGTTCGTGCGCAACAGGGGTATTTCCGGCCGGATCCGCCGCCGTTTGGGTGAAGTCGCTGTAAAAACAAACCAGCAAGGTAAATAGCCAACTGACCAAGAGTATGCGCGCAAGGCTGCGCGGGCTGATGCCCATGCCCCTGCGCTGCGGATGGAACTCTGGCGGATTACCAAACATTCGTGGCAAAAGTCTTTGGGGATGCAGTAGGCGACTGAATTTTCATTATATGTCAATTACTCTGCGGTCACATATTGCGAGTTCACGAAATATCAGCGGACGTATTTTCCAATATTCCGACTAACGGAAAGCTGACTCGCGGATTACATTTCGGTAATCTCCGCGGGCTGCCGCCACCACCGGCGCAAAATGGCCATGAACCATGTTATACGGGAGAGCGGTTATGAGAGTCCTGATCGTGGAAGACGAAGCCAAAACCGGGGATTACCTGAGACAGGGCTTGATGGAGGCCGGCTACCTCGTCGACTTGGCCAGGGACGGACTGGACGGACTGCACCTGGCTACGAGCGAGACCTACGACCTGGCGGTGCTCGACGTGATGCTGCCCGGGATCGACGGCTGGCAGGTGCTCGCGGGTATCCGGAAGGCGGGCAAGGAAATGCCGGTGCTGTTCCTGACCGCCCGCGACGAGGTCGATGACCGGGTCAAGGGACTCGAACTCGGAGCGGACGACTACCTGGTGAAGCCCTTCGCCTTTTCCGAATTGCTGGCCCGCGTCCGATCCCTGCTGCGGCGCGGCGGGAAGATCAAGGAATCGGAGTTCCTGCGCGCCGCCGACCTCGAACTCGATCTGCTGCGGCGCCGGGTGGTCCGCTCGGGCAGGAAGATCGATCTGACCGCCAAGGAATTCTCGCTGCTGGAACTGCTCTTGCGCCGCCAGGGCGAGGTGCTGCCCCGCTCGCTGATCGCCTCCCAGGTGTGGGACATGAACTTCGACAGCGACACCAACGTGATCGAGGTCGCGATCCGGCGGCTGCGCGCCAAGATGGACGACGGCTTCGAGCCCAAGCTGATCCGCACCGTGCGGGGCATGGGCTACGTGCTGGAGGTGGCCGGGTGAGATTGGTCGGGCGCAAATCCATCACCTTCCGGCTGACCCTGCTGTTCGCGTCGATGTCGACGCTGGTATTGCTGCTCCTGGGTTTGCTGATCGGCTCGCTGGTCGAGCAGCACTTCGAAATGCTGGACATGGACCTGCTCGCCGGCAAACTGGAGTTCATCGGCCACGCCCTGAAGGGAATCCATTCAGACGGCGAACTGGCGCGGCTGCCGGAGCAGTTGCAAGACTCCCTGGTGGGGCAGCACGGCTTGGCGGTGCAGGTTTCTGCGCCGGGCGGCCGAACCCTGTATTCGACCGAAGGCGCGAACTTTCCCGATGCGCTGCTCGCCGGCGCCCGGGTCAACTCCCTCCGCCCGATGCTCTGGAGCGGCCCGGAGGATCATCGCTATCGCGGCATTGCCGCGCTGAGGCAGACCGGCATCGCGGGCGCGGCCCCGTTGCTCGTGGCGGTGTCCACCGACCTCGCACACCACGAGCGTTTCATGCGCTCGTTTCGGATAACGCTGTGGACGGCCATGGCTCTGGCGGCGCTGCTCACCGGTGTTCTCGGCTGGGTGGCGGCGCGCCGCGGACTGGCCCCGCTTCGGGACATCCGTCGCAGCGCTGCGGGCATCACCGCGAACCGCCTCGACCAGCGGCTGTCGACGGCGACCATACCCGTCGAACTGGCCGAGGTGGCGGAGGCCCTGAACGAGATGCTGGCCCGGCTGGAACGATCCTTCCAACGGCTGTCCGACTTTTCCTCCGATCTCGCCCACGAGTTGCGCACGCCGGTGAGCAATCTGCTGACGCAAACCCAGGTCACGCTGTCCAAGACCCGGACGCTAGCCGAATACCAGGACGTGCTGGCCTCCAACGCGGAAGAGTTCGAGCGTCTGTCGCGGATGATCGCGGACATGCTGTTCCTCGCCAAGTCGGACAACAGCCTCATCGTCCCGCATCGCGAGCAGGTCGACCTGGCGGCGGAGGCGTGCAGCCTGTGCGAGTTCTACGAGGCCTGGGCCGAGGAGAAGAGCGTGAGTCTCTCCTGTTCGGGCAGCGGCGCTGTCCCAGGCGACCGCTTGATGCTGCGCCGGGCCGTCAACAATCTCTTATCGAACGCGATGCGCCATACGCCGGAAGGGGGTCGGATAGCGGTCGGCGTGCATGACTCCGACGGCTCGGCCATCGTTCTGTCGGTGGCAAACACCGGGGAGACCATCGCCCCGGCGCATCTGCCGCGCCTGTTCGACCGCTTCTACCGGGTGGACGCGTCCCGGCAGCGTCACGGCGAGGGCGCGGGACTCGGCCTGGCCATCACGCGCTCGATCGCGCACGCCCACGGCGGGGAGGCGCTGGTCCGTTCGGAGGCAGGCGTCACGACCTTCGAGATCCGCTTGCCAGTCTGAGCGCGACCAGGCGGCCGCGCTCAGACGGCGCCAGTACTGCTTTGCGGCAAAAGTACTGCTTGCAGGACAAGGTATTGCTACGGGTACTGCTACGCAGCACAAGTGCCCGTAATTTGCCCCCGGGTAACAAAACTCCCCGGCGGCAAAACGGGCACTAGTTGACCTTGATGCCTGCGGTCTTGATCACCTTCGCCCACTTGGCGACTTCGCTCTTCAGGAATTTACCGAACTGCTCCGGCGTGCTGGGCTCGATGACCACGCCCATATGAACGAGCTTCTCCCGGGTCTTGGCATCGTTCAGCGCCTTGACGATCTCGGCATTGAGCCTGTCCACTATCGCCTTGGGCGTTTTGGCCGGCGCGACGAAACCCCACCACACCGAGGCTTCGTATCCGGGCAGGCCCGCTTGGGCCGCGGTCGGAACGTCGGGCAGCAGCGCCAGGCGCTCGTCGCTGGCGACCGCCAGAGCGCGCAACCGATGCCCATTGAGCAGCGGCATCGCTTCAAGCGGATTTTGCACCATGAACGAGATGCGCCCGCCGAGGATGTCGGTCATCGCCGGCGCGCCGCCCTTGTAGGGCACGTGCAAGGCATCGATATGGGCGACCATCTTCAGCATTTCGCCGGCCAGGTGCTGGGAGCTGCCGTTGCCCGCCGAGGCGAAGGTGAGCGCCTTCGGATTTTTCTTGGCCGTGTCGAGCAGATCCTGCAGCGACTTCAGCGGAGAATTCTGGGCCACGATCACCACCAGCGGCGCGGAACCCACCTTCGCGAGCGGCGCGAAATCCTTCAGCGGGTTGAAGGGCGCGTTCGGGAACAGCGTCGCGTTGGCCGCCAGTCCGTTGGCCGCCAGCAGTATCGTGTAGCCGTCCGGTGCCGCCTTGACGACGAAATCGGCGCCGATGTTGGCGCTGGCGCCGGGCTTGTTCTCGATGATCACCGGCTGTCCCATCTGGGCCGCCAACTGCGGTCCGAGCACCCGCGCGATCAGATCGACGCCGCCGCCCGGAGCGAAGGGCACCACGAGCTTGATCGGCTTGCCCGGGTAAGTCCCCGCGCGCGCCGCCCCCACGGCGAGCAGCAAGCCGGCCGTCAGGCAGGCGATGAAGCGGGACAAATTGACGTTCTTCATTCCTCACACTCCCTCTGATTATCGTTGAAGCCGCGACCGCTACGCTCGTCCCGCCACGCGAGCAGCTCGGTCGAGTGCCTGGAGACGGTCGGGCTGCCGATGGTGGCGACGCCGACGGCCGAGGGCTTGATCCCCGAGGATCATCGGTACTACGCGGGCACGCTCGACGTGGCTTGCAGCGCTTTCATCCGGGACTTCTTGAAGGGCGCCGGGGTGTCCGCCCCGGCGCCCGTCCTTGAGGCCGAGGTGTTACTCGGGCTGAATGCCCGCGGCCTTGATCACCTTCGCCCACTTGTCGGTTTCGCGCTTGAGGAACTTGCCGAACTGCTCCGGCGTGCTCGGCTCGATGACCACGCCCATTTTGACCAGCTTCTCCTCGGTCTTGGGATCATGCAGCGCCTTGACGATCTCGGCATTGAGTCTGTCGACCACCGCCTTGGGCGTCTTGACCGGCGCGACGAAGCCCCACCACACGGCGGCGTCGAAACCGGGCAGGCCCGCTTCGGCCGCGGTCGGCACGTCGGGCAGCAGCGCCAGACGCTTGTCGCTGGCCACCGCCAGGGCGCGCAACTGGTGCGCCTTGATGTGCGGCAGCACTTCGAGCGGATTCAACAGCATCCAGGAAATGCGCCCGCCGAGCATGTCGGTCAGCGCCGGCGCGCCGCCCTTGTAGGGCACGTGCAGCACGTCGATATGGGCGGTCAGCTTCAGCATTTCACCGCCCAGGTGATTCGAGCTGCCGCTGCCCGCGGAGGCATAGGTGAGTTTGCCCGGCTGTTTCTTGGCCGTGGCGATCAGGTCCTTCAGGCTCTTGATCGGGGACGCCTCGGGAACGACCAGCACCAGCGGCGCGAGACCCACCTTCGCGATCGGCGCGAGATCCCGGAGCGCATTGACCGGTGCGTGCGGAAACAGCGTGATGTTGGTCGCCAGGCCGTTGGCCGAGAGCAGGATCGTGTAGCCGTCGGGTGCGGATTTGGCGACATATTCCGCGCCGATGTTGGCGCTGGCGCCGGGTTTGTTCTCGACGATCACCGGCTGTCCCATCTGGGCAGACAGCTGCGAGCCGACCACCCGCGCGATCAGATCGACCGCGCCGCCCGCGGGAAACGGCACCACGATCTTGATCGGCTTGCTCGGGTAGGTCTCGGCGCGCGCCAGACCCGTCGTCAGGAGCAAGCCGGCGGTTACGCAGGCGAGGGCCCGGGACCACATGATTCTTTTCATTTGAGACATCTCCTCTGACAGTTAAAATATGTGCCGCAGGGAAATGTATGCGGGCGCATACAATGGTGTCAAGCTTAATCGCCCGATTGGGAAACCGCGCCCGAGGGTGCAAACTGAAGCGTGGAGAAGACATGAATCGATTGTTCAAGCTGCTGCTGGTCTGCGCGCTGGCCGGATCATTCGTCCCGGCGGGGGCGCAGGAATATCCGGCGCGTACGATCAAGATCATCGTCGGCTTCGGACCGGGTGGCGTCGCCGACATCAGCGCGCGCATCGTCGCGCAAAAGATGGCCGCCGATCTTGGCCGAGCGGTGATCATCGAGAATCTGCCCAGCGCCGGCGGCATCGTCGCTGCGGCGACCGCCGCGCGAGCGCGGGCGGACGGCTACACGCTGTACCTGGTCAGCAACCAGAACGCCGTGAGTCCGGCGCTGATGAAATCCCTGCCCTACGATCCGGTCGGCGATTTTGCGATGATCTCGACCATCGGCTTTTTCGACCTGGCGCTGATCACCGACGGCGCCTCGCCCTTGAAGAGCGTCGGCGACGTGCTTCAAGCGGCCCGGCGCGATCCCGCCCATTTCAACATCGGCACGATAGGCGTCGGCAGCACCCAGCACCTCTCGGCGGCGCTGTTCAAGTCGATGGCGAAATTGGACGTGCCGACCGTGCCGTTCAAGGGCACCGGCGAGGTTCTCACGGCGCTGAAATCCGGCTCGGTGCAGGTCGGCTTCGAGACCCTGCCGGCGGTGATGGCGCAGATCAAGTCGGGCAGCCTGCGCGCGCTGGCGGTCACCTCGAACAAGCGCAACCCCTCCCTGCCGCAGGTGCCGACCCTCGCCGAGGCCGGCCTGCCGGCTTACCTCTCGTACTCGTGGAACGGTCTGGCGGCGCCGGCCAAGACGCCGAAAGAAATCATCCTTCGCCTGAACCGGGAAATCGCCGGCGCGCTCGCGGATCCGGCTACCCGGAAGCGCCTGCGGGACATCGGCATCGAGCCCGGCGCCAGCTCGCCGGAGGCCTTCAAGGCGCTGTTGCAGAGCGAGATCGTCAAGTGGCGCGGGGTCGTCCTCCGCGCCGGGATAGCGCGTCAATAGTCGAAGGCGGTCAATAGGCGGCGTAGGGGCCGCTGCCGCCGGGCGTGCTCCTGCCCTCGATGGCGGTATACACCCGCCGGCCGAAATGGAATGACAGCCCCCAGTCGAAGCCGGCGATACCGGAAGACGGCCCCGCGAGGTTGCTGAAGGCGGTATTGCCGGTGGCGAGCAGGCTGTCGGCGTTGGCCACGGTGAAATCGACGCTGCCGCTGCTGCCGTTGCTCCCCTGGTTGGTCGCGGTGAATTGCTGGGGACTCGCGGGGCAGTAGAAGCCGCTGCTGCAGACCGCGGTGCCGCCGTCCGGGAAGAACAGGGCGTTGGAGCCGCTGTCGATGAAGCTGCCGGCGTAGCGCCGGCCGTTGAACACCGTGGTCAGGGTCCCCGTGCTCGGATCGAGCGCGAATACCTGCGCGCTGCCCAGCGCGTTGTCGCTCTGGGTGCCGATGCCCAGGATCAGCGAACCATCGACCGTCGCGGCTCCGGTCGCGGCGACGGCGGGAAGGTCGATGACGACGCCGTTGTTGTCGCTCGAAAGGAGGCCGACCGGGTTCTGGACCTGGTGGGCGAGATCGACGGCGACGGCCTGGCAGGCGGCGCCGGCGCAGGCGTAATAGGTGCCCGGAGTCGCCGCCTGGGCGCACACGGGACCGCAGTCCTGCTGGAACGCCCCGACGCCGAGGATGCCGTTGCCGCCGAAGGCCTGCACGCTGTTCTCGGCCGGGCCCGCGCTCGAACAGTCGCTCGGAACATTGCCGTAGCCCGGATCGCCGATCACCTGGAGCGCCACGGAATTGACCGCTTCGCCGCCCAGCCTGAGGTCGGCCTTCTTCACCGGACCCCAGACATAGCCGTCGGCGAACTGGGTGCATTCGACCAGCGGAGCGCCGTTGCCGGTGGTCTGCTGCGTCAGCGCGAGCGAGGGATTGAGCACCGAGGACATGATCCGCAGGCCGGTCGATCCGGTATCGACGATCACGTGGTCGATGGTCTGGCAATTGCTGCTGCCCGGCGCGCAGATCGTGACGGCCACGAAGGGAACGTTGACGCCCTTGGCCGGCCCGGCATCGACGACGATCGGCAGCACGTTCTGCGCCGCGGCCGGGGTGGAGTTGCCGGCGGGCGCGCTGCCGCTGCCGCCGCTGCCGCAGGCGGCCAAGCCCAGCGCGCAGGCGGTGAGCACCGCCACCGCCCAGCCGCGCCCGCCCGCCAAACTACTGGATCTCATCGATGCTCACGCCGGCGGGCAACCACTGGGGAATATAGGCGCGCCCGGAGAAGGCGCGCATGTGCCCGCCCGAGTGCAGCACCAGCCCCGGCTGCCGCACCAGCACCGGGCCGCGTCGGGCGCGCTTGGCTGCGGCGGCGGCATGGTAGTCGGCATAGTAGCCGCCCAGGACCTGCCGCAGGTCGGGCATCAGCGGCCCTCGCCAGGTCACCGCGAAGACCTGCCCCTGGGCCGAGACATACTCCCTGACCACGGTGCCGGAAGCCGCCTGGATCTCATGCACGGTGTAAAGCGGCGCGGCCACGATGCGCCGCGTCGCCTTCATCTTCGCCTGGTCGGCGGCGATCGACGCCTCGTTGTCCCCCAGCGCCGCGGCAGCGGGGCCCGCCAAGGCGAGCAGCAGCAGCGCGGCCAGCCTCGCGGTGGATCTCATGCTCCCTCGGACGCGGCGGCAATCGTCATGGGCGCCAGTATAGAGGATCAAGCTCGGGTATTGACGACGTTGCCCGAACTACCGCCGTCGCGGGATGGCGACGAGTACCGCTACGCGGCACAAGCGCCGGTAATTGCCATCGGGCAACTACTCCCGGAAACAAAACGGGCACCAGCACCGACTTCGTGGCACAAGTGCCCGTAATCGCTTCCGGGAAATAACTCCCGGTGGCAAACGGGCACTAGCACCTACTTCGGGCACAAGTGCCCGTAATCGCTTCCGGGAAATAACTCCCGGAAGCAAAACGGGCACTAGAACCTGTAATTCAAGCCGGCCGAGAGCAGATCGGCATTGCTCTTGCCCGTGCTGGCGTTGCCGACCTTGAAGTAGCGTTCCCATTCGGCGCGCAGGTCGACGTTTTTGGCGAGCGCATAGTCCACGCCGCCGCCCAGGCCCGGCCTGAGCGTGTTGGCGCTGTTGCTGAACGAGGCGCTGCCGTCCGCGGTGGAAGCTTTGCTCTCGACGTGTGCGAGCAGGACGCCCGCCTTGCCGAAGACCGAGAAGCCGTTGTCGAGCGGCAGCCTGCCCAGGACATCGAAATTCACGCCGCTGGCTTCCCTTTGTCCGCTGACGCTGCCGGCTCCGGGAAGGGTATAGGCGCCCGAGTACTTGGCTTTGCCGAAGTCGATGTAACCGCCTTCGAGCGCGATGCGATCCGAGAGCTGGTAGCCCAGGCGCAGCTTGAAGCCCGTATCCTTGCTGTCGATGCTGCTGCTGACGCCGCCGATGCCGGCCCCGCTCAAGCCGCTATCGAGTGCGCTGGCGTCGGCGTGGAGATTCGCCTGGCCCAGCGAAATACCGCCGTAAAAGCCGTCCTGCTGGGCAGAAGCGGCGCTCGCGAGCGCAAGCAGGGAGATCGTCACAATGAGTTTGGTCTTGGGGTGGTTCATGGTGTTTCCTTTTCGGATTGATGAATGTCGCCGGCGGGGCGCGATCACGGGCTAGGCCCTTGCCGTCGGACGCCGCCATCATGGGGGCGAGTTGTTAATCAATGACGCAGCGGGTGGCGCGAATGACGACGAAATGTAAATTTCCGGCCCGCGGTAACAAGTCGTAGTAACTTCGCCCCGATCCGGTGTTCCGTCCAGGCGCTACACTCCATCCATGAGACGGAAACCCCTCCTGATTGCCGCGGAAATGAACCAGGCGTCCTCGGCGGCGGTCCGCTCGAAGCGCTGCGCGAACATCTGAATCCGCCGGAGTGAATATGGACGAACTCAATACCCTAAAATCGCTGGGCTTGACCTTGCCCAGCCCGGCCTATCTGATCGGCAGCGTACTCTTCAGCATCATCGGCTATGCCGCTTACCGGTACGGCAAGAAGACATCCGCCAAGACCACCAAGTGGCTGGGGGTGGCGATAATGCTCTATCCCTATGCGATCTCCGCGACCTGGCAACTGTACGCCGTAGGCTCGGCCTTGTGCGTCGGCTTGTACGTCACGCGCCGGTGAGCTGCGTCATTGCGCGTCGCCTGTATCGGCGCAGCCGAAACCGCACGCGGACCATGAGCCGGGTCGGGCGGCGGTGGGGCTTGCTGATGAGGCCACACACCCTCGTCACCGCGAGGCCGTAGGCCGCGGCGGTCTGGATCGCCACGCTAGGCTTTCCATGAACCCGCCTCCGCGTCGTTGCGAGCCGAAGGCGAAGCAATCCAAGATCGCCACGCTGCGCTCGCGATGACGAGGCTTTTTGCCACGGTTCACGGTCCATCTGCAGTTTTGGCGGCGCCGAAACAGGCACCTCGCGATGACGGGATTGGCGGCGGGTTCATGGCAAGCGCCGCGAAGCAAGCTCGGCGGCTCCTGGACCAATTGGTTGCCGAGCGCTGAGGCCTATCTATAGACCCGCCAATATCTCCGCTGTTTTTCTCACACGACCGATGCGCGGGAATATTTTGCCGATCGTCATCGCGTGCTCTTCGGCCGACATCGCGGACATGGCGTCCTCGGCGAAGATCTGTTGATAGCCGTATTCGTAGGCGCAGCGCGCGGTGCTTTCGACGCCGATATTGGTCGAGATGCCGCACAAGACGATCGTGGC
>DATKVJ010000101.1:0-11375 GCA_035530135.1 Rhodocyclaceae bacterium | reverse complement strand
TGGACGGTTTTGTTCACCTACCCCCTGATGGTCGGCATTCAGGTGGTCAGCGCCAGAATCGGGCGGGTGAGCGGCCACGGCCTCGCCACCAACATTCGCCGGCACTACCCGGCGTGGCTCTTGTATGGCGTGGTCGGACTTCTGCTGGTCGCCAACACCGTCAATATCGCGGCCGACATCTCCGCCATGGGCGAAGCATTGAAATTGGTCGTCGGCGGTCCCGCGCAGGTCTACGCGGTGGCGTTCGGCGTCGTCTCCCTGCTGCTCCAGGTATTCGTTCCCTACCGGCGCTACGTCCGCATACTCAAGTGGCTCACGCTCTCCTTGCTGGCCTACGTGGCCACGGCCTTCGTCGTGCACATTCCCTGGGCGCGGGTACTGGTCAGCGCGCTGGCGCCGCATTTGTCCTGGAAGCCGGGGTACGTCACCACCGTCGTGGCGGTATTCGGAACGACGATCAGCCCCTACCTGTTCTTCTGGCAAGCGTCGCAGGAGGTCGAGGACCAATTGGCGGATCCTCGAGCGCAACCCCTGATCAGGGCGCCGCGCCAGGCGAGGGCCAACCTGAGACGCATCAAGATCGATACGTACATCGGCATGGGTTTTTCGAATCTGGTGGCCTTCTTCATCATCTTGACGACTGCGCTGACACTGAACCTGCATGGGATTACCGATATTCAAACGTCGGCGCAAGCGGCGGCGGCGCTTCGTCCGATTGCCGGGGAGTTCGCCTTCGTGCTGTTTAGCGCCGGCATCATCGGTACCGGATTGCTGGCGATTCCCGTCCTGGCCGGGTCTTCCGCCTACGCCATGGCCGGTGCATTCAAATGGAAAAACAGCCTTGAACGCGTGCCCATGAGCGCCAAGCGCTTCTATGGGATCATCGCCGTGTCGACCTTGATCGGCATTGCCTTGGGCTTTACCGCCATCGATCCGATCAAAGCCTTGTATTGGAGTGCGGTCATCAACGGCGTCATTTCCGTCCCCATCATGGCCCTGATGATGTTGATGGCGGCTCGATCTGAAATTATGGGGCGGTTCGTCATCACCAGGGGGCTGAAGCGGCTGGGATGGCTGGCGACGCTGATGATGGCGGCAGCGGTTTTAGCCATGCTGCTGACCCTATGAGTCCTGGCGAACAGACCGCCCAAGCGTTTCAGCCTAGTCTGGCTCGGATGTGATACGTTCGCCCAAGCCGGCCGCTGCGTCGCGGTCGCCCATTAGCCCCGATCCGGAAGCGGACCACATGGAGGTACAAAAGATGAAACTCGGAAAGACGGCCAGCTCAGCCCTGGTCATAAGCGTATTGCTGGCAACGATAGTCGGCTGCCAAAAGCAGGAAGGCCCGGCGGAGCGCGCCGGCAAGCAGGTCGACAAGGCGATGGATCAGGCCGGACAGCAGATCGAAAAGGCCGGCAAGAACATCCAGGACACGGCAAAGGGCGACAAGAAGTAATCCTCGCCGCCTGCGCACCCCTTTCCTCAATTGAACACTCCGCTATCGTCGGAACGCGACCAGATCAGCCAGAATATCGGGGCCGTTCTGGATTTCTACACGCGCGAAGAGCAAAAGATCGGCCGCTGGCAGCGGGTTCTGGAACGGATCAGCCTGTTTATCGGACAGCCTGCTTTTCTTGGCTTCATTCTGCTCTTCGTCGCGCTCTGGATGCTCGCCAACCTCGCATTGCACCGGCTCGGTCTGGCCGAATTCGATCCCGCGCCGTTTTTCTGGCTGCAGGGGATCGTCGGTCTGGGGGCCCTGCTGACCGCGACCGTGGTTCTGACCAAGCAAAACCGGATGGCCAAGCTCGCGGAACAGCGGGAACATCTGGACCTGAAGGTGACGCTATTGACCGAGCAAAAGGCCGCCAAGCTCATCGATCTGATGGAGGAACTGCGGCGCGATTTGCCCAATGTCAGAAACCGCCACGATCCCGAGGCGGCGGCGCTGCAGCAGTCGATGAACCCGGATCTGGTGCTCGCGGCACTGGACGAACGCGGCGAGTCGGAGGCGCCATCGACGCCCGCCGGAGAAGCCAAGGAAGGCTCGGGCGGCAACGGCTAGGGCCGCAATCGCTGCGCCGGAGCCCGGATGAGCGGAAAAACTGGATGAGGCTTATGAAGGATAAGACGGGATGCGTCCGCTAGGCCCCGCGTTTCGCCGCTGGCGCATGCGCAGGATGCTGAGGCGCAATCCGATACCCCACCCCGTCTGGCAAAGCGTGACGCGACGCGCGGTGCTGTTGACAGAGCTCGATGCGGTGCAGCTGGCGCACTTGCGCGAGATGACGACGTGGTTCCTGGCGCACAAATCGATCACCGGGGCGCAGGGCCTGGAAGTGACGCCGTCGATGAAGGTGGCGGTGGCCGTCCAGGCCTGCCTGCTGATCCTGAACCTGGGCGTGGAGTATTTCGACGGCTGGGTCGAAGTCATACTCTATCCTGGGGCGTTCCGCGTCGAGCGCGCAGAGACGGACTCCTTCGGCTTGGTGCGCAATGAAGCGAGCGCCTTGACCGGCGAGTCATGGTTGCGCGGCCCGGTCGTCTTGTCCTGGGACGATGTGGAGCGGGATAGCTATCGCCATCACGCCGGACACAACGTGGTGCTGCACGAGTTCGCGCACAAGCTGGACGGGCTCAACGGGGTGGCCAACGGCACGCCGCCATTGCGTCGCGGGATGAGCCGCAAGGACTGGGCCGAAGCCATGAGCGGCGCCTACGATGCGCTGCGCCTTCAGGTGGCCGCGGGCGAGCCGGCCTTCATCGATCCTTATGCCGCGACCAACCCGGCGGAGTTTTTCGCGGTGTTGAGCGAATATTTTTTTACCGCGCCGGACGTTTTGAAAACCTGTTGTCCCGGCGTCCACAGGCAACTGACGCTGTTTTACCGACGGGCGGCAGCGTCGGTCCGGACACGCAACCGCCAGCCTTGACGCGCTTTTTGATAAACACGGTGGTGCCCGTCATTGATCTGTTTGCGGGGACATCAAGGTGAAGCGATAACCAACGCCGCGCACGGTTTCCACGAGATTGGAGCAGCGCACGGGCGCTAGGGCCTGGCGCAAGCGCTTGATGTGTACGTCCACCGTGCGCTCTTCGATGAATAAATGGTCACCCCATACCTTGCCGAGCAGCGCGCTGCGGCTGTGAACGCGCTCGGGATGAGTCATCATGTAATGCAGCAGCTTGAACTCGGCGGGCCTCAGGCGTATTTCGCGCTCGGCGCTGCCTTTGCCGAAGGTGACACGCTGGGTGGCAGGGGCAACCGCGAGGCCGCCTGCGCGCACCGACTTGCCCGCGAGCTGGGGCGAGCGCCGGCTCAGCACGGTGTGGATGTGGCTCAGCAATTCCCTCGGCGAGAAGGGCTTCGTGATGGTGTCGTCGGCACCGGTGTCGAGTCCGGCGATGGTGTCCAACTCCTCGCTGCAGGCCAAGAGCAGGATTAGCGGAATGTCTCGCGTGCGCACGCCCTGACGCAGCTCGCGCGTCAACGCCAGGCCCGACATACTGGGGAGCCTCCAGTCGATGAGCACGACGTCGGGCAGTATGTCGCGTATCAGGGACAGTGCCTTCTCGGCATTGCACGCCAGCAGCGGGCAATGCCCGAGACGGCGCAGGTTGACGGCCAGCAGCTCGGCGATGGCCGGTTCGTCTTCGACGATCAAGATGTTAATTGCCTTGGCCATGGCTAGCGCGTGTCGGCCCCCTCGCTGCATGCATCCTTGCGGTGGCACACATCGGTGCCGATCACCGCGCGGCTGACCATTCCGTTGCGCGGCGCTGCAGACGTCGCTTGGCGTCGAATGTCATAGCCACGTGCGCTCGCCATGTTTCCCTTCCGCTCAGCCGAATCGGCCGGTTATGTAGTCCTGGGTAGCT
This sequence comes from Rhodocyclaceae bacterium, assembly GCA_035530135.1. Classification (GTDB taxonomy): domain Bacteria; phylum Pseudomonadota; class Gammaproteobacteria; order Burkholderiales; family Rhodocyclaceae; genus CAIYYX01. The sequence continues at coordinate 7,496 of DATKVJ010000101.1, read as the reverse complement.
TGCTCCTTCGGCGTCAGGAAAATCTCGCCGGTCTCGCCGAATTCAATCAGCTCACCCAAGTACATAAAGGCCGTGTAGTCGGAGACGCGGGCCGCTTGCTGCATGTTGTGCGTCACGACCACCACGGTGTAATCACTCTTCAATTCCTCGATCAGCTCTTCGATTTTCGACGTCGAAATCGGATCGAGCGCAGACGTTGGCTCGTCGAGCAGAATGACGCCAGGACGAGTGGCGATGGCGCGCGCAATGCAAAGGCGCTGCTGCTGGCCGCCCGACAAACTGAGCCCGGATTGGTTGAGGTTGTCTTTCACCTCATTCCACAAACCGGCCTGCGTCAGTACGCTTTGGACACGATCATCCATCTCGTGGCGAGGCAGCTTTTCATAGAGCCTGATGCCGAAGGCGATGTTTTCATAAATCGACATCGGGAAGGGGGTCGGCTTCTGGAAAACCATCCCGACCTTCGCCCTAAGCTGAAAGATGCTCTTGAGCGTAAGGATGTTTATGTCGTCGAGAATAACCTCGCCTTCCGCACGCTGATGGGGATACAAGTCGTACATCCGGTTGAAAATACGAAGGAGGGTCGATTTGCCGCACCCCGACGGCCCAATGAAAGCTGTCACGCGATTCTTGCGAATTTCCAAATTGACGCTTCTAAGGGCGCGCAACTTGCCATAGTAAAAGTTGAGTTGCCGCGTCGTGATCTTGATCGGCGTCTCGTTACCGACTGGCCTCAGACGCCCATCGAGGCCCGGGGTGGGCAGCACGCTCTGCATGACTTGGTGTTCTACACGTTTCATGGTCATCTAGCTCTGAACCTGTCTGCGCCCAAGTATCCAGCGCGCGCCTATACTCAAGACCAATACGAACATCACGGTGATGAACGCGCCCGCCCACGCCATCTGTTGCCAGTTCTGATAAGGGCTCATCGCAAACTGGAAAATCACCACCGGCAAGTTCGCGATCGGGTGACCGAGGTCGGTGGAGAAATACTGGTTGTTGAGCGCCGTAAACAGCAGTGGGGCGGTTTCACCCGACACGCGCGCCAAGGCGATTATGATCCCGGTCAGAATCCCTGAACGTGCGGCTTTCCAGGTGATTTGCGTGATTACCTTCCATGTCGGCGCACCAAGCGCGAGCGCGGCCTCGCGCAGATCGCTGCCGACCAGGGTCAGCATTTCATCGGTCGTCCGCACGATCACGGGAATCATCAGAATCGAAAGCGCGACGCTGCCGGAAATGGCCGAGAAATGCCCCATCGGGTCCACCATGATCGCATAGCTGAACAAGCCGATTTCGATCGACGGCGCACTCAGCATCATGTCATTGATGAACCTGACGGTATTGGCGATCCTGCTTTGGAAGCCATACTCGGCCAGCCACGTTCCCGCCATGAGCCCGATCGGCACCCCGATGACCAAGGAGATGCCAAGCAGGAACAGGCTGCCGACGAAAGCGTTCCTCAATCCGTAGCCGTCGGTACCCGGCGGCGGCGTATCGTTTATGAATAGATCCCAATGCATGGCCGAGACGCCGAGCTTCAGCGTTGTCGCCAAAATCCACAGCAGAAAAAGCACCCCGATCAAGGTCGAGATCGCCATCAGCACGCCGGCGACGAAAGCGACTGCCCGCCGTTTTTTGTATAGCGTACTCACGTCTTGATCCCGCCCTTGCGATCCAGTGTTCTAAACAGCAAGACGGCAGCGAATCGGACGATGAGGGTGATGACGATCAGAATCAGGCCCAGATAAATCAGGGACGACAGATACAAGTGTGTCGTTGCTTCCGTGAATTCGTTGGCGATCACGGAAGGAATCGTGGTACCCGGCATCAACAAGCTCGGCGTAAGGGTATTGCTGTTGCCGATGACAAAGGTCACGGCCATCGTCTCGCCCAATGCCCGGCCAAGACCCAGGAAAATACCCCCGATCACGGCGCTGCGCGTATAGGGGAGAAGTATGTGCCATGCCACCTCCCAGGTCGTCGAGCCTATGGCGTAGGCAGATTCACGCAGGGACGATGGCACGGCGACAAATACGTCGCGCATGATGGATGAGATATAGGGCAAGACCATGACCCCCAGAACGATCCCGGCCGTGAGCATGCCGATGCCCATTGGCGGCCCCCGGAACAAAACGCCGAGCCCGGGGATAACCCCGAGGTGATCGTTGATGAACGGCTCGAATTGTCCGAATACCGGAGCGAAAATCAGCAAACCCCAGAGCCCGTAAACGATGCTGGGGACTGCGGCCAGCAGTTCGATCGCCGCTGCGATGGGTGCCTTGATCCAACTCGGCGCGATTTCAGCGATAAACACCGCGATTCCAAAACTGATCGGAATCGCGAGGATCATGGCGATTGTCGAACTGACAAGAGTGCCGACGATAAATGGCAGGGCACCGAATTTTTGAGCGACTGGGTCCCATTCCTGCGAAAACAGAAAACCGAAACCAAAGGTCTTGATCGACAACCAACTGTCGTAGGTAATCGCGATAACGGTTGCGAACAGCACCGCTCCGACCAGAAAAGCCGCGAGAACGGTGGCCTTGCGAAACATGAAATCGATCGGCAGGGGAAAACCCCTGCCGACGACTCGTTGCACTTCAGACGCGGCAGGGCGAGCGATCTCAACCGCCGCATCGGAGCTGGTCATGACGTCAATCCTGGACAATCAAGGCATCACAGGCCGAGGTTCTTCTTCCAGTAGGCTTCGATGGCCGAAACCGTGGCGGGAGGAAGCGGGCCGAAAGAGATGGACTCGGCCATCGGCTGCCCCTTCACGAAACCCCACCTGAAGAACTTGGTGACTTCCTCGTTGGTGGCCTTGGGTGCGTTCTTGCGCAGGATTTGCCAGGTGCAACCGGAAATCGGCCAGGTTTCGGGACCCGGCTTATCGGTCAGGATCACGTAGAAGTCTTGGGCCTTGGTGAAGTCCACGTGCGCAGCGGCGTCTTGGAAACCCTTGAGGCTGGGGCTGACGACCTTCCCGTCGCTGTTGACCATGCGGGCATAGGACAGCTTGCCTTCGAGGATGTAAGCGTATTCCACATAGCCGATGGAACCGGGTATGCGTTGCACGTACGAAGCGACCCCTTCATTGCCCTTGCCGCCGACGCCGGTCGGCCAAGCGACCGAGGTGTTGGCCCCAACCTTCTGCTTCCACTCCGAGCTGACTTTGGACAGGTAATCGGCAAACGTAAACGTCGTACCCGAACCATCGGAACGGTGCACGACCGTGATGTCCATATCGGGCAGCTTCAGACCCGGATTGAGTTTTGCGATGGCCGGGTCGTTCCACTTCTTGATCTTGCCGAGGTAAATATCGGCAACCACGGGGCCGCTCAGAACCACCTCGCCCGGCTTGATGCCGGCCAGGTTATAGATCATGTCTTCCCCGGCAATGGCCGTGGGAAACTGGATCAAGCCTTCCTTCGCCAGTTCATCGGGCGTCAAGGGCATGTCGCTCGCGCCGAAGGCCACGGTGCCGGCCTTGATCTGGGCGATGCCGCCGCCGGAACCGATGGACTGGTAGTTTACCTGGGTGCCGGTCTCCTTTTCGTACGCGGCGGACCATTTGGCCACCAGCGGGTATACCCAGGTGCTTCCCGCACCCGTGAGGCGCACGCCCGCGTAGGCGTTGGCCGTCAAGCCGGCGCCGACTGCGCCGAATACGGCGACGGCAACGGCGGCTTGCGCAAACGATCGACGATTCAGTTTCATATGTCACTCTCCTAGAATGGATACTGTGGTGGTCTCGGCTACGGCTAGCACCTTAGCAATAGATTGTGACAATCCCATGACGGCAATGGAAAATGTCCGACAGGCTTGCCGATGCCCGACGCGTTGACCATCGAGCTCTTGGCAGCTTTGCTCTCGATTGTCGGCCGGCAAGGAAGGTGGCCGAGCGCTTTGTGAAGAAACAGCAGATGGCTTGGGCGGACAAGAATGCACGCTGCTTGCTGCCAGTGCGAGCGGCGGTACTCAACGATGTCCGATTAGCGACAATGCTCGGCAGGCTCACTGGACGGGCCGATGGGGCCTGAAAATGGGCGCGCCTTCAACGGCGGGGCGCCACGGGAACGAAGCGGGTGCAGATGCAAGCGGGACCGTCGATGCCGGCATTCCCGAACCGATACGGCACGGAAGCCCAGTGCGAGGTGACCGCGATAGGCGTGCGCCGGCCGTCGCCCGCGTTCATCAATCCCGCGAGGCGATGGCGCCGGGGCGGCTGGCGGCGCTCGCGGCTGTTACCCTGTCGATCGCAGCAAGCGCATATCGCCACCCGACACGCGAGCGGCGTTCTTCGCTACTCTCCCACAAAGGGCAGTGAACGATGAAAATCCTGATCATTGAAGATGAACCCAAGACAGCCGCCTTCCTCGCCAGGGGGTTCGCTGAGGAAGGCTATGTCGTCGATGTCGCCACGGATGGCGCGGATGGATTTCATCTGGCCGCGACGGGAGACTATGCGGTGATCGTGCTCGACATCATGCTGCCGAAGCACGACGGCTGGTGGGTGCTGCAGGAAATCCGGAAATATCGTCAGGATCAGCCGGTAATCCTCCTTACTGCGCTCGATGCCGTCTCCGACCGCGTGAAGGGTTTGAATTCGGGCGCCGACGACTATCTGGTCAAGCCGTTCGCCTTCTCGGAACTGCTGGCGCGGGTGCGCAACACTCTGCGTCGGGCACCGGCCCGGCAGGCCGAGGTGCTGCGGCTCGCCGATCTCGAGATGGATTTGTTGCGGCACAAGGCGTCGAGGGCCGGGAAACAGGTGGATCTTGCGCCTCAGGAATACCGGTTTCTGGAATATCTGCTGCGCCATCCGGGCGAGGTATTGACCCGCACCAGGCTCGCAGAGCAGGTGTGGGACATGAATTTCGACGGCGGCAGCAACGTGGTCGATGCGGCCATCCGCAGACTGCGGAGAAAAGTGGACGATCCACACCAGCGAAAGCTGATTCACACCTTGCGGGGGGTTGGCTATGTTCTGGAAGAACGGGACTGAGACCGCAACCGGAAGAACCGGTTCGATTGCCGCGCGCCTCACCTTTTGGTACGCGCTGCTCAGCGTCGCGCTGATCGCCTCGGCCGGCAGTGTGCTGTATTGGGTGCTCGCGGACCAGTTGCACCGGGAGGACGATCGGCTTCTGGCGGGCAAGATCGCCGAGGCGCGCGCCGTTCTGGTGCTCCACCCGGGTGATTACGCGGCCTTGCGCGAAGAAGTTCAACACGAGGCGGAAACGCTTCCCGGCATATACATCCGGGTATTGAATGCGCAGCGAGGCATCGTTGCCGACAGCCCCGTCTCCAGTCCCATTTTCGACAACCGCGGGCCCTTCGCAAGCTCACCGCTGGCAGTGGATGAACGCGGGCGGAACTGGATCTCCGGTGATGGAAAAAGCTACCGCATCATGTCCGGCCGATTCGAGACCGGTTCGCGCTTCACGGTGCATGCGGCGATGAGTCTGTCGAAAGAGGAGCAATTTCTGGCGGCTTACCGGGGCACCTTGCTGCTGGCCGTCGCCATCGCCCTGGCGATTGCCACAGCCGCGGGTTACCTGATCGCCCGTCGGGGAATGCAGCCCGTTTCCCGGCTGGCCGCTATCGTCGATGAGTTGGGCGCGGGACAATTGCACCGCCGAGTCGGCGACGAGGCCTGGCCTTTGGAGCTGAGACCGCTCGCGACAAACTTCGATCGCCTCCTGTCGCGCCTCGAAGACTCGTTTACCCGCATTTCCCGCTTTTCGGCCGACATCGCACACGAACTGCGCACCCCGCTGCATATCCTGCGAGGGGAAGCGGAAATCATGCTCTCCAGGGACCGCTCGAACGAGGATTACCGTGCTTGCATCGAATCGGCGATGGACGAGTACGACCGTCTATCCCACATGGTGGAGGCACTGCTGTTCCTGGCTCGCACCGAACAGCCGGCGGCGCAGATCGACCGGCGCTTACTGGACCTCGGGCAGGAGATCGCCGCCGTATGCGCCTTCTACCAAGCGATGGCCGATGAGCAAGGTATCCCCCTGATTGCCCGCGGCACCGGGAAGGTGCTGGCGGATTCCGGCCTCTTGCGGCGTGCGCTGGGCAATCTTGTCGCCAATGCGCTGCGCCATACGCCAAGCGGCGGGCGAATCACCATCGATGCGGAGACGCTGCGGAATCGCGCGGCCGAGATCACCGTAAGCGATACCGGGTGCGGAATGGCGCCCGAAGATTTGCCCCGCGTCCTGGAGCGTTTCTATCGCGCCGATGGCGCGCGCTCGCGGCAGGGTCAAGGCACAGGACTCGGCCTCGCCATCGTCCGGTCGATCATGAATTTGCATGACGGAACGGTTTCCATCCAGAGCGAACTCGATCGTGGCACGGCCGTCACGCTGACGTTTCCCGCTGCCGCTGGCACTGCCTGAGCCGACTCGATCGCTCGACTCGCTTTCGTCTCTCGGGCTTGACGCGTTCAAAGATGACCGATTGGTCAGATTGCGGTCATCTTCCGGTTCCCCCCGTCCTTCTATCATGCTGGAAGCTGCAATTGCCCGATTCCATTTGATGCCCGTGCCCCGCTTCCTCCGCATCGCAGCAGCTATATTCCTGCTGACGGCGGCGCTCGCCGGCTGCGCCCGCTTCGAGCCGCGACCGCTGTCGCCGCAAGCCAGCGCCGCCCGCTTCGAAGCCCGCTCCTTCGCCGACCCCGGCCTCGGGAATTATCTGGCCGCGCATCTGCCCCGCGCAGCGCCGGCCTGGCCGCCGCACGCCTGGGATGTCGACCTGCTGACGCTGGCGGCGCTGTACTACCATCCCGACCTGGCGGTGGCGCGGGCGCAGCGGGATGTGGCCGAAGCGGCTGTCCGGGTTTCCCGGCAAGGGCCCAGGCCGAGCCTGAATTTCACGCCGGCCTACAACGCCGATGCGCTCGCCGGGATGTCGCCCTGGATCCTCGGCTGGGCGCTCGACTTCCCGATCGAAACCGCCGGAAGGCGCGGCGACCGGGAGACGCGGGCGGCCTATCGGCGCGACGCCGCGCGCTTCGATCTTGCCGAGGCGGCCTGGCGAGTGAGGAGCCGGGTGCGTAGCCGCATGCTGGCCTACGATGGCGCGCTGCGCCAGGCAGCGGTCTTGAAGCAAGCGCTGGCGCTGCGCGAAGACCTGTCGCACGCCATGCAGCGCCGCCTCGCGGCCGGCGAGGCGGCGCTGCCCGAGGCGGACAGCGCGCGGGCGGCACTGGCGGAGACCCGCCTGCGCTTGAATTCGGCGCTCGGCCGCGCCGCCTCGGCCCGGCTAGCGCTGGCCGCGGCGGTGGGGGTGCCGGCGGCGGCCTTCGACAGCGTGAAACTATCCTTCGCAGCCCTGGAGCGTCCTTTATCCGCAGCGCGAATCCCGGCACGGTCGGTGCGCCGCGCGGCGCTCACCCATCGCGCCGACCTGCTGGCGGCGCTCGCCCGCTATGGGGCGAGCCAGTCGGCGCTGCAACTCGAAATCGCCCGGCAGTACCC
>DATKVJ010000100.1:0-2278 GCA_035530135.1 Rhodocyclaceae bacterium | reverse complement strand
GGCGAGATCGCACAACTCGGGAGGGACCGGCTCTAGCGACAGGCGCTCGCCCAGCCGGTTCGCAGAGATGTTGTGGGCAAGCGCCGCCATGCGGCGAATCGGCTCGAGCCCGCGGCGCGCGGCAATCCATGCAAGCAATCCGGTCAGCAGGATGCCCGCCGCAATCGAGAGCCAAAGGATTTTGCCGAACGCTGCCATGAACTCGCGCTCATGGTCGATATTTACCGCAACCAGCACCTTGGCGGGCGCAATTCCGGCAATGCCCAGCGGCACCGCGGCGACGATCTCCCTGAACGCGTGTCCGCCGCTTACCCGCACCACCGGCTCGCGCTGGCCGGAAAAATGCTTGATCGACCCGCGTCCAGCCGGCGTGTCTGGAAACACGGCGTCCGACGAGGCAAACAATATGCGTCCTTCCGGGCCGACGATTTTGATGGAAAGACCGGGAAACCCGACCAGCGCATCGTTGAGCAATTGCGGGACCAGATCGAGGTCGCTGCGGAACCTGACCTTGGCCAGGACGTTCGTCACAAGTTCGATCGTTCCATCGAGTTCGTTCAGGTCCTGCTTGATGAAGTGACTCTCCACCAGGGAGCCGACCAGATAGCCGACGGCAAGCAACACCACCGTGGAGACGGTGGAAAAAAACAGCGTAAGACGAAAGGTGACCGACCTGGCCCGCATTACGCCGAATCCGGAACCTCGAGAACGTATCCCATGCCGCGCACGGTGACGATGAGCTTGGGTTCGAAATCGTCGTCCACCTTCGCCCGGAGCCGTCGCACTGCGACCTCGATCACATTGGTGTCGCTGTCGAAATTCATGTCCCAGATCTGCGAGGCGATCAGCGAGCGCGTCAGCACCTCGCCCCGATGCCGCAGCAATAGTTCCATCAGGGCGAATTCCTTGGCGGTGAGTTCGATGCGCCTGCCCGCACGCGTCACGCGTCGCCGCAACACGTCCAGTTCCAGATCGGCGGCCTTGAGCAGCTCCGGTTCCACGGTCTTCCCGCGCCGCAGCAGAGTACGCACCCGCGCAAGCAACTCGGAAAAAGCGAACGGCTTCACCAGGTAGTCGTCCGCTCCGAGCTCCAGGCCCTTCACGCGGTCCTCGACCTGATCGCGTGCGGTGAGGAAAAGCACGGGCATGGTCTTGCCGGCAGCGCGGATTGCACGCAATACGCCCCATCCGTCCAAGCGCGGAAGCATCACGTCCAGCACAAGTAGATCGTAATCACCGGTCTGGGCCAAGTGCATCCCATCCAGGCCATCCCGGGCGAGATCCACCACGAAGCTGGCTTCCACGAGGCCCTGCTTCAGGTAATCGCCAGTCTTTTGTTCGTCCTCGACGATCAGGATTTTCATCGCCGCCTTTCGCAATTCCTCTGTCGGCTTGCATTGTGCATGAATCGCAGCGCCCGTATGAAAGATTACAGAGATGTAATCACCGCGTCAGATTGCCGTCGGGGTGGCGCCCGCATGATACCTGCATTGCATATGTCGCGCGTAAGCAGGGTTTGCCTCAGAGGAATCGACGTTTTCTCAACTTAGGAAAAATCATGGAATGGCTATCGCAAAACTGGATTTGGTTGGCCTTCGCTGCAGGCATGGTTGTGATGATGCGCCACGGTGGCGCCGGGGGCTGTTGTGGCGGCGGTCACAGCGATCACAACAAGCGCCCTGCGACTGAGGACGGGCAAACCAACAACGCCTCCGCCGGGAGTTGCTGTGGCGGTGCGGGGCATGGCGCCGACGACAGGCATGCTGATGCCGCGGGACCGCAAGCTGGGAGCGCCGCCGTCGACGTGAGACATCAGCACTAGGGCGTGGTGCAGTCGTGATCCCCGAACTCGGGCATTTCGCCCTCATTCTCGCCTTGGCGCTCGCACTGGCGCAGGGTATTTTCCCTCTTCTGGGCGCCGCGCGCGGCAAGCCGGCGTGGATGCGCGCAGCGCGCACTACCGCGCTGGGCCAGTTCCTGTTCATCGCGATCGCGTTCGGTACGCTGGTATACGCGTTCGTCGGCAACGATTTTTCGGTGCTCTACGTCGCGTCGAACTCCAACTCCTCCCTCCCCCTGCAATACCGCATCGCCGCCACCTGGGGCGGACACGAGGGCTCGATGCTGCTATGGGTGCTGATCCTCGCCGGGTGGGCTGTCGCGATCACGCGCTTCAGCCGTCATCTGCCGGAGGATTTCGTCGCCCGCGTACTGGGGGTGATGGGGCTGGTCAGCGCGGGGTTTCTCGCCTTCCTGCTGTTTACCTCGAACCCGTTCC
>DATKVJ010000099.1:0-23267 GCA_035530135.1 Rhodocyclaceae bacterium | reverse complement strand
GCGACGCCGAAATAGCCCTTGTCCGGGCTGGGGCGCAAGACATAACCGACCATTACCCGAACCCGCAGGGCGCGAAGCGGTAGGCCACCAAGCGAAGCCTGCGCAGCGACTGGCCTACTTTGGGTAATGCGCGGTTATGTTGAATCGCTGGCGATTTACCCCGGCTCGGCTGGGTGCAGTTGAGCACAGCGAACTGACTGGTTTTTCTCTGCCGACACGACTCGGCATCGCAGCCGTCCGCTTCACCGCAGGTAAGCGGCGGCGGGCTACGAAGTGCAGGACGTTGAGCACCGCCCCGGCGTAGCCGCTGAAGCCGTGAGCGGCTTTATGCTGACGGCGCAGGCGGCGGGGAGTAGCGACAATGCAAGGCCAGGGCAAAAGTCGGCGCTGGCGGTACGGCGATTACCGAAGGCACAAAGCCGTGACGCGGCTTTATCGCGTGACGGCGCGGTTCAGTACGTGAGGCGGTAGCGACGGCGCGGGGCTTGCGGGTTTGTTGCAAGCGCCGTGACGGAGCGGTCAGAGGGCTTGCAGCGGTCGCCGGCGGCGCGGCAGTGAAAGTCGGCGCTGGTGACACGGCGATAAAGCAGAAATGACAACGGCCACTCGATGGTGGCCGCTGGGCTGCTCGGTCAATGTTCCGACTTGGCAGGTTGTGTCGCCAGGGTTGCCCCCGTTCGACGGACGGCTTGCGCCCTAAGCGATGCGATCATAACAGGGCCACCGTTTGCCACCGCGAAGGGGTTCTCCAAAGATACCCAATACGGTATACTCGTCCCATGAGTTCCCCATCCCGCCAAGAACGTCCGCTGCACTGGATTGGTTCTGCCAAGCGCGATCTGCTGGATTTTCCCGGCGACGTGGTCGGTGACTTCGGCTATGGCCTGGGCGTTGTGCAGTTGGGCGGGCAGCCGCCAGCGGCAAAGCCTTGGAAGGGCGAGGGGTCGGGGGTTTTCGAGTTGGTCGAGGATCATCGTGGCGATACCTATCGGGTGGCCTACACGGTGCGGTTCGCGAAGGCGGTGTATGTGCTGCACTGTTTCCAGAAGAAGTCGCCTTCCGGTATCCGTACCGCCAAGACCGATGTCGACCTGATTCATGAACGATTGAAGTTGGCTCGCAATGACTACGAGGTGCGCTATGGCAAGGAAGACTGAACTGGTGGATGTGGGCACGGGCGACGTGTTCAAGGACCTCGGCTTTGCCGATGCCGACGAACGCAAGCTGCGCACGCAACTGGCGATGCGCCTCAACGATCTGATCAAGGAACGCAAGCTCACCCAGACGGCGGTCGCCGTAATATTCGGCATCCCCCAGCCGCACATTTCCGAACTGCGGAATTACAAGCTCAGCCGGTTCTCATCCGAGCGCCTGCTGCACTTCATCACCCAGCTTGACCGGGACGTGGAGATCGTGATTCGCCCCAAGGCGTCGAATCATGCGGCGGGCTTGGTGTCGGTGCTGGTGGCGGCCTGAGCTCTGGCAGCACACGCGGCTTATTTCGCCGCTCGCTTGCGCCGTATCGGCGTCACCTTAGCCGCTGAGGTCTCGGCGGCAGGCTTGGCGCAGAAGTCGGCCCATGCCTTCATCAACTGCACGCGCTTGTCGATCAAGTCGCCGCGACGGTAGGCGGCTTCCACCTTGTCCGGCAGGCTGTGCGCCAGCGCATGCTCGCAGACCTCGCGCGGGAAGTTGGTCGATTCCGCGCACCAGTCGCGGAAGGTGGAGCGGAAGCCATGCACGGTAATGTCGGTGCGCTTCATCCGCCGCAGGACAGCGGTGAGGCTCATGTCCGATAGCCCAGCGTTCTCTTTCGCGCCGGGGAAGACCAGATCGCCCTCGCGCGGCAACTCGTTGAGCAACGCGATGGCCGACGCTGAGAGCGGCACGCGGTGTTCCTTGCCCATCTTGATCCGCTCGGCCGGCACGACCCACAGTCCGGCATCGAGGTCGATTTCTGCCCAGGTTGCGCCGCGCACTTCGCCAGAACGGGCGGCGGTGAGGATTGTGAATTCGAGGGCGCGCGCCGCCGTGCCGACCTGCTTGCGCAACGTGCCCACGAACGCGCCGATGTCGCGCCAGGGCAGAGCAGGGTGATGCGCGACCTTGGCCACCTTGTGCGGATTGGCGAGCAGGTTTTCCAGATGGCCACGCCAGCGCGCCGGGTTCTCACCCTGGCGATACTTGCTGACTGTGGCCCAGTCGAGAATCTTCTCGATGCGCCCGCGCAGGCGGGTAGCGGTTTCAGTCTTGGTTTCCCAGATCGGCGCCAACACCTTGACCACCAGCGCCGTGTCGATTTCGGCCACGGGCAGCGCGCCGATAAACGGGCTGGCGTAGGTCTCCAGCGTGTTTTCCCATTGGCTGATGTGCTTCTCGTTCTTCCAGCTCGAACGGTGGGCGCTGATGTAGGCGGAAGCGCACTGATCGAAGGTCATCGCCTTGGCGCGTTCCACCGCCTCGGCTTGCTTGATCGACCGTCGCGCATCGAGCGGGTCTTTGCCCCTAAGCAGCAACTGGCGGCATTCCTTCGCCTTCGCCCGTGCCTCGGTCAGATTGACCGTATGCACCGCGCCCAACCCCATCTCGCGCTGCTTGCCCGACAACGTGAAGCGGAATATCCAGCTCTTCGACCGCGACGGCGACACCTGCAACCACAGCCCGGCACCGTCGCCGTAGTAACCAGGTTTTACGAACTTGCCCACCGCCAGCGGCGTGAGCTTTTCAACGAGACGCGCCATTTCTATACCCCCATTCCTACCCACACGATATAGGTGGATTCTAAAGGATTGTGGTGGATTGTGTTGGACTTTAAGCAAGGCTTAACCATTTGATAAATATGAGGTAAATGGACTTCCGAGGAAGTCGCTGTACCTTGTCTATACGGACGTCCACTCCGCCAGCGATTCAAGCAGAAACGGTCCTTTCGGACCGTTTCTGCTTTCTACCCATCGTTTGCCTCGATACGTTGTGGCACAACCGGTCAGGGCTGGGGGCGAGCACGCTGATCAGGGACTGATCGCGCTTGATCTGACGGGCACCGGCGGGCCGGTTATGTGGAGCGTCTCGCTTGTGCCGTCCTGGCGACGTCCGGGTTCAAGGGCGCGGCTCTATCGCGCAACGTCCACAGCAACGCGGTACTACGGTGTATTGGCTTCGGTACCTTCGGCGTCGAATGAGACTTCAGGCGCCGATGTGGGGCATCGTGACTCATCATCCAAACATCCTGGTTTGTGGTCCATGATGCCTTGCAAGGCATCCGCCTGCGTCCGAGCGAAGCCGGCCGAATATTCACGATAGATGGCGGCCGATTGCCTGATCAGATCGAGCTTCCTCTTGTCCAGCCGCGATATGGGTTGCGCCGGACGACCGCCCCACATCCAGCCGCTTTCCAGCACTTGGTAGGCTGTGGTTTTGGAGCCCGCAGCTAACAGCACGTCGTCCGGCACCACGGTGCCGGGAGCCAATTCGCTTCCCATGCCGATCAAAACCCGCGCACCCACCGTGCAGTCATGCAACACCACGTTATGCCCAATTGTGCAATCCGCGCCGATCGTGATTTCGCATCCGGTAGACCGTAGCACGCTGTTGTCTTGCACGTTGGAACCGGCATCGATGGTTACGCCGAAAGCGGGGGCATCAATGGTGCAACCGAACCACACGCTGCTTCCCTTTCCCATGCGGAGTTCGCCCACGCCGATCACCGAAGCCGCCACGTAGTGATGCGCGCCCCGTTCGGCGTCGATGGTGCGGGCGTCATGCTTGGGCGACGTCGGCACCGACAGCGATCCGGCGCGGACCCGTGCGCGCAGCTCGGCCAGCTCCGAGGTGCCGAGCGGCCGAATAGGAACTGCCGGTACGCCGGCGCACCAGTGACCGGCGGGCAGCACGCTGCGTGGGAAAACCACCGAGCCGCCGGCGATGACGGAACCATCGCCGACCACGGCCCCGTCCAGAACCACCGCCTGATCTTCTATCACGCAATCATTGCCCACCGTGCAGCCATGCACCACCGTGTCGGCTCCCACGGTGACGCGCTCGCCGATCGCGGTGCCGTACAGCGCGTGCGCGATATGAACGGTGCTGTGGGGGCCGAGGCGCAGGTCTTCGCCGGCACGGATCGTGTGGCCGTCACCGCGCAGCACCGCAAACGCCCCCAATATCGCCCCGGCACCCAGCGTCACGCGGCCGAGCACCGCACTGCCAAATCCGCAGCGGGCAAGGGGGCCTTCGAGCGTCGGCGCAACGTCTTGGTAAGCGAGTAGCAGGGGATGATCCGAGAGCGGGTTCATGGCGAGTCTGGTTTGGCGAGCGGGGGAAGAATATTACCGCCAAAAATCGGCGGCCATCCGAGCCCCTTGATCGGACACGATTTGGTCTCCATTGACACGGCACTTTCGAGTGGCTATTCTACATCGAATACCGTATACGAAATACAAAAGACGAATTTTACCGGGAGACTCACCATGAGCAACAACATACGCGTGCTGCTGGCCAAGGTCGGCCTCGACGGACACGATCGCGGCGTCAAGATAGTGGCCCGGTGCCTGCGCGATGCCGGCATGGACGTTGTCTACACGGGGCTGCACCGCTCGCCCGAGGAAGTGGTGGCCGCCGCCGTGCAGGAGGACGTCGATGTCTTGGCCGTGAGCATCCTTTCCGGGGCCCACATGACCGTCTTCCCGAAGATCATCGCTGGCCTCAAGGCGCGCGGAGTCGACGACATGATCCTCATGGGCGGAGGCGTCATGCCCGACGAAGACGTGGCGGCTTTGAAGGCGATGGGTGTGCACGAGATTCTGCTGCAGGACACGCCTCCGAACAAGATCATCGAGACCATCGAGCGCTTGGTTGCCGACCGCGGCGAGCGTTGACCGACTCAACCATCGGAGACACGCCGTGAGCGCAATGGAATCCTGGACTTGGCCGCCGCGGTACGACGACTCGTACCGCCCCGCCCACAATAGCCGCTATTGGTTCCCGATCCGCGAGACCATGGCTCCCGACAAACGTGACGAGGCAATCGTGCAGCGTCTGCGCGAGATCTGCGACTACGCCTACGGCAGTTGCAGCTTCTACCGCGACAAGTGGAACGACGCCGGCTTCCATCCGAGCCAGATCCGATCTCTGGAAGACTTCGAGCGCCGCTGTCCGGTGGTCACGAAGGCCGACTTGCGCGCCGCGCAGCACCGCGCGCCGCCCTTTGGCGATTACTTGTGCGTGCCGGAAAGCGAGATCCATCATATCCATGGTACTTCGGGCACCACTGGCCGCCCGACGGCGTTTGCGATCGGCCGCGGCGATTGGCAGAACATCGCCAACGCCCACGCACGCATAATGTGGGGTATGGGTATCCGGCCGGGCGACATCGTGTTCGTGGCCGCGATCTTCAGCTTGTACATGGGCAGTTGGGGTGCGCTTTCCGGGGCCGAGCGACTGGGCGCCAAGGCCTTTCCGTTCGGCGCAGGCGCGCCCGGAATGTCCGCGCGTGCCGTGCAATGGCTCGGCATGATGAAACCCAAGGCCTTCTACGGTACCCCCTCGTACGCCCTCTACCTTGCCGAGGTGGCGGCCAAGGAAGGACTCAACGCTGCGGATTTCGGCATTGAACGCATGTTCTTCTCCGGAGAGCCCGGTGCGTCGGTACCGGGGGTGCGCGATCGCATCATGGACGCGTACAAGGCCGAGGTATTCGATTGCGGCTCGATGGCCGAGATGTCCCCTTTCATGAATGTCGCAGCCTCGGCCGAGTCGTTCCAGGGGATGCTGTGTTGGCAGGATATCTGCTACACCGAGGTTTGCGATCCCAAGACCCTCGTACGCGTGCCCTATGGCCAGCGTGGCACACCGGTCTATACCCATCTCGAACGCACCTCGCAGCCGATGATCCGACTGGTCTCGGGCGACCTCGCCTTGTGGACCAACGACAAGACGGCGTGCGGCCGAACCTATCCCAGCCTGCCCCAGGGCATCTTTGGCCGCATCGATGACATGTTCACCATCCGCGGCGAAAACGTCTATCCCAGCGAAATCGACGCCGCTCTGAGCAAGCTGCCGGACTATGGCGGCGAACATCGCATCGTGATCAGCCGCGACGGCAACATGGACGAACTCCTGCTGCGCGTCGAAGTTACCGCCGAATTGAGCGCGAAGGGCCGGCCGGCGATGGATGCGTTCCGCCAGCAGGTGGCGACCTCGGTGCATACGATGTTGGGTCTGCGGACCATGGTCGAGGTGGCGCAGCCCGGCACCTTCCCGCGCACCGACTTCAAGGCGCGCCGGGTGATCGACGACCGCGAAGTCTTCAAGGACTTGGCCCAGCGCCTGCGGTTCGAGGCTACGTGATGGCCAAGCAGATACCCTCGGATTCGCTGGTGGTGCGCGCGCTCGCCGGCGACCATGCCGCCATGGCGCGCCTGATGAGCCGCGCAGAGGCGGGTTCGGCAGAGTGCCGTCCGGCGCTGGCGCAACTCTACGCGAAGGCCGGACGAGCGCACGTCATCGGCATTACCGGCGTACCCGGCAGCGGCAAGTCGACCCTGGTGTCCACGCTGACGCTCAAGCTGCGCACCGGCGGCAAGCGGGTGGGCATCATCGCAGTCGACCCGTCGAGCCCATACTCCGGCGGCTCCATCATGGGCGACCGCATCCGCATGTCGGAACTGGTCAACGACGAAGGCATCTTCATCCGCAGCATGGCGACGCGGGGTGCCCAGGGCGGCATGGCGCGCGCGTCGCTGGAGGCCGTTGATGTTCTCGACGCAGCCGGATTCGATTACGTCATCGTCGAGACGGTCGGCGTCGGGCAGGCGGAAGTCGAGATTGCGCGCGCTGCGCAGACGGTCATCGTGGTGTCGGCACCAGGCCTCGGTGATGACATCCAGGCCATCAAGGCTGGCATCCTCGAAATTGCCGATATCCATGTCGTGAGCAAATGCGACCGGTCCGACGCCAACCGCACCGTCAGCGACCTGAAGACCATGCTCACGATGGGTATGGCGGTCGGTGACGACCGCCTTTGGCGGGCGCCGGTAGTGCCCACCAGTTCGGTAAACGGCCAAGGATTCGAGCAACTGATCGAATGCCTGGGCCGCCACGGACACTTCATGCGTAGTTCCGAAACCGGGCAGATCCGCGTGCGTAAAATTGCGGAGTTCCGCATGCTCAAGACGGCCGAGGACCTGCTGCGCCAGCGTTTCATCAACGCGCGCCGAGGCGCGCTCGCCGCGGTGTCAGAACAACTGGCCGGACGCCGGATTTCTCCCTACCAGGCCGCCGAGCAGCTGCTCGATGGCATCAACCTGAAAGGAACTCCATGAACACCAAGCCGACCGTCCCCGAACACTTGGCGCCGGAAGCCGAGATCAAGGACTGGGAAAACAAGGAGGTTGCCTCGTTCCTGGCCAAGCAGAAGGAAAAGAAGGAGCAGTTCTACACCTTCGGCGGCTTTCCGGTGAAGCGGGTATACACGCCGCTCGACCTGAAGGGCCGTGCCGCCGACGACATCGGCCTGCCCGGACGCTACCCCTTCACCCGCGGCCCCTACCCCACGATGTACCGGAGCCGGACCTGGACGATGCGCCAGATCGCCGGCTTCGGCACCGGCGAGGATACCAACAAGCGCTTCAAGTACCTCATCGAACAGGGCCAGACCGGCCTGTCCACGGACTTCGACATGCCCACGCTGATGGGCTACGATTCGGACCATCCGATGTCCGAAGGTGAGGTCGGCCGCGAAGGGGTGGCCATCGATACCCTGGCCGACATGGAGGCGCTGCTGGACGGCATCGACCTCGAGAAGATCTCCGTCTCTCTGACGATCAACCCCTCGGCTTGGATCCTCCTCGCCATGTACATCGCGGCTGCGCAGAAGCGCGGCTGCGACATGAACAAATTGTCGGGCACCATTCAGGCGGACATCCTCAAGGAGTACATGGCGCAGAAGGAATACGTGTTCCCGATCGCGCCTTCGGTGCGTATCGTGCGCGACTGCATCACTTACTGCGCGAAGCACATGAAGCGGTACAACCCGATCAACGTCTCCGGATATCACATTTCGGAAGCCGGCTCCTCGCCGGTCCATGAGGTGGCCTTCACGATGTGCAACCTGATCACCTACGTCGAGGAGGTGACGAAGACCGGCATGGACGTCGATGAATTCGCGCCGCGGCTCGCCTTCTTCTTCGTCTGCCAGGCCGACTTCTTCGAGGAGATCGCCAAGTTCCGCGCCGCTCGCCGCGTTTACGCCAAGATCATGCGCGAACGCTTCGGTGCCAGGAATCCGGAATCGATGCGCCTGCGCTTCCACTGCCAGACGGCGGCGGCCACGTTGACCAAACCGCAATACAAAATCAACATCGTGCGCACGGCGATCCAGGCCCTCGCGGCTGTGCTCGGCGGCGCGCAAAGTTTGCATACCAACGGCATGGATGAGGCGTTCTCGATTCCGACCGAAGAGGCCATGAAGATCTCGCTGCGCACGCAGCAGATCATTGCCGAGGAAACCCATGTGACGGACGTGGTCGACCCGGTGGGAGGCTCCTACTACGTCGAGCATCTGACCAACGAGTACGAGCGCAAGGTTTTCGAGATCATCGACGAGGTCGAAAAGAACGGCGGCACGATCAAGCTGATCGAGGAAGGCTGGTTCCAGCGCCACATCGCCGACTTCGCCTACGAGCAGGCACTCAATAAGCAGAGCGGGGACAAGCCCGTGATCGGCGTCAACATGTTCCACGAACCCGACGAAGTTCCCGATCTGGAGACGCACCCGCACGACCCGACGGTCGAACGGCGTCAGATCGAAAAGCTGCAGCGTATCCGCAGAGAGCGTGACAACAAGAAGGTCAATGCGCTGCTCGACGAACTGGTCGCCGTGGTCAAGGACGACCAGCAGAACATTATGCCGGTGACCATCGAGCTGGTACGCGCCGGCGCCAGCATGGGCGACATCATCGAGCGCCTCAAGACCGTCTGGGGCACCTATCGCGAAGTGCCGGTGTTCTGACCATGTCGCCGGCTCAAGCGCAGACCGAAGCGGCGACGCGCATGCCTGCGCCGACTAATCCTTCCGAGACGAGCGCAGACCGGCGCGCCGATGACTGTGCGGCTGCCGTGATCGCACGCTTCCTGAAATCTCAGGGAGTGACTCGGGTGTTCACTCTGTGCGGTGGGCACATCATGCCGATCTTAATGCGGGTGGACGCCGAAGACATCCGGATCGTGGACGTGCGTGACGAACGCGCAGCCGTCTACATGGCGCACGCCCACGCCGAGTTGACCGGTGAGCTGGGTGTCGCGCTGGTCACCGCTGGGCCGGGGGTCACCAATGCCATGACCGGTATCGCCAATGCGCATGTCGCACGAGCGCCAATTCTCGTGCTCTCCGGCACGCCACCGCGTGCGCAGGATAATCGCGGCGCGCTGCAGGACCTGGCACACACCGAGTTGGTGCGACCGATCACTCGTTACGCGCGTACCGTGCGCGAACCGGCGCTGGTGCTCCAGGAACTCAGCGAGGCGGTGGCGCGTGCCCTCGGTCAAGGCTGCGACCCCGGCCCGGTGTACCTCGACTTTCCCATCGACGTGCTGCGCGCCGAAGTGCCACGCTCGCTGCAACTGCTGGAGCACCTGGCGCCACGTCCTCGGCCCGTACTGGTTCCGGACCCTCAAGGTGTGGCACAAGCGATGGAGTTGCTGTGGTCGGCCCGCCGCCCGCTGGTCATCAGCGGGCGTGGCGCGCGGGGTGCCGGACGGGCTCTCACCGCCTTGCTCGACCGGTCCGGTGCCGTCTACCTCGACACCGGGGAGAGCCGTGGCCTAGTGGCTGACGAACACATATCGGTGGTGGCTGCCATGCGGGGCAGCGTGATCGGCGAAGCGGACGTCGTCGTTACGGTCGGGCGCCGGCTTGACTTCCAGCTCGCCTACGGTTCGCCCGCGGTTTTTGGTGCAGCCCGCTTCATCCGCATTGCCGACGCGCCGTCAGAACTGCGCGACAACCGCCGCGGGGCGGTGGAGTTGTTCGCCGATCCGGCGGTGGCGCTGGCGGCGATAATGGCTGCGGCCGGCGATCGCGCACCGGCGATCGATCGCGACTGGGCTCGTGCGATGCGGCGGGGGCATGAAGACCGGGTCGAAAAGCTTCGGCAAGCGATGCGTAATGCCGCCCCGGACGCGCAGGGCCGAATGCACCCGAATCGCCTACTGGCGGCATTGCAAGCTCATTTGGCTCCCGATGCCGTGCTGGTGGCTGACGGGGGTGACTTCCTCAGCTTCGCGCGGGTCGGGCTGTCGACGTCGTCTTACCTCGATCCCGGATCCCTAGGCTGTATCGGGGTTGGCACGGCGTTCGGTGTGGCAGCGAGCCTGGCGTATCCAGGGCGCCAGGTGGTCGTGGCTACCGGCGATGGCGCCTTCGGTTTCAACGCGATGGAGATCGACACCGCCGTGCGCCACCACGCGAAACTCCTCATCGTAGTGGCCAACAACGGTGCTTGGCAAATCGAGGTCAACGACCAGACCGACAGCTATGGGAAGGTGGTCGGCACTCGTCTGCAGTTTGCCGACCACGCCGCGATGGCGAGGGCCTTCGGTATGCACGGACAAAGGGTGGAGCGTGTCGAGGATCTGGAGGAGGCCATCGGCACAGCTTTGCTGCACCTGCCCGCGCTGCTAGACGTCGTGGTCAGCACCGCAGCGCGGTCCTCCGACAGCCGATCAGGATTGGCGTGGGTGCCTGATCTTCAGGCGGTAGAGGCCTGGGACAAAGCTGAACGCAGCTGGCGAGCGCAATAATGATTGGGCTTCCATTATCGTCTCCGAAAGAATATCTCGGCATCGGCTCGGTGCCGAAGATGCCTGCCACGGGCCACAATCAATCAACCCACCGAGGAGTTCCGAATGGGCTATCGACTCAGCAAGATCGCTACGAGAACCGGGGATTCAGGCACTACGTCTCTCGCCAACGGCACACGCGTACAGAAGAACAGCCTGTACATCAATGCGCTGGGCGTGGTAGATGAACTGAACAGCGCCCTGGGCGTCGTGGCCAGCAAGCAAACGCCGACCGCAGTGCGGGGCGTCATCTCCAGGATCCAGAACGATCTGTTCGATCTCGGCGCGGAATTGTCGAGTCCGGGGCAGCTCATTCTGCGGGTCGAAAGTGTCGACTTCCTTGATCGGCAAATCGAAGTGTTCAATGCAGATCTACCGCACCTCAAAGAATTCATTCTGCCCGGCGGATCAGAAGCGGCTGCTTTCTGTCACGTTGCCAGAGCCGCTTGTCGTTCAGCGGAACGGATGATCGTCTCTCTCGAGGACAGGGATCCTGGGCACTGCGCGCTGAAGTTGCGGTATCTCAACCGCCTGTCGGACCTCCTCTTCATTCTGGCCCGCGTCCTGAACCGTGCGGATGGTGTCACCGAGGTATACTGGTCGTCCAACGTGTCGCGCGCGCCAAAAGACCAATAGCCAACCGGTGAACCGACGGACAATCTAGCTGCCATGACTTCCGACCTCACCGCGACGCCGACAGACGACATCGATTCCAGGATCGTCGTTCCCCTCACCACGCCAACAACGCTTTATGAACAGGTTTATTCGTCGATTCTGGAAGCCATTTGCGGCGGTGTGCTTCGTTCCGGCGACCGGATCAACCAGGACGAACTGGCGGCAAGACTGAACGTTTCGCGTCAGCCGGTGACACAGGCACTGACCGTACTCAGGACACAGGACTTTGTGCAGGACGCGGGCCGCCGTGGTGTTGTCGTCGCGCCCCTGCGCAAGAGCTTCTTCGAATCGCTCTATCAACTTCGGGAATCACTGGACCCGATGGCAGCCAAACTGGCTGCCCGTAACGTAGCCAAGCTGTCCGACCAAGAGGGACTGGAATTGCTCAAGCGCGGGCGGGCGGCCGTTGAAGCGGGGTCGGTGTCGGCTCTCACGAGCGCCGATATGGCGTTTCATATTTGGATCTATGAATCGGCTGGCAACCCGCTGCTTGCCGAAATGCTGCGCTTGTACTGGCACCACCTGCGCCGTGCGATGATCGCCGTTGTCGGACCATCGCATGACCGCAGCCGCGTATGGGACGATCACGAAGGCATCCTGAATGCCGTACTGGGCGGCGATGAAAAGCAGGCAGGAATGTTGTCGCTGCAGCATATCCAGAACGCCGCACAGCGAGTGATCATGAAGTTTCCCGAATAGCTCCAATCGACATTTTTGGGAATCCGGTAGGTTTTTTTCATCTTTTGCGGGGTGATCGACCCGATAGCTCTCAGCCCGGTTCTGCGCGGCGCTGGTCGATCGCGCGGGCCAGATCGACCAGCCTGGCCGAGATCCGCACCGGATAAGCCGGCGCGGCATCGAGCCGGCGCAAGGCTCGCGGCAGCGATTCCAGTTGCAAGGCGGCGTAGCCGCGCACCGCCGACAGCGGCGGTGACGGCGAGATCCGCCTGCCGTCCCGCATCACCGGCAGCAGTAAGCCATCGCCCGGTTGGACGTCGTCGGCCGTGGTCAGCAGGTCGCCGGCCAGACGCCCGTCGCCGTCGACACGGCGATAGACCTGCTTGCGTCCCGGCCAGGTCGCCTTGCCTTCCGAGCGCTTGCGCCGCGCCCGGCCGGCGTATTCCTGCAGCTTGTAGGCGCAGTCGAGATAGGGACTGTCGGCCGAGGTGTTGATGCGCGTGCCGACGCCGAAGCCGTCGATCGGCGCGCCCGCGGCGAGCAGTTCGTGCAGCCGGTATTCGTCCAGGTTGCTGCTGGCGAAGATCCTGACCTTGTGCATTCCGCCCTGATCGAGTATGCCCCTGACCCGCCGGGCGTGTTCGCCCAGGTCGCCGCTGTCGATGCGCACCGCCTGAATGGCGATGCCGTCCTGCGCCAGCCTCGCCGACAGCGGCAGCAGCTTGCCCGCCGCGGCCTCGGTATCGTAGGTGTCGATCAGCATGGTGTTGGCCCGCGGATGGCAGCGGGCGAAGCGTTCGAAGGCTTCGGCCTCCTCGTCGTGCGCCTGGACGTAGGAGTGCGCCATGGTGCCGAACAGCGGTATGTTCCAGTTGATGCCGGCCATGACGTTCGAGCTGCCGCCGAAGCCGGCGAGGAAGCTCGCGCGCGCCGACAGCAGTCCGGCTTCGGCACCGTGGGCGCGGCGCAGGCCGAAATCGACCAGCAGCTTGTCCGGCGCCGCCAGCACGCAGCGCGCCGCCTTGGAGGCGACCAGGGTCTGGTACTGCAACAGGTTGATGATGCGCGTCTCCACCAGCTGCGCCTGCTGGATCGGGGCCACGACCCGCAGGATCGGCTCGTCCGGGAAGAACACCGTGCCCTCCGGCATCGCGTGCACCTCGCCGGCAAAGCGGAAGTCGGCGAGCGAAGCGACGAAGTCGCGGCGGAAGTGCCCGCTCGCGTCCAGCCAGGCGAGCTCCTCGGCGGAAAAACTCAGGGTCTCGAGATGGTCGAGTACCTGCTCCAGTCCGGCCGCCATCAGAAAGTTGCGGCCCTCCGGCAGCCTGCGCACGAAGAACTCGAACGCCGCCAGCCCATTCATTTGCTCGTCGTGATAGGCCTGGAGCATGGTCAGCTGGTAGAGGTCGGTCAGCAGCGGCGAGGCCGCGGTCGTCATCGCGCCCATCGCCTCAGCCTTCGAGCTGCGCCAGCTCGATGGCGGCGGCACCCGCCTCGAGCATGCGGGCGATGGCGTTTTCGCCATCGCCGGGGGCGGCGTCGACGGCGCGCACCGCGTCGCGCAGCAGGAGGACGGCGTAGCCCAGGCGCAGCGCATCGCGCACGGTGTTCTGGACGCAATAATCGGTGGCCAGTCCGCCGACGAACAGACGCCGTACCCCGAGCGCGTGGAGCCGGTCCGCCAGCTCGGTGCCGGCGAAGCCAGAGTAGGCATCGGCGTCGGGCCGGGTGGCCTTGTCCACCACGATCGCCGATTCCGGCAGCAGCAGGGCGGCGGCGAAACGCGCCCCGGGTGATCCGGCGACGCAGTGCTGCGGCCAGGGTCCGCCCTGTTCGCGAAATGAGCAATGCTGCACCGGATGCCAGTCGCGCGTGGCGAAAACCGGCAGCGCGCGCCGGGCGAACAGCGCGAGATAGCCGTTCAGCGGTGCGATGACTTCCTCGGCGCGGGCTACGGCGAGGCTGCCGCCGGGCAGGAAATCGTTCTGCACATCGACGATCAACAGCGCATCGCCGACCGAGGGGGTAAGCGCAGCCATGAGCATGCCCAGGAAGCGGGGGAAGATGAGAATGACATCATCTTCGGGCCCCACGCTTCCCCTGTCAAGCCGATTGGCATATATTGTCGGCATGATCGCCCGGGCATTTTCGGCCTCCCCCGGGCCCGCTCGAGAGAGAGTTCCAGCCCATGCTCAGGCCCACGCTGCGCCTGCCCCTGACGATGCTGCCGCAGCCGGACGAGACCACCTGCGGCCCCACCTGCCTCCACGCCATCTACCGCTACTGGGGGCGGGACGAGGGTCTGGAGGGCGTCATCGCCCGCACCCGCAAGCTCGAAACCGGCACCGGCACCTTCGCCGTTTTCCTGGCCTGCGACGCCCTGAGGAACGGCTTTCAGGCCACCATCTACACCTACAACTTGCTGGTCTTCGATCCGAGCTGGTTCGCCCCCGGGGTCGATATCGCCCAGCGCCTGCAGCGCCAGCGCGAGCTGAAGCGCGACGCCAGGCTGCATCACGCCACCGAGGGCTATCTGGAGTTCCTGAGCCTGGGCGGGCGGCTGCGCCTGACGGACCTCACCCGTCACTTGATCCACGGCCTGCTGCGCCGCGACCTGCCGATACTGACCGGCTTGAGTTCCACCTTCCTCTACCGCGCGCCCCGGGAATACGGGCCGCAAGACCAGCCCGACGACGTGCGCGGGCATCCTTCCGGGCACTTCGTCGTCATGGCCGGCTACAACCGCAGGGAACGGACCGTGCTGGTCGCCGATCCCTACGGTCCCGCCCAGGAGTACTGGATCAACATCGATCGGGTGATGGGCGCGGTGCTGCTGGGCATCGTCACCCACGACGCCAACCTGCTGGTCATCCGGCCGGCCGGGCGGGGATCGTCATGAGCATCCTGATCGTGGTCACCAACCCGCGCGACTGGCCGCTGGCCATTCCCGGGGTGACGGTCGTGCCGGCGCGGGCCTACCTGACCGATGCCGCCTACGGCAAGGAGCGCGGCGCCAGGGTGTTCAATCTGTGCCGGTCCTATCGCTACCAGAGTCTCGGCTATTACGTCTCGCTGCTGGCCGAAGCCCGCGGCCACAAGCCCCTGCCCAGGGTGGGCACGATCGAGGACCTGCAATCCAGGAACCTGGTGCGCCTGCTCACCCAGGGCCTGGACGAACTGGTCCAGCGCTCCCTGGCGCCGATCAAGTCGGACGAGTTTGAGCTCTCCATCTACTTCGGGCGCAACGTCGCCAAGCACTACGATCAGTTGAGCGGGCAGCTCTTCAAACTGCTGCAGGCGCCGCTCTTGCGCGCGCACTTTCAGCGCCGCGACGGCCAGTGGCGCATCCGCGGCGTGCGGCCGATGGCCGCCAGCGACATCCCGCCGCAGCATCAGGCCTTCGCGATCGAAGCCGCCAGCGACTACTTCCTGCGCCGACCGCGGCCGCTGAAAAGGCGCGCGGCGCCGCGCTTCGACCTCGCCATACTGCACGACCCCGACAACCCGGAACAAGCCTCCGACGCCAGGGCGCTGCGCAAGTTCGAGCGCGCCGCGCAGCAGATGGGGATCCATGCGGAGCTGGTCACCCGGGCCGACTTCGGCCGTCTGTCGGCCTTCGACGCGCTGTTCATCCGCGACACCACCTTCGTCAATCACTACACCTACCGCTACTCCCGCCAGGCGCTGGCCGAAGGCCTGGTGGTGATCGACGATCCGCAGTCGATCCTGAAGTGCAACAACAAGGTCTATCTGGCCGAGCTGCTGGCACGGCACCGCATCCCGACGCCGAGAACCCTGCTCGTGCATCGCGACAACGCCGGCCAGATCCTGCAGGTCCTGACGCTTCCGATCGTGCTCAAGCAACCGGACAGCTCGTTCTCCCTGGGGGTGGTGAAGGTGACGTCGGCGGTGGAACTGCGCGCCACGGTGGAGCAACTGCTGGAAAAATCCGAGCTGATCATCGCCCAGGAATATCTGCCGACGGCATTCGACTGGCGGGTCGGCATCCTCGACCGGCGAGTGCTGTTCGTGTGCCAATATTTCATGGTTCCCGGGCACTGGCAGATCATCAAGCGCAACGGCCAGGGCGGGGCGTATCGCGAGGGCGCCACGCTGGCGCTGCCCCTGGACCAGGCGCCGGCGAGGGTGGTCAAGATGGCGCTCAAGGCGGCCGATCTGATCGGAGACGGATTCTATGGCGTCGACCTCAAGGAGGTGGGCCGACGCTGCTGCGTCATCGAAGTCAATGACAATCCCAACGTCGACGCCGGCAACGAGGACGGCGTGCTCAAGGACGCCCTCTACCGCGAGGTGATGGCCGTGTTCGCCAAGCGCATCGAGGCGCGCAGGCGGGGCGTGTCGTCATGAGCGCCGCCCCGCTGCCGGCCTTCGCGGCTTACGGCATCGAACTGGAATACATGATCGTGGATGCGCAGACGCTCTCGGTCAGGCCGGTCGCCGACGCCCTGCTGAGCGAGCTCGCCGGGGCGCCCGCCGCCGAGGTGGACAGAGGCGGACTCGCCTGGTCGAACGAGTTGGTGCTGCACGTGCTCGAATTGAAGAACGCCAGACCAAGTCCGGATCTGCCCGCCCTCGCCGCCGCCTTCCAGTCCGAGGTCGGCGCCATCGGCCGGCGCCTTGCGGCCATGGGCGCAAGGCTCATGCCCAGCGCGGCGCATCCGTGGATGGATCCGCACACCGAAACGCATCTGTGGCCGGGCGAGCACGCCGCCATCTACCGCGCCTACGATCGCATTTTCGGCTGCAGAAGCCACGGCTGGGCCAACCTGCAGAGCGCGCACGTGAACCTGCCCTTCGCCGACGACGGCGAGTTCGCGCGCCTGCACGCCGCCATCAGGCTGCTGCTGCCCATCCTGCCGGCGCTGGCCGCGAGTTCCCCGATCGCGGATGGCGGCGACAGCGGCCTCCTGGATTTCCGCATGGAGGCTTACCGTTCCCACGTTCTCAAGATTCCCGCGCTGATCGGGGCGGTGATCCCGGATGCCCTCGCCAGTCGCCTTGATCACGCGCGAGCGCTGGCGACCATGTACCGCGACCTCGCCCCCTTCGATCCCGAGGGCGTGCTGCGGCACGAATGGGTGAACGCCCGCGGCGCGATTCCGCGCTTCGACCGCCACGCCGTCGAAATCCGCGTCATCGACGTGCAGGAATGCCCGCGCGCCGACCTCGCCGTCGCCGCCGCGACCATCGCCAGCGTCCGCGCGCTCTACGAGGGGCGCTGGGGAACGCTGGCGGGGCAGCGGGAAATCGCCACCGACGCCCTGGCGCAGATCCTGCGCGCCTGCATCCGCGACGCCGAACTGACGGTGATTGCGGACGCAGCATACCTGCGGCTGCTGGGCTATCCGGGGCGCCGCTGCGAGGCCCGCGAGCTCTGGCACCATCTGATCGGCACCATGCCGGGCGAAGAACGGCGGGACTGGGGCGAGGCGCTGGACATCCTGCTGGCGCGCGGCCCGCTGGCGCGCCGCATCCTGCGCGCCGTGGCTGCCGACTTCGGCAGGGACAAGCTGCGCTCCGTCTACGGGGAGCTTTGCCGCTGCCTGGAAGAAGGACGGATGTTCCTGGCGTGAAGCCGACGAAGCCATCCCGTTTCCTGGTCAGCTGCGAGCACGGCGGCAACCGGATTCCGAGCCGCTACCGGCCGCTCTTTCGCGGCTTCGAGTCCCTGTTGCGGACGCATCGCGGCTATGACGCGGGCGCGCTGACGATGGCCAGGGACCTGGCCGGGGTGCTCGCCGCGCCCCTGTTCGCCGCCACCACCAGCCGTCTGCTGATCGACCTCAACCGCTCGCTCGGCCACCCAAAACTCTATTCGGAAGCGACGCTGGCTGCGCCGGCGGCGCTGCGTCTGGAGATCCTGGCGCGGCACTACCTGGCCTACCGGGGCAGGGTGGAAGACGCCGTCGCCGCGGCCCCGGGAGGCGGCCGGGTCGTCCATATCGCCGCCCACAGCTTCACGCCGGTGCTCGACGGCCGGATCCGCGAAGCCGACGTCGGTCTGCTCTACGACCCGGATCGGCCGGGCGAGGTCGAATTGTGCCGCCGCTGGCAGGCCGCCTGCCGCGCTCTGGCGCCCGAGCTGCGGGTGCGCCGCAACTATCCCTACCGCGGTCGGTCAGACGGCCTCACCGCCCATCTGCGCCGGCGCTTCCCGGCGGAGCGCTACCTGGGCATCGAGCTGGAAATCAACCAGAGGCACGTCTTCGCGGGCGGCAGGCGCTGGCGCGCGTTGCGCCGAACGGTGATCGAGGCGCTGCTGCAGGCGCTGTCGGTCCCCGACGCGCCAGCGCCACGAGGACTCAGGGGGTAAGCCGGCGGATCAGCGCCGCGGTGAATTCCTTGGTCGAGGCCTTGCCGCCCAGATCGCCGGTCCTCACCATGTCCTCGTTCAAGGTGGCGTGGATTCCCTGGCGCAGGCGGTGCGCCAGGTCGCGCCGGTCGATGTGGTCGAGCATCATTGCGGCTGCCAGCATCAGCGCGACGGGGTTGGCGATGCCGCGTCCGGCGATGTCCGGCGCCGAGCCGTGCACCGCCTCGAAGATCGCCGCTTCGACGCCGATGTTGGCGCCCGGCACCATGCCCAGGCCGCCCACCAGGCCGGCGATCTCGTCCGAGAGGATGTCGCCGAACAGGTTGGTGGTGACGATCACGTCGAACTGCCAGGGATTCAACACCAGCTGCATGGCGCAGGCATCGACGATGCGCTGGTCGCATTCGATGCGGCCTTCGTACTTCTTCGCGACTTCCAGCGTCGTGTCCAGGAACAGGCCGGTCAAGGCCTTCATGATGTTGGCCTTGTGCACGATGGTGACCTTCTTGCGGCCGTTCTTCACCGCGTACTCGAAGGCGTATTCGGCGATGCGCCGGCAGCCGGCGCGGGTGTTCACGCCGGTGGCCATGGCCACCGCGTGGGGGTCGCCGTCGATCGGGATGTAGTGCTCGAAGCCGACGTAGAGCCCTTCGTTGTTCTCCCGCAGCAAGACCAGATCGATGTCCTCGAAGCGGCCGCCGGGAATGATCGTGACCGCGGGACGGACGTTGGCGTAGAGCTTGAATTCTTCGCGCAGGCGCACGTTGGAGGAGCGGTAGCCGCCGCCGACCGGGGTCTCCAGCGGCCCCTTCAACGCGAGCTTGGTGCGGTGGATCGAGTCCAGCGTCGATTGCGGCAGCGGATCGCCGAACTCCTTCATCCCGGCCAGACCCGCCGAACAGATCTCCCAGTCGAAGCGCGCGCCCAGGACGTCGAGCACCATCACGGTGGCTTCGACGATCTCGGGGCCGATGCCGTCGCCGGGAATCAGGGTTGCGGGGATGGTGGTGGCTGTCGTCATGATGCCCTCTGCGCGGTTGGTTTCGATCGCGATGCCGACCGAAAGCCCGCCATTTTACCCGGGACGAGCGCGCAACGCGACCAGGGAAACACCGATTATTACGATTTCGTCATCGCGAGCGCAGCGCGGCGATCTTGGATTGCTTCGCCCTCTGCGCGCAATGACGACCGTACCCGTTCGGGTATCCCCATCGAAAGGAAGTCCCCGTGGGACGCAGGGGAGGATTCATGGCGGAGGTTTCTTAGGCCACCAGGCCCTGGCGCAGCACGAAGGCGACGATCTCCTCCAGGCCCTGACCGGTCTTCAGGTTGCTGAAGACGAAGGGCCGCTCGCCGCGCATCTTCTTCGCGTCGCGCGCCATCACTTCCAGCGAAGCGCCGACCAGCGGCGCGAGATCGATCTTGTTGATCACCAAGAGGTCGGACTTGGTGATGCCCGGCCCGCCCTTGCGCGGGATCTTGTCGCCGGCGGCGACGTCGATCACGTACAGCGTGAGGTCCGAGAGTTCCGGGCTGAAGGTGGCGGCGAGGTTGTCGCCGCCGCTCTCGATGAACACGATCTCCAGGCCGGGCAGCCGCCGGTTGAGGCGCTCGACGGCTTCGAGGTTGATGCTGGCGTCCTCGCGGATCGCGGTGTGCGGGCAGCCGCCGGTCTCGACG
Organism: Rhodocyclaceae bacterium; assembly: GCA_035530135.1. Lineage (GTDB taxonomy): Bacteria > Pseudomonadota > Gammaproteobacteria > Burkholderiales > Rhodocyclaceae > CAIYYX01. Next base: position 3,064 of record DATKVJ010000099.1, on the reverse strand, counting down.
CCGATGATGCGGTCGGGCGAGAGCGCTTCGTTCCTGACCAGGAATTGGGCATCCTCCTCGGTGTAGATGTCGTTGGTGACCACCGCGATGTTGTAGCGGTCGCGCAGCGCGCGGCACAGCGCCAGGGTCAGCGCGGTCTTGCCGGAGCCGACCGGACCGCCGATGCCGACCCGCAATGCTTGCTTGCTCATGAGCGGAATAACCTCGTGTATTGGCTTTCGTGCCGGCAGCAGGCGATGGCGAAGCCCGGCGCATAGTTGGAGAAATCCTCTTCGGTCATCTCCAGCGCGCGCGCCGCGATCGCGGGAATGCGCGCGCCTAGTTCGGCGAGGATGCGCTGTCCGGCGCTCTGGCCCAGCGGCACGGCCTTCAAGGCCGCCATCACCTGGTTCTCGCTCCAGGCCCAGAGATAAGCGTGGAGCGCGTCGGCGGCCGGCGCGTCCCAGGCGGCCGCCGCGCAACTCCAGGCGAGCGGGAAGGAAGGCTGGGGCAGCGCGTGCAGGTGTTCGCGCAAGCGCGCGGGGAAGTCCCCCAGCTCGTCCAACAGGCGGCGCAGCGAGTAGCCCATCTGCAGCGTCTCGGCGCGCAGCTCGGCGCTCTCGCGGCTGGCGACGAATTCGGCGTCGAGGCGGGCGAGTTCGGCGTCGTCCTCGATCCGCCAGGCGGCGAGCATGCGCGAGAGCAGCGGCGCCTCGAAGCGGCCGAGGTTCCAATCGAGCAGCTCGGCGATCCAGCAGAGCGCGGCTGCCTCGTCGGCCACCGTGCCGGCCTCGACCGCCCACTCCAGGCCTTGCGAATAGGTGTAGGCGCCGACCGGCAGGGCGGGACTGGCGAGCTGCAGCAGGCGCATGAAGGCGAGACTCATGGCGCTGCGTAGTGATCGTGGATGCGCGGACTCGGCTGGGGCGATGCGCCGTGGCCGCCGTGGTGGCCGTAGGCGCCGCTCTCGGGCTCGAAGGGTGCTTCGATCCTCGCGACCGGCAGGCCGAGGCCGGCGACCATGTCGCCCAGCACGTGGTCGGCGGCGAAGCGCAGCCGGCCTTGCCCGATCTCGACCGCGACGTGGCGGTTGCCCAGGTGATAGGCGGCGCGCGCCAGTTGCCGCGGGTCGGCGGACGTCGCCTCCATCAGTTCCTCCGGCGCGGCCACCACCAGGACGACGCGGCCGTCCTTGGCGGCGAGCTTGTCGCCGCCGCGCAGCACCGAGCCGCGCTCGAGGAACAGCCCGACCTCCTCGCCCGAGGCCAGCCGCGTGCGCAACCGGCTCTTGGTCCGGGCATCGAAGCCGAGCGCCAACTGCTCGCTGGGCACGGCATCCGCGTCGGCGCGGCGCTCGATCAGCAGCATCTCAGAACAGGAAGTAGCGCTGCGCCATCGGCAGCACGGCGGCCGGTTCGCACACCAAGAGCTCGCCGTCGGCGCGCACCGCGTAGGTCTCGGGGTCGACCTCGATCTGCGGCAGGGCGTCGTTATGCACCATGTCGCGCTTGCTGATGCCACGCGTGTCGCGCACCGCCTCCAGCGGCTTCAAGAGATTCAGCGCGGCGACCTGCGGGTTGTCCAGCGCCGCTTGCGAGACGAAGGAGAGCGAGGTTCGCAGGGCGCGGCCGTGGGCGCCGAACATCATCCGGTAGTGCACCGGCTGCGGCGTCGGGATCGAGGCGTTGGGGTCGCCCATGGCCGCCGCAGCGATCATGCCGCCCTTGATGATCAAGGACGGCTTGACGCCGAAGAAGGCCGGTTTCCACAGCACCAGGTCGGCCAGCTTGCCGACCTCGATCGAGCCGACCACGTGGGAGATGCCGTGGGAGATGGCCGGGTTGATGGTGTATTTGGCGATGTAGCGCTTGACCCGGAAGTTGTCCGCTTTGACGTCACCGCGGGAACTATCCTGCTTCAGGGCGCCGCGCTGCAGCTTCATCTTGTGCGCGGTCTGCCAGGTGCGGATCACCACCTCGCCGACCCGGCCCATCGCCTGCGAATCCGAGGACATCATCGAGAAGGCGCCCAGGTCGTGCAGGATGTCCTCGGCGGCGATGGTCTCGCGCCGGATCCGCGATTCGGCGAAGGCCACGTCCTCGGCGATGGCGGGATCGAGGTGGTGGCAGACCATCAGCATGTCCAGGTGCTCGTCGATGGTGTTTACCGTGTACGGCCGCGTCGGGTTGGTGGACGAGGGCAGCACGTTGGCCTGGCCCACCGCCTTGATGATGTCCGGGGCGTGGCCGCCGCCGGCGCCCTCGGTGTGGAAGGTGTGTATCGTGCGGCCCTTGAAGGCCGCCAGCGTGGTCTCGACGAAGCCCGACTCGTTCAGCGTGTCGGTGTGGATCGCCACCTGCACGTCCATCTCCTCGGCCACCGCCAGGCAGTTGTCGATCGCCGCGGGCGTGGTGCCCCAGTCCTCGTGCAGCTTGAGCCCGATGGCGCCGGCCCGCACCTGCTCGCGCGCGGGTTCGGGCAGCGAGACGTTGCCCTTGCCGAGGAAGCCCAGGTTCATCGGGAAGGCGTCGGCCGCCGAGAGCATCGCGTGGATGTGCCAGGGCCCCGGCGTGCAGGTGGTGGCGTAGGTGCCGGTGGCCGGCCCGGTGCCGCCGCCGAGCATGGTGGTGACGCCCGACATCAGCGCCTCCTCGATCTGCTGCGGGCAGATGAAGTGGATGTGGCTGTCGATGGCGCCGGCGGTGACGATCATGCCCTCGCCGGCGATGATCTCGGTGCCGGCGCCGATGGCTATCGTCACACCCGGCTGGATGTCGGGATTGCCGGCCTTGCCGATCGCCGCGATCCGGCCGTTCTTGAGACCGATGTCGGCCTTGACGATGCCCCAGTGATCGACGATCAGGGCGTTGGTGATCACGGTGTCGGCGACCTCGCAGGCCAGGCCCTGGCCCTGGCCCATGCCGTCCCGGATCACCTTGCCGCCGCCGAACTTCACCTCCTCGCCGGGGATCGTGTAGTCCCGCTCGACCGCTATCCAAAGCTCGGTGTCGGCCAGGCGCACCCGGTCACCCACCGTCGGGCCGAACATTTCGGCGTAGGCCTGCCGGGAGATTTTTACGCTCAT
>DATKVJ010000098.1:0-3009 GCA_035530135.1 Rhodocyclaceae bacterium | reverse complement strand
CGCAAGCTTCACCCCCACGCCGCCGTTGCAGATGCAGGCGAACATCTTCTTGCCGACGAAGTAGGCAAGCAGGCCGGTCATTTCTCCCGCCTCCACGCCGGGGAGTTTGAGCAGCATGGTGTCCAGGACCTGCTTGTGGCTCAGGTCGACGGGGTCGGGGGTCGTCATGGATTTAACGCGAGCAGGGTTCCGGCGTCGCGGATATCCTCAAGCAGCTTCGGCGACTGGGGCTGCATAGACCGTTTGGCGCGTCTTGTTTACCGAGTCAATAAAATAGGGGTTTTTCAGCGTGCCGACCATCACCAGATCGACCTTTCGGCCAAACAGCACCTCGAGATCTTCGTTCAGACCGAAGTAGCGGTGAAAGAGGCTGTCGTCGCCTTCGGGATCGAATTCGATCAGAAAGTCGAGATCACTGGTCTGCGGATCGAAAGCTCCAGTAGTCGCGGAGCCGAACAACTCCAGCTTGCGCACGCCATAGCGGCGGCACAAGGATGAAACTTGCGCGAGTTGTGGATCAATAAAGCTATGCATGGCAGACTCCGCGGAAATTATGCCATCAATCCCTCGTTGACGGCGATCAGCTTGGCCACGGTCGGCGCCGGTTTGATTCAGCCGCAATGCAGGGAGTGTTTCCAGCATCCTGAGTTTCTCGCGTGGCTAGAAGCGAAACAGCCGGCCCAAGGCGCCTCCAGGGCCGGAGCGCGAGAAGATCGGGCCTGCCCGCCCTTTCAAAACCCCGGCTCGGGCCGGGTGAGCTAGCCGCCCGCCTTGTTCTGCGCGTCCGCGCCGGCCGCTTTGGCGTTTTGTTTGCCCAATTTCTTTTCTCGCTTGGCAATCCCCGCAAGCACCTTCCTGGTTCTTTGCTTGGCTCGCCGTTGCTTCAGCATCTGTGCATGACCCATTGGAGCCTCCAGTTGATATGTGGTTTGATCCCGCCTTAGTCTGATCCGTTTTCCTGCGCTTGGCTATGCGCATCGGCAAGCGGGCGATCTTTCTGCCGCTATGCGGCGCGCTGTTGGGCCGGTTTAATCAGGCATTCCGCCGGGATGCCGAGCCCCTGGTGCAGGCGCCATATCATCCTGAGCGTAAGCGGACGCTTGCGGTTGAGGATCTCGTAGATGCGGTTGGTGGGGCCGATCATGGACTCCAGGTCCTTGACCGCAAGCCCGCGCTGCTCCATGGCAAATTTGATGGCCTCGACCGGGTCGGGCATGTCCATCGGAAAGTGTTTGCGCTCGTAGGCCTCGACCAGGGTAACGAGGACATCCAGGCGTTCGCCTTCGGGCGTATTGGCGCGGGCGTTCATCAAGGACTCGATCTCCTTGAGCGCCGCCCGGTGGTCGGCCTTGGTCCTGACTGGTTTGATATTCATCGTGCTTGCTCCGTCAAATTTTCTGCGCGTCGATCCGGTCGTATTGGGCGTGAGTGCCGATAAACCGGATATACACCACGCGATATGCATAGTTGATCCACACTACCAGGCGGTATTTGTTACCCGCGATGTTGAAGACCACCCTGCCATCCTTGAGGATGCTGGCGTTGCCGAAGGCCGCTTTCACGTCGGCCGGCGAAGTCCAGTCAGCCGCCACGACCTGCCGATACCATGCCAGCGCCGGCTCGCGCGCATCGTCGCGCGCCGAAGCTAGTTGCCAGAACGCCTTCAGCGTGGACAGGGCGATGACACGCATGACACAGTATAGTCCCAGTTTGGGACTGGCGCAATCTCGCCGGCTATCCCGGGAGGCGCGTTTCGGCGTTTGCGCTTCGTCAAGGGATGGCGGAATTTCGGCGGATGCGCGCCGCTAAGGGTCTGCTTGGCCGCGAAATGACGACCTCAAAGGATGTCATTCCGAGCAAAGCGAGGAATCTGCTGTCGAATTACAAAAGAAGCAGATTCCTCGCTTTGCTCGGAATGACGGCTCATGCGACGGCTCATTTAAAAGTGGGTTCTAAATGTCGACCAAATCCCGATCTACGCCCCGCCAACCTTGGCGCCGGGCAGGAAGTCGTCGAGCGGCACGCCGAAGCTGTTCAGCGCCCAGGAGACGAGGTTGTACTGGCCGACGGTGAACACCACGTCCATCATCTGCTCGGTAGAGTAGCTCGACGCGAGCGCGGCCCAGGTCGCGTCGGACACCACGGAGTTCTCGAACAGCTCGTCTGCCGCCTGCAGCAGTGCGGCTTCGTGCGCGCTCCAGCCGGCGCCAGGGCCCGCTTTGACGCGCTCGATCTCGGCCGCGGTGACGCCGGCGCGCTTGGCGATCTCGACGTGCTGCGCCCATTCGTATTCGGACTGGTTGCGCCAGCCGATGCGCAGGATCAGCAGCTCGCGCTCGCGCACCGGCACGGTCTGCTTCTGCAGCACGTGGCCGGCGAACACGGTCCAGCGCCGCGTCAGGTCGGGATGGTTCATCATCACGCGGAACAGGTTGAGGTCGCGCCCGCCGACGCGGTTCTTGGCGGCGGTGTCGGCCTCTGCGCCGGAGAGCGTGGCGAGGTCGCGCATCGGGATACGCTGCTTGCGTTCGATCATCGGACTGGTCTCCCTTTCTTCAATTCGTCCTCGATGCGCGCGCACAGCGCGGCGGTGAAGGCCTTGGTGCCGAGCGGGCCGCCGAGGTCGGCGGTGCGCGTGGCGGGCTCCGCGATGAGCGCGTCGACGGCCGTCTCGATCAGGCGCTGCGCCTCGGCCAGGGCCGGGCGCCGGTGTTTCTGCGCGAGCCAGCCGAGCAGCATGGCGGCGGAGAGCAGCAGCGAAACCGGGTTCGCGCGATCCTGGCCGGCGATGTCGGGCGCGGAGCCGTGCTGCGCCTGCGCCATGCAGTGCGCGTCGCCGGCGTTGATCGAGGCGGCGAGGCCGAGGCTGCCGGAGAGCTCGGTCGCCTCGTCCGACAGGATGTCGCCGTACATATTGGTGGTGACGACGACGTCGAAGCGCGCCGCGTCGCGCACCAGCAGCGCCGCCATCGAGTCGACCAGCTGCTCGTCGCAGGCGACGTCGGGATA
>DATKVJ010000097.1:0-7526 GCA_035530135.1 Rhodocyclaceae bacterium | reverse complement strand
TGCCGGGCCTTGCTCGGTGTTGGAAATCTGGTCCACCAGATGGCCGATGTGGTCGCCGCATTCGAGCATCACCGCCGTGAACTGGTCATCCACCTGAAGCTCGCCGTTCCTGGCGCGATCCAGGATGTTCTCGACCACGTGGGCGAAGCGGACGATGTCGTCCAAGCCGAACAGTCCCGCCGAACCCTTGATGGTGTGGATGGCGCGGAAGGTGGCATTGATCGCGTCGGCGTCGTCGGGCTGCTGTTCCAGCAGCATCAGGCAGTCCTCCATGCTGGCCAGCAGTTCCCGGCTCTCGGCGATGAAGGTGGGCAGGGCCTGGTCGATGTTCATGTCTTGCCTCCTGGCGTATCCTGCGCGGTGATCACCACCGGATCGCCGAAAAAGGCCGCCATGTCGTACAGCTCCAGCAGTTCCAGCACCGCCCGGCTGTGGCCGGCGAGGGTCAGCGTCTTGTTCTGGGCGGTCGCCCGGCGCTTGGCCAGGATCAGAAGCTGCAGGCCGGCCGAGTCGATCTCCTCCACCCGCGACAGGTCGATCTCCAGTTCCGGACAGCCCTCCACCGCCGACAGCAGGCGGGATTTCAGTTCGGCCGCGGCGTAGATGCCCATCTCGCCGGCCAGCGTCAGGCGCGGCGGCCTGCTTGACGGATCCAGATTGGTTTCCATGGCGGCGCTCAAGGCATCACCAGCTTCGACACCGCGGCGAGCATCTGCGCCGGCTGGAAGGGTTTCACCACCCAGGCCTTGGCGCCGGCCGCCTGCCCCTCCAGTTTCTTCGCCTCCTGCGACTCGGTGGTCAGCATGATGACCGGCGTGAACTTGTGCTCGGCGAGCTTCTTCAGCTCCTTGACGAAGCTGATGCCGTCCATGTTGGGCATGTTCACGTCGCTGATGACCAGATGGAGCTTCTTGCCGGTGATCTTGCCCAGCGCATCCTTGCCGTCGCAGGCCTCGATCACCTCGTAGCCGGCACCCTTCAGGGCGATGCCGACCACCTGGCGCAGCGAACTGGAGTCATCCACGACGAGTATCGTTTTTGCCATGATTCCCTCCTAAAAAAAGGTGATTCCGGACTGATCGGCAGCCTCGGCGCTGCCGCCGTGATTGAGGCGCTCCTCCCGGGTGGCATAGCTCCTGGCCAGTTCGGCGATCAGCGCAGAAGCGTCAACCGGAACCGGCATGCCGCCTTCGGCGAAGCCGTTGCGGCTCTCCGCCAGATGCGGCGGCAGCCGCTTAACGCTGTCCCTGACGTGGCTCAAAATCTGGCTGACCCGGTCCTGGAACTGCAGTTGCACCAGCGCCTCGGCGAGCTGGCTCTTGATGGTCGCGCTCTCGCTGCGCAGGATGCCGCTGGACTCGACCAGGGCATCGGTGACCTGGCGGAAGTCGCCCAGCACGCCCTGCACCACGGTCTCCGAACCCGATAGCGAACCCGCCTCCTGCTCGGCATTGCTCCTGGCCGCCGCCACCGCGCCGGCGATCGCTCTGCTGATGGTCTCGACCTTCTCGCTGATGCGCGTGCCGGTCTCCTTGGAAAGCCCCGAGAGCTTGCGCACTTCGTCGGCCACCACCGCGAAGCCGCGGCCGACCTCGCCGGCCCGCGCCGCTTCGATCGCGGCATTCAGAGCGAGCAGATTGGTCTGGTCGGCGATCGCCGCCACGTCCATCGCCATCTTGCGCAGTTCGACGATGAAGTCGAGCAGGCCATTGACCTCGGCGACCATTTCCTGCTTGTGTTTCATCGCGACGCGCAGCGAAGCGATCAGGGAGTTCAGACGCGCCTCGCTCTGATTCAGCACGCTGACCAGTCCTTGGCCGCCGTCTACGCCCTCGGCCGCCGAATCCGAAGCCCGGACCGAGGCGTCAAGCCGATCGACGATGCCCGAGAAAACGCCGGCCAGCCCGACGACGGCCGATTCCATCTGGCCGCGCCCGCTCTCGATCTGCTTGGCCCAGAGCGGAAACAGTTCGACCGACAGGGCGTTGATGCTCTCCAGATAAGGCTGCACCGCCTGGCGCAGCTCCCGTTCGGTGGCGCTGCGCGTCTCGGCCGCCAGGGAAGCCGACGCTTTGATCAGGCGCCGGTCGAGCAGGAAGCCGATGCCCGCGCCTAGCATCAGGATGAACGCGGAGGCGACCGCCGCCCGCCAGGTCGAGCCGGCTGCGGCTACCACCGTGATCGCGGCAACGAGGCCCAGCAGCGGCGGGTGGAAGCGGAGCGCTCTGAAGGTGGTCATTTGAGCCGCTCTTTCATCAGCATCAGGGTCGGGACGATCTTTTCGAACTCCTGGGACTTGTGGAAGAAGTGGGCCGCGCCCAGGCGGCTGGCCTCGGTCCGGTATTGTTCGAAGGGATTCTCGGACATCATGATCACCTGTGTGCCGTAGTTTCCTGCTCTGATCGCCGCCAGCACCTCGAAGGAATTGCCGTCGCTCAAACGCACGTCGAGCGCATTGTCGATCGGAACAACGGCGACCGATATGTGAAATCGATCACCTGCGCCGATCAATTTCACTGGCGCATCCATGCTGAATTTGCCGAACACCTGATCGTGCAAGCCCGAAAGCTCTATGTCGGTGACAGCTTGGGCATGAGGTTGGAGAACACCACCTATGCGCTGGACTCGGCGACCATCGACCTGAGTTTGTCCCTCATTCCATGGACGCCATTTCGCACGACTAAGACGGCGGTCAGGCGTCAAATGATGCAATGGAGGGGATTGCGGGCTGGCGCGCTGCTCGCCCGGCAGGAGGAATTTTCGAAGAACCGGCGAGACACCCATAAATACCGGGAAATGGCGCCAGAGCGCGTATCTGTGCCTGGGTAACCACCCAGCGCACGGCTTATTACCGGTGACGAGGTACCCTCTGGATGTCAGCCCTGCATAGGCCTCACCGGACTCAAGGAATGCCTTGCGTCGCGCGGCATTCGCGCCACCGGTCATCTCCGCATGACCGACGGGCGCAGCAGTCTCATCCGAGAGCTTCATCGGCGGGTGGCTCCCGAGCCCGCCTATGAAGACGGAGCCATCACGATGGACGTCAGGCTTGCTTGCGCAATATTTTTTCCACGATGCGTCCCAGCCTTTATTTATTCTTGTTCACGCTTTGCGTCAGACGACGGCACTCCCCATTCACCGGTGACTCTCTATGCTCATGGACTCATGCGATTGCATGGCGGCGGCGCGCCGAAGGTTTCGCAAAATACCCGGTACAGTTCCCGCTCCGCCAAGCGCCATCCATCGCTGATGAGACGAAACCGAACCCGCGCAGCGCCGTCCGCGATGTAGCGATAAAGCACCGCGTTATCGCTACTGCCGCGCAGGTGATCCCCCAAGCGTTTGCGCAAATCTCCGGCCGAACCGATGTAGACCACGCAATGCGACACTGTCGGCACCCTTTCCCCCGGCCAGTCTTGCTTTTCCCCACCGAAAGGAGAAGCGAGACTCGCTCGAATCTCATACACTCCAGGATCGGCCGGAACCACAGCCCGCAGCGTTTGAGGGGTCAACGGCACCAGTGCGGAAAACCCCTCGGTCGCCAGCAGATAATTCATACGCTGGCTGCGGCTACGACAATCGGGAATCGCCAAGTCGTGTCGGATGTTAGCCACCGTACGCCTCAACAAGCGGAGACCGTATTCGCGCTTGAGAATTTCGGCAATGGCCTTGTCCGTCAGCGGCTCCCGCAATATCCCTTCCGCTATATACGTTTTTTCTACTTTTATCACATGATCCACGAATTGGCAATGAACCTGCCGCGGTTTCGGGAACAGCGTGTTTAACCGCACCACTTTCCTATTTGGCAACATGATTGACAATCCACGCACCAGCCGGGAGACCCGGCCGGGGTCCGCCACCACGGAAAGATTTGACCCCGCCCGCAACTGGGCGGCAATTACCGCCTGGGTCAGGGGTAGCAGCGCCAAGGGCTGCCCGGAACGTAGATACGCCGTTTGCGATGCCAGCACTGCCTGTATTAGTGCATGGGTAAGCCGGTTTCGGGTGTTGATCAGACGCAGCCTGTGCAATGCGCCCGCCTGCTCCGCAGGGAAGTTCGGATGGGACATCCGGCGCTTCACCCCCTCCTCATCGAACCGATATTCCCGCGCGCAGCTGGGACTATGGTAGAGGAACGTCAGGCTCCCTCCCTCCTCGCGAACCTCTCCCAGGGTTGAGGATTCTGGGGTTTTAAGGATGTCGTCCGCATCGTGCGCCACCAGCGCACCTGCCAATCGATCCACGGTCATCCAGGGGCGAAGGGCAGTAAATGCAGTGGAGGACTCCGTCTGGTTCACCTGACGGTCGAAAGCCCGCAGCGGCAACTCCAGAAAACGGGCAAGCGCAATTTTACCGAGCAGTTCGGCGTCGATCTTTTTATTATGGTGCTGCAATTGCTGCTACGCCGACAAAAATATGCTTGCCCCTTAAAATAACCATGCTCGGGAATGCCGGCCTCCTGGCAGCGAAGGGAGTCGGCGAACCACTCCTCGGAAATATACAGTTCCCCCTCGGTCAGGGTGGCAATCCCATCGCGCGTCACAACGGCGAAGACGCCGACTTGGCTATTGGTTTCACCCAGCCGACCATTCCAATAGTCCCTATCCTGCTGACCTGGTTGAGATCCGTCCACACGATCAACTGGTTTGTCAGACCCAGTAGGACCAGGGCGATGAACTGCGTCGCAAACTTCTTGGTGATGGTCGGCCTGAACATCCTTGCCGTAGCGTCGAACATGCTCCCGTCCCGGCACGATTTCTATGACGCGGCATGAGAGCAGAGAATGGCTCGTTGCGCAAGAACTTTACGCGCTCAGAATTTTGAGCGCCGCCGCCTGTGAATGGGGACACTCCGCCGTTTTTCAAGGGACTTGAAACGGCCAACCCCGGCCCTATCTCTTTACCGCGGGTGCTCGATCGAGGCCCGTCAAACCATATCGCTTAACTTCGGAGGATATCGCCATGCGTACATTCGACTTCAGTCCGCTCTACCGTTCCGCCATCGGCTTCGACCACCTGGCGCAGATGATCCACGAGGCGCAGCGCGGCGAGGCCCAGCCCAGTTACCCGCCTTACAACATCCAGCGGGTGGCGGAGGACCAGTACCGGATCACCATGGCGGTGGCCGGCTTCTCCCGCGCCGAGCTCGATATCGAGATCGAGGGCGACAGCCTGAAGATCGTCGGCCGCAAGCAGCGCAGCGGCGAGACCCCGACCTATCTGCACCGCGGCATCGCCACGCGCGACTTCGAGCACCGCTTCAAGCTCGCCGATCAGGTCAAGGTGACCAGCGCCTCGCTCGACAACGGCCTGCTCAACATCGATCTGGTGCGGGTGATACCCGAGTCCTTGAAGCCGCGCAAGATCGCCATCGAGGGCGACGACAAGCTGCAGATGGTCGAGCGCAAGGCGGCTTGATCGTCAAGCCCACCAAGCCGCCGGGGGCGGCTCAGCTCTTGAAGGCCGCCCCCAGCACCGCGATCATATGAGCGTGATCGAGGACGCCGGCGCTCTCTCGCAGGCTGTGCATCGCCCACAGCGGCGAGCCGACATCGACGCTGGCAATCCCTAGGCGGGCAGCGACGATGGGGCCGATGGTGCTGCCGCAAGAGAGGTCGCTGCGGTGGGCGTACTGCTGGAAAGGGACGCCGGCACGCTCGCACAGCGAAATGAAGCGCGCGGCGCTGTCCGCCCCCGTCGTGTAGCGCTGATTGGCGTTGCTCTTGATCACCGGGCCGGCATTGACCATCACCTTGTGACCGGGCTCGTAGGCCGCCGGGAAGTTGGGGTGATAGGCGTGGGCCATGTCGGCGCTGATGAAAAAGCTCCGCGCCAGCGCGCAGCGGCGGGCCTCCTCATCCATGCCGGCGCTCGCTGCGATCCGGTTGATGAGGTCGGAGACGAAGCTGCCGGCCGCGCCGGCGGCGCTCTCGCTGCCCACCTCCTCGTGATCGAAGCAGGCGCAGACGCAGGTGGCGGCCGGAGTGCCGCAGGCCAGGAGCGCGCTCAGCGCGGCGTGGCAGGAGGCCAGGTTGTCCAGTTGGCTGTCGGCGATGAACTCCTCATCCGCTCCCCACAGACCGCCCTTCTGGGTGTCGTAGACGGCGAGTTCCCAGGTGAGGATGTCGCCCGTCTCCGCCTGGAGCTTGTCGGCGACCATGCTTCTAAAGCTGCTGTCGCTCTCGATGCCCGGCGACGCGATGCCGAGGATCAGCGGCAGCTCGGTCTGCTTGTCCAACTTGAGACCCTTCTCGTTCACTTCCCGGTTCATGTGGATGGCGAGGTTAGGCAGGCGCAGCAGCGGCGCATCGAAGCGCAGCAATCGGGTCTCGAAGCCGCCGGGGACACGGACGACCACCCGACCGGCGAGGCTCAGGTCGCGGTCGGTGAAGCTGGCGAGGATCGGCCCGCCATAGACCTCGACCCCCAGGCGCAGCACGCCGCAGCTTTCGTGCGCCGCCCTGGGCTTCAACCTCAGTCCCGGCGAATCGGTGTGCGCGCCGACCAGCCGGAAGCCCGCCTCCGCCAGCGGTTCGCTGCCGAGGATGAAGGCGATAACCGAAGCGCCGCCCCGGACCACGTAATAGCGCCCGCCGGCCTCCAGGTGCCAGCGCCGGTCCTCGTGCAACTGCGTGTACCCCCGCGCCTGCAGGCGTTGCGCGCTGCTGGCCGCGGCGTGCCAGGGGCTGGGACTGGCGTCGATGTAGGCGATCAGGTCGGCCGCCTGGGCGCGGATTTCTGCGGGGATGCTCATGATCGGCGTTCGTCCTTGTCGTCGGATCCGTCTTCGCGGACCGCCTCGCCCTCGATGACGCGCCCGCCCGGCGGACGTTCGCGCATCTGCTTGCGCAGTTGCCGCCGCAGTTCCCGGGTCTGCCACCACAGATAGCCCCAGACCAGCAAGCCGCCCGCGACCAGGATGGCGAACAGAAACACCGACAGCGTGAATACCAGGACCAGCAACACCGCCCCGGCAGCAAAGGCCAGCACCCTGCCCAGCAGGCCACGCCCGGGCGCGCCGGCGCCGGGCAATTCCGGTCGTCCCTCGTCGATGCTCATTCTGCCCCCGTCCCGCTAGCGCTTGACGGCGTGAGCCATGAGCTCTCGTCGTATCTCGGTGAGCTTGGCCTTGACCTTGGCGGCGTTGTCGCCGCCCATCCGGATCATGATTTTCTGGCCGGCCGAGCGCGCCTCCAGATCAGGATCAGAAAACTCATACAGCACCTTGGGTTGCACCAGTTTGATCGGACCGGTGATGTCCGGGGCGGCCAGCAGATCGTCGATCGCCTCGATCAGGCGATCGTTGAAATAGCCCTTCGGAAAACCCAATTCCTCATAGGCCCGCTGGAACAACGGATAGAAACGGACGTAGAGCTCGACCAGCTTCTTGGCGTCGACCGCCTGCGCCAGATTCACGTAAGGGGTGTAGCGCGCCCAGTTGCCTGGGCCGATGACGGTGCTGCCTTCCGCGCCCGCGGTGACGAACGCACCCGGCACCGGTCTGACCGGCATCACGCGCACGGGGGC
>DATKVJ010000096.1:0-2785 GCA_035530135.1 Rhodocyclaceae bacterium | reverse complement strand
GGCCCGGAAAGGCCAGCGCTTCGGTCAGCAGGTAGGCGGCCTGGGCATAAGAAGTCGGGCAGAGGGTGAAGCACTCCTGGCAGCTCCAGCACTCCTTGGCGGCGATCTCGGGAATGAAGCTGATCTCGCGCACCGCGCCGTTCTCGATGAAGCCGACGGCGTTCTTGTGCTTGACCTCGTCGCAGTAGCGCACGCACAGGCCGCACAACACGCAGAACGAAGTCTCCTTCTCGAAGCGGTTGCGGTCGGCGCCATACTCCTCGGCCAGCTTGACCAGCTCCGGCGCATCCGGCGCGTGGGCCATCAACTCCTCGACGATCACCTTGCGGATCTTGTCCACCTTCTCCGAGCGGGTGCGCACGACGATGTCTTTTTCCACCGGATAGAGGCAGGAGACCACGTAGCTCTTCCGGCCGCGCGCTTCCACCTCCACGATGCACAGCCGGCAGCCGCCGTAGGCCTCCAGCTGCTCGTGGTGGCACAGGGTCGGGATGTGGATGCCCGCCTGCTGCGCCGCCTGCAGGACGGTCATGCCGGCGCTGGCGGCGACCTCCTTGCCATCGATGTTCAGGACGATTTCGCTCATTTCTGGTCTCCACTGCCGCCGGCCGCACGATCCGGGATGCGCGCTTCGTACTCGGGTCTGAAATAGCGGAACATGCTCTTCAAGGGGTCGCCGGAGGTCTTGCCCAGCGCGCACAGGCTGCCCAACCCCGTCACCTCGGCCAGGTCCTCCAGCAGCTCCAGGTCCCCCTGCCTGCCGCGGCCCTCGGTGAGCCGGGTCAGGGTCTGCAGCATCTGCTGCATGCCCTCCCGGCAGGGCACGCACTTGCCGCAGGATTCCTTGGTCAGGAAGTCCATCAGGTAACGCGCCACCTCGACCATGTCGGTGTCCTCGTCCATCAGCAGCAGGCCGCCGGCGCCGATCGGCGCGCCCAGCTTGGACATGCCGTCGAAGTCCAGGGGTGCGTCGAGGAGGCTCGCCGGGATCGAGCCGCCCATGGCGCCGCCGAAATGGATGGCCTTGAGGGTCTTGCCGTCGCGCACGCCGCCGCCGATGTCGAACACCAGGGTCCTGAGCGGCGTGCCCATCGGCACCTCGACCACGCCGCTGTTCACGACGTTGCCCGACAGGGAGATCAGCTTGGTGCCCTTGCTCTTCTCGGAGCCGATGCTGGTGAACCACTCGGCGCCGCGGGAGATGATCTGCGGCACGTTGGCCCAGGTCTCGACGTTGTTGAGATTGGAGGGCTTGTCCCAGATGCCCGACACCGAGGTGCGGACGTACTTCGGCCGCGGCTCGGGGGCATTGCCCTCGATCGAGCGCATCAGCGCGGAGGACTCGCCGGAGACGAAGATGCCGACGTCGAAGTGCAGCTCGACCTCGAGCGAGAAGCCGGAGCCGAGGATGTTCTCGCCCAGCAGCCCGTACTCCTTCGCCTGGGCCAGCGCATTCCTGACGTGCTTTTCCAGCAGCGGCATGTCGTGGCGGGTGTACATGAAGCCCCGCTGCGCGCCGATGGCGTAGGCGCCGATGATCAGGCCTTCGAGCACCTTGTGCGGGTTGCCGGTGAGCATGGCGCGGTCCATGAAGGCGGCGGACTCGCCCTCGTGGCCGTTGACGATGACGTACTTGGTCTTTTCCGGCGCGTTCTTGGTGGTCTCCCACTTCGAGCCGGCCGGGAAGCCGCCGCCGCCGCGGCCGCGCAGGTTGGCGCGCTTGACCTCGTCCAGGACCTGATCCGGACTCATCTCGGTCAGGGCCTTGACCAGGGCGGCGTAGCCGCCGACCGCCAGATAGTCGTCGATCTTCATCGGGTCTATCTTCGGGTTGTCGCCGATCAGCAGGCGCGTCTGGTGCTTGTAGAAGGGCACCTCGTTCATGTGCACCGCCGGGGCGCCGCTGGCCGGGTCGTGGTACACCAGACGCTCGACCACCTCGCCCTTCAGCGTCGCGGCGACGATCTCCGGCACGTCGGCGGGCGCGACCTCGAAGTAGCAGATCTCGCCCGGGGTGACCACGACGTTCGGCCCCTTCTCGCAGTAGCCGTGGCAGCCCGTGGTCCTGAGCTCGAGCCGCTCGCCCAGCTGCTGCCGGCCGACCTCCGCCAGAAAGGCGGCAGCGACCGCGGCCGAGTCCATGCCGTCGCAGGCAGCGCCGGCGCAGACCGCGATGCAGGGTTTGGCGGGGTCCCGGCCGGCCAGGATCCTCGCCCTCAGTTCTTCCAGTTCAGCCGCTGAATTTAGCTTGAGCATGGTCATCACTCACTCGTAGCGTTTGAGAACGTCTTCGGCCTGGTCGGGCGTCATCCTGCCGTAGTGCTTGCCGTCGACGATCAACTCCGGCCCGATGCTGCAGCTGCCGAGGCAGCTGCCGGCCTCCAGCGAAAACTTCGCTTCGGTGTCGGTTTCACCGGGTTTGAGGCCGGTGATTTCCTCGACCTTCGCCATCAGCTTCGCGGCGCCGCGCAGGTGGCAGGTCATGCCGGTGCACACGTGCAGCTCGTGCCGCCCCTTGGGCGTGAGGCTGAAGGTCTTGTAGAAACTGGCGATTTGCATCACTTGGCTGAAGGGCACTTCCAGCGCGTCGGCCACCTTGTGCATCACCTCGCGCGGCAGCCAGTGGTTCTCGTGCTGGATTTCGGTCAGCGCGTGGATCACCGCGCCCGGCCTGCCCCGGTATTTTTCGATGATGCCGGCTATCTTCTGTTCGCTCATGTCGTCGATTCGCTTGGAGGTCATTTCAAAATTAATTGTCATTCCGAGCGCAGCGAGGAATCTGCTT
>DATKVJ010000095.1:0-63210 GCA_035530135.1 Rhodocyclaceae bacterium | reverse complement strand
TCGAAACCCAGCTCGCGGGCGACGGATTCGCGATCGATCGGGAAGCTGGTGCCGGCCAGGGCGGCCGCGCCCAGCGGCAGGCGGTTCATGCGCCGGCGGCAATCGGCGAGGCGTTCCCGGTCGCGCCCGGCCATCTCGACGTAGGCCAGCAGATGATGGCCGAGGGTCACCGGCTGCGCCACCTGCAGATGGGTGAAGCCGGGCATCGGTGTGGCGGCGTGGCGCTCGGCCAGATCGAGCAGCGCGCGCTGATAGTCCCGGATCAGCCCGGCGATGCGGTCGATGGCCTCGCGCAGCCACAGGCGGATGTCGGTGGCGACCTGGTCGTTGCGCGAGCGGCCGGTGTGCAGGCGCTTGCCGGCGTCGCCGACCAGCGCGGTCAGGCGCTTCTCGATGTTGAGATGGACGTCCTCGTCGGCCAGGTTCCAATGGAATTCGCCGCGCTCGATCTCCGCAGAGATCACAGCCATGCCGCGCTCGATCTGGGCCAGATCGTCGTCGCTGATGATCGCCTGCCTGGCCAGCATCCGGGCGTGGGCGAGCGAGCCGCGGATGTCGGCGGATGCCAGGCGGCGGTCGAAGGCTATCGAGGCGGTATAGCGCTGGACGAGATCGGAGACCGGCTCCGAGAAGCGTCCCGACCAGGCGCTGGGCTCGGGAGTATTGACCGCGGTGGCGCGGGCTTGCTGATCTGTCATAATGAATTTCGCTGAATCTCGCACTGGCCCGGCCGGCGCGCGGCCGCCTGAGCGCTGAACTCAAAATGACCAGTATACGGCAAAACCAAGAGCCCCCCCGCCTGCCGGACTTCTGCAATCTCGGCGTCTGGCTGCGCGTCCTGCTCGGCGTCAATCTGCTCGCGGCACTGGCTGCCGCAGCCGCTTGCCGGACGATCGCCGAGCTGCCGGAGGAACTGTCCCGGCTGGCGGTCTTCGTCGAGCCACCGCTGATCGCCAGCCTGATGCTGCTCTGCCTGGTCAATCGGCCCGTCCTGCGTTCGGGCTACGCCGCGGGCGCCGCCGCGGTGGTCGCCATCGCGCTGGCGACGACGGCCGGCATCCACCTCGTGCTGACCCCGTTCGCGGCGGACGTCGCGGCGCCGGCCAGCCTGGCCGCAGCGCTCTTCTGGGCGGCGCTGGCCGCCGCTGCGCTGCTTTGCTACTTCGCCATCCGGGCTCGGCTGCAATCGCCGGCGCTGGCCGAGGCGCGGCTGATGGCGCTGACCGCGCGGATACGCCCGCACTTCCTGTTCAATGCCTTGAACGCGGTGCTCGGCGTGATCCGCTCCGACCCGCGCCGCGCCGAACAGGCGCTGGAGGAACTGGCCGATCTGTTCCGCGTGCTGATGCGCGAGAACCGGGATCTGGTGCCCCTGTCCGAGGAGATCGCGCTGGCGCGCAAGTATCTGGACCTGGAGCGTCTGCGCCTGGGCGACCGGCTGCAGGTGAAGTGGGACATCGAATCCTGTCCGCCCGACGCCCTGGTGCCGCCCCTGATGCTCCAGCCGCTGCTGGAGAACGCCGTCTATCACGGCATCGAGCCGGCCGGCGAGCCGGCCGAGATCACCATCGGGTTTTCCCGCCGCGGCGACCAGTTGCTGATCGAGCTGGTCAATCCCTACGCCGCCGGCGCCAGCGAACACGCCGGCAACCAGATGGCGCTGGCCAACATCCGCGAACGGCTGATGCTGTTCTTCGACCTGGAGGCGCGCCTGGAGACCACCGCCGGCGACGGCCGCTTTCTGGTGCGCATGCTGATGCCCTATCGCGCCGGGCCGGCACCATGAGCGCCGCCCTGCGCGTCCTGATCGTCGACGACGAGGCGCCGGCCCGAGGGCGCCTGAAGGATCTGCTCGCCGACATCGCCGCCGAACTGCCCAACGTCGTCGTCGGCGAAGCCGCAGACGGCATCGAGGCGCTGGAACGGCTCGATGCGCAGGCCGCCGATGTCGCGCTGGTGGACATCCGCATGCCGCGCCTGGACGGCATCGGCCTGGTGCAGCAGCTGGCGCGGCGTCAGGACTCGCCGGCGGTGATCTTCACCACCGCCTACGACCAATACGCGGTACGCGCCTTCGAGCTCTCCGCCATCGACTACCTGTTGAAGCCGGTGCGCGCGGAGCGCCTGCTCGCCGCCCTGAAGAAGCTGGCGCACGCCGGCATCGACGCCGAGCTCCTGCGCCGCTTGGCCCCGGAGGGGCGAAGGCATCTGACCTCGACCGAGCGCGGCCGCGTCCTGCTGGTGCCGCTGGCCGAGATCCTGTATCTCAAGGCGGAACTGAAATACGTGACCGCGCGCACCCGCGAGCGCGACTATCTGGTCGAGGAATCGCTGGTCCATCTCGAACAGGAGTTCCTGGAGCGCTTCGTCCGCGTGCACCGCAGCTGTCTGGTCGCGCGCGCTGCGATCGCCGGCTGCGAGCGAGGGGCCGACGCCGACGGCGAGACCCGCTGGCAGGTTCTGCTCCACGGCGTCGCCGAAAAGCTGCCGGTGAGCCGGCGCCAATGGCCGCAGATCAAGGCGCTGCTGAAGGAGGACGGCTGAGGACGCCCTGGATGCTTCCGTCATTGCGAGCCGGAGGCGAAGCAATCCGAGATCGCCACGCTGCGCTCGCGATGACGAGGCTTTTTGCCACGGTTCATGGTCCATCTGCAGTTTTGGCGGCGCCGAAACAGGCAACTCGCAATGACGCCGCCATCGGTCCCGTCATTGCGAGCGCAGGCGAAGCAATCTCCAGGCAGTCGCGGCTTCGGTATCGTACCGCTGCGCGGCACAAGCGCCGGGGGCGTCAACCTCAACGAGGTGGAGCGCTAGGCCGCTGCGCGGCACAAGCGCTCGTAATTGTCCCGGGAAAAGCCCCGGGACAAAACGAGCGCTAGCCGCTGTTCCTCAGACCGGCAGCGATGCCGTTGATGCACAGCTGGATGCCGCGTTTGACGCGTTCGCCGCCCTCGCCGCTGCGGTGGCGCTGCAGCAGTTCGATCTGCAGATGGTTGAGCGGGTCGAGGTAGGGGAAGCGGTTGCGGATCGAGCGCTTCAACAGCGGGTTGTCCTGCAGCAGTTCCTCCCGGCAGGTGATTGCCAGCAGCATGTCGATGCTGGACCGCCATTCGGCCCTGAGCCGCGGGAAGATCGCGTCGCGCAGGGCGGTGTCCTTGACCAGGTCGGCGTAGCGCGAGGCGATGGCGATGTCGCTCTTGGCCAGCACCATGTCCATGTTCGACAGCAGGGTGCGGAAGAACGGCCAGTCGCGGTGCATCTCGCGCAGCATCGCGAGGCCCTCGTCGCCGCGCTCTTCGAGCCACGACCGGGCCGCGGCGCCGAAGCCGTACCAGCCCGGCAGCATCAGGCGGCACTGGGCCCAGCTGAAGACCCAGGGAATCGCGCGCAGGTCGGCGATGGCTGTGCTCTTTTTGCGCGAGGCCGGGCGGCTGCCGATGTTCAACTCGGCGATCTCGCTGATCACCGTAGACTCCCAGAAGTAGCGCTCGAATCCGGGCGTCTCGTAGACCAGGTGGCGATAGGCCCGGTAGGCGCGCTGCGACAGTTCGGCCATCGCCGTCAGATACTCCGGGCGCGGCGCCGCCGCCGGCTGGGCCAGCAGGCTTGCTTCGAGCGTGGCGGCGGCGAGGATCTCCAGGTTGCGCCGGCCGACTTCGGGATTCGAATATTTGGAGGCGATCACCTCGCCCTGCTCGGTGATCCGGATCTGGCCCTGGACCGCGCCGCCGGGCTGGGCCAGGATGGCGTCGAAGCTCGGCCCGCCGCCGCGGCCGACGCTGCCGCCGCGGCCGTGGAACAGGCGCAGGCGCACGCCGTGCTTCCTGAACACCTCGACCAGCGCGATCTCGGCCTGATAGAGCTCCCAGCCCGAGGTGAGGAAGCCGCCGTCCTTGTTGCTGTCGGAATAGCCGAGCATCACTTCCTGGACCATGCCGCGCGCCGCGAGGAGCTGGCGATAGATCGGCAGCGAGAACAGGCGATCCATGATCGCGGGGCAGCGCTTCAGGTCTGCTATGGTCTCGAACAGCGGCACGATGTTCGCGTCCATGAGCTGCCCGGTTCGCCGCAGCAGGCCGGCTTCCTTCAGCAGCAGCGCCACTTCCAGGATGTCGGAGACGGCATCGTTCTTGGAGATGACGACGTTCTCGATCGCGGCCAAGCCGTAGCGGTTCTGCAGCTCGCGGGCGCTGCGCAGGATGGCGAGCTCCGACGCCGTCTCCGCCGAATAGGCGATGAACTCCGAGTAGAGCGGCCGCGCGCTGGCCAGCTCCTCCTGCAACAGCGCGATGCGCGCCTCCTCGTCCAGCGCCCGGTAGTCTTCGCTAGCCCCGGCGGCCGCCAGCAGTTCGGCGACGGTACGCTCATGCACGTCCGAGTTCTGGCGCAGGTCGAGGCTGGCCAGGTGGAAACCGAACACGGCGACGGCCCTTCTCAGCCGACGCAGCCTGCCGCGCGCCAGGAGGCGCGAGCGGTGAGCGCAGAGCGAACGATGCAGGACGTCGAGTTCGTCGGCGAGTTCACCGGCGCTGGCGTAGGCGGGCGCGCTGCCCAAAGGATGGCGCTCGCTCTCGAACTGGTCGAGCACCTCGGCGGTCGCCGCCAGCCGCGCGTAGATGCCGGTCAGCGCCCGGCGATAGGGCTCGCCGGCGCGGTGCGGCGAATTGTCCGGCGAGCGCGCCGCGAGTTCGGTCAGCTCCGGACTCACCGCGACCAGGCCTTCGGCGATCGGCAGTTCCGAGCCGAGCTGGTGCACCTCGGCCAGATAGAAGCCGAGCGCCCGCATCGATTGCATGCGCAATGCCGTCCGCAGCACCTCGGCGGTGACATAGGGATTGCCGTCGCGGTCGCCGCCGATCCAGCTGCCGATCCTGAGGAAGCAGGGCAGCTCGACCGCCTCCGCCGCATCGGTCCGGGCCAGGTCCAATGCCGCCA
Organism: Rhodocyclaceae bacterium; assembly: GCA_035530135.1. Taxonomy (GTDB): domain Bacteria; phylum Pseudomonadota; class Gammaproteobacteria; order Burkholderiales; family Rhodocyclaceae; genus CAIYYX01. The sequence goes on along the minus strand of DATKVJ010000095.1, from coordinate 58,275 downwards.
GATCGTCCTCGAGCGTGCCGTAGAGTCGCGGCAGTTCGGTGAGGAAGGTGTAGTCGTAGTAGGACAGGCCGTTGCCGATCTCGTCCGGCACAGACAGCTTCGCTCGGCGCAGCATCCTCGTCTGCCACAGGGTCAGGACGGCGCGGCGCAGATCCTCGTCGTTGGCGGAGAGCTCCTCCGGGGTGAGCGTGATGCGGCTCCTCTCGTCGAGCAGGCGGGCGATGGTCATCCGGCTGGAGAGCGTGCTCTTCCGCTGCACCTCGGTCGGGTGCGCGGTCAGCACCGGGCAAACCAGCGCTTCGCTGAAGAAGCGGATGATCGCTGCGCGCTCAAAGCCGGCCGCGCGGGCTTGCTCCAGGGCGCGGACCAGGCTGCCCTCGCGCGGCCTCGAGCCGGCGATGCGGTGTGCGCGCGAGCGGCGGATGTGGTGCTGGTCCTCGGCGATGTTGGCCAGATGCGAGAAATAGCTGAAGGCGCGCACCACCTGGATGCTCTGGTCGCCGGTGAGGGCGTCGAGCGCGGTCTCCAGTTCGCTCCTGGCGGCGGCGTCCTGGTCGCGGCGGAAGCGGATCGCGCTCTGGCGGATGCCCTCGACGATCTCGAAGGTGGCGTCGCCTTCCTGCGAGCGCAGCGTATCGCCGAGCAGCCGCCCGAGCAGGCGGATGTCCTCGCGCAGCGGCAGGTCCTTGTCTTCCGCCGGCGCGTTCATCGGGCGGCGCGCAGGCGGGCGAGGCTCTGGGCTATGCCCTGGTCGATGGTGGCGCCGTAGAAGTCGGCGGTCTGGAAGCCGACGATGGCTTCCGCCAGTTGTTCGCCGTCGGGGCCGAAGAACATCAACGTCGGCGTCAGGCTGGCCTGGTGCGCCCGGGCGAAGGCGCGATGGGTGGTGTGATGGCCGGAGAAGTCGGTGAGCGGGGCGTCGCTGTCGATGTTGATCTGGCGCATCCGCACCCGGGCGGCTTCGGCCGGATCTTTCTGCATCGGCAGGAGGAACTCGCGGCGGGTGCGTTCGCACCAGGAGCAATCGCGCTGGGCGAACAGCACCAGCATCGGAATGCGCTCGGCCCGCATCACCCGTGCGTCGGCGGTGAGGTCCCGGGCCGCGGTCAGCGCCGTCGCCGGCGGCCTGGCCTGCGCCTGCCCCCAGGCGGGCCACAGCGCTACGCATGATAGAATCAACAGCAGCCTCATGGTCCCTCCAATTTTGTGCACAGCGAGCATGCCTCCAGCCTCGAATTCAAGCCCGCATCCGGCCGCTAATCAGGCCCCTGAACGCATCGTCATCGCCACGCGCGAGTCGCGCCTCGCCCTGTGGCAGGCGGAGCACGCGAGAGACCTGCTGCGGCGATTATACCCAGGGTGCCGCGTCGAACTGCTGGGCATGACCACGCGCGGCGACCAGATTCTCGACCGGCCGCTGGCCAAGGTCGGCGGCAAAGGCCTGTTCGTCAAGGAACTGGAGGCGGCGCTGCAGGACGGCAGGGCCGACATCGCCGTGCATTCGATGAAGGACGTGCCGATGGTGCTCGCACCCGAGTTCGCCCTGGTCGCCATCGGCCCGCGCGAGGTGCCGCTCGATGCGCTGGTCTCGAACAAGTACGCGAGCCTAGCTGAGCTCCCGCCCGGCGCCGTGGTCGGCACCTCCAGCCAGCGCCGCGAGGCGCAACTGCGCGCCGACCATCCCGGACTGAGGGTGGCCAGCCTGCGCGGCAATCTCGACACCCGGCTGAGGAAGCTCGACGCCGGCGAGTACGACGCCATCATCCTCGCCGCCGCCGGCCTGACCCGACTCGGCCTGGGCGAGCGCATCCGCGCGCTGCTGCCGGCGGAACTGTCGCTGCCCTCGGCCGGCCAGGGGGCGCTCGGCTTCGAGGCGCTCTCCAGTCGCCCGGATCTCGCCGCCTGGCTCGCGCCGCTGAACGACCCGGCCACCGCCGCCTGCGTGCGCGCCGAGCGCGCCGCCTCGCGCGCCCTGGGCGGCAGCTGCGAGGTGCCGCTGGGCACCTACGCCGTGACCCGGGGCGAGAATCTCTGGCTGCGCGGCTTCGTCGCCACGCCCGACGGCGCGCGGATCATTCGCGCCGAACGCGAAGGAACCGCCGCCGAACCCGAGGCGCTCGGCCTGGAACTGGCCGGCCTGCTGCGCGCCCGGGGCGCCGACGAAATCCTCGCGACCCTGGGCGGGTAGGAGCGATGGGCGGGACGACGCTGACGCAGGAAGCGGGCTTGCGGCCGCTCTCGGGCCGCCACATTCTGGTCACGCGTCCGGCCGGACAGGCGCGCCATCTGGCCGAGGCGATCGAGCGCGAGGGCGGAACCGCGGTGCTGTTCCCGGTCCTGGCGATCCACGACGTCGAGGATCAGGCGCCGCTCGCCGACATCGCGGCGCGCATCGAGAACTTCGATCTGGCCATTTTCATCAGTCCCAATGCCGTCACCCGGGCGCTCATCGCGATCACCGCGCGCCGCCCCTGGCCCGCGCACACGCGCGTGGCGGCGATGGGCAAGACCAGCGAGCGCGAGCTCGCCCGCTTCGGCTTGACCGAGGTCATCGCGCCCGCCGGCCGCTTCGATTCCGAGGCGCTCTTGGAACTGCCCGAGATGCGCGCTGTCGCCGGCTGGCGGGTGGTCATCTTCCGCGGCGACGGCGGCCGCGAACTGCTCGGCGACACGCTGACGGCGCGCGGCGCGACGGTCGAATACGTCGAATGCTACCGCCGCGGCAAGCCCGCTCTCGATGCGGCGCCGCTGTTGAAACTGTGGGCGCGCGGCGAGCTCGACGCGATCACCGCGACCAGCAGCGAGGGCCTCAGGAATCTCTTCGAGATGGTCGGCAGCCTGGGTCAGACCTGGCTCAGGACGACGCCCCTGCTGGTGCCGCACCCGCGCATCGCGGAAGAGGCGGCCAGGCTCGGCCTGATCTCGGTGGTGACCACCGGGGCGGGCGACGACGGCCTGCTGGCCGGACTGATTGCCCACTTCGCCAAATCGGAACATGGACGCTGAAACCCCCGCCCTGACCCAGCCGCAGTCCCGCCCGCAAGCGGCCTGGCGGCGCGCGGTCGCCTCTGCCGCCCGGCCGGCGGTGCTGATCGCCGTGGCCAGCTTGCTGCTGCTCGGCTGGCAGTGGCTGGAGACGCGGGTGCGCCTGACGCAGCTGCAGAGCCAGGTGGCCCAGCGCCTGGCCGAGAACGACGCCGCGGCGCAGGAGGGGCGGGCGCTGGGCCGGCAGAACCAGGAGGCGCTACAGGCGCTCAGCATCAAGGTCGGGGCGCTCGACGCCAAGCTGGCGGAGGCGCAGGGTCAGCAAGTGGCGCTCGACGCCATGTACCAGGAATTGTCCAAGGGTCGCGACGAGCGGCTGCTGGCCGAGGTCGAACAGACGGTGGCGATCGCCGCGCAGCAGCTGCAGCTCGCCGGCAACGTCGAGGCGGCGCTGATCGCGCTGCAAAGCGCCGATCAGCGCCTGGCGCGCGCCGGGCACGCGCAGTTCCTGCCGCTGCGCAAGCTGCTCAACCGCGACATCGACCGCTTGAAGGCGTTGCCCCTGGCCGACGTACCGGGCATTGCGCTCAAGCTGGAGGGCGTGATCGGTGCCATCGACGGCCTGCCGCTCGCCTTCGAGCAGCGCACCCGCGCCGCCCCGAGCGCGGCACCGGTGGCCAAGAGCGGCTTCTGGGCCGGGATCGGGCGCGAGCTGTGGTCGGAAATGAAGCTCATGATCCGCATCGAGCGCATCGACCGGACCGAACCGGTGCTGCTGCCGCCGGCCCAGAGCTTCTTCCTGCGCGAGAACCTCAAGCTGAGACTGCTCGACGCCCGCCTGGCGCTGCTGCAGCACGACGGCCGCAGCTTCCGCGAGGACTTGCACCGGGCGCGCGACTGGCTGGTCCGCTATTTCGACCAACGCGCCAAGCCCGTCCAGAGCGCCGTCGCCACCCTGAACGCACTGGCCGCCGCCGATCTCGCGGTCGAGCTGCCGACCCTGAACGACACCCTGGCCAGCCTGCGCAACTTCAAGCTGGCGCACAAGAGAAACGATCCCATCCCCCGCCCCGGGGGCAGGGGTGACGGCGGTTCAGCCGGAAGGGGCGGCCGCTGATGCGTCTGCTGCTCTGGCTGTTGACGCTGGCGGCGCTGGCGGTCGGCCTGGCGCTGGCGGCGCGCTACAACGACGGCTATGCGCTGCTGGTGCTGCCGCCCTGGCGCGCCGAGCTGTCGCTGAATCTGCTGATCCTGATCGAGATCATTGCTTTCCTGCTGCTCTACCTGGTGCTGCGCGCCGTCGCCAATACCCTGGCGCTGCCGCAGACGGTGCGCGCCTATCGCGCCAGACGCCAGCGCGAACAGGCCGAGCGCGCCCTGGCCGATGCGCTGCGCTACTTCTTCGAGGGGCGCTACGGCCACGCGCTGAAGAGCGCCGTCGTCGCCCACCACGCCGGCTATGCGCCGGGGCTGTCGGCGCTGGTGGCGGCGCGTTGCGCCCACGCCCTGCACGAGGACGAACGCGAAGCGGAATGGCTCGCGCGCGCCGCCGAGCACGACGCCGAGAGCCGCAACGCGCGCCTGATGACCGAGGCCCAACTGTTGCTCGATGCGCGCCGCCATCAGGAGGCGCAGGCGGCGCTCGACCAGCTCTCGGCTGGTGGCCTGCGCCACATCGCGGCGCTGCGCCTCGCCCTGAAAAACCGGCGGGCGCTGGGCGACTGGCGCGAGGCGCTGCGCCTGATCCGCCTGCTGGAGAAGACCCGCGCGCTGTCCGCCGAACAGGCCGCGCCGCTGAAGCTGCGCGCCCATAGCGAGAATTTGCGCGCGGCGGCGCCGGACGCCGGCGCGATGAACAGCTACTGGCGCGGCATCCCGGCGCCGGAGCGCCGCTCCCCGAGCCTGGCGCGGGATGCCGCCAGGCTGATGATCGCGGCCGGCGATTGCCCGGCGGCGCAGCGCATCGTCGAGGAGGGTCTGGATCAGGAATGGGACTCGGAGCTCGCCGCGGTCTATGCCGAATGCCAGGGCGGCGACATCCTGGGACGCATCACCCGCGCCGAGGCCTGGTTGCAGCGTCAGCCGCGTGATGCGCAACTGCTGCTGGCGCTGGGCCGGCTGTGCCGGCAGCAGCAATTGTGGGGCAAGGCGCAGAGCTATCTGGAGGCGTCGCTGTCGCTGCGGCCGACGCGTCGGGCTCACGTCGAACTGGCGCAGTTGCTCGATCAGCTGGAGCGCGGCGCCGAGGCCGAACGCCACTACCGCGCCGCCGCGGCGCTGTAGCGGTTCACAACCAGTCGCGGGCGACCAGGAAATCCGTGTAGAGCTTCTCTTCGGCGCTCGCGGCTGCCGGCTGCCAGTCGTAGCGCCATTTCACCAGCGGCGGCAGCGACATCAGGATAGCCTCGGTGCGGCCGCCAGACTGCAGCCCGAACAGCGTGCCGCGGTCATAGACCAGGTTGAATTCGACGTAGCGGCCGCGGCGATAGGCCTGGAAATCGCGTTCGCGATCGGTGTAGGCGATGTCCCGGCGCCGCTCGATGATCGGCAGATAGGCGTCGAGAAAGCTGTCGCCGACGCTCCGGGCCAGCGCGAAACAGCGTTCGAAGCCGCCCTCATTTACGTCGTCGAAAAAAATCCCGCCGACCCCGCGCGGCTCGTTCCTGTGTTTCAGGAAAAAGTAGCGGTCGCACCAGGCCTTGTAGCGGGCGTGGAGCTCGGCCCCGTAGGGATCGAGAGCGGCCTTGCAGGTCCGATGGAAGTGGCGGGCGTCTTCTTCGAAGCCGTAATAGGGGGTGAGATCCATGCCGCCGCCGAACCACCAGACCGGGTCGTCGCCGCTCGCGGCGAAGAGCCGCACGTTCATGTGCGCGGTCGGGCAGTAGGGATTGCGCGGATGCAGCACCACGGAGATGCCCGTCGCCTCGAAGCCCCTGCCCGAGAGCTCCGGCCGCGAGGCGGAGGCCGAGGGCGGTAGCCGGTCGCCGCGGACCCGCGAGAAATTCACGCCGCCGCGCTCGAACAGCGCACCTTCCTCGATGATCCGGGTGATGCCGCCGCCGGACCGCTCCAAGGCGGCATCGGCGTTTGAGTGCGAGCTAGGCGAGCGGCCGTCACCCCCTTCCCTGGGAAGGGGGACGGGGGGAAGGCTATCGATGCCGCCGCCAGGATGGCCATTGCTGCTGTCCCCCGGTCGCAGCCACTCGTCGGCGAGGAATTCCCCGCCGTCGATGGCTTCGAGCGCGGCCACGATGCGCGCCTGCAGCCCGGTGAAATAGTCCCCGACGGCGGCGAGGTTCAATTGCTCTTGCGCCCGATCGCGCGGTGGCCGATGTCGCGGCGGTATTGCATGCCGGCGAAGCGGATCGTCTCAATGATCTCGTAGGCACGCTTCTGCGCGGCTCTGACGTTGTCCCCCAGCGCGGTGACACAGAGCACGCGGCCGCCGTTGGTGACGATCGCCCCGTCCCTGGCCAGCGTGCCGGCGTGGAAGACGTGGCTGTCGGTGGCGGCGGGAGCGGATCTTCCGGGCAGGCCGGCGATGGCGTCGCCGCGCCTCGGATCGTCGGGATAGCCGGCCGCCGCCATCACCACGCCCAGCGCGGCGCGCCGGTCCCAGGCCGCCTCGACCCGGTCGAGGCGGGCGTCGATGGCGGCGTCGATCAACTCGGTGAGATCGCTCTTCAGGCGCAGCATGATCGGCTGGGTCTCGGGGTCGCCCATGCGGCAGTTGAACTCGAGCACCTTGAGCGCGCCGTCGGGCTTGATCATCAGGCCGGCGTAGAGGAAGCCGGTGTAGGGCAGACCGTCCTTGGCCATCCCCTGTAGCGTCGGCATGATCACCTCGCGCATCACCCGGGCGTGGATCTCCGGAGTCACCACCGGCGCCGGCGAATAGGCGCCCATGCCGCCGGTGTTGGGCCCCAGATCGCCGTCCAAGAGCCGCTTGTGGTCCTGGCTGGTGGGCAGGGCCAGCGCGTGCGTGCCGTCGGCCATGACGATGAAGCTCGCCTCCTCGCCGGCGACGAATTCCTCGATCACCACCCGGGCGCCGTCGCCGTCCGCCAACATCCGGTCGATCGCGGCGTGGGCCTCCTCGGTCGAGGCGGCGATGACCACGCCCTTGCCGGCGGCCAGGCCGTCGGCCTTGATGACGATCGGCGCGCCCTGGACGCTGGCATAGGCGCGGGCCTTTGCGGCGTCGGTGAAGGTCTCGAAGGCGGCGGTCGGGATGCCGTGGCGGACCATGAAGCGCTTGGCGAAGTCTTTCGAGGACTCCAGTTGGGCCGCCGCCCGGGTCGGTCCGAAGATGCGCAGCCCGCTCGCCCTGAAGGCGTCGACCACGCCGTCGGCGAGCGGCCCCTCGGGGCCGACCACGGTGGCGTAGATCGGTTCGTCCCGGGCGAAGGCGACCAGTTCGGCGATCGAGGCGAGCGGCAGGTTCTCGACGCCGTCTTCCAGCGCCGTGCCGGCGTTGCCCGGCGCGACATAGACCATCTGCACCCGCGGCGACTGCGCCAGCCGCCAGGCCAGCGCGTGTTCGCGTCCGCCGGAACCGATAACGAGCAATTTCATGAAGAGCGCCCTCTAGCCAAGGGGATCGCGGCGTGCCCCGCGTCGGTCAATGCCGGAAATGGCGGAAGCCGGTGAACACCATGGCGATGTTCTGTTCGTCTGCGGCGGCGATCACCTCGGCGTCGCGCACCGAGCCGCCGGGCTGGATCACGGCGGTGGCACCCGCCTGGGCCAGCACGTCCAGGCCGTCGCGGAACGGGAAGAAGGCGTCGGAGGCGACCACCGAACCGGCGACGCTGTGGCCGGCGTTCTCCGCCTTGATCGCGGCGATGCGCGCCGAGTCGACGCGGCTCATCTGTCCCGCGCCGACGCCGACGGTGACCCCGTCCTGGCAATAGACGATGGCGTTGGACTTGACGTATTTCGCCACCTTCCAGGCGAACAGCAGATCGCGCAGCTCCCGCTCGGAGGGCGCGCGCCGGGTCACCAGCTTCAGATCAGTCCGGACTACGGTCGCCGCGTCGCGCGTCTGCACCAGCAGGCCGCCGCCGACGCGCTTGTAGTCGAGGCCGGCGTCAGACCTGCCCGCCGGGGGCAGGGGAATTTCCAATACGCGCAGATTCTGCTTAGCGGCGAAGACGGCGCGGGCTTCCGGGGTGACCGCCGGCGCGATGATGACCTCGGCGAATTGTCCGGCGACGGCTTCGGCCGCGGCGCGGTCGATGGCGACGTTGAAGGCGATGATGCCGCCGAAGGCCGAGGTCGGGTCGGTGGCGAAGGCCCTGCGGTAGGCGTCAGCGGCGGAATCGGCGAGCGCCACGCCGCAGGGATTGGCGTGCTTGACGATGACGCAGGCGATGCCGTCCCCCGGGCCGAAGGCCTTGACGCACTCCCAGGCGGCGTCGGCGTCGGCGATGTTGTTGTAGGAGAGTTCCTTGCCCTGCAACTGGACGTAGCTGCTGATGCCGCCGGCCGGCGCGGCGGGTTCGCGGTAGAAAGCCGCCTGCTGATGCGGATTCTCGCCGTAGCGCAGCGCCTCGACCTTGTCGAAGGCCAGTTGCAAGCTGTCCGGGAAGGCCCCGGGACGGTTGTCGGCGTCCAGGCCGGTCAGCCAGTTGCTGATGGCGCCGTCATAGCGGGCGGTGTGGGTGTAGGCCCGCTTCGCCAGTTGCAGTCGCGTGGCGTACGAGAGCTCGCCGCCCCCGTCTTTCAGTTCGGCGAGGATCGCCGGGTAGTCGTCCGGATCGACGACGACGCCGACGCCGCCGGCCTCCGTGCCGTGATTCTTGGCCGCGGCGCGGACCATCGTCGGACCGCCGATGTCGATGTTCTCGATGGCGTCCTCCAGCGTGCAGCCGGGCTTGGCGACGGTCTGCTGGAACGGATAGAGATTCACCACCACCAGGTCGATGGCCGGGATGGCGTGCGCCGCCAGCGTTGCCAGGTGCTCGGCGGAGTCGCGCCGGGCCAGGATGCCGGCGTGCACCTTGGGGTGCAGGGTCTTGACGCGGCCGTCGAGCATCTCGGGGAAGCCGGTGTGCTCGGAGACCTCGGTGACCGGCAGGCCGGCTTCGCGCAGCAGCTTGGCGGAGCCGCCGGTGGACAGCAGGACTATGCCCAGGGCATTGAGGCCGCGGGCGAAATCGACGATGCCGCGCTTGTCGGAGACGCTGATCAGGGCGAGTGATGTTTTCATGGGATCAGAGCAGTTCGTATTCGGTCAGCTTGCGCCTCAGGGTGTTGCGGTTGATGCCGAGCATCTCGGCGGCGACGGTCTGGTTGCCCTCGGCCTTGTGCATCACCAGTTCCAGCATCGAGTGCTCGACGTTCCGGAGCACCATGTCGTAGATGGCGGTCGGCTGCTCGCCGTCGAGGTCGCGAAAGTAGCGGTTCAGCGTGCGCCTGACGCAGTCTGCGATTTCGTTGCTCATGCCGCCAGTACCCCGCGCTCGGTCTCGAAGGACAGCCGGTCGTTGGCGGCGGCGTGGCCGAGGAAGAAGTCGTCGGCGGCGGCGAGTTGCAGTTCGACGCTGGCGAGCTGGTTCATCGCGTGGCGGAACTGGGCCGCGCCGATCAAGCCCTTGGTGTACCAGGAGATGTGCTTGCGCGCGATCTTGACGCCGGTCTCCTCGCCGTAGAAGGCGTAGAGGTCGGCCAGATGGCGGCGCAGGATAAGGTGGATCTCGGCGGGGTCGGGTGCGGGCAGAATCTCGCCGGTGGCGAGATAGTGTTCGATCTCGCGGAAGATCCACGGCCGACCCTGGGCGGCGCGGCCGATCATGACGCCGTCGGCGCCGGTGTAATCGAGCACGAACTTGGCTTTCTGCGGCGTGGTGATGTCGCCGTTGGCGATCACCGGGATGCCCACCCGCGATTTCACCAGCGCGATGGTGTCGTATTCGGCCTCGCCTTGGTATTGGTCGGCGCGCGTGCGGCCGTGGATGGCGATGGCGCGGATGCCGCAGTCTTCCGCGATGCGCGCGATGGCCGGCGCATTCCTGTTCTCGCGGTTCCAGCCGGTGCGGAATTTCAGGGTCACCGGCGTGCCCGGCACCGCCTCCACCACCGCTTCGAGGATCCGCGCGACCAGCGACTCGTCCTGCATCAGCGCCGAGCCGGCCATGACGTTGCAGACCTTCTTGGCCGGGCAGCCCATGTTGATGTCGATGATCTGGGCGCCGCCATCGACGTTGTACCTGGCCGCCTCCGCCATCATGCGCGGGTCGGCGCCGGCGATCTGCACCGAGACCGGATCCGTCTCGCCGTCGTGGTCGGCGCGGCGGCGGGTCTTGGCGCTGCCGTAGAGCAGCGAGTTGGAGGTCACCATCTCCGAGACCGCCAACCCGGCCCCCAGGGCCTTGCACAGCTGGCGGAAGGGGCGATCGGTGACGCCCGCCATCGGCGCGACGAACAGCTTGTTCCTGAGCTTGAATCCGGCGAAGTTCATGGGCGGGTCGCGGCGCTACTGAGCGTGTTGGCGGCGTGGGCGAGGGCGCAATTCTACCGCAAAGTGTCGCTCCCGGTCGGGTCCGTGCCCCGCTGCGGCGCTCACCACGCGCGCGCCCCGTAGATCATCCGTCTGGCGACGAAGGCGCGCGCAGGCGGCAACAGATCCAGGGCGAGCAGACCGATGCCGCGGCCCAGGCGTAGCGGCGGCAGTTCGCTGCCGAAGAGCCGGACCAAGCTGTCGGTGAAGCCGATCGCCGCCATTCGGTCGGTTCGGCGCGCCGCCGCGTAGCGCGCCAGCCGCTCCACCTCGCCCGGGTCTTCGGCATCCATCAGGCAGCGCGCCAGTTCCCAGATGTCGCGCAGCGCCAGGTTGAAGCCCTGGCCGGCCACCGGGTGCAGCGTCTGTGCGGCGTTGCCGAGCCAGACCGAACGGCTGCCCACCGGCGATTTTCGGTAGCAGAGCGTCAGCGGATAGACCTGGCGCCCGGTCACCGCGGTAAACCTCAGACGCGTGCCGAAATGCGTCTGCAGTCGGGCGAGGAAGGCGGCGTCAGCCATCGCCGCGAGTTTTTCCGCGTCCTCTCGCGGGCAGGTGTAGACCACCGCCAGTTCCGCGCCGATCGGCAGCAGCGCCAGCGGACCCTGCGCGGTGAAGCGTTCGTGCGCGACGTTGCCGTGGGCGGCGGTCGTGGTCGCGCGGCAGATCACGGCGCTCTGGCCGTAGTCGCGCGTCACCGCAGCGGCGCCGGCCTTGATCTGCCCTTCCGCGTAGACCACCAGGCGGGCGACAGCCTCGTCCGTTGCGGTGAATAGGCGCAGCGATTCCGGGCCGAGCTCGACGCGATCGACGCGGGCATGCTGGCGGAAGGGGAGATCAGCGGCAGCCAGCGCATCGTCCAGGGCGGCGCCGACGCTGGCCGCGGTGGCGACGTAACCCAGCGCCGCTAGCCCTTGCTCCGCGGCGGAGAGCCGGGTGCGGCCGAAGCCGCCCTGCTGCGAGACGTGAATCGCGGCGATCGGCGTCGCGGCGATTGCGCGCCAGACGCCCAACCATTCCAGGATCTGGCGCGAGCCGTGGGACAGGGCCAGGATGCGCGGGTCGGCGCGCGCGGCGCCGCGTTCCCGGGCCTCGTAAATCCGCGCGCGGCCGCCTTGCCTGGCCAGCGCCAGCGCCAGCGCCATGCCGACCGGGCCGCCGCCGACGATGGCGATGCTCGCATCGCCATCGTCGGCGGGGCCGACCCGGAGTGGACCTTCCCCCCGGCCCCCCTCCCGGGGAGGGGGGTGACTTTGGCTCGCGGTGCTCGCAGAATTTTGACTGGTCCCGCCTTGGGGCGGCCCGGCGGCGGGACCCCGTGAACCTTCCCCCCGAGGAGAGGGGGGGCTCGCGTCGACCGAGGGAAGTCCCTGTGGGATGCTCGCAGGGGTGTTGGGTTCAGCGGCCATCGCGCATCAGAGCCTCGATGTCGGCGATGGTCTTCGGGGCTTCGTGGGAGAGGATGTCGCAGCCGTCATTGGTGACCAGGGCGTCGTCCTCGATGCGCACGCCGATATCGTGGAAGGCCGGAGGGACGTCGTCGGCGGCACGGATGTAGCAGCCCGGTTCGACCGTCAGCACCATGCCCGGCTGCAGGCGGGTCCACTGTCCGCCCTGCTTGTACTCGCCGGCGTCATGCACGTCCAGGCCGAGCCAATGGCTGGTGCGGTGCATGTAGAAGCGCCTGTAGGTCTCGGACTCGATGATGCCATCGACCGCGCCGTGGAGCAGCTTGAGGTCCACCATGCCCTGGACCAGGATCTTGAGCGCTTGCGCGTGCGGCTCGTGGAAATCGGCGTTCGGCCGGATGGCGGCGATCGCCGCCGCCTGGGCGTCCAACACCAGGTCGTAGATGTCCGCCTGGGGCCCGCTGAAACGGCCATTGACCGGGAAGCTGCGGGTGATGTCCGAGGCGTAGCCGTCGAGCTCGCAGCCGGCATCGATCAGCAGCATGTCCCCGTCCGCGAGCGGCCGCTTGTTGTCCACGTAATGCAGGATGCAGGCATTGGCGCCGCCGGCGACGATGCTGGTGTAGGCGGGCGCCTGGCTGCCGCTGGCGCGGAACTCGTGCAGCAGTTCGGCCTCGATCTGGTATTCGAACTTGCCCGGAGCGGCGGCGCGCATGGCGCGCCGGTGCGCCCCCGCCGAGATGCCGGCGGCGCGGCGCATCACGGCGATCTCCTGGGGATCCTTGAATAGGCGCATGGCATCGATCGCGCTTCTCACGTCGCGGATCTCGTTCGGGGCGTGAGCGCCGGTGCGCGCCTGGGCCCGCACCGCGTTCAGCGCCTGGGTGATGCGCGCGTCCCAGGCCGCGTCGTGGCCCAGCGAGAACCATAGCGCCGGCTGGTTGGCCAGGAGTTCGACGAGTTTTTCGTCCAGGGTCTTGATCGAATGGGCGCCGTCGAAGCCGAAGCGCTCGCACGCCGCCTCCGGGCCGTAGCGGAAGCCTTCCCAGGTCTCCCGCTCGACGTCCTTGTCGCGGCAGAACAGCAGGCTCCTGGGTTGCTCTCCCGCGACCAGCACCAGCACCGCCTCCGGCTCGGGGAAGGCGGACAGATAATGGAAATAGCTGTCGGCGCGATAGGGGTAGTGGCTGTCGCGGTTGCGCAGCCTCTCGGGCGCGGTGGGGATCACCGCCACGCCCGCGCCCATCGCGGCCAGGAGCCGAGCGCGGCGGGCGGAAAATGCCGAGATGTCCATGCTATTGGTGGGAGTCAGCTTGCGTGCGGCGTCGTTCAAGGGCGGCATCCAGTTCGGCCAGTTGTGTCGGGGTGCCGATATTGTCCCACATGGCATCGAGGCGGGCGCCCCGAATTTTCCCGGCGGCGATGGCTCGGTCGAGCAGGGGGCGCAAAGGCATTTTGCTGCCGGCGGCGACGCCGGCGAAGAACTCGGGGTGATACACCCCGAGGTTCGAATAGGTCAGCCTCGGCTCGCCGGTACTGCGCAGGAATCCCTCGCAGAGGGCGAAATCGCCGCGCGGGTGCCAGGGGCGGTTGTCGACCATCCACAGGTGAGCGAGCGCGCCGTCAGCCGCTTGCGCCGCGCGCTCCACCAGCGCACGGTAATCGCATTCGCAATAGATGTCGGCACTGACCACCAGAAAGGGTTGCGGCCCGAGCAGGGGCAGAGCCTGGGCCACGCCGCCCGCGGTCTCCAGCGCTTCGGCCTCGGGCGAGTAAATGATGCCGACGCCGTGGCGGCGACCGTCGCCCAGGGCGGCCTCGATCTGCTCGCCGAGGTGGGCGTGGTTGATCACCAGTTCGCGGATGCCGGCTTCGGCCAGGCGCTCGATCTGCCAGACGATCAGCGGCTTGCCGCCCACGGTCAAGAGCGGCTTGGGGCGGGCATCGGTGAGCGGCCGCATGCGCTCGCCGCGGCCGGCGGCGAGAATCATGGCTCTCACCGGGCGCGCGCCCGGTGAGAGCCATGGGCGGAGCGCTGGCGCTCCGCCTTGGCGGGACGGTGGACAATCCCCCCGGCCCCCTTGCCACGGACGGCTTTGCACAGCCGTCCGGCTACGGCGGCGCGGAGCAATGCTCCACGCAACCCCGCCTCCGCCCGAGGAAAGGGGGTGACGATGGCTCGCGTCGACCGGAGGAAGTCCCTGTGGGATGCTCGCAGGGTTTTCATTGGCGCGACGTTCAAGACCACCGGCTTGTTCCCGCCGCGCGCTCGTCCAGTTGTTCGAGCAGTTGCAGCAGCGGACCGAGTTCCCGGTAGCGCGCGCAGGCCTGGCGCAGGTGGGCGGCCACCAGCGGCATGTCCTTCAAGTAGCCGTCCTTGCCGTCGCGGTGGTGGAGCCGGGCGAAGATGCCCAGCACCTTGAGATGGCGCTGCACGCCCATCCACTCGTAGTCGCGGTGGAACAGGGCGAAGTCGGCGCGCACCGGCAGCCCGGCGGCGCGCGCCTGCTCCCAGTAGCGGATCAGCCAGTCCAGCGTTCGCTCCTCCTCCCAGCCGATATAGGCATCCTTGTACAGCGAGACCAGGTCGTAGCTGATCGGCCCATAGACGGCGTCCTGGAAATCGACGATGCCCGGGTTGGCGCCGCCGCCGACGTCGATCGACATCAGATTGCGCGAGTGGTAATCGCGGTGCACGAACACCCGCGGCTCGGCCAGGTTGACCGCGAGGATGGCTTCAAAGACCCGCTCCAGCGCGTCGCGTTGCTGGTGATCCAGGGCGAGGCCGAGATGCTGCGCCACGTACCAGTCGGGAAACAGGCTCATCTCGCGGGCGAGCAGGGCGCGGTCGTATTCGGGCAGCAGTCCCGGCCGGCTGGCCCGCTGGATGCGGATCAGCGCGAGGGCGGCGTCGGCGTAGAGGCCGTCGGCCTGCCTTCGGTCGGCATCTTTCAGCGCGTCGAGATAGGTGCGCTGGCCGAGATCCGAGAGCACCAGGAAGCCGGCGTCGAGATCCTCGGCCAGTACCTCGGGCACGTGGGCGCCGGCATCGAGAAACAGCCTTTGCACCGACAGCCAAGGGCGGCAGTCCTCGCGCGAGGGCGGCGCGTCCATGACGATGGCGGTCTGTCCGTCGGCGAAGCGGGCACGGAAATAGCGTCGGAAGCTGGCATCGGCCGAGGCCGGCGCGAGCGTGAAGCCGCGGCCGGGATGAAGTCGGGTGAGCCAGGACTCGATCTGTCGGCGCCTTTCCATGGTGCTTTCGAGGCGGAGCCCCGGTCAAATGCTAGAATCGTCAATTCTATCATCGGCGTTGACGCGGTCGCGCCGGCGGCATTGCGCATGCGCCGGGATGGCTCACGACCCATAGGCACAGGACAGCGAGGGCATGCATTTCCCGAGGCGCGTAAAACTCCCAACGGCGCTCCTGACCGCGGCGATATTGGCTTCCGGCACCGCGCCGGCAGCCGAGAGTCAGCCGCCGCCCTCTCTCGAACAGCCGCCGCCACTCGAGCAACGCCCGGTCGTGCCGCCGCTGTATTCGGCCCAGGTCGCAGCCGGTCTGCTGCCCGCGCAGAGTCCGACCTTCGTCTCAGCCGACCGCATCAGCGGCAAGAACGACGTCGAGACGGTGGCCGAGGGCAACGTCGAGTTGCGCAAGGCGGACAAGGAGTTGCGCACCGACCACCTGACCTACTGGGAAAACGAGGACGAGGTCGAGGCGCAGGGCAACGTGCGCCTGACCACCAACCAGGACGTCATCACCGGCCCCAAGCTGCGGCTCAAGCTCGACGACGACACCGGCTATTTCGAACAGCCGCGGTACGCGATCAAGCGGCAGCCGCTCGGCGTCAAGGGCCAGGCGCCGTCGCTTACCACCGGCACCGGTCACGCCAGCCGCATCGATTTCGAGGGCAAGGATCACTACCGTCTGACCGACGCCACCTACAGCACCTGCGGCCCAGACGATCCCGACTGGTATGCCCGCGCCGGCAGCATGAACCTCGACTATCAGCGTCAGGTGGGCGCCGCCTCCGATGCCACGCTGGTGTTCAAGGGGGTGCCCATCCTATACAGCCCCTGGCTCAGCTTTTCGCTCAACGACCAGCGCAAGAGCGGTTTTCTCTCACCGACCTTCGGCAGCACCAGCACCAGCGGACTGGAGTTCAGCCTGCCCTATTTCTGGAACATCGCGCCCAATATGGACATGACCATCTCGCCGCGCGTGATGGCCAAGCGCGGCGCGCAATGGGGCGGGGAGTTCCGCTACCTGGAGCAGAACTACGGCGGTCAGGTGCAGGCCGAGTATCTGCCCAACGACCTGGTCACGCACCAGACGCGCAGCAGTTATTCCTTCCAGCACAACCAGAATTTCGGCCGCGGCTTTTCCGGCAGCCTGAATCTCAACGGCGTCTCGGACGACACCTACTTCTCCGACCTGTCCACGCGCATGGCGAACATCGCGCAGAACAATCTCCTGCGTCAGGGCGTGCTCTCCTACGGCAGCAGCTGGTGGAATGCCAGCGCCATGGTCCAGAGTTTCCAGACGCTGCAGGACCCGGCCCTGCCGCCGGTGGTGGTGCCCTACCATCGCCTGCCCCAGCTCACCCTGAACGCCTACCGCGCCGATTTCCCGCTGGGCGCCACCTTCAGCTTCAGCGGCGAATACGTGAATTTCAGCCACCCGACCAGCGTGCTCGGGCAGCGCACCACGCTCTATCCGCAGTTGGCGCTGCCGCTGCAGACGGCGGCGTTCTATCTGACGCCCAAGGTCGGCGTCAGTTCGACCAGCTACGTCTTGGACCGCCAGGCCGCCGGTACGCCGGATAAGCTCACCCGCACCCTGCCGATCGTCAGCGTCGATAGCGGCGTGACGCTGGAACGCCAGACCGACTGGTTCGGCCAGCACCTCACCCAGACCCTCGAACCCCGGCTCTATTACCTCTACGTGCCGGTGCGCGACCAGCACCTGATCCCGGTGTTCGACACCGGCCTGGCCGACTTCAATTTCGCCCAGATCTTTTCCGACAACCGCTACAGCGGCGGCGACCGCATCGGCGACGCCAACCAGGTCACCGCGGCGCTGACCTCACGCCTGGTGGATCCGGCGAGCGGCGCGGAACTGCTGCGCGGCATGATCGGCCAGCGCTACTACTTCAAGCAGCAGGAAGTGACGCTGCCGGGGGAGACCGCCCGCACCGCCAAGACCGCGGATTTCCTCGCCGCGCTCTCCGGCAGGATTTTGCCCAAGAGCACGCTCGACGCCGCGTGGCAGTACAACCCGAACGAAAACCGCACCGAGCGGCTGACGTTGGGCTGGCGCTACCAGCCGGAGATCGGCAAGGTACTGAACGCGGGCTACCGTTACAGCCGCGACGTCCTGGTCCCCGCCAACCAGCTGAACCAGTTCGACGTGTCGGCGCAATGGCCGATCCATGGCGCCTGGCACGGCGTCGGGCGCTACAACTACTCTCTCCAGGAGAGGCGCATCATCGAAACCGTCGGCGGCCTGGAATATAATGGCGGCTGTTGGCTCAGCCGCATCGTGCTGCAGCGTTTGGCGACGGCGACCGGCAGTTCGAGCACCGCCTTTTTCGTTCAGCTGGAGTTGAACGGTTTCGCCAGCATCGGCCTGAATCCGCTGGACACCCTGAAACGAAGCATTCCCGGTTATGGCAGGATCAACCAACCCGGCGCGGACCCGAGCGTCGCCGCCGACTGAAACTCTGTATGAACGGACCCCCATGAAATTACTTCGCTTCCTGTTTCTCGCCGTCCTCCTGCTGGGGACCGCAGCACAAGCCCAGACCGCCAAGCCGGATAAGCCGGTCTTGGCCGACCGGATCGTCGCCGTGGTCAATGATGAGGCGATCACCTTGAACGAGCTGCACGCGCGGCTGGCCAGCGTGGAGCGGCAACTGCGCACCCAGGGCACGCCGCTGCCGCCGCGCGACGTGCTGGAGAAGCAGGTGCTCGAACGCATGATCATGGATCGCATCCAGTTGCAGTACGCCAAGGAGACGTCCACCCACGTCGACGACGGTCAGCTCGACGCGGCGCTGCAACGCATCGCCACGGCCAATCACCTGAGCCTGCCGGAATTCAGGGCGGCGCTGGAGAAGGACGGGGTCACCTGGGCCAAGTTTCGCGAGGAGATCCGCGACGAGATGACCATCACCAAGTTGCGCGAGCGTGAAGTGGACAGCCGCATCACCGTTTCCGACGGCGAGGTCGACAATTATCTCGCCAGCCCCGAGTACGCCGCGGGCGCCAACGAGGAGCTGGATCTGTCCCACATCCTGCTGCGCGTGCCTGAGCAGGCCAGCCCCGACCAGCTCGCGCGCATCCACGCCCGCGCCGAACAGGCGCTGGCCCAGATCAAGCGCGGCGACGACTTCGCCAAGGTGGCGGCGAGCTACTCCGATGCGCCCGATGCGCTGAGCGGCGGCGCCATCGGCCTGCGGCCGCTGAACCGGCTGCCCAATCTCTACGTCGATGCGGCTTCGAGGCTCAAGCCCGGGGAGGTCAGCGGCATCCTGCGCAGCCCGGCCGGATTCCACATCGTCAAGCTGATCGCGCGCCGCGGCGGCGCCCAGGAGGAGAAGACGGTCGTCCAGACGCACGCGCGCCACATCCTGATCAAGGTCAATGAGCTGGTGTCCGACGCCGATGCCAAGCGCAAGCTGCTGGAGCTCAAGGATAGGCTCGACCACGGCGCCGATTTCGCCGAACTGGCCCGACTCTATTCCAACGATCTCTCCGCCGCCAAGGGCGGCGATCTGGGCTGGCTCTATCCGGGCGACACCGTGCCCGAGTTTCAGCGGGCGATGGACGCGCTGAAGATCAACGAGATCAGCCAGCCGGTGCGCACCCAGTTCGGCTGGCACCTGATCCAGGTGCTCGGTCGGCGGGTCGAGGATGTCTCGAAGGAGCGCAAGCGCCAGCTGGCACGCCAGGCGCTGCGCGAGCGCAAGTCGGACGAGGCCTACGAGGACTGGCTGCGCCAGATGCGCGACCGCGCCTATGTCGAGTACCGGCTGGACGACAAGTAAATACCATGGGCGGTGAGCGTCGCCCGCCGGCGATCGCGGTCACCTCGGGCGAGCCCGCGGGGATAGGCCCCGAGCTCTGCCTCGCGCTCGCGGCGCGCCGCTTCTCCCGGCGCGTCGTGGTGCTTTGCGACCGCGGACTGCTGGACGCTCGCGCGAGAGCGATCGGCCTGGAAATTCCCCTGCGCGATTATCACGCCGACGCGCCGGCTGCCCCCGGCGCTCTGGAGGTGCTGCACGTCCCGCTCGCCGTGCCCGCCCACGCGGGCCGGCTCGATGTCGCCAATGCCCGCTACGTGCTGGCGCTGCTCGACCGTGCGCTGGCAGGCTGCAGCGCCGGGGAGTTCGCGGCGCTGGTGACCGCGCCGGTGCACAAGGGCATCATCAACGAGGCCGGGATCCCCTTCACCGGCCACACCGAATACCTGGCGGAGCACACCGGGACCCGGCGCGTGGTCATGATGCTCGCCGGCGCTGGCCTGCGCGTGGCGCTGGCGACCACGCACCTGGCCCTGAAGGACGTGCCGGCGGCGATCACGCGCGAGGAACTCGCGACGACGATCCGCATCCTGCACCGCGACCTGGTCGCGAAGTTCGGCATAGCCCGGCCGCGCATCCTGGTCGCCGGTCTCAATCCGCACGCCGGCGAAGGCGGCCACATGGGGCGGGAGGAGATCGAGGTGATTTCCCCGGTGCTGGACGCGCTGCGCCTGGAGGGATTGGATCTGGTCGGGCCGCTGCCGGCCGACACGCTATTTACCCGCCGCGTGCTCGCGGGCTCCGACGCCCAGCTGGCGATGTATCACGACCAGGGGTTGGCGGTGCTCAAGTTCGCCGCCTTCGAGGAGGGCGTGAATATCACGCTGGGTCTGCCGATCGTGCGCACCTCGGTGGATCACGGCACGGCGCTGGACCTGGCCGGCACCGGCCGCGCCGATCCGCACAGCCTGTTCGCCGCGATCGAGGCCGCGATCGGTCTGGCGCGCGCATGACCGGTCATATCCCGAGGAAGCGCTTCGGCCAGAACTTCCTGGTCTCGCAGGACATCATCGCGCGGATCGTCGCCGCCATCGCGCCCCAGGCCGGCGACCTGGTGGTCGAGATCGGGCCGGGGCTGGGCGCCCTGACCGCGCCGCTGCTGGCGCGGCTCGGGCGACTCCACGTGGTCGAGATCGACCGCGACCTGATCGCCCGCCTGCGGCGGCGCTTTGCGCCGGAGCGCCTGACGATCCACGAGGGCGACGCCCTGAAGTTCGATTTCGCCGGCTTGGTTTCCGACGCCGGGACCGACTCGGCCGGCTTGCGCGTGGTCGGCAACCTGCCCTACAACATCTCGACGCCGCTCCTGTTCCATCTGGCGCAATACGCGTCCCGGGTGCGCGACATGCACTTCATGCTGCAGCGGGAGGTGGTGCTGCGCATGGTCGCAGCACCCGGCGGCGGCGAGTACGGACGGCTGTCGGTGATGCTGCAGTACCGTTTCGAGATGGAGCGGCTGTTCGACGTGCCGGCGGAAGCCTTCGACCCCCCGCCCAAGGTCGATTCCGCCATCGTCAGGATGATCCCCCGCCCGGTCGCCGCGCTCGACGCGCAAGACGAGGCGCTGTTCGCCCGGATCGTTTCGGCCGCCTTCGGTCAGCGCCGCAAGATGCTCAGGAACACCCTGCGCGAGCTGATCGACGCAGAGCAACTCGCGGAGCTCGGCATTTCCCCCAGCGCGCGCGCCGAGGAGCTGGGGGTCGCCGACTTCGTGCGCATCGCCAACTGCCGAGCCGGTTAGTTCCGGCTAGGCCCGGCTCATTGCTTTTTGATCGGGCAGGTGCTCACGCCCAGCAGCGCGTACAACGGACAGAATTTGAACAGGCCGGTGGCCAGCGGCACGACGCCGATCCAGGCCCAAACCGGGCCGCCGAAGAGGGCCCAGGCGATCAGCGCCAGGCCGACGACAATGCGCAAGCTGCGATCGATGCTGCCGACATTGATCTTCATGGTGGTTCTCCTTTAGGACTGGTGGGTATGCGGCTATATTAGATCATGCTGTTTGCCGCTTGTCCCGCTTCAGATCAACTCGCAGCTGACCGGGGCGTGATCCGACGGCCGCTCCACCCGGCGCGCCTCCTTGTCGATGCCGCAGGCGGTGCACGATTCGGCCAGCGCCCCCGAGAGCAGGATCAGGTCGATGCGCAGTCCGCGGTTGCGGCGGAAGGCCATCATCCGGTAGTCCCACCAGCTGTAGCTGTTCTCCGGCTGCTCGAAGCGGCGGAAGGCGTCTACCATTCCCAGCGCCAGCAGCTCGCGGAACGCTACGCGCTCGGGCTCGCTGCACAACACTTGGTCCTTCCAGGCGAGCGGGTCGTGCACGTCGCGGTCTTCCGGCGCGATGTTGAAGTCGCCCAACAGCGCCAGGCGCGGATGCTGCTGCAGTTCGGCGCGCAGCCAGCCGGTCAGCGCGGCGAGCCAGTCGAGCTTGTAGCGGTACTTGTCCGAGTCTATGCTCTGGCCGTTGGGGACGTAGGCGCAGACGATGCGCAGCGGCCCCGACGGGGTCGGCAGGCTGGCGCTGATGACGCGCTGCTGCGCGTCGTCGAAGCCGTCGATGCCGCGGACGACCTCCTGCGCTTGGCTGCGCGAGAGAATGGCGACGCCGTTGTAGGTTTTCTGGCCGCTCGAGACGGCCCGGTAGCCCGCCGCCTCGATTGCGCCGATCGGGAAATTCTTGTCCTCCAGCTTGGTCTCCTGCAGGCAGAGCACGTCGGGCTGGTGCGTAGCCAGCCATTCGAGCACCTGCGGCAGCCTGACCTTGAGCGAATTGACGTTCCAGGTGGCGATTTTCATCTGCTGGTTCGATGCTGCAAAGTTGCGGATCCGGGTGGAGTTGTATCCGCGGCGCAGCGATGATAATCGATTTCCGCGCCCGATCCTGCGGCGCTGATTGCCATTCGCGGCGCAAGCTAATAGACTTCATCGCCACGCTGCCAGCCCTGCCGGCGACTTCGGTCGCCTTCGAACCCTTCGGACCGCCCGGCGCGGCGACTTCCCTCTTCAGCGACACCTATGGAAAATCTTCGGCCGCTGCGGCCCATCGGCATCACCATGGGCGACCCCTCGGGGGTCGGCCCGGAAATCATCTGCAAGGCCTTGCGGGACCTGTCCGCCGAGGAACGGTCGGCCGCCCCGGTATTCGGCTCGCGCGTCTATCTGGAGCGTGCCAACGACCTGGTCGGCACCGGGCTTGCCTTCGGCCGGGCGGATAGCGAACTGCCGCCGGGGGTGGTGCCGGTGGTCGATGTGCCGCTCGCCGATCGCGATGCGATTCGCGCTGGCACGATCAGCGCCGCCGGCGGCGGCGCCGCATACGCCTTCGTCGCCGCCGCGGCAGAGGCGGCGTTGCGCGGGGCGATCGGGGTGATCGTCACGGCCCCGATCAGCAAGGAAGCGCTGCACGCGGCCGGCCACCGCTTTTCCGGCCACACCGAGCTCCTGGCTCAGCTCAGTGGCGCCCGGTCGTCCTTCATGCTGCTCGCCTCGGAGCGGCTCTCGGCCATCCACGTCAGCACGCACGTCTCGCTGGCCGAGGCGACGCGGCGCGTCACGACCGAGCGGGTTCTGGCGACGATCCGCGCCGGCGCTGCCCACTTCAAGCGCATGGGCGTGACGCTGCCGCGCATCGCGGTGGCCGGCCTCAATCCCCATTGCGGCGAAAACCGCCTGTTCGGCGCCGAGGACGTCGAGCAGATCGCGCCCGCGGTGGCCGCCGCCCGCCGCGAAGGTATCGCCGCGAGCGGCCCGATCTCCGCCGACACCGTGTTCTACCGGGCGATGCGCGGCGAGTTCGATCTGGTGGTGGCGCAGTATCACGACCAAGGCCACATCCCGACCAAGCTGATCGCCTTCGACAGCACCGTCAATGTTAGCCTCGGCCTGCCGATCCAGCGCACCTCGGTGGATCACGGCACCGCCTTCGACATCGCCTGGCGCGGGGTGGCCAAACACCAGAACATGAGCGCCGCCATCGCCTACGCCCGGCGCATGGCGGCGGCGCCGCAGCCCTCCCAGCCGAGTCCGGCCCGCGGCTGAACGTCGGCAGCGATGCGCGTGGCCTCAGCGCTGGAACTCGCCATCGTCGCGGACGATCTGACCGGCGCCATGGATGCCGCCGCGCCCTTCGCCCAGCGGGGCGCCCGTTGCCAGGTGCTGGCCGATGCCGGCGCGGCGGTTCCGGATACCGCCGCGGTCGTCGCGGCGAGCACCGGCAGCCGGCATCTGTCCGCCGAGCGAGCGGCGGCGCGGGTCGGCGTCGCGCTGGCCGGGCTGCTCCAGCGCCGGCCGCGCCTGCTGTTCAAGAAACTCGATTCGACCCTGCGCGGCAACGTGGTGAGCGAAACCCTCGCCGCCCTGGCTGCCAGCGGCCGCCGCCACGCCGTGATCGCGCCCGCGGTCCCGGCCCAGGGGCGGACCATGCGCGGCGGCCGGGTCTATGTCGACGGCATCGTTCTGGCCGACTCCGCCGCCGGCCGCGACCCGCTCTCGCCGGCTCTGGCAGTGCCGCTCGCCGAGGCGCTGCGCCGCGCGGCGCCGGGGCTGAGCGTCCATCAGCTCGGACCGGACGATGATCTGGTCCTCGGCCACGGCGCATCGCCCGAGGTCCATGTGGTCGACTGCGTCAGCCACATGGATCTCGAACGCATCGTCGACCGGCTTCTGCCCTGCGCCGACCGGGTCCTCCTGGTCGGCGCCGCGGGTTTGGCCCGGGCCCTGGCCGAACGGGCGTTCTGCGAGGCGCCGGCCTGCCCGCCGGTGGCCGCTGCGGCCGGGCCGGTCCTCGCCGCGGTCGGCTCGCGCACGCCGCAGAGCGACGCCCAGGTCGAGCGGCTGCGGCGCGACGGCAGAGCGCTGATTCTCGCCGCGCCCGACGGCCGGCTGGATCTCGACGCGGCGTTGCGGGCGGTGTCGCAGTCCGCGTCGCCGGCCGTGCTCATTCACGCGCGTCCGGGCGCCGGTTCGGACGCCGCGCGGGTCGCCGGTTCGCTGGCCGGGCTGACGGCCGCCCTGGCCGCCCGCCTCGCTGCCGGCGCCCTGGTCGCGACCGGCGGCGACACCGCCCAGGCGCTGCTGGCGGCGCTGGCGGCGCCGACCATCGAGGTGCGCGGCGAGATCCTGCCGGGCGCGGTCCTGGGCACGATTTCCTGTCTCGGGCGGCGCCTGCCGCTGGTCACCAAGGCGGGCGGTTCCGGCGACGAGCGCTTGCTGTTGGACATCTTCCGTCTGCTGGAGGGACAATGCCGGACTCGAGCGGGATGACTGGGTGCTCCCATTCGGAGAAAATCCGCGAGACGACGATGACCGGGAATACACAACGATGAGCGAGATGCGCTACGCGGCACCGAAAACGCTGGCGGCGGCGGTGGCCCTGCTGGCGGGGGCGCAGGGGCGGGCGAGGGTGCTGGCCGGCGGCACGGATCTGTTGATCCAGATGCGCACCGGACGGATAAAACCCGAGCTCTTGATCGACATCAAGGGCATCCCCGGGATGGGCGAAATCGTCGCCGAGCGCGGCGGCTATCGCGTCGGGGCGGCGGTCACCGGCATGCAGCTGATCGAGCATGCGGATTTCGCCAAGCGCTGGCCGGGCGTGGTCGACGGCGTCAGGCTGATCGGCTCGATCCAGGTCAAGGGCCGCGCCACCCTCGGCGGCAATCTGTGCAACGCCTCGCCCGCGGCGGACAGCGTTCCGGCGCTGATCGCCGCCGGCGCCGTCGCCTGCATCGCCGGCCCGGACGGCGCGCGCGAGGCGGCGGTGGAGACCGTCGTCGCCGGGCCGGGCAAGACTTCGCTCGCCGCCGGGGAAATCGTCACCGCATTGTTGCTGCCGCCGCGGCCGGCGCATTCGGGCGACGCCTATCTGCGCTTCACGCCGCGCAGCGAGATGGACATCGCCGTGGTCGGCGCCGCGGTGAATCTGACGCTCGACGCGCAGGGCATCTGCACCCAGGCGCGCGTGGCGCTCGGCGCGGTCGCCAGCCGCGCCCTGCTGGTGCCCGAGGCGGCGGCCGCGCTGATCGGCACGAGGGTCGATGCCGGCGCGCTGGGGCAACTGGCCGCCGCAGCGCGCGCCGCCAGCCGGCCGATCGACGACAAGCGCGGCAGCCGCGAATTCAGGCTCAGCACGGCCGGCGTCATGGTCTGCCGGGCCGCCGAGATTGCCCTGGAGCGGGCGAGGAGGAACGATGGCTAGGCATCACGTCAAGGCGACGGTCAACGGCGACGCCGTGGAATTTCTCTGCGAGACGGGGCAGACGCTGCTCGAGGCGCTGCGCGACGAACTGCATCTCACCGGCACCAAGGAGGGCTGCGGTACCGGCGACTGCGGCGCCTGCAGCGTCATGCTCGACGGGCGCCTGGTCTGTTCCTGCCTGGTCCTCGGCGTCGAGGCCGAGGGCCGCTCGATCGAGACCATCGAGGGCATGGCCGTCGGCGAGGAACTGCATCCGCTGCAGCAGAAATTCCTGGAGCACGCGGCCTTGCAATGCGGCATCTGCACGCCCGGGATCCTGATCGCCGCGCGCGCGCTGCTCGAACGCAACCCGGATCCGACCGAGTCCGAGGTGCGCTTCTGGCTGGCCGGCAACCTGTGCCGGTGCACCGGTTACCACAAGATCGTCGAGGCGGTGCTCGCCGCCGCCCGCGAAATGAGGGCTGCCTGAATGTCATCGACGCTCAAGCCTCAGGACCTGAAGGTCGTCGGCAGCCGGCCGCTGCGGCCCGACGGCGTCGACAAGGTGACCGGGCGCGCCCGCTACGGCGCCGATGTCAATCTGTCCGGCCAGCTGATCGGCAAGGTGCTGAGGAGCCCCCACGCGCACGCGCGCATCCTCGCCATCGACACTTCGCTGGCCGAGGCGCTGCCCGGCGTCAAGGCGGTGGTCACGCGCGACGACTTTCCCGACATGCCCGAGGAATACGCGGCCGCCGGCGAGCTGACGATCAACTATCGCGACGTCACCCGCAACATGATGGCGCGCGAGAAGGTGCTCTACGACGGCCATCCGGTGGCGGCGGTGGCCGCGATCAGCGAGTCCATCGCGCGACAGGCGCTCGCTCTGATCAAGGTCGACTACGAGGTCCTGCCGCACGTCATCGACGTGCGTGAGGCGATGCGCCCGGACGCGCCGCTGCTGCACGAAGCGCAATACACGGAGGGGATCAGCCCGAGGCCGGATCGGCCCTCCAACATCGCCAAGCGCATCGAATTTTCGCGCGGCGACGTGGCGGCGGGTTTCGCCCGGGCCGAGGTGATCGTCGAGCGCGAGTTCAACACCCAGCCGGTGCACCAGGGCTACATCGAGCCCCAGGCCTGTCTCGCCAGCACCACCGAAGACGGCCAGGCCGAGCTGTGGACCTCGACCCAGGGGCACTTCGTTTTCCGCGCCCAGTGCGCCAAGCTGCTGGCGATGGAGGTGAGCCGGATCCGCGTGACGCCGACCGAGATCGGCGGCGGCTTCGGCGGCAAGAACAACATCTACAACGAGCCGCTGGCGATCGCCCTGTCGCGGAAGTCGCACCGGCCGGTGAAGATGGTGATGAGCCGCGAGGAGGTGTTCCGCGCCACCGGCCCGACCTCGGGCGGCAACGTCAAGGTCAAGCTGGGCGCCACGAAGGACGGCAGGATCACCGCGGCGCAAGCGGAGCTCAACTTCCAGGCCGGCGCCTATCCCGGCTCCTCGGTGGCGCCGGCCTCGATGTGCGCCTTCACCCGCTACGATCTGGACAACGTCCGCGTCATCGGCCACGATGTCACCTGCAACCGCCCCAAGGTCGCCGCCTACCGGGCGCCGGGCGCGCCGATCGCGGCCTTCGCGGTGGAGAGCGTGATCGACGAGATGGCGGCGAAGCTCGCCATCGACCCGCTCGAATTCCGCCTGAAGAACGCCGCCCGCGAGGGCACGCAGACCTATTACGGCCCGAAGTTCGGGACTATCGGCTACGTCGAGACCCTGGAGGCGGCGCGCGCCCATCCGCACTACCGTGCCCCGCTCGGACCGAACCAGGGCCGCGGTGTGGCCACCGGCTTCTGGTTCAACATCGGCGGCGAGACCTCCGCCTCGGTGAACATCAACGAGGACGGCACGGTGGCGCTGATGCACGGCACCCTCGACGTCGCCGGCGGCTCGCGCGCCGCGATGGCGATGATGGTGGCGGAGGAACTGGGCATCGCCTATGAGCACGTGCGCCCGATCGTCGGCGACACCGCCGCGCTCGGCTTCAACTTCATCACCGCCGGCAGCCGCGGCACCTTCGCCGGCGGCATGGCCTGCGTCGCGGCGGCGCGCCAGGCGATCGAAAGGCTGAGGCATCGCGTCGCCGCCATCCGCGAGGTGCCGGTCGAGGCGGTGGCCTGGCAGGACGGCTGCGCCCGGCCGGCAGAGGGCAGCGCCCATCAGTTCGCGCCGATGTCCCTGGCCGAGATCGGGCGGGTCGCGGGCAGGACCGGCGGCACCATCGCCGGCCACGCCGAGATCAATGCCCAGGGGGCGGGGCCGGGCTTCGGCACGCACATCGTCGATGTCGAGGTCGACCGGGAAACCGGTGCGATCAGGGTGCTGCGCTACACGGTGGTGCAGGACGTGGGCCGCGCCATCCACCCCGCCTACGTCGAGGGCCAGCTCCAGGGCGGCGCCGTCCAGGGCATCGGCTGGGCGCTGAACGAGGAGTACGTCTATGGCGCCGACGGGGTCTTGCAGAACCCCGGTTTCCTCGACTATCGCATCCCGGTCGCCTCGGACCTGCCCTTCATCGACACGGTGATCGTCGAGGTGCCCAATCCCAGGCATCCCTACGGGGTGCGCGGCTGCGGCGAGGTGCCGATCATCGCGCCCCTGGCGGCGATAGCCAACGCCGTCGCTCAGGCGATCGGCATCCGGTTTTTCGATCTGCCGCTGTCGCCGCCGCGGGTGCTGCGGGCGATCGCCGAAGCGGCGGGCGGACCGGCCTGAGCTTGGCCAGGATCTCGCTGTCTTCCAGCCTGGCGCCGTTCACCGGCGGCGAGACCGCGATCGAACTCGATGTTGCCAACGTCCGCCAGCTGTTCGCCGCGCTGGGCGAGCGCTATCCGGAACTCGCGAGCCAACTGGAGACGGAGCTCGCGGTCGCCATCGACGGCGAGATCTATCAGGATGCGCTGCTCCAGGCCATCGCGGACGAGAGCGAGGTGTTCGTGTTCCCGAAGATCGCCGGCGGCTGAGCCAAGCGCCCGGCTTACTTCGCAGCCGGTCCTCGCAGCGGATAGCCCGCCGCCCCGAGCAGCCGGTTCCAGGCGCCTTCCTCGAAGCCCTGGTGCGCGGTCTTTCCGACCAGAATCGTCGGCACCAGCAGCTCCTTGCTGCCGGTGGCTTGCCTCAAGGCAGCGGCGTCGGCGACCGACTTCACCTGCTGCTCGCGGTAGGAGACGCCGCGGCGCTTCAGGTAGTCGCGGGCGAGCTGACACTCGGCGATGCAGTCGCTGCCGGTGTACAAGGTCACGGGCGAGATGCGCGCCGCCCGCTTCTCGCTGTAGGAGGGGCCGCTGGTGTCGACCAGATTGGGCGAGCCGAGCGGCGCCTGGCTCGGGTCTTTGGCGCCGGGCGGAGGCGGCTGGTCGGAGTAATTCACCTGACCGTCCTGGCCGATCCAGCGGTAGGCGGTCTGCGCCTGCGCGCTCACCGCGGTCAATGCGGCCAGCGAGCTCGCCAGCGAGGTTGCCAGAATTGCGATGCGCAGGCGGCGGGCGTTCATGGTCCCGACATGCCGTTGTGGCGCAGCAGCGCATCGACGCGCGGCTCGCGGCCGCGGAAGGCGCGGAACGAGGCTAACGCGGGGCGCGAGCCGCCGACGGCGAGAATCTCGCGCCAGAACCGCTCGCCGGTGACCGGGTCGAGCACGCTGCCCGCTGGCCCGGCGCTCTCCTCGAAAGCCTCGAAGGCGTCGGCGGACAGCACCTCCGCCCACTTGTAGCTGTAGTAGCCGGCGGCGTAGCCGCCGGCGAAGATGTGCGAAAAGCTGTGCGGCAGGCGCTGCCATTCCGGCGGCGTGAACACCGCCACCTCGCGCCTGACCTTCGCCAGGAGATCGAGCACGCCGCCACCCGGCTCCAGCTCGCTGTGCACCAGGAGATCGAACAGGCCCAGCTCGACCTGGCGCAGCGCGTCCATGCCGGCCTGGAAGTTCTTCGCCGCCAGCATCTTGTCGTAGAGTTCGCGCGGCAGCGGCGCCCCGGACTCGACGTGGGCGGTCATGCCCGAGAGCACCTCCCACTCCCAGCAGAAGTTCTCCATGAACTGGCTGGGCAGTTCGACCGCATCCCATTCGACCCCGTGGATGCCGGAGACCGGCAGTTCGTCGACCCGGGTGAGCAGATGGTGCAGGCCGTGGCCGCACTCGTGGAACAGGGTGATCACCTCGTCGTGGGTGAAGCAGGCGGGCTTGCCCCCGACCGGACCGGAGAAGTTGCAGTTGAGATAGGCGACCGGAACCTGGACGCCGGTGGCGAGCCTGCGCCGGGCGATCGCCTCGTCCATCCAGGCGCCGCCGCGCTTCTCCTCCCGGGCGTAGGGGTCGAGATAGAACCGGCCGATGAGCTCGCCTGCGCGCAGGATGCGGAAGAAGCGTACGTCGGGATGCCAGGCGGTGGCGCTGTCCGTCTCCAGCGTCACGCAAAACAGCGTCTCGATGACCCGGAACAGGCCGCGGATCACCTGCGGCTCGGGAAAGTACTGCTTCACCTCGTCGCCGGAGAAGGCGTAGCGGCGCTGCTTCAGCTTCTCCGAAGCCCAGGCCAGATCCCAGCTCTCAAGCTGCGGCAGACCCAACTCGGCGCGGGCGAATTCGCGCAGCTCGGCGATGTCCCGCTCGGCGTAGGGACGGGCCTTGGCGGCGATCTCGCGCAGGAAGCTCGCGACCTCCTGCGGCGAGCCGGCCATCTTCGGCACCAGCGACACCTCGGCGTAGTTGCGGTAGCCCAGGAGAGCTGCCTCCTCGGCGCGCAGCGCCAGGATCTTGTCGATCAGCGCGCTGTTGTCCCATTCGGGCTTGCCCAGCTCCGAGGCGCGGGTGGCGTAGGCGCGGTACATGCGGGCGCGCAGCGCCCGGTCGTCGGCGTACTGCATCACCGGCTGGTAGGAGGGTGCGCGCAGGGTGAATTTCCAGCCCGGGAGCCCGTCCTTCTCGGCCGCGGCACGCGCCGCCCGGCGCTCGTCGTCGGGGAGACCTTTGATCTGGGCCTCGCCGGTCACGTGCTCGCTATGGGCGTTGGTGGCGTCGAGCAGGTTCTCGGAGAACTTGGTCTCGATCTCGGCCAGTTCCTCCTGGATCGCCTTGAAGCGCGGCTTGTCGGATTCGGGCAGTTCGGCGCCGGACAGGCGGAAGTCGCGGATGTCGTTGTCGATGATCCGGCGGCGCGCGGCGTCGAGCAGCGGATATTCCGGGCCCTGGGCGAGTGCCTTGAACTTGGCGAACAGCGCCAGGTTCTGGCCCAGTTCGGAGTAGAAGCGCGTCACCTCGGGCAGCATCGCGTTGTAGGCTTCGCGCCAGGGCGGCACGTCATTGACCGAGTGCAGGTGGCCGACGATGCCCCAGGCGCGGGAGAGGCGCTCGCCGGCGTCGGTCAGCGGCGCCACGAAGGCCTCCCAGGTGGCCGGCGTCGCCGGCGCGGCGAGCTCCTCCACCACGGCGCGGTTCTCGGCCAGGAGCTGGCTGATCGCCGGGCCGACGTGCTCCGGCGCGATCGCATCGAAGCGCGGCAGGCCGGAGAAATCGAGCAGCGGGTTCATCGGCCGGTCAGGCGGGACAGGGCCTCGCGGTACTTGGCGCTGGTCTTGGCGATGATCTCGGGCGGCAGCTTCGGCCCCGGCGCCCGCTTGTTCCAGTCCAGGGTCTCCAGGTAGTCGCGCAGGTACTGCTTGTCGAAGGAGGGCGGGCTGGCACCGACCTGGTACTGGTCGGCGGGCCAGAAGCGCGAGGAGTCCGGGGTCAGCGCCTCGTCGATCAGATACAGCTTGCCCGCATCGTCCTGGCCGAACTCGAACTTGGTGTCGGCGATGATGATGCCGTGGCCCCTCGCGAAGTCTGCCGCCTCGGTGTAAAGCGCCAAGGTGAGTTCGCGCACCGTGGCGGCGAGCGCCGATCCGAGCAGTTGCTCGACGCGGCCGAAGTCGATGTTCTCGTCGTGGCTGCCCATCTCCGCCTTGGTCGAGGGCGTGAATAGCGGCTGCGGCAGTTTCTCGGCCAGACGCAGGCCCGGAGGCAGCGCGATGCCGCAGACGGCGCCGCTGGCCTGGTAATCCTTCCAGCCCGAACCGATCAGGTAGCCGCGCGCCACCGCCTCGACCGGCAGCGGCTTGAGCCGTTTCACCACGATGGCTCTTGCGCGCACCTGCGAGCGCTCCGCCTCGCCGTGGACCACGCTCTCGGGGTCGATGCCGGTCAGGTGGTTGGGAACGACGTGGGCGAGTCTTTCGAACCAGAAATTGGCGACCGCGGTGAGCACCTCGCCCTTGCCCGGGATCGGGTCGGGCAGGATCACGTCGAAGGCGGAGAGGCGGTCGGTGGCGACGATCAGCAGGCGCTGCTCATCGACGGCGTAGATGTCGCGTACCTTGCCGCGACCCAGGAGCGGCAGGCTGGCAATCGAGGATTCGTAGAGTGCTGGCATGGCGATGGGGAATTGGATGAAAAAAGACGATTTTACACATTACTCGCCGCCGTACCCGGCCGCCGCTCATTCGCGGACGTAGGCCTTCTTGGCGTTCTCCCCGGCATCCTCGCGATAGGGGTAGCGCACGTGGCCGTAGCGGATCGCCAGCACCGCCAGGGTCAGCAGGAATATCGCCGCGGTCACCGCGAGCATCCGCCACTCGGTCATGTTCGTGATGTCCAGGATCAGGTAGCGCGCCAGCGCCACCATCGCGATGTACAGCGGAAAGCGCACCGGCAGCTGGCCGGACTTGAAGTACTGGCCGATCATCGCCAGCACTTCGAGAAAGAGGAACATCGTCAACAGGTCGGACAGCGCCACCTGGCGCACCGCGACCATGCCGGCCACCTCGCGATACATGGCGACGGTGGTGGCGAAGGCGATCACCAAGAGGCCCAGATACTCGACCGCGTCGAGGCCGCCGGAGAGGAAGCGGCGCAGCCGGTCGAAGCTGTGCGACTGGATGTCCATGGCGCGGCCCCGTCACTTCACGATCTGGTTGAGCTCCCCCGCCTTGTAGCGCTCGGCCATCTTGTCCAGCGACAGGGGCTTGATCTTCGAGGCCATGCCGGCGCTGCCGAAGGCCTGGTAGCGCGCCACGCAGATCTCCTTGGCGGCCTTTTGCGCGTCTGCCAGGAACTTGCGCGGATCGAACTCCGCCGGCTTCTCGGCCATCAGGCGGCGCATCGCGCCGGTCATCGCCAGGCGGATGTCGGTGTCGATATTGACCTTGCGCACGCCGTGCTTGATGCCGGTGACGATCTCCTCGACCGGCACGCCGTAGGTCTCCTTCATCTGGCCGCCGTACTTGCGGATGATCTCCAGCCATTCCTGCGGCACGCTGCTGGAGCCGTGCATCACCAGGTGGGTGTTGGGAATCCGGGCGTGGATTTCCTTGATGCGCTCGATCGCCAGGATGTCGCCGGTCGGCTTGCGGGTGAATTTGTAGGCGCCGTGCGAGGTGCCGATGGCGATCGCCAGCGCGTCGCACTGCGTGCGCTTGACGAAGTCGGCGGCCTGGTCGGGGTCGGTCAGGAGCTGCTCGCGCGTCATCTGCCCTTCGGCGCCGTGGCCGTCCTCCTTGTCGCCCTGCATGGTCTCGAGCGAACCCAGCACGCCCAGTTCCGCCTCGACCGTGACGCCGATGGCGTGGGAGAAATCGACCACCTGGCGCGAGGTGGCGACGTTGTAGTCGTAGGACGAGGGCGTCTTGCCGTCCTCCTTCAGCGAGCCGTCCATCATCACGCTGGAGAAGCCGGAGCGGATCGCCGCCATGCACACCGCCGGGCTCTGGCCGTGGTCCTGGTGCATCACCACCGGGATGTGCGGATAGGCCTCGATCGCCGCCAGGATCAGGTGGCGCAGGAAGGGTTCGGTGGCGTACTTGCGGGCGCCGGCCGAGCCCTGCATGATCACCGGGCTGTCGGTCTCGTCGGCGGCCTCCATGATCGCGCGCACCTGCTCCAGGTTGTTCACGTTGAAAGCCGGCAGGCCGTAGCCGCGCTCTGCGGCGTGGTCGAGCAGCTGGCGCATGGATACGAGTGGCATGATGGTCTCCTGTTATGGTCAATTGGGGGTTCGGTGCTCGCCGACGCGGACGATCTTGAGCGTGTTGGTGCCGCCGGGCGTGCCTATCGGTTCGCCGATGGTGAGCACGATCAGGTCGCCCAGCGCGGCCGCGCCGGCGCGGATCAGTTCCTCCTCGGCGGCGAACAGGAGTTCGTCGCGGTCGTGGCCGGCGTAGCGGATCAAGAGCGGCGTCACCCCCTTGAAGCAGCTGACCTTGTCGCGCGTGCGGATCGAGGGGGTCAGCGCGTAGATCGGCACGCCGCAGTCCAGGCGCGACAGCCACAGCGCCGTCGCGCCCGATTCGGTGAGCGCGGCGATCGCCTTGACCTTGAGGTGCACCGCGGTGAACAGCGCCGCCATGGCGATCGACTGGTCGATGCGGGTGAACACCCGGTCGAGGAAGTGCCGGTCGAGCGAGACCTCGTCGGATTTTTCCGCCTCGACGCAGACGCGCGCCATCGCCTCGACCGTCTCCACCGGGTACTGGCCGGCGGCGGTCTCGGCGGAGGTCATCACCGCGTCGGTGCCGTCCAGCACCGCGTTGGCGACGTCGGAGACCTCGGCGCGCGTGGGCACCGGGCTGCTGATCATCGATTCCATCATCTGCGTCGCGGTGATGACGAACTTGTTCATCTCGCGCGAGGTCCGGATGATGCGTTTCTGCAGCGCCGGCACCGCGGCGTCGCCGACCTCGACGGCGAGGTCGCCGCGTGCCACCATGACGCCGTCGGTGGCGTGGAGGATGTCCTCGAGATTGGCGATCGCCTCGACGCGCTCGATCTTGGCGATCAAGAGCGCGCTGGAGCCGGCGGCGTTCAAGAGATCGCGCGCCTGGCGCATGTCGCTGCCCGACTTGGGGAAGGAGACGGCGACGAAGTCGACGTCGAGGGCGGCAGCGGTCCTGATGTCCTCCATGTCCTTGGAGGTCAGCGCCGGCGCCGTGAGGCCGCCGCCCTGCTTGTTGATGCCCTTGTTGTTGGACAGTTCGCCGCCGTGGCGGACGCGGCAGTGGATGCGGCGGTTCTCGATGCGCTCGATGTCCATGACGATGCGGCCGTCGTTGAACAGCAGCACGTCGCCGGGTACGACGTCCTCGACCAGTTCCGGATAGTCGAGGCCGACGTGGTCGGCGTCGCCCAGACGGCACTCGGCGTCGAGCACGAAGCTCTGGCCGGATTTCAGCATCACTCTGTCGGCCTCGAACTTGCCGACCCGGATCTTCGGCCCCTGCAGGTCGGCCATCACGCCGACGACGCGGCCCGCCGCCTGCGCCGCGCGGCGCAGCGCCGCGACCCGGGCGCGGTGATCGGCGGCCGTGCCGTGCGAGAAGTTGAGCCGCACCACGTCGGCGCCGGCCGCGACCAGCTTGGCCAGCACCGCCGGATCGGAAGAGGCGGGGCCGAGGGTGATGACGATCTTGGTGAAGCGGTGCATGGCTCGGTTATCCGGGGAGGCGCTAGCTGCTAGCCCCGGGCCCGCTGTTCGAGCACTTCGACGGCGGGCAGCTTCTTGCCTTCGAGGAACTCCAGGAAGGCGCCGCCGCCGGTGGAGATGTAGCCGACCTCCGGGCCGATGCCGTACTTGAATATCGCCGCCAGGGTGTCGCCGCCGCCTGCGATCGAGTAGGCTTTGGAGGCGGCGATGGCGCGCGCCAGGGTCTCGGTGCCGTGGGCGAACTGGTCGAATTCGAACACCCCGACCGGGCCGTTCCAGACGATGGTGCCGGCGCGGGCGATCTCCTCGGCGAGGCGCTTCGAGGTGCGCGGCCCGATGTCGAGGATCATGTCCGCAGCCGCCACGTCCCGGGCGTCCTTCACCGTCGCGGCGGCTGTGGCGGAGAATTCGGTCGCCGTGACCACGTCGTCCGGAATCGGCACCGAGGCGCCGCGCTTCTTCATCATCTCGATGATGGCGCGCGCCTCGGGGACCAGGTCGGCTTCGGCCAGGGACTTGCCGATCGGCAGGCCGGCGGCGAGCATGAAGGTGTTGGCGATGCCGCCGCCGACGATCAGGCGGTCCACCTTCTCGGCCAGCGACTTCAGGATGGTCAGCTTGGAGGACACCTTCGAGCCGGCCACGATCGCCAGGAGCGGCTTGGCCGGGGCGTTGAGCGCCCGCCCCAGCGCGTCGAGTTCGGCCGCCAGCAGCGGGCCGGCGCAGGCGATCGGCGCGTACTTGGCGATGCCGTGGGTGGTCGCCTCGGCGCGGTGGGCGGTGCCGAAGGCGTCATTGACGTAGATGTCGCACAGCTTGGCCATCTTCCGCGCCAGCTCCTCGGAATCCTTCTTCTCGCCGCGGTTCACGCGGCAGTTTTCCAGCAGCACGACCTCGCCTGGGCTGACCGCCACGCCGTCCACCCAGTTCTGCACCAGGCGCACCGGCCTGCCGAGCAGTTCGGACATCCTCTTGGCGATCGGCGCCAGGCTGTCCTCGGGTTTGAACTCGCCCTCGGTCGGGCGGCCGAGATGGGAGGTGACCATCACCGCGGCGCCGGCCTTCTGCGCGTACTCGATGGCGGGCAGCGAGGCGCGGATCCTCGTGTCCTCGGTGATGTTGCCGGCATCGTCCTGCGGCACGTTGAGGTCGGCCCGGATGAACACGCGCTTGCCGCGCAAGTCCTGATCGCTGAGTCGCTTGAAGTTCATGATGAAAGAACAGATGTCGTCGGTAAGTGGGGTTCCGCCGCCGGGCCGCCCCAAGGCGGAACAGCGTAGACACTGCGAGTGCAACGAGCCGCGGTCACCCCTTTGCCTGGGAAGGGGGGCGGGGGGAAGGCAGTCACTTGGCTATCACCCTGACCATCTCCAGCACCTTGCTGGAGTAGCCCCACTCGTTGTCGTACCAGGAGACGACCTTGACGAAGGTGCCGTCCAGGGCCATGCCGGCGTCGGCGTCGAACACCGAGGTGCAGCTCTCGCCGCGGAAGTCGGTGGACACCACCTTCTCCTCCGTGTAGCCCAGCACGCCCTTCATCGCGCCCTGGGAGGCGGCCTTCATCGCGGCGCAGATCTCGGCGTAGGAAGCCTCCTTGCCGAGTTCCACGGTGAGGTCGACCACCGACACGTCGGAGGTGGGCACGCGGAAGGACATGCCGGTGAGTTTCTTGTTCAACTCGGGGATGACCACGCCGACGGCCTTGGCGGCGCCGGTCGAGGACGGGATGATGTTCTCCAGGATGCCGCGGCCGCCGCGCCAGTCCTTGTTGGACGGGCTGTCGACGGTCTTCTGGGTGGCGGTGGCGGCGTGCACGGTGGTCATCAGGCCGCGCTTGATGCCCCAGGTGTCGTGCAGCACCTTGGCCACCGGGGCCAGGCAGTTGGTGGTGCAGGAGGCGTTGGAGATGACGTCCTGGCCGGCGTAGGTCTTGTCGTTCACGCCGAACACGAACATCGGCGTGTCGTCCTTGGAGGGCGCCGACATGATCACCTTCTTGGCGCCGGCGGCGAGGTGCTTGGCGGCGGTTTCCTTGGTCAGGAACAGGCCGGTGGATTCGATGACGATGTCTGCGCCCACTTCGTTCCACTTCAGCTCGGCGGGATCCTTGACGGCGGTCAGGCGGATCTTCCTGCCATCGACCACCAGGGTGTGGCCCTCGACCGAGACCTTGCCCTTGAAGTGGCCGTGCACCGAGTCGTAGCTCAGCATGTAGGCCAGGTAGTCGGGTTCGAGCAGGTCGTTGATGGCGACGATCTCGATGTCGGGGAAGTTTTGCGCCGCGGCGCGGAACACCATGCGGCCGATGCGGCCGAACCCGTTGATGCCGACTTTGATGCTCATGTTTTCAGCTCCAGAAATAAAAGTTAAATCACGCCCTTCACCGTGGCGACGACGTGCTCCACGGTGAAGCCGAATTCCTTGAACAGCACGCCGGCCGGCGCCGACTCGCCGAAGCGGTCGAGGCCGACCACCGCCCCCTCCAGTCCGACGTACTTGTGCCAGCCGTCGGTCACCCCCGCCTCGACCGCGATCCGCTTGATGCCGCGGGGCAGCACCGATTCCCGGTAGGCCGGATCCTGGCGGTCGAAGACGTTGGTCGAGGGCATCGACACCACGCGCACCTGGATGCCCGCCTCGGCCAGCTTGAGCTGCGCCTTCAAGGCCAGGTCGATTTCCGAGCCGGTGGCGATCAGCACCGCCGCGGGCCCCCCGGAGCAATCCGAGATCACGTAGCCGCCGCGGCCGATGGCGGCGATGGTCTCGGCGTCGCGCTTGACGAAGGGCAGGTTCTGGCGCGACAGGCACAGCGAGCTCGGCCCGTCGGTCCTGCCGATCGCGGCCGTCCAGGCGACCGCGGTCTCGACGGTGTCGCAGGGGCGCCAGACGTCCATGTTGGGGATCAGGCGCAGCGTGGCGATCTGCTCCACCGGCTGGTGGGTCGGGCCGTCCTCGCCCAGGCCGATCGAGTCGTGGGTGAACACGCAGATCTGGCGCAGCTTCATCAGCGCCGCCATGCGCAGCGCGTTCCTGGCGTATTCGGAGAACATCAGGAAGGTGGCGGTGTAGGGGATCAGACCGCCGTGCAGGCTGATGCCGTTGGCCAGCGCGGTCATGCCGAATTCGCGCACGCCGTAGTGGATGTAGTTGCCGCCGCTGTCCTTGGACACGCTCTTCGATCCGGACCACAGGGTCAGGTTGGAACCGGCCAGGTCGGCCGAGCCGCCGAGCAGTTCGGGCAGCTTCGGCGCCAGCGCCTCGATGCTGTTCTGGCTGGCCTTGCGCGTGGCGATGGTCTCGCCCTTGGCGTTCACCTTATCGATGACGGCGGCGACGTGGGCCTGCCAGTCGGCCGGCAGCTGGCGCTCGATGACGCGGCGCTCGAACTCCGCCGCCAGCTCGGGATGCGCCTTGGCGTAGTGGCTGAACCGGCGCTTCCAGCCTTCCTCCAGCGCCGCGCCCTTGGCGCGTCCGTCCCAGGCTTCATAGACTTCCCGGGGGATCTCGAAGGGCGGGAAGTTCCAGCCGATGTGCGGGCGCGCCGCGGCGATCTCCGCGTCCCCGAGCGGCGAGCCGTGCACGTCGTGGCCGCCGGCCTTGTTGGGCGAACCCATGCCGATCACCGTCTTGCAGCAGATCAGGGTCGGACGGTCCTGGGCTTTCGCTTCTGTAATCGCGCGATTGATCGCCTCCGGGTCGTGGCCGGGGACCTCGGGGATCACGTTCCAGCCGTAAGCCTCGAAGC
Source organism: Rhodocyclaceae bacterium (assembly GCA_035530135.1). Taxonomy (GTDB): domain Bacteria; phylum Pseudomonadota; class Gammaproteobacteria; order Burkholderiales; family Rhodocyclaceae; genus CAIYYX01. The sequence goes on along the minus strand of DATKVJ010000095.1, from coordinate 19,856 downwards.
GCTTCGGGGTGTCGTCGGTGAACCAGCCCTCGACGTGGCCGTCGATCGAAATGCCGTTGTCGTCGTAGAAGGCGATCAGTTTGGACAGGCGCAGGGTGCCGGCGAGCGAGCAGGCCTCGTGCGAGACGCCCTCCATCAGGCAGCCGTCGCCCAGGAAGCAATAGGTGCGGTGATCGACGACGTCGTGGCCGGGGCGGTTGAACTCGGCCGCCAGCAGCTTCTCGGCCAGCGCCATGCCGACGGCATTGGCGATGCCCTGGCCGAGCGGCCCGGTGGTGGTCTCGACGCCCGGCGTGTAGCCGTATTCCGGGTGGCCCGGGGTCTTGCTGTGGAGCTGGCGAAACTGCTTGATGTCCTCGATCGAGAGATCGTAGCCGGTGAGGTGCAGCAGCGCGTAGAGCAGCATCGAACCGTGGCCGTTGGAGAGCACGAAGCGGTCGCGGTCGGGCCAGTGGGGATTGGCCGGGTTGTGCCGCAGGTGGTGGTTCCACAGCACCTCCGCGATCTCGGCCATGCCCATCGGCGCGCCGGGGTGGCCGGAGTTGGCCTTCTGCACGGCATCCATGGCCAGGGCACGGATGGCGCTGGTGAGATTGTTGAACACGGGCGGCTCGAAGTCGCTGAAGGTGGTGGTGGACATCTGGATTCCTCGGTCGGTCGGGCCCGGCGAAGCCGTCGATTATCGGCGAAACCGGGCTGGTTTGGCTAGTGCCATGGAAGGCGGCACCGGTTTTGGCGATTCACGCCCGCTTGCGGTTCTCCATCAGGCGCAGGATCAGCGGCGTGAAGATCAGTTGCATCGACAGTTCCATCTTGCCGCCGGGAACGACGATGATGTTCGGCCGCGACATGAAGGAGTCATGGATCATGTTGAGCAGGTAGGGAAAGTCGATGCCCTTGGGGTTGCTGAAGCGGATCACCACGAAGGATTCGTCCAGCGTCGGGATGTCGCGCGCGATGAACGGGTTGGAGGTGTCCACCGTCGGCACGCGCTGGAAATTGACGTGGGTCTGGGAGAACTGCGGCGTGATGTAGTTCACGTAGTCGGGCATGCGCCGCAGGATGGTGTCGACCACCGCCTCGGTCGAGTAGCCGCGCGAGGTCTTGTCGCGGTGCAGCTTCTGGATCCACTCCAGATTGATGATCGGCACCACGCCGACCAGCAGGTTGGCGTGCCGGGCGATGTTGATCTTGTCGGTCACCACGGCGCCGTGCAGGCCCTCGTAGAACAGCATGTCGGTGCCGCCGGGCAGATCCTCCCAGGGCGTGAAGGTGCCCGGCTCCTGCTTGTAGGGGGCGGCCTCCTCGGCGTTGTGCAGGTACTTCCTGACCCGGCCCGTGCCGGTCTCGCCGTAGGCTCTGAACAGGGACTCGAGTTCTTCGAGCAGGTTGGCTTCCGGGCCGAAATGGCTGAAGTGGTTGTTGCCGGCCTCGGCCGCCTCGGCCATCGCGACCTTCATCTCCTTGCGGTCGTAGCGGTGGAAGGAGTCGCCCTCGATGGTCGCGGCCTGGATGTTCTCGCGGCGGAAGATGTGCTGGAAGGTGCGGGTCACCGACGAGGTGCCCGCCCCCGAGGAACCGGTGATGGCGACGATGGGATGTTTGATCGACATGAAAACTCCTATTGCGTGCGAAACAGCGAGCGCGTGCCGAACAGCGGCGAGTCGAAGTCTGCGGATTCCAGGCCGCTGGCATAGTCGGCGTGGTAGCTCGCGATCCGATCGACCTCGTGCTTGGAGCCGAAGATCAGGGGCACGCGCTGGTGCAGTTCCGAGGGCAGCACCGTCATCAGGCGGTGGCGTCCGGTGGTGGCGGCGCCGCCGGCCTGCTCGACGATGAAGGACACCGGATTGGCTTCGTAGAGCAGGCGCACCCGCCCCGGCTGGTCCGGATCCCGGTTGTCCCTGGGATACATGAAGACGCCGCCGCGCACCAGGATGCGGTAGGTCTCGGCCACCAGCGAGGCGACCCAGCGCATGTTGAAATCCTTGGCCCGGGGCCCGGTCTTGCCGGCCAGGCACTCCTCGACGTAGCGCTTCACCGGCGGCTCCCAGAAGCGCTCGTTGGAGGCGTTGATGGCGAAGACGCTGGTGTCTTCGGGGATGCACATCTTCGGGTGGGTGAGGATGAATTCGCCGATGTCGCGGTCGAGGGTGAAGCCGTTGACGCCGTAGCCGGTGGTCAGCACCAGCAGCGTCGATGGGCCGTAGAGGGCGAAGCCGGCGCAGACCTGCTCGGTGCCCGGCTGGAGAAAGTCCTCGAGCTTGGGCGCCTTGCCCGGCCTCGGACTCCTCAGGATGGAGAAAATGGTGCCGACGGAAAGATTCACGTCGCTGTTGGAGGAGCCGTCGAGCGGATCGAACAGCAGCAGGTACTTGCCGCGCGGATACTTGCCCGGAATGGTGCACAGCGCCTCGTTTTCCCCCGAGACCATGCCGGCCAGATGCCCGGCCCAGCCGTTGGCGCTTTGCATCACCTCGTTGCTGATCACGTCGAGCGGCCTCTGCTCTTCGTTCCGGCTGCCGGCCAGCGCGCCCTTGGCGACGGCGTTGCTGATCACCTTGCAGGCGGTGCTGATGTCGTTCAGCAACCCGGAGAAGTCGCCGGTGGCGTGGGCGTGGCGCCGCTGTTCCTCGATGATGAACTGCGTTAGCGTGATGCGGCCGTGTTGCATGTGTCCCCCTCTTGGTCTGCTGGCGCCCGGTCGTGTTCGCCGAGGTCTTGGCGGGCCGAATTCCCCTCGACCGGAATTTAATGCGCCCGACCCATAAGCGCCATTCACTTTTTCTTATGATAGGAATAAGGCGGGCGAGTTTTTCACCGCGTCAGCTCCAGATAGAGCCTGGGCAGGCGCTCCGGCAGGCGCTCGATCCGATCCAGGACCATGAAGCGGCTGGCGCCGAAGATGGCCGAGACGTAGGCGTCGGCGCCCGGGTCGAGGCTGAAGCAGAAGGTGAACACGCCGGCGGCGGCGAGCTCCTCGACCGCGCGGCGCGCGTCGGCGTGGAGGTAGTGGCCGTCCTCGACATCGACGTCGGCCGGTTCCCCGTCGGTCAGGAGCAAGAGCAGCTTCTTCTCCGACGCGCGTCCGGCCAGGCTGCGGCCGGCGTGGCGCAGCGCCGCGCCCATGCGCGTCGACAGCCCGCCCGCGATGCCCGAGAGCCTGGCCTTGGTCTGCTCGCCCCAGGCCTCGGTGTAGCCCTTGATGTGCAGGTAGTTGAGCTCGTGGCGGCTGTTCGAGGCGAAGCCGGCGATGGCGTAAGGGTCTTCCAGGGCGTCGAGCGCCCAGCCGAGCAGGGACACCGCTTCGCGCGACAGCTCCAGGACGGTGGACTCGGCGCCGGGCGGCGTCTGCTTGACCGATTCCGACAGGTCGAGCAGCACCAGCACCGAGATGTCCCGCTCGTAGGGCTCGGTGCGGGTGTGGATGCGCGGGTCGGGGCTGATGCCGCTGCGAGTGTCGATCATCGCATCGATGGCCGGATCGAGGTCGATCTCCGGCCCCTCCTCCTGGCGGCGGACCAGCTTCTTCCCCTGGGGCTTCAACAGGTCGATCAGGCGCTGCAGCGGCCGCGCCAGCGCCGCGTGCTTTTCCAGCAGGCGGTCGATCACCGTCGGATCGCCCGGTGCCTGCAGCGCCTCATAGACGGTCACCCAGTCGGGGCGGTAGCTGCCCGCCACGTAGTCCCATTCCGGCTGGTGGCGGACGATGGGTCCTGTGACGTCAGCGATGCTGGTCCTGGGATTGGCCACCTGGTGATCCGAGTGGAACTCGTTCTCGTCGTCGGTATCCTCGAGGAAGATCCACAGGTAGCGGTTGTCGTCGCGGTAGCCGATCTCGGTGTCGCGGAAGAACACCTTGGGCGAGCGGAAGTCGGCGTGGTGGATCCGGGTCAGGTAGTCCACCCCGAGTTCGACCGAAATGCCGCCGTCTTCCGGATCCTGCGCCATCTTCTCGTGGAAGCGGTCGACCGCCGCCAGGAGCGCCGGATCTTCGTAGCCGTGCCGCGGATCGAGCAGCGCCAACGACAGCATCGCCGCCAGGTGGCGGATGCAGGAGTGGCCGGGCGGGCAGTCGCCCGGCCGCGGCCTGGGGTGCAGCGCCAGCCACAGCCGGCGCAATCCCGGGTAGCGCTTGATGGCCAGCCATTCGACCCGGGCGTCCTCGAAGGTCTCGATGATCAACTGCTGGTAGCGGTTGAAATTGTCGGCGATCAGCGGCCGGGTCCACAGCCGGTGCGCCGCCAGGTGCGCGATCGCGGCGCGATAGCGGTCGATACCCTCGACCGGCCCCAGATCCTCGTAGGCGTCGGGCAGATGGAAGCCCAGGCGGTCGAGGTGCGGCCAGGACCTGCGCTCGATGTCGAAGGCCTGGGAGTAGGGCGTGAGTTCGTCTTCGAGCGCCCAGAAGCTTTTCAGCGTGAGCTCGAGCTCGCGCTCGTGGTCCGCCAGCAGCGTCCCGTGCCGCTCGCGCATGAGCGCCGCCCGGGCGTCTGCGGCCTGCAGCGAGAAGTAGTCCGCCACCTTATGCAGCTGGCCGCGGTAGCTCTTCAGGCCGTAATCGACCCAGTTCATGACGCCGCCGATGCTCACCTGCGCCAGCAGCGTGTCCACCTGATCGAGGAAGCAGGTCAGCGCGTCGGGCGCCTGTTCGGCGATGCTGCGCACGACGTCGGCATAGACCTGCATCGCTTCGAAGCTCTCCAGGCGCCGGGCCGCCGCAGGCAGTTTGGAAAGGTAGGGCGCGATGGCTTGGGCGGCGCCCGAAGCGGAGAGGCCGCGGGCCATCGCCGCCGCCTCCGGGATCAGCGCCTCGCCGCAGCGCGCAGCGGCCGGCGGCAGGGCCTCCAGGAAGATCAGCGGCAGCTCCTGGCCGCGGCCCAGCGCGCAGACCGCCGAGGCGCCGTCCAGCCAGGCCTCGACGCCGGCGGGCGAGAGCAGGCGTTGCGCTTCGGCCAGGCAGCCGGGAAAGACCTCGTCGATGCGCGCGAAGTTGCAGCGCAGGCGGCCGCGATGAGCGTTGATGTCGTCGGCCACGGCCGATGCCTCAGCCGACGATCAGGTCGATCGCGTGTTCCAGCGTCGAGCGGATGTCGCCGTCGTCGGTGATCGGCCGCACCAGCGCCATGCGGCAGGCGTCGGGCGCGGCCACGCCCTGGACTATCAGCCGGGCGGCATACACCAGCAGACGGGTCGAGATGCCTTCTTCCAGACCGTGCCCCTTCAGGGCCCGGGCGCGGGCGGCGATGGCGACCAGCTTGGCCGCGAGATCAAACGCTATCCCGGCTTCCCGGGCGACGATGGCGGCCTCGGTGTCGGCATCCGCGTAATCGAATTCCAGCGCCGCGAAGCGCTGCTTGGTCGATTGCTTGAGGTCCTTGATCAGGCTCTGGTAGCCCGGGTTGAAGGAGATCACCAGCTGGAAGTCGGGATGGGCGTGGACCAGCTCGCCCTTCTTGTCCAGCGGCAGGACGCGCCGGTAGTCGGTGAGCGGATGGATCACCACCGTGGTGTCCTTGCGCGCCTCGACGATCTCGTCGAGATAGCAGATCGCCCCCAGGCGCGCCGCCAGCGTCAGCGGCCCGTCCTGCCAGCGCGTGCCGTCCCGGTCGAGCAGGAAGCGGCCGACCAGATCGGCGGCGCTCATGTCCTCGTTGCAGGCGACGGTGATGAGCGGCCGGTCGAGCAGCCAGGCCATGTGCTCGACGAAGCGCGACTTGCCGCAGCCGGTCGGCCCCTTGATCATCACCGGCAGGCGGGCGGCGTAGGCCGCCCGGTACAGCTCGACCTCCTTGCCCTGGGCCCGGTAATAGGGTTCGGCGGCGATCCGGTAAGGGTCGATCGCGTCCATGGCCGGATTACTTGTGCGCCTTCAGCGCCTCGCGCCAGCCGGGGTAGAGCTTGTCGGCGTCGGCGTTGAAGGTCTCGAAGGCGCCCTTGAGTTCCGGGTGCTCGCGGGCGTAGTCGACCAGGTTGACCCCCGCCATCCAGGCGTCGCGCGCCTGCTTCAGCGATTTCGCCCCGGCGACGCCGCCGTCCTTGTGGCCGAAGGCGCCGCCGCCCGAGGTCTGGATGACGTTGCAGTGGCCCAGGTTGTCGAAGAAGCCGGGCAGGCGCAGCGCGTTCATGCCGCCGGAGATGATCCCGGTGGTGGCCTTCATGCCCTGCCATTCCTGATGGAAGAACGGGCCGTCGGCGGAGTCGCGCTCCAGCATGTAGGCGATGTTGCGGTCGTCCTTCTCGCTCTCCATCTTGCCGTAGCCCATGGTGCCGACGTGGATGCCCGAGGCGCCCTGCAGGCGGGACATCTTGCAATGGACGAAGGCGGTGTAGCCGCGCTTGCTCTGCGGGCTGGTCACGGCGCCGTGGCCGGCGCGGTGGTAGTGCAGGAACTGGGACGGGAAGCGGCGGCGGCAGGTGGTGATCGCGGTCGGCCCGGCGACGTAGCCGTCGACCAGGAAGGCGACGTGCGCGGCGTTCTCGGCGAAGGTCTCGAGGATGTACTCGCCGCGCGCGATCATCTCGAAGGGGTCGTCGGCGGTGATGTTGGCCGAGAAGATCTTGGCCTCGCCGGTCTTGTCCTGGGCGCGGCGCATGGCGTCGGCGACCAGGCGGATGGTGTCCCTGAGCGGGGCGAACACCTGGTTGCCCTGCGGCTCGTCGTTCTTGATGAAGTCGCCGCCCAGCCAGAACTGGTAGCAGGCGTCGGCGAAGGGCTGCGGCCGCAGGCCGAGCTTGGGCTTGATGATGGTGCCCACCACCATGCCGCCATTGACCAGCGGCCGGCCCAGGGTGCGCCACAGGTCGACGATGTTCACCGCCGGGCCGTCGAACAGCGCCAGGAATTTCGGCGGGATGTAGATGTCGTGCATCTTCGAGTATTCGACGTCGCCCATGCCCTGGTTGTTGCCGATGGTCAGGGTCCACACCGAGGCCAGCATGGCGCGGCCGTCGGTGATGTTGCGGTCGAACAGTTCGACCGGGTAGGCGATCTTGACCAGCTCGCGCGCCTCGTCGATCTCATAGACCAGGGCATCGACGCCGCGGGTGAAGTCGTCGGTGGTGCCGACCTCGACGTTGGTGCCGGTCGAGGATTCCGCGGCGAAGTGGGCGGCGGTGGCGAGAAAGTCGCCGTAGCCGGCCTTGGGCTTCATGATGTAGGCGCACAGCACGTGACGTCCGCCGGCGATCAGGTCGGCCTCCTTCAGATCGAGGCGCGCGTAGCGGTTCGATTGGTCCATGGTTTTCTCCGTCCGGGGTTGATGGGCTCAGCTGTCAAATCTTGATGGCATCATAGTGCGCGCCATCCATAAAAGACATTCACAGATTTTTATGGCAATCATAAGTGGCCGTCCCGGTGCAGGCGCAGCAGATCGTCCAGCCCGACCGCGTCCAGGCCGGGCAGGACGGCGAGCGCGCCGCGGAAATCCTGGCCGCGGGTGTAGTCATTGACCGTCACCACGGTCGGGACGCCGGCGGCCCGGCTGGCGGCCAGGCCGTTGCCCGAATCCTCCAGGGCCAGGCAAGCGCCGGCGGGCAGAGCCATGCCGGCCAAGACGTAATGGTAGATGTCGGGAGCGGGCTTCTTGGCCGGCACGACGTCGCCGGCGGCGATCAGCTCGAACCAGTTCGTGGCATCCGGCGCCAGGCTGGCCCTGAGCAGGGCGGAGACGTTGTCCGCGCTGGTGGTGGTGGCTACGCCCAGGCGCAGGCCGGCAGCGCGCGCCTGCCCGATCAGCCGCGCGACCCCGGGGCGCAACGGGATGCCGCCCGCCTCGACCCGCGCCAGGTAGTGGCGGGTCTTGTTCCGGTGCAACTCAGCCACGAGGTCCCCAAAATCCGGCCGCAAAGCGTGCTCGGCTTGGAAGCGTTCGCAGTAGTGCCTGATCCGCTCCTTGCCGCCGGTGACGCCCAGCAGCTCGCCGTACAAGGTCTCGTCCCAAACCCAGGGCAGGCCGGCTTCGGAAAAAGCAGCATTGAAGGCCGGCAGATGGCCGTCGCGCTCGGTGTCGGCGAGCGTGCCATCGACGTCGAAGATCAGGGCGGCGAGCTTCATCGGCGGCAGTGTAGCGGCGTCTCGCCATAAGCAATAGTCACAAATTCTTATGCCGATGATAAGCTATCGACTCTTTCCCGGAGACCGTCGATGAAGCACCTCACGCTGCGCCAGCTCAAGGTTTTCGAGGCGGTCGCGCGCCATCTCTCGTTTTCGCGCGCCGCGGAGGAGCTGCACCTCACCCAGCCGGCGGTATCGATGCAGGTGAAGAGCCTGGAGGAAGAGGCCGGCCTGCCGCTCACCGAGCAGGTCGGCAAGAAGATCTTCCTCACCGACGCCGGCGCCGAGCTGGCGCGCCACGCGCGCCTGATCGCGCAGCAGCTGGCGGCGGCGGCGGAGGCGCTGGCGGCGCTGCGCGGCGTGCGCGGCGGCCGTCTGGCGATCGGCGTGGTCAGCACCACCAAGTATTTCGCGCCGCACCTCCTGACGGTGTTCCGCGCCCGCCATCCGGGCATCGAGATCGCGCTGGGCGTGCACAACCGGGAAATGATCGTGCGCCAGCTCGCCGACAACGAGATCGACCTCGCCATCATGGGCCGGGCGCCGCACGAACTGGAGACGGTCGCGGTCGCCTTCGCCGAGAATCCGCTGGTGATCATCGCCGCCCCCGACCACCCGCTGGCCAGGCGGCGGAAAATCGCCGCCGCCGATCTGGCGCGGGAGACCTTCATGATCCGCGAACCGGGCTCGGGCACGCGCAGCACGATGGAGCGCTACTTCGCCGAACAGGGGGTGGCGATCGAGCACACCTTCGAGATGAACAGCAACGAGACGATCAAGCAGGCGGTGATGGCGGGCATGGGTCTTTCCTTCATCTCGGAGAGCACCATCGGCCTGGAACTGGCGGTCGGCCGGCTCACCCGCCTGCGCGTCGCCGGCACCCCGGTGCTGCGCCAGTGGAACGTGGTGCGCCGCGCCGAGAAGCAGCTCCTGCCGCTGGCCCAGGCGTTCCACGACTTCCTGTGCCAGGAGGGAGCGCGGCTGATGCGCGAGGATCAGGAGACCGTCAGGCGGCAGGCGGCCCCTATAATGGCCCGATGATTCCGCGCTTCCATTGCCCGGGCCAGTTCGCCGCCGGCGCCACCATCGCTCTGCCGCCGCAGGCGGAGCAGCACGCGCTGCGCGCACTGCGGCTGCGTCCGGGCGACGAACTGGTGTTGTTCGACGGCGCCGGCGGCGAATGGCCGGGCCGCCTGGTCGAGGCCGGGCGCGGGCTGCGGGTGACCCTGGGCGAATGGCGCGGGGTCGAGCGCGAGGCGCCGCTGGCGCTGACCCTGGTCCAGGCGCTGGCCGCCGCCGACAAGATGGACTGGGTGGTGCAAAAGGCGGTCGAGCTGGGCGCGCAAGCGATCGTGCCGGTGCAGGCCCGGCGCAGCGTGCTGCGCCTAGCCGGCGAGCGCGCCGAGAAGCGCCTGCGCCACTGGCGGCAGGTGCTGGTCTCCGCCTGCGAGCAGTGCGGGCGCAACCGCCTGCCGGGACTCGCCGACGTGGTCGATCTGCCGCACTACCTGGCGCGGCCGGCGAGCGCGCCGGACGAGGCCAGGCTGCTGCTCTCGCCCGGCGCCGGGGTCCGGCTGTCGGCGCTGACGCCGCCGTCAGGGCCGGTGACGCTGCTGGTCGGACCCGAGGGCGGCTTCGACCCGGAGGAGGAGGCCGCGGCGCTCGTCGCCGGCTTCCAGCCGGTGTCCCTCGGCCCGCGCGTGCTGCGCACCGAGACCGCCGGAATCGCCGCGATCGCCGCGATCATGGCTTTGTGGGGAGATTTATGAACCGATTTTTCATATATACCGAGCAAATTCGCTCGGAGCGCCGGTTCCCGGGGGATTTACAAGGGGGCTCGCCCCCTTGTTCCCATCCGGGGGATAAACAAGGGGAGGGTCTCCCCTTGTTCGTACTCTCCCGTTTTTCCGGTCAAAGAGACATACCTGTTCGCTTCCGGCTGCGGCCGGATTAGGAGGGGGAATGTTCGAATCCGCGGAACTGGGTCACAGCATCGACAAGAAGCGCTATTCGAAGATCGTGCCGACGCTGCGCGCCGACCTGCTCGACGCGCAGTACGACCTCAAGCAGAGCGGGCGCTTCCCGGTCATCATCCTGGTCAACGGCGTCGAAGGCGCCGGCAAGGGCGAGACCGTGAATCTGCTCAACGAGTGGATGGACCCGCGCTTCATCGAGACCCACGCCTTCGGCAATCTCAGCATTGAGGAGCGCGAACGGCCGCCGATGTGGCGCTTCTGGCGCGCCCTGCCGCCCAAGGGCAAGATCGGCATCCTGTTCGGCAACTGGTACGCCGACCCGATCACCCGGCACGCGCTGGGCAAGATCGAGCGCGACGAACTCGACTGGCATCTGGCCGAGATCAACCGTTTCGAGAAAATGCTCGCCGACGAGGGGGCGCTGCTGTTCAAATTCTGGTTCCATCTCGCCAAGGACGCGCAGAAGAAGCGCTTGAAGTCCCTGGAGAAGGATCCCAAGACGCGCTGGCGCATCACCGCGGACGACTGGCGCGCCTACAAGAACTACGACGCCCACATCGAGGCGAGCCAGCACACCCTGCGCCAGACCAGCCAGGGTCACGCGCCCTGGACCGTGGTCGACGGCTCCGACGAACGCTACCGCTCGGTCACCGTCGGCACCGTCCTGCTCGAATCGATCAGGAAGCGCCTGGCCTGGGAGGGCGACACCACGCGCCGCATCACCGCGGCGCCGATCGTCCAGCCGATCGACCGCAGCAACCTCTTGAACCGGCTCGACCTCTCCAGGCGGATCGGCAAGCGCCGCTACGCCGAGGAGCTGGAAACCTGGCAGGGCCGGCTGAACCTGCTGACCCGCCACCCTAAGTTCCGCGAGCTGTCCCTGATCGTGGCGTTCGAGGGCAACGACGCCGCCGGCAAGGGCGGCGCCATCCGCCGCATCACCGGGGCGCTCGACGCGCGCCAGTACCAGATCGTGCCGGTCGCCGCACCGAGCGAGGAAGAGCGCGCCCAGCCCTATCTCTGGCGCTTCTGGCGGCACGCGCCGCGGCTGGGACGGATCGCCATCTTCGACCGCTCCTGGTACGGCCGGGTGCTGGTCGAACGGGTCGAGGGCTTTTGCTCCGAGCCCGACTGGATGCGCGCCTACGCCGAGATCAACGACTTCGAGGAGCAGCTCGCGGTGGCCGGCGCCGTGGTGGTCAAGTTCTGGCTGGCGATTTCCGCCGAGGAGCAGCTGCGCCGCTTCAAGGAGCGCGAGGATACCCGCTTCAAGCGCTTCAAGATCACCGAAGACGACTGGCGCAACCGCGACAAGTGGCCGCTCTACGAGGCGGCGGTGTGCCACATGGTCGACCGCACCAGCACCGAGATCGCGCCCTGGACCCTGGTCGAGGCCAACGACAAGAACCACGCCCGGATCAAGATCCTGAAGACGCTGTGCGCGGCGCTGGAGGCTGCGCTGAGAGACAAGGGCTGATAGTATTCCGACGACGACGAAGGGGAGCGGCATGGCGGCACAGGAGGATATCGCTGACGGCGGCGCCGGTCTGGTGGCTTGGGTGCGCCAGGCGGCGCCCTACATCCACGCCTTCCGCGGCCGCACCTTCGTCATCGCCTTCGGCGGCGAGGTGTTCGGCGGCGGCCCCGAAATCGCCCAGTCGCTGGCGCAGGATCTCAACCTGCTGGAGAGCCTGGGCATCCGCCTGGTGCTGGTGCATGGCGCGCGGCCGCAGATCGACGCCGAAATGCAGCGGCGCGGCCTCAAGCCGCGCTTCCACAAGGGCGTGCGGGTGACCGACGCCGCCGCGCTGGAGTGCGTGAAGAGCGCCATGGGCGTGGCCCGGATCGAGATCGAGGCGCTGCTCTCCCAGGGCCTGCCCAACACGCCGATGGCCGGCGCCTGGATGCGCATCACCGGCGGCAACTTCATCACCGCCAAGCCGGTCGGCGTCGTCGGCGGCATCGATTACCAATACACCGGCGCCGTGCGCAAGATCATCAGCGAGGAGATCCGCGCCGATCTCGATCAGCAGAACGTGGTGCTGATCACTCCGCTCGGGGTCTCGCCTACCGGCGAGATCTTCAACCTCGCCTGGGAGGAGGTGGCCGAGGCGGTCGCCGTCTCGCTCCAGGCGGACAAGCTGATCTTTCTCTGCGCCGCGCGGGGCGTGGTCGACAAGCGGGGGGATCTGCTCGAGGCGATCACCGCGGACGAGGCCGAGCGCCTGCTCTCCCGCCGGGTCAAGCAGGCGCCCGAGCTGGCGCGGGTGCTGCCCGGCGCGCTGTCCGCCTGCCGCGCCGGCGTCTCGCGCGTGCATTTCATCGACAGCCGCGCCGACGGCGCGATGCTGATGGAGTTCTTCACCCGCGCCGGGGTCGGCACGGTGATGACCCGGGCACCGCTGGCGCGGCTGCGCGAAGCCACGATCGACGACGTCGGCTCGGTGCTCGCCCTGATCGCCCCGCTCGAAGCCGACGGCACCCTGGTCAAGCGCGGCCGCGAGCGCATCGAGATGGAGATCGGGCGCTTCTCGGTGCTCGACCACGACGGCGTGATCATCGGCTGCGCCGCGATCTATCCCTTCGGGCGCGAGATGGCCGCCGAGATGGCCTGCCTCGCCGTGATGCCCGAATACCGGCGCAGCGGCTACGGCGACCAGCTGATGAAGCACATCGCGGCCAGGGCGAAGAAGCAGAAGCTGAAGCGGCTGTTCGTGCTGACCACGCGCACCGCGCACTGGTTCATCGAGCGCGGCTTCACCGAAACCGGCGTCGAGGAATTGCCCGAGGCCAAGCGCGAACTCTACAACTATCAGCGGCGCTCGAAGGTGCTGGTGAAGAGCCTCTGAGTCTTCCCGGCGGCCGGTCGAACGGCTTGCCAAGGTCATATGGCGGCCGCACAATGCCGGTTGAGTCTTCAGCAGCCACGAGCCGGCACGATGTTCGAAACTCTGCGCACCCTGCTGCATTCCCTGCGCTTCCGCCTGGCGATCGCCAGCAGCGCGGTGCTGGTGGTCGTGCTGCTCCTGGTGGCCGGCAACGGCGTGCGCCTGCTCGACCGGACGCTGACGGCGCAGCAGGACGGGCAGCTGACCCGGATGCAGGGCCTGTTCAACGCCACCCTGGCCGAACCGCTCGAGCACCGCGACCTTCCCGCGCTGACGGCGCTGCTGGGCCGGCTGCGCCAGGGCGGCGGCATCGACTATCTGGTGCTGCGGGACGCAAAGGGCGCCGTCGTCGCCAGCGTCGGCTGGGATCCGGCCAGCCCGCTGCCGCCGCGCCGCGCCAGCTACGCCGAACTGCCGGCCGGGGCCAAGCGCTTCGACGGCGTTTGCACGATACGCCTCGGCAGCCTGATGCTCGGCCGCCTGCACTACGGCATCCCGGTCGGCTACGCGCACGCGGCGAAGAGCCAGTTGCTCTTTCAGAGCACGCTGATCGGCTGGTCGTCCCTGATCTTGAGCGCGATCGCGCTGATCGCGATCGGGCGCTGGCTGACGCGCGATCTGCGCCGCTTGCAGCGCGGCGTCGCGGCCCTGCAGCGGGGCGAATCCTCGGTCAAGCTGGCGGTCTCGGGCAGCGGCGAGATCGCCGAATTGACGCGCGCCTTCAACCAGATGGCGGAGGCGCTGGACGAACGCGTCCGCGCCTTGCAAAAGAGCGAGGCGCACTTTCACGCGATCGCCGACTACACCTTCGGCGCCGAGGCCTGGCTCGATCCGAAGGGCCGGCTGATCTGGGTGAACCGCTCGGTCGAGCGGGTCACCGGCTATACCCCGCAGGAATGCCTGGCCGCCAAGAACGTGGTCGAGCTGCTGGTCTACGAGAAGGACCGCGGCTACCTGCTCTCCCAGGGCCGGAAAGCCCTCCAGGGCGGCCAGGGGCAGAATTTCGAGATCCGCCTGCAGCGCAAGGACGGCGCGGTGATCTGGGTCGCCCTCAATTGGCAGGCGATCTACGATGCGGCGGGCGGCTATCAGGGCGTGCGCGTCTCGGTGAACGAGATCCAGGCGCGCAAGGAGGCCGAGATGCGCCTGCTCGAGACCGTGGCCGAGCTGCGCCGCGCCCAGGGCCTCTCCGGCGCCTACCTGCGCCGCAGCAACGAGGAGCGGGCGCGGCTGGCAGCGCTGCTCGACGTGCTGCACATCGGCGTCCTGTTCGTCGACACCGATCATCGGGTGATCTACTGCAACGACCCCTATCGCAGCATCTGGGGTTTTGCCCACGACGAGAACCTGGCCGGCATGCGCGAGAGCGTGCTGCTCGAGCGGAGCGCGCCGCTGCGCCTGGACAACGCCGCCTTCCTGGTGCATCTGGCGCAGGTGGAGGCGAGCACCGAGACCAGCGCGCCGTTCGAGATCACGCTGGTCGACGGCCGCGTCATCACCGAGATCTCGACCCTGGTGCAGGGCACGGAGGCCGGCCGTCACATCGGCCGGGTGTGGACCGTCGAAGACGTCACCGAGCGCAAGGAGACCGCCGAAAGGCTGACCCAGCTCGCCACCCGCGATCCGCTCACCAATCTCTACAACCGCCGCCGCTTCCACGAGGAGCTGGAGCGCATGCTGCCCGATGCCGCCCGGCGCGGCGGCCAGGTCGGTCTGCTGGCGATCGACCTCGACGGCTTCAAGCCGGTGAATGACCGCTTCGGCCACCAGGCCGGCGACGAGGTGCTGGTCACCCTCGCCCAGGAGGTCAGCGCCACCATCCGCCGCAACGAGATGTTCTTCCGCCTGGGCGGCGACGAGTTCGCCGTGCTCGCCTCGGACAGCACCGAGGAGGACATGGTCGGCCTGGCCCGCCGGGTCGGCAGCCGCATCGCCGAGACCCGCTTCGTCTTCGAGGGCCAGGCGACGCAGCTTTCGGCCAGCCTGGGCATCGCCCTCTACCCGGCGCACGCGGGCACCGCCGAGTTGCTCGTGGCATACGCCGACCAGGCCATGTACCAGGCCAAGAGCGGCGGCAAGAACGGCTGGCAGGTGTATCGCAAGGCGGTCCGGCACTGATCGGAGGCGGCGATTCGCGCTACAATCCGCCGTCGCTATCAAGCAAAAGGAGACCCCATGGCACGCATGGTCAAATGCATCAAGCTCGGCCGCGAGGCCGAAGGCCTCGACTTCCCGCCGATGCCCGGAGAGGTCGGCAAGCGGATCTACGAGAACGTCTCCAAGGAGGCCTGGCAGCAGTGGGTCAAGCAGCAGACCATGCTGATCAACGAGAACCGCCTCAATCTGGCCGACGCCCAGGCGCGCAAGTATCTCGCAGAGCAGGTGCAGAAGCACTTTTTCGGCGACGGCTCGGACAAGATTTCCGGCTTCGTGCCGCAGTAGCCCACGCGGTGCCCGGTAGCGGCATTTGCCCGCCGGGCGCCACCCCGTGAAGGCGGTCCAGAGAAAGGGCCGCGGCAGCCTGGATCGCCGCGCTGCGCGTTCCGTTAAGTCTCCCCTGCGTCGTTGCGAGCCGAAGGCGAAGCAATCCAAGATCGCCGCGCTGCGCTCGCGATGACGGTATTGGCGGGGGGAAGGCGGGCGCCGCCGCCGGGCCGCCCCAAGGCGGGGCCAGCGTAAGACATGGAGTCCCGCAGGGACGAACCTCCGTCACCCCCTCCCCCGGGGAGGGGGCCGGGGGGTAGGCGGTAACTCAGCCCGCCACTTCCCGCTCGATCGCCTCCAGGCCGATGTGGCGGACGTCGCGCCCCTTGGCCATATACACCACGTATTCGGAGATGTTCTTGGCGTGGTCGCCGATGCGCTCGATCGACTTGGCGATGAACATCAGGTCGATCGAGCGCGAGATGGTGCGCGGATCTTCCATCATGAAGGTGATCAGCTGGCGCATCACGCTCTTGAACTCGGTATCGACCTCCTTGTCCTGGCGCACCACCTGGGCGGCGGCGGCCAGGTCCATGCGGGCGTAGGCGTCGAGCGCCATGCGCAGCATGCCGACGGCGTCTTCCGCCATGTGGCCGAGATCGATGCGCGGCATCAGGGCGGCGCCGGCGTCGTGGATGGATTTTCCCACCTTGGCGATTTTCTTCGCCTCGTCGCCGATCCGTTCCAGGTCGGTGATGGTCTTCACCACCATCATCACCATGCGCAGGTCCACCGCCGTCGGCTGGCGCCTGGCGATGATCTGGGTGCAGGCCTCATCCAGTTCGACCTCGAGGCGATTGACCTGATGGTCGTTGTCGATGGTCTGGTCCAACAGATGCGGGTCGCCTTCGATCAGTCCCTTCATGGCCTGGACGATCTGCTGCTCGACCAGCCCGCCCATCTGCAGCACGCGGGTGCGGATGTTTTCGAGATCGGTGTCGTACTGCTTGACGATGTGTTCGTGGCTCATGGCGGCAATTTCCAGTGTCCGGTTTGCGAAATCTACCAGAACATTATGAAGCAATTGTTGCGGATGCGCGCCGCAGCGTTTTCACGCCCCCGGGCGTGGCCAAGAGCAGCAGGTCGGCGCCGCGCAGCGCGAACAGGCCGTTGGTGACGACGCCGGGGATCTGGTTGATGCGGGTCTCGAGCGCCACCGGGTCGGCGATGGCGAGGCCGTGCACGTCCAGGATCAGGTTGCCGTTGTCGCTGACGAAGCCCTCGCGCAGCCGCGCCTGACCGCCCAGCCGGGCCAGCTCCCGGGCGACGTGGGCGCGGGCCATCGGAATGACCTCCACCGGCAGCGGGAAGCGGCCCAGGGTGGCGACCAGCTTGCTCTGGTCGCAGACGCAGACGAAGGTCCGGGCCACCGCCGCGACGATCTTCTCGCGGGTGAGCGCGCCGCCGCCGCCCTTGATCATCATCAGCTCGGCGTCGATCTCGTCGGCGCCATCGACGTAGATCGGCAGCTCGGAGACCTCGTTCAGGTCGAGCACCCTGATGCCGTGGCCCTCCAGCCGCTTCCGGCTGGCGTCGGAGCTGGCCACCGCGCCCAAGATCCTGTCCCTGATCGCCGCCAGCTCGTCGATGAAAAAGTTCGCCGTCGAGCCGGTGCCGACGCCGATGATCGCGGCGGCGCCGATGTTGGCCGCGACGTAGTCGCGCGCCGCGCGCGCCACCGCCTGTTTCAGTTCGTCCTGGGTCATCTCGTTTCCTCGTTTATTTCTTGCGCTTGGGCGGCAGGTCGGTGCAGGTGCCGTGGGCGGCCTCGGCGGCCAGGCCGATCGACTCGCCCAGGGTCGGGTGCGGGTGGATGGTCTTGCCGATGTCCACGCTGTCGGCGCCCATCTCGATGGCCAGCGCCACTTCGCCGATCAGGTCGCCGGCGTTCTGGCCGACGATGGCGCCGCCGATGATCCGGCCGCTGGCCTGATCGAACAGCAGCTTGGTGAAGCCGTCGTCGGCGCCGTTGGCGATGGCGCGGCCGGAGGCCGCCCAGGGGAACAGGCCCCGCTCGTAGGCGAGGTTCCGAGCCTTCGCCTGGTCTTCGGTCACGCCCACCCAGGCGATCTCCGGATCGGTGTAAGCCACCGAGGGGATCACCGCGGCGTCGAAGAAGGACTTCATCCCGGCCGCGGCCTCGGCGGCGACGTGGCCCTCATGCACCGCCTTGTGCGCCAGCATCGGCTGGCCGACGAGGTCGCCGATGGCGAAGATGTGCGGCACGTTGGTGCGCATCTGGCGATCGACCGGGATGAAGCCGCGGCCGTCGACGGCGACGCCGGCGCGGTCGGCGTCCAGCCCGGCGCCGTTGGGCGTGCGCCCGACCGCGACCAGGATCCGGTCATAGACCTGGGCCCCCGGCGGCGCCTGCTTGCCCGCGAAGCTCACCTTGAGTCCCGCGGCTACGACCTCGACGGCGGTGACCCGGGTCTCCAGCATCACGCGCTCGAAGCGCTTGGCGTTCTTCTTCTCGAACACCTTGACCAGGTCGCGGTCGGCGCCCGGCATCAGGCCGTCTTGCATCTCCACGACGCTGATCTTCGCGCCCAGGGCCGAATACACGGTGGCCATCTCCAGGCCGATGATGCCGCCGCCGATCACCAGCAGGTGCTCGGGCACGCCGGCCAGTTCGAGTGCGCCGGTGGAGTCTATGATGCGCGGATCCTCGGGCACGAAGGGCAGCCGCACCGGCCGGCTGCCGGCGGCGATGATCGCGTTCTTGAACCTCACCACCTTTTTCCCGCCCTCGGCCGCCACCGCCAGATGATGCGGATCGAGGAAGCGGCCGAGGCCCTGGAGCACCGTCACCTTGCGCGTCTTGGCCATCGCGGCGAGGCCGCCGGTGAGCCTGGCGACGACCGCATTCTTGTGCGCGCGCAACTTGTCGAGATCGACCTCCGGCGCCGCGAAGGTGACGCCCAGCTTCGAGAAGTGCGCCGCCTCCTCCATCACCGCCGCGACGTGGAGCAGCGCCTTCGAGGGAATGCAGCCGACGTTGAGGCAGACGCCGCCCAGGGCGGCGTAGCGCTCGACCAGCAGCGTCGAAAGGCCCAGGTCCGCGGCGCGGAAGGCGGCCGAGTAGCCGCCCGGGCCCGCGCCCAGCACCAGCAGATCGCATTCGAGATCGGCGCTCGCCTGCTCGGCTTGAGGCGCCTGTGCCGGGATCGGTGCGGCGACCGGCGCGGGGGCAGAAACTGGGACGGGAGAGGCGGACGGAACTGCGGACGGAGCGGCGGCGGGAGTTGCAGCCTCGGCCGCCTCTGCCGCTTCGAGCAGCAGCACCGGCGTGCCCCGGGATACTCTGTCGCCGACCTTGAGCTTCACTTCCCTGACCACGCCGGCGGCCGGGGAGGGCACCTCCAGCGCCGCCTTGTCGGACTCCAGCGTCAAGAGCGGATCTTCCACCTTGATGCTGTCGCCGGCTTTCACCAAGACCTCGATCACCGGCACGTCGTGGAAATCGCCGATGTCCGGCACCGTCACTGATATCAGTTGGCTCATCTCTAGTTCCTAGAGCATCGTCCGGCGCATATCGCCGAGCAATTGTCCGAGCAGCGCGGTGAACCGCGCCGCGGTGGCGCCGTCGATGACGCGGTGGTCGTAGGAGAGCGACAGCGGCAGCACCAGGCGCGGGACGAAGGCTTTGCCGTCCCACTTGGGCTTGAGCTCGCTCTTCGAGACGCCGAGGATCGCCACCTCCGGGGCATTGATGATGGGCGTGAAGGCGGTGCCGCCGATGCCGCCCAAGGACGAGATCGAGAAGCAGCCGCCCTGCATTTCGGCGGCGGTGAGCTTGCCCTCGCGCGCCCGCTTCGACAGCTCGGCCATGTCGCGGGCGATCTCCAGCACGCCCTTCTTGTCGGCGTCGCGGATCACCGGCACGACCAGGCCGCTCGGCGTGTCGGCGGCGAAGCCGATGTGGCAATAGCGCTTCAGCACCAGCTTGTCGCCGTCGAGCGAGGCGTTGAACTCCGGATGAATCTTCAGGGCCGAGACCACCGCCTTGATCAGGAAGGCGAGCAGGGTCAGCTTGGGGCGGTCCGGCGACGAGGACTTCTCCTGGTTCAGTTCGACCCGGAAGGCCTCCAGCTCGGTGATGTCGGCCTCGTCGAACTGGGTGACGTGCGGGATCATCACCCAGTTGCGGTGGAGATTGGCGCCGGAGAGCTTCCTGATGCGCGACAGCGGCTGCACCTCGACCGGGCCGAACTTGGCGAAGTCGACCTGGGGCCAGGGCAGCAGATCCAGGCCGGCGCCGGCAGATGCCTGGGTCGGCGCCGAGGTCGAGGCGAGTGCGGCCTTGACGTAGCCCTGCACGTCTTCCTTGAGAATGCGGCCCTTGGGGCCCGAGCCCTTCACCTTGGCGACATCGACGCCCAGCTCGCGCGCGAAATGACGTATCGAGGGACTGGCGTGGGCGCGGGCGGCGGGAGCGGCCTCGGCTGCGGC
>DATKVJ010000094.1:0-3569 GCA_035530135.1 Rhodocyclaceae bacterium | reverse complement strand
GCCGGCGGCTACTACGACCTCTGCTGACTTCTGTCCGGTCACGGCGGGAATTCCTTCTCGCCGCGCTATGCCGCTTCCCCGTGCGTTGCCTATTCGCTCGCTTGCGGCGGGCAACTCGCCGCAGCGCCGGGGCCTTGGTGTTCCAGTTCCGCCCTTTCTGGATTAACGGTTCCGTTCGACATCGCCACGCCCGACAGATCTCCCCAGGTAAGAACGCGATGTTTCCGTGCACAAGCGCTGCATTTACCTTGTCCGCCGCATCCGATGGGCTTCGCCATGAGGTGCCAGCTGTTACGCCCTTCGCTGCCTGAGGCGCGGCGAGGTCTGACGTCCCGAGGACGGCGAGGGCATTTTCAGAAACGGCGCCGGAAGTATTGCGAGACGGAGAGGATGTGAGATAGGCCGGAACACCTCTGCTATCGTGGGAAGTTAACGAGACGACCCATGACAGAGACGAGCCCAGCCTATGCTGCGAATTGTATCGAGCATCACGACTCTTGAACATCATTGCAAGGCAATCAGCGAAACGCCGGAAGTCTATCGTCCGCCGCACTGCCCACACTGCGGGCTGAAGGTGCTGTGGCGGCATGGTTACTATTGCCGCAAGGCGGATCGTGGTCAGCATGGCGAGGCATCGCTGAACCCGGTGCCGATTTGCCGCTATTGTTGTTCAGGCTGTCGGCGTACCTGTTCGCGGCTGCCGCTGTGCATTGCACCTCGCCGCTGGTATGACTGGGTGGTGCAACAAGGTGTGCTGCTACTCCTGTTGAGCGGTTACTCGCTGCACAGATGCAGCCGTTGCACCTGCTTCGATCGTCGAACGGTGCGGCGCTGGCGCGACTGGCTGCAGTCTCGTACCGACGCTTTTGCCTTGTTTCTGCGCAACCGTTTCCCGGAGTGGGGACGTAGTGCGGGCGGGGCCTCGTTCTGGCGCCTCGTCCTCAGTCAGATGCCCCTGGCCGATGTGATGGCCTGGCTGGATCGGGATCTGATCATCCCATGATGAGCCACACCTGAGCGGGCGACAGACAGCGTAGGCCCCGCCCGGGCGGGGCCTCCACACAGTTTGCCCCTGTCATGAACCGACGGGTTCGGGTTTCATGGCCGCTCCTTTTTACAACGAGGTGCGAACGTGAAAGAGATCGACCCGAAGGCGTTGTTTCGACTATCGGTATTAGGGCCGCTGGCCAGCCGTTCCCGGTTGGAGCGAGGGGAGTTACAGCAAATCATTCGCGAACTGGCGCAACGCGAGTACACCATTCCCAACTCGCGCCGCCGCTACCTGGGCGAGAAGACGATCCAGGCCTGGTTCTATGCCTGGCGCCGTGAGGGCATCGCCGGACTAACGCCGAAATCCCGGATCGATCGCGGCCGGTCCAAGCTGTCGCCGCCGACCCAGGCGGCGATTCTCGGCGCCAAACGGGACAATCCCCGGCGTTCGATCCGCCAGATCCAGCGACTGCTTGAAGCCGCCGGCACCGTCGCCCGCGGTACCCTTTCCCGCTCGGCAATCCATCGATTGTTGCAACAGCAGGGTCTGTCACGCATCACCGGCTCGGCTAGTCTGCCCGAGGAGAAACGCAGTTTCACCGCCGCCACCGCCGGCGACATCTGGTACGGCGATGTGATGCACGGCCCGCGTGTGACCGTCAAAGGGCAGATCAGGAAGACCTATCTGGTGTCCCTGATCGACGACGCTTCGCGCCTGATCGCGCACAGCGCCTTCTGCCTGGGCGAGACCGCGCTGGACATCGAGGGCGTGCTCAAGCAGGCGCTTCTGAAACGTGGCGTCCCGGTAAAAGTCGTTGTTGATAATGGCGCAGCCTACCGCGCCCACACCCTGCAAGGCATCTGTGCTCGCCTGGCTATCCACCTGATCTTCTGCCGACCCTATGCGCCGGAAGGAAAGGGGAAGTTGGAGCGCTGGCACCGGACCTTCCGGGATCAGTTCCTGTCCGAGCTCGACCCTCGGCACATCGCCAATCTGGATGATCTCAATGCTCGCCTGTGGGCGTGGCTGGAACAGGTCTATCACCGCACACCCCATGCCGGACTCGATGGCCTGACGCCGCTGGCGCGCTACCAGCAGGACTTGGCGAAGATCCGCAGTCTGGGCCTGCGGGCCGCTCAGATCGATGACCTGTTCCTTCATCGCATCAACCGCTTCGTCAGAAAGGACGGGACCGTTTCCTACCTGGCTGCCCGTTTCGAGGTGCCCTTCGAACTGGCCGGCAAGACTATCCGCCTGGTCGTCGATCCCCACGCCGGCACCATCCTCGGTGTCGAGAATGAAGCCGGCGACCGCGTCGGCAGCGCCACGCCCCTGGATACGCTGGCCAACCTCAAGCGCCTGCGCCGCAAGCCGGCTCCCGTTGGCGACATGCCCGCCACAAACCGCGCCACGACGAATCTGGTCGAACTCGCCTATCAGCAATACCACGGCATCGAGGAGGCATGACATGTATCTTCAACACTTCGGCTTGCGTCACCCGCCCCTGGGCAAGGATCTCACCGAGCCTTGGGATGACGGCGCTCTGGCACTATTGGCGGAGCGTTTCGCCTGGCTCCTGCAATCGCCCGGGCTCGGTCTGATCACCGGTGAGCCCGGGGTCGGCAAGACTGCCGCACTGCGCCACCTCACGTGCTCCCTGAATCCGCATCGCTACCAGGTGCTCTACCAGGCCGAGACCGATTTCGGCCGCGTCGACATCTATCGCGGCCTGGCCCGCGCCTTGGGCGTCGAACCCAGCTACCGCCGCGCCCATCTATGGCGCGACATCAAGCTGCGGATCCACGAACTGGTCGATAGCAAACAGGTCTTGCCGGTCTGGATCATCGATGAGGCGCAGAACCTGCCGCCGGACTTCTTCCGCGACCTCCCGGCCTTCCTCAACTTCGCCTTCGATTCGCGTGACTTGATCACCGTCTGGCTGGTCGGCCATCCGGCTCTGGCCCATACCCTGGAGCGCGCTCCCTATGCCGCTCTCCATAGCCGCATCCAGGTCCGCGTCCACCTCCAACCCATCGTCGAGCGAGAACGATTCCACCTGCTCATCGGCCACGCCTTGAAGGCTGCCGGCTGCCAGCACACCTTGCTCGCCGACTCCGGCATGGAGCTGTTACGTCAGGCCTCCAAGGGCCTGCCTCGTCAGGCCGGCCGCATCCTCCGTACCGCCATGCGCCTCGCCGTCCCCAAAGGCATCAACCACCTTCCCGATGATCTCCTTCAACAAGCCATCCTGGAGTTGCAATGACGCCCGACTTCGAACCGCTCTTCCCCAACCAGATATCCGACCAGACCGCCGTCGTCCTCAGCGAATTCCTCCACGCCCTGGCCAATGAGTGTGACGCGCGTTACGCTCATCGCCTGCGTCGCTACTACGCTAGGCAACACGTCATCTACGATCCCGACCACCCTTGGATTTCGCCTCCGTCTGACCCCGATCTATAGCGCTTCTGTCTCACCCTGTACCAGGGGCGTGTTCCGCCTACACCACCTCGGGACTCGCCCCGTTTGTTGCCCCTGAATAGCTCGGGTCGCTGTTGCTAAATTTGCCCGGGCCGTAACA
>DATKVJ010000093.1:0-27702 GCA_035530135.1 Rhodocyclaceae bacterium | reverse complement strand
GTGACGGTTTCCTCTCTTCCGTCTTCGCCGAGCAGGAGCACATGCACGCGTTCCGGCTGGCGCGCGGCGTGCCATTCCAATGCCTCGACCAGGGTGAGGGCCGCCGCGGGCGGGGCGACGAGCCCCTCCGGGACGACCGCTGCCCGCGCAGATGGCGGCGCCGGCGATACCGCTTGGCCGAGGAAGCGCAACAGATCCCGCGGCGTTTCAGCTTCGGCCAGCGCCGCCTCGGGCAGGGTCACGCCCCAGGACTGTCCGACCCTGAGCAGCAACTCCACCCGTGCCATGCTGTCCAACTGCAGGTCGCGCTCGAGCGAGCTGTCCAGGGTGACGGTGGCCGATAGACCCGGATGGGTTTCTCGCAGCAACCGGCGGACGATTGCCAGCATGTTTGCGGCGGCCTGGCTGGGGGCAATGTCTGGCATGGATATAGTTTGCGCCGGGCGAGGCGCAAGGCCGATAGCGACGAAAAGAAATTTCCACCAGGATACGGCAAGTTTTGATATGCTTAATGGGAAATTCATCCATCATCCCTTGCACCGGCGATGATGGGCCATCGAGTCATTTGAAATTTCGGAATAGCCCTGATGAGAAAGGGCCAAATAATGAAGACGGAATCAAAGGCTAAGAGCCGATGAGCATCAGGGTCATGCTCGTCGACGATCACCGGATCATGCGCGAGGCGCTGCGCTCGGTGCTGGAACAGGAGCCCGACATCGAGGTGGTGGCCGAGGCGACAGACGGCATCGGGGCGCTCAGGCAGGCCAACGAGGACACCCCCGACCTCATCGTCATGGACATCGGTATGCCCGGCATGGACGGCATCGAGGTGACGCGCCGACTGCTCAAGGAGCATCCGGCGGTCAAGGTGGTGGCGCTATCGACCTATTCGGACCGGCGCATCGCCGCCCAGATGATGGATGCCGGCGCCAGCGGCTACGTGATCAAGGCCGCCGGCGGCGACGAATTGGTGCGCGCCATGCGCGCCGCCGTTCGCGACGAAATCTACCTCTGTCCGGAAATCGCCGACATTATTGGCGAGGCCGGCCGGGCGCGCAGCGGGCAGCAACGACGCGGGCAGAAGCGGCCGGGCGAGCGGCGGCTCGGAAAGCGCGAGCGCGAGGTGCTCTTGCTCCTGTCGGACGGCAAGTCGGCCGCCGAGATCGCCGCCCGCCTGCACATCGCCGCCGCCACGGTCGAAGTGCATCAGCGCAACATCATGCGCAAACTCAATCTGCACAGCCCCGCGCAACTGGCCACTTACGCCATCCTGCAAGGGCTGGCCGTGCCCTGAGCCGGCTACAGATCCAGCACCAGCAGCGGACTCTTCGCCCGCGAGACACAGGGCAGGATCTGCTTGCCGACGCGCTTCTCTTCATCGGACAGGAAGGCGTCGCGGTGATCGGGCGTGCCTTCGAGAACGCCGGTCAGGCAGGTGCCGCAGATGCCCTGCTCGCAGGCAGTGGGGATGTCCACGCCCTGCGCCGCGAGGGCGGCGACGATGGTCTTGCCCTCGGGAATGTCGTAGCTCGCGCCGGAACGCGCCAGCCTGACCTTGAAGGCCAGCTCGCCGCCGGCCGCTTGCTGGGGGTCGGCGGCGAAGTATTCGAGATGCACCGCTGCCGGCGGCCAGCTCGCCGCCGCGGTGGCGACGACCAGATCCATGAAGGGGCGCGGCCCGCAAAGATAGAGCTGGGCGCCATCGGATCTGCGCGCCAGCAGCCCCTGCAGATGCGCGCGCAGCGCCTCCGGATCGAGGCCGTAATGGACGCTCGCGCGGTCCTTGAATTCGGGTCCTGCGAGCAGATCGCGAAACGCCGTGTGTTCGGCCGAGCGGGTGTAATAGCGCAGCTCGAACGGCGTGCCGCGGGCGAGCAGATGGCGCGCCATCGAGAGCAGCGGCGTCACGCCGATGCCCGCCGCCAGCAGCAGCTTGGGGGCTGGCGTCTGATCGAGCGGAAAATTGTTGCGCGGCGCGCCGATCTCGATCACGTCGCCCGCCGTCAGGCGCTCGTGCATGGCGCGCGAGCCGCCGCGGGATTCCGGCTCCCGCTTCACGGCGATCAGATAGCGGTCCCGGTCCCCGGGGCCGTTGCACAGCGAATACTGCCGGATCAGACCGGCGACGTGGACGTCGATATGGGCTCCCGGCGTGAATTCGGGCAGCGCGCCGCCGTCCGCCGACACCAGCTCGAAGGAGGCGATCTCGTCCGTCTCGCGCTCCTTCCTGTTGATCTTCACCGCAAAAGTATTCATCGCCGCCGCTCGTTGGTCATCGCCATGATGGGTTTCCCGACCCTCCGTCGCCGCAGGGCCGCGCATTATAGCCCACCTGGCCCGAGGTTCCGGGCCGCCTTGCACCGTACAATGCCGGCATGGATAGCGACAAGCCGTTTTCGACCTTGACCCCCGACGGCGTCATGGCTGCTTTGGAGAGCATCGGCCTCTCTCCTGACGGTCGCCTGCTCGCCTTGAACAGCTATGAAAACCGCGTCTACCAGGTCGGCATGGAGGCGGGCCCGCCGCTGGTAGCCAAGTTCTACCGCCCCGGACGCTGGAGCGACGCCGCCATCCTCGAAGAGCACGCCTTCGTGCGCGACCTGGCCAGCCGCGAGATCCCGGTCGTCCCGGCCCTGCCGCTGGCCGGTCCAGGCACGCTGCAGGCATACGCCGGATTCCGCTTCGCCGTCTTCGAAAAACACGGCGGCCGCGCCCCGGAGCTCGAAGACCCCGACACCCTGGAGTGGCTGGGACGATTCATCGGCCGCATCCACGCGGTCGGCGCGCTCTCGCGCTATCGGCATCGCCCCAGCCTAGACCTCGCGAGCTTCGGCAGCGAGCCGCGCGATTACCTACTGGCGCAAGGCTTCATCCCGGCGGACATCCGCGTCGCCTGGCTCAGCGTCGTGGATCAGGCGCTGGCGGGCGTGCGCCGTTCATTCGGTGCGGCGGGCAAGACGCCGACCCTGAGGCTGCACGGTGACTGCCACGCCGGCAACGTGTTGTGGACGGACAGCGGCGAGACGCGCGGCCCCCGCTTCGTCGACTTCGACGACAGCCGCATGGGACCGGCGATCCAGGATCTGTGGATGCTGCTCTCGGGGGGGCGCCCGGACATGACGCGGCAGTTGAATCAGCTGCTAGCGGGCTACCGGCGCTTCTGCGATTTCGACGCCAGGGAACTGCACCTGGTCGAGGCGCTGCGCACGCTGCGCCTGATCCACTACTGCGCCTGGATCGCGCGACGCTGGGACGACCCCGCCTTTCCGTCGGCCTTTCCCTGGTTCAACACGCAGCGCTACTGGCAGGACCGGATCCTGGAATTGCGCGAGCAGATCGCGCTGATGGAGGAAGCGCCGCTCGAGATCGACTGAGCTCTTATGACCCCGGCGTGGATATTCGCGGGGTCTTGCCCCCTTGCCCCGGATTGGCGCTAGAATGGCCGCGGCCAGATGGCTCTATTTCATGAAAGGATGAGGCGCATGAACAAAGCAGAACTGATCGAAATCGCCGCAAAAGAGGCAGACCTGAGCAAAGCTTCCGCGGGCAAGACGCTCGATGCCATCGTCGCTGCGGTGGTGAAGGCGGTTGCCAAAGGCGACACCGTGACCCTGATCGGCTTCGGCACCTTCAAGTCGAGCAAGCGCGCGGCGCGCACCGGCAAGAACCCGAGGACGGGCGAGGCGCTCAAGATCGCCGCCACCACGGTTCCCAAATTCAGCGCCGGGGCCGGCTTCAAGGCCGCCGTCGCGGGCAAGAAGGCCAAGAAGTAATATCGAGCCTGCTCGCAAAAAGCCCGCCCATCCGGCGGGTTTTTTTACGCGCGCAGCCGACCCTCGAGCGGCTGCGGATTTTTCAGGCGTTGCGGATCTCGACCACGAGATCGCCGCCGCCCTGGAACACGCTCTGGCAGGCGAGCCTGGACCAGCGGTCATCGCTCTCGGTGCCCGCGAGCACCTTCGCCTCCTCCGCGCCCTTGGGGCTGAGATGCGCCCCCCCTTCCATCACGAAGACGTGACAGGTGGTGCAGGAGCACTGGAACTGGCAGGAATGGCTGAGTTCGACGCCCGACGCCACCAGGGCTTCGGCGATCGACTTGCCGACGACCGCTGGGACGACCTCGCCCGATGGGCAGAGTTCCGGATGCGGCAGGACGACGATGTGGTGCGCGGACTTTTTTTTGCCGAAGAAGAACATTTTCTTTCCATTGGCGCGGCCCGCGACGGAAATCCACGCAACGGGCACCGACGGGAAAGCCTCGTGACGGCGGGCGACTTCTGGCGAGGGCGACATGCGAACCCCGTTACTGTACAGGGTTTTCGAGGCAAAATGAAATTTTCGTACCCCCAAAAGCATCCCGAAAATCTTGGGCTGTCGTGAGCCCTTCCGAAGCTGTCGAAGTTCGAGCCTTGCGTGGCTCGCCAAACTAAACAAATCTGGGCACTGGATTATAGGGATTTCAGTACGATGAATGTCTCAAATGGCCCTAAGCAGTCCCTCACCATTATCAACTGCGGACGTTCAACGTTTGGGTTCAAGGGTACTGCACCGGTTGATCGCGCAGCCCTCTGGAACGAGTTTTATGCGCTGGGCGATATCATGGGACCCCATATTCCTTCAGTATTTGCGATCTTGATTTGGCGACTTGCTCTTCGAGCAGAACCTGACTTAGAAATAGTTGAGGCCCAGAGACCACAAAGCCACAGGTGGTGCATGCCATTCTCTTTGGAATGACATCTCGGTCATCTAGTCTTGCGGGGTCCAATTCGGACACAGCGCTATCCAAGTCACCGCAGACCGGACAATCAAAGGACCAAGGTACCTCGAACAACCGTTCAAGTTCCTGCTTCTCGGCATAAGTCCTCTCAAACTTCACTCCGACTTCCTCCGCATGAACAAGAGAATCAATCTCCCAGCCAGCCGAGAAGTTGCGTTTGAAGCACCAACGAATCAGGTGCCCGAAGCTATGTAAGCAATAGGACAATTCGATGTTTGGGAGCCCCTTGGCTAGCATATGAACTTTCTGAGCGGCATGGATGTGCTCGACGTATTCGGTAAGCAAACCGCCCATGAGGTCAAACGAATGAAGCTCGCGATAGCACAAAGATAGGAATGGCAACCCAACTTCAAGGTAAAGGCTTGCCGCCTCGCTATCATCTTCCGGGCTGAATCCGCGATGCGTGATTCGATTACGCGTCACACGAAACTCGTTGAGCAACGAGTCTCCGAATTCTTGAACCGCCTGAGAGACTCTTTTTGCTTTCTTAATTAGGTCTTGAAGGCCATCATTTACTGTCGCTCCTATACTTGATGCCTGCATAGCACTCTCGATGGCGGATGCGCAGATCAATAGTGCATGTGGGTAACGTCCGAGCGCAATGAGAAAGAAGCTAGATTCCAGTGATTGGATAGAACTGGCGATTGAGGCATTTGTTTTCCACCCGTCAGGCCTGTGCCTGAAAAACAATAATGTGGGTTCTTGAGTCAGCATGGCCGCAACACCTTAAGTCCTCGGTCTAACTTTTGACTTCGTTGGAATGATGGTGATGGTCAAGTTCTTGAAAGCCAGATAACGCAGTGAAGACCTCTCGTTCCTTAGAGTTGGCACGACGAAGCGAGATAATACGGATGGTTTCTTCCGAGCGCATAGTGGTGACAAGAAAGACGATGTTGCCTTGATCATCAACTGTCATGTGTTCGTGCCTTCGCTCATCAGCGGTCGAAGCATCGTGAGTAAGGAACGGAGGTTGATGACTGGGCAGCAAAAGGCGAGTAAAAAAATGCACAGCACTTTCCAAAGAGTAGTGATGCTTCGTTCGATTGGCATCATCTTTTTCCCGGTCGTAATCGATTTTCGTGCTGCCTATCACCAGCCTAAAGTCTTCAGTCTTCCATGGCGGCGGATTCATATATCGCTACCGAACTTTCACAACATCAAACACCATGTTATTAAGAATCATTTTTCCTTCACTAGGACAAATGACCACCGTTGGGTAGTACGTGTAAAGGTACAAGTACAAGTAGCTCATGTTCTTCCAGATGCTACCGTCCGAAAGAATGACAACCTCACCGCCGTTACCAAGAAACGGCTGTGGTTCTTGGATCATTGCTTCGTAACAGCTTGCCGCTTGGACAGCCGTTGTCCAGGCGAGAAACAGCAGGACAGAGACAAAAATATTTCGCATAGCAGCTCCCCCCCCGATCAACGCCTAACTTTGTTATCTGGATGTTCACAACGAACAACCCAGTTGCTCCCGCCCAGCCGCCCACTTTGCGTGAAGCCATCCGCCGCGTGGCCAGTCTCGGTGGATTCCTCGGACGCAAAAGTGACGGCGAACCGGGAACCAAAACCCTATGGATCGGCTTGCAGCGCCTCGATGACATCGTCACCATGTGGCGTGTAATGACAGACGCGACACAAATGACCGTGTCCAGCAGAGTCGATTCCGGGTAAAGATCAGGGCAAAGCCGGAGGCTTACCTCACTCAGTTAGCCAACCAACATGTACTTGAACCGATTGATTTCACTATTCACGATCATCTTGTCGCCGTCGTCAAGTTTATCCCAGACATCTTCATTTCGACCCTCATAGGTAATGAGATCGATATCATGGGTATTCCACTCGCCGTGATATGTGATGTGAGCGACGAGAGCGGGGTAACTGTCCGAAGCGGGAATTTTCACTGTGTATTTTCCGGACATACGCTTACGACGGCCCTTCACATACTCTACCAACGCTTCCACCGGCGAAATAATCAATTCCCCGATGCCCTCGACAACCTTGCCAAGCCCCTTCCAAAATGCCATGGACAGCTCCCAATCAAGGTTTCACGTTGTGCTGCTCAACAGAAAATAGTTATTCACTTCCGTCACGGATTCGGAGTCCGCGCCAACTCGACTTGTTTTGGCAATATGTAGATATAGAATTCATCATGTATCGCGTCCTTAATCGGACCCAGGATAAGCAGGAGTGCGCCGATAAATAAATAGGGGTGCCATACAACATTCGAAGTAAGTTAGCATCTCGCGCGATCCTTCTTATGCGGTGAACTCAATGGCAAAGCGGCGAGCGGCATGCAATGTGCATATTGGCTGATGACTTTGGTGTACTGTGGAGAATTTTACCCTGAACAATGTTAATCCGGCCAAAAACGTGATCGAGTGACAGCTATGGGAAACTTTCTCCACTGACCGCTGATGGCCTTGTAGCCTGATGACGAATGGAAGCCAACGAGCGCTTGACGCCCCAACAAAGTCATTCAAGATTTTTGTAACCGACATGTGCAAAATCACCCTTCCATAAACGCCACCCGCAATCGCCCGCAAATCCCCGCGATATACCTCATGCCCTCTTGACGCCAACATTCCTCTGCCGTCAAATGGAGGCTCAGAAGGGCTCCTTGCCCTGCTCCATCGCGGAGCGAACAGGCGTTGCGGACGTTACCCGCCGTTGAGTACCTCCGATCTTGAATCGGAGTGCGTGGCCCCTGCGGTCACGCCGAGGCAGTTCCCCCAGTTCAAGGTGCACATGCACCCGTTGTTTCATCGCCGCACGGCTTGACCGGCGGCGATGATCTCCTGCGCTTGCGCGACATCGCGTGGGCCAATCACTCTTCGCACCTGCGCCTGGCGGGCGACATCGATCGCCGCCCTATGCTCGCGCTGATGCGCCTTTGTCTAGGCACAACGCTCGGCAAAAGCGCGCGTCGTTACTGGCAGCTTGCTGACAGTGACGACGCTGTATCACCGCACGGCGCCTTGTCAACCACCGTGCTGCGCGAAGTGATGGAGCGAAGTGACGAGCGGATCGAAGGCAAGACCTTCGATCTTCGCGACGGGCCTTGAGCCCGCCCCGAGCGGTGCGGTCCTGAACCGCACCTGTAGAGCGCTGCGACGGCCTGACCGTTGCGCGCCGGCTGATCCCCGTCATCGGATCAACCAGACGTGTGCGAAGCACACTCCTTGGACCCTGGGTTAATGGTCCCCGCGCATCCCGTGCCCACAGGCACGGCGCGCGGCGCCAGTAGCGCGTGCAACGCCGGCGAGCCGCAACAAGCTTGCACAAACGGGAGTGGTGTCCCGCGTCCCTTGTGATTCCCGCCGCGCTGCGGCGCGTGGGATGGACAGAAACACTTACCCAATTGCTTGGCACCGCGCAGTACTGAACAACGTAGCAGGTCGATGAATTGAACGGATGAATGGATAACCCCATGCCCATGTAAAATGAGGCGCGCCATGCGTGACCTCAACCATGATTTCAAGAAGCTGTGCCAGCGCAATCGCGATGGCTCGTTCGCTACGCAGAATGATCGCGAACGCATCCTGACATTGATCGCCAACCAGCTCGACGAAGATGGTTTCCGGCATCTGCGCGCGCCCGGCGTACGCGCCAAGCATGTCGAGCACCTGGTGGCGCGCTGGCATGCGGAAGCAATCAGCGCGGGGACGTTCAAGAACCGGATGTCCGCCCTGCGCTGGTTGGCCGAGAAGATAGCCAAGCAGAACATCGTGGCGCGCGACAACGCGGCCTATGGCATCGCCGAGCGGCGCCATGTCACCAACGCCTCCAAGGCGCACGAACTCGATGCCGAGAAACTGGCGGCCGTATCCGACCCCTACACGGCCTTGTCGTTGCGATTTCAGGAGGCGTTCGGGCTTGCGGCGCGAGGAGAGCATCAAGCTGCGTCCCACCTGGGCCGACCGGGGCGACGTGCTGCACTTGAAGGCCAGTTGGACCAAGGGCGGCAAGGAACGCGACATTCCGATTTTCACGGCGGCGCAGCGGAATTTGTTGCAAGAGGCCAAGCGCTTCGCCGGCGCGGGCAGCTTGATCCCGGCCGAGATGTCCTACAAGGACCAACTCAATCGTTTCAAGGCACAGACGGCGCAGGCCGGCATCGATCGTGTTCATGGCCTGCGCCACCACTACGCGCAGACGCGCTATGCCCAGCTGACGGGCTGGAAGTCGCCGGCTGCCGGCGGACCGCAAGCCAAGCAACTGAGTTCGGCGCAGAAGCTGATCGACCGGCAAGCGCGCTTGACGATCTCGCGCGAACTGGGGCACGAGCGCGAGGCGATCACGGCAGTGTATCTTGGGCGATAAGATGTGCAGGGACAGCTCAGGCGGCCGCAGGTTTTCTTTTGAGTGGCAGCACCTTGGTGCCCGACGCCAGCGCATCCAGGCTGTCCGCCCAGACCTGCATCATCTCGGTGCGGCGCTCAAGGTGGATGCCGCGCAGGTAGGCTGCGTCGGTCAGGTTCTCCTTGGCGTGCGAGAGCTGGGTCTTGATGATTTCGATCGGGTAGCCCATTTCTTCCAGGCCCGTCGACACTGCGGCGCGCAAGCCGTGGCCGGTGAGTTGTCCGCCGTAGCCCATTCGCTTGATCGCCTGCAAGACGATGTTCTCGCTGGCCATCGATTGGTGCATCGGCGACGGAAACATGTAGCGCGAATTGGCATTCAGCGCCATCAATTCGCGCAGCAGCGCCACTGCCTGCGTCGGCAAGGGTACGACATGCACGCGGCGTTTTTTCATGCGCTCGGCAGGGATGCGCCACACACCCGCATCCAGATCGAATTCGTCCGGCGTCGCACCGCGAATCTCGCCGGTGCGGCTACCCGTCCACAGGATCATGCGAATGATGCCGATGGTGTTGGGGTGGCCTGGGTAGCCCTCCAGCGTCTTCAGGAAGGCAGGCAGCCCTTTCGGGCCGATGCTGGCGAAGTGTTCGCGCGTCGGCGTCTCGAAGGCGCCTTGGGTGTCGCGGATCGGGTTGTCGGTGCGGCGGCCGGTCTGCACGGCATAGGACAACACCGAGCCGATGCGCTGCCGCACCCGGCGCAGGGTTTCGAGCTTGCCGGCGGCTTCCAGTGGCTCCAGGACGCGCATGACATCCTGCGCGGTGAGGCTGGCGATGGGGCGGGCGCCGATCTTAGGCAGGACGTAGTCGCGCAGGCTCTGGCGGTTCTGTTCGAGGTGGCCCTCGGTCCACTTCCTGGCTTTCTTTGCGATCCACTCGTCGCTGACCACGGCGAAGGTTTGCAGCGCGGCGTTGACGCGCAAAGCTTTTTGTTCGCGGCCGTCTTGTACCGGATCGATGCCTTCTCGAACCAGGTTGCGCGCATCGCCGGCTTTCTGGCGCGCACGGGTCAAGGGAACATCGGGGTACTCGCCCAGGGCCAGCAAGCGTTCGCGGCCAGCGAGGTGGTATTTCAGACGCCAGTGCTTGGCGCCATTGGCTTTGACCAGCAGATACAGGCCGCGTCCGTCGTGGACTTTGCGATCGGCCTTCAAGCCATCTCGAACAGCGGGCTTCGCATTACGGACAGCGACATCGCTCAGGGCGTCGACGAGTTTCTTGGGCATGGGGATACTCCTGAAACAGTACCCCGTACCGTACCTCGAAAAAACAGAAGTGTCAAGAAACGATGTGGGACACCCAGAAAGACAAAACCCGCGTGAACACGGTGGTTCAGGCGGGTTTTGAGACCTGGTGAGACCCTATGAAATGACCTTTTGGCGGAGAGGGCGGGATTCGAACCCGCGTTAGGAATTAACCTAAACACGCTTTCCAGGCGTGCGACTTAAACCGCTCATCCACCTCTCCGCGAGCCGCGCATTCTAGCAGAATGCCCGCCGCGCTGCCGGACAAACAGCGGCAGAGGCGGCTTGTGCCGCGCCGGCTAGTCGGGCTATAATCCGCGCCGCACTTCAGGGGGGTTAGCTCAGCGGTAGAGCATTCGCCTCACACGCGAAGGGTCACTGGTTCGAACCCAGTACCCCCCACCATCAAAGCCTATAGCGGCGCGGTTTTCCAGCCATCATCTGCCCTCGAGGAAGCGCTCGCTGATCTCCTCGAAATATTCCTGCTCGAAATCGATGTGCAGGCCGAGCTCGGCCATCACCGGGACGCGGATCCTCGGCCACAGCGGATTTTCGACGCCGCTGACGCGCTGGTAGAAATGGATCGCCAGCTGCAGGATCGCCACCAGGGTGCTGGTGGCGCCCAGTTCTTCGCTGGGCATTTCATGGTGGTACTGAATGGCGGCGCAGACGAAGTCGGGCAGGTTCCAATGCTTCGCCACGAGGTAACCGATGCTGCAATGGTCGACGTCGAAACGCACATCCTCGTCGGCGAGATCCGGCCAGCAGCTGGAATTCTCCAGGTGCAGGGCATCGCAGTAATCGGGAAAGCGCTGCATCAGTATCGGCACGCCGCATTCCAGGAACATGCCGGCGAGATAGGCCTGGTCGGGAAAGATGTTGCAGACCGAGACGCGGTCCTCGGCGATGGTTGCCGCCAGTTGCGCGACGTCCTGCGAACGCGCCCAGAAGATGTCCAGGGCCTTGCGCCGCCTGCCCGGCACCGCAGAAGACAAGGCGATTGCCTGCACCAGATTGAATGTCTGCTTGGCTCCGACGACCATGACCACTTGTTCGAGGGAGCTGAACTTCTTGCCGCGATGGAATACCGGCGAGCCCGCCGCCTTGAACAGCAGCGCCGCGATGCCCGGGTCGCCCAGGATGATGCGCGTCAGCTTGCGCACGCCGAAATCGTTGTTCGCCAACAGTTCGCGCAGATCCAGCAGCACCTTGGGCTGGGGCGGGATCTTGATGCCCTTGGATCCGAGCTCCTTCATGGCCTTGTCCAAGTCGAGGGTCATCCTGGTTCATCCCTTCTGTACTCGCTGCCCGGGTGGAAGATGCCGATGCGCATCGCTCACGCGGTCTCGCTCTGGGAGAGCCACAGGCACCTGCCCTTGCTCTCCTTGTCTATCTCCGCGAGCACGCGCTGGTGCGCCTGCAGCTCCTCGGCGCCGGCGCGCAGCACCCTGATCTCGCGAGGCGCGCCGGCGGTGCCCGACGCCGCCGTGAATGAGGGCGCGACGTCGAGATCCATGATCAGGCTCTCCTGGCCGCGGGTCATCGCCAGATAGACCTCGGCGAGCAGCTCGGCGTCGAGCAGCGCGCCGTGCAGCGTGCGCCCGGAGTTGTCGATGGCGTAGCGCTCGCACAGCGCATTGAGCGAATTCTTGCGGCCAGGATGCAGCTCGCGCGCCAGCCTCAGGGTATCGACAATCCCGGCGCAGACCTGGCCCAGGGGCTCCAGCCCGACGAGTCCCAGCTCGTTGTTGATGAAGCCGACGTCGAAGGCGGCGTTGTGGATCACCAGTTCGGCGCCGCGCACGTAGTCCACGAACTCGGCGGCGATCTCGGCGAACTTCGGCTTGTCCTGCAGGAACTCGCTGGTCAGTCCGTGAACCGCCTGGGCGCCGGCGTCGATCGGACGCTCGGGATTGAGGTAGCGGTGAAAACGCCGCTGGGTCAGCCGGCGTCCGACCAGCTCGGTGCAGCCGATTTCGATGACGCGGTCGCCGAGCTTGAATTCCAGGCCGGTGGTTTCCGTGTCCAGGATGATCTGTCTCATGCCCTTGCCGCTCCTATTGACTCGCGATGCTGGCTATGCCGCGACGCGCCAGCAGGTCGGCGCGCTCGTTGTCGGCGTGGCCGGCGTGGCCCCTGACCCAGATCCACTCGACGTGATGGCGCGCCGCCTCCGCGTCGAGGACGCGCCAGAGATCCTCGTTCTTCACCGGTTGCCTGTCCGCGGTACGCCAGCCGCGCTTCTTCCAGGCGTGGATCCACTCGCTGATGCCCTTCTGCACGTACTGCGAGTCGGTGTGCACGCGCGCGCGCACCGGCCGCTTGAGCGTGCGCAGCGCCTCGATCACGGCGGTGAGCTCCATGCGGTTGTTGGTGGTATCGCGCTCGCCGCCGTAAATCTCTTTCTCGTGCCCGCCCCCGGCCAGGCGCAGGATCGCGCCCCAGCCGCCGGGGCCGGGATTGCCGCTGCAGGCGCCGTCGGTGAAGATATCGACGCTCTCGTCAGTCATTTTTTTGGGCGACGTGGGCCAAGGATTTTGCGCGCGCCTTGCGCTCGTGCCAGATGGGGGTGATGAGGCGCATGCCCGGCACGCGCTTGACCGCCTGGATGATGTAGGTCGCACCGGCGATCGGCCACCAGCGGTTGCCGGCGAGCTCCAGCAAGCGCCAGCGCTGCAGCTCGCGCGCGGCCGGCGGCGCGTAGCAGCCGAAGCAGCCGGCCTCGGTCTCGAAGCCGAGCAGCGAGAACCAGTCCTTCAGCCGCTTCACGCTGAGGTACTGGCCGCGCCAGGGCGGCGCCGCCTCGGCGCGGGAGAACTTGCGCCGCACGCCCCACAGGCTGAACGGGTTGAAACCGGTGACGATGACCTGGCCCTCGGGCACCAGCACGCGCTCCACCTCGCGCAGGATCTGGTGCGGCCTGGCGTCGAACTCGAGCAGGTGCGGCAGAACCACGAGGTCGATGCTGCCGCCGGCGAAGGGCAGTTGCTGAGAACTTGCCCGGACTTCGGCGCATGTCGTATCCTTGTCGTCGCAACGGAATTGGAAGGGCATGCGATTGGCGCGCAGAAAATCGTGCTGCGGCAGCCCGAGTTGCAAGGCGTTGAAGCCGAAGATGTCGGCGACCAGGAGGTCGTACTTTTCCTGTTCCCAGGCCAGCACGTACTGCCCCTGCGGGGTGGCGAGCCAGTCGTCGAATCCCTTAATTGACATCGCGCCCCGATTGGTGAAGATTGATGAAAGCTTATGAGCAAAGACCTTGACATCGTTCCGATTGCCGCCTTCAGCGACAACTACATCTGGTTGCTGCGCCGGGGCAGGCACGCGGCGGTGGTCGATCCCGGCGATGCCGCGCCGGTGCTGGCTCATCTCGAGCAACACCGGCTCGAACTCGCCGCCATCCTGGTCACCCATCACCACGGCGACCACATCGGCGGCATCGAGGCGCTCTTGGCACACTCGCGCGTTCCGGTATTCGGCCCGGCCGGCGAAGCGATCGACGAAGTCGATCGGCAGCTCAAAGACGGCGACCGCGTCGAACTGCCCGAGCTCGACACGAGCTTCGAGGTGATCGCGGTGCCCGGCCATACCCGCGGACACATCGCCTATTATGGCCGAAACCCGTCCGCCTGTGGCGTGCTGTTCTGCGGCGACACGCTGTTCGCTTGCGGCTGCGGCCGCGTCTTCGAAGGCACGCCGCAACAGATGTGGCGTTCGCTGGCGCGCATCGCCGCCCTGCCGCCGGACACCCGGATCTATTGCGCGCACGAATACACCCAGGCCAACATCCGTTTCGCCCTCGCGGTCGAACCCGACAACGCCGCGCTCCGGGCGCGCGCCGAGGCCGTTGCGCGGCTGCGCGCGGCCGCTACGCCGACCGTGCCCTCGACCCTGGCCGAGGAACTCGCCACCAATCCCTTCCTGCGCTGGGACGCGCCCGCGGTGATCGCTTCGGCTGCGCGCGCCGGCGGCAGCGAAGCGGAGGGGCCGGAGGCGGTGTTTGCCGCGATCCGGGAATGGAAGAACAAGTTCTGAGTGGCGAAGCATTCCGAACTCCGATTTGACGGCGAGGCGCCCGCTTCTATAAGATGCGTCGTTTGCCCGACGCTGCCCCTCGACGGGTTCAGACTCTTGCCCGCCCAACGTTCCACCACCCTCACGCCCCTCCTGACGCTGCTGCGCTTGCTGCTCGCGTGCCTGTGCCTCGGCTTGTCCGTGCCCTCCGGCGCCGCGCCCGGCACCGCCGGCCCGACGCCGGTAACCGCCGCGACGCCGCCCGCCGCTGCTGCCGCACCGGCTGGAATGACGCTGGCGTTGGCCCAGCCGGCGGGGCAGGCGTTCTCGCTCGACAATCAGCCGCCGCAGGAAATCAGCAACGATCTGCCGCCGCTCAAGACCATCGATCTCACCACGCCGCCGGACGACCTGTGGCAACGGATCAGGAACGGCTTCGCCATGCCCAACCTCGACAGCCCCTTGGTGGCCGATCGCCAGGCGTGGTACCTGAACCGGCCGGAGATGCTGAAGAACCTCATCGAACGCAGCCGCCGTTATCTCTACTACATCGTGGATGAGCTGCAAAAGCGCGGCATGCCGACGGAGCTGGCGCTCCTGCCCATGGTGGAGAGCGCCTACAATCCGATGGCCTATTCGCGCGCGCACGCCTCCGGCCTATGGCAGTTCATTCCCTCGACCGGCAGGAATTATCGCCTGGAGCAGAACTGGTGGCGCGACCAGCGCCGCGACATCATCGCCTCGACCAGCGCCGCGCTCGACTATCTGCAGACGATCTACGAAATGAACGGCGACTGGCACCTCGCCCTGGCTTCCTACAACTGGGGCGAGAACGCCGTCGCCCGCGCCATCGCCAAGAACAAGGCCCTGGGCCTGCCCACCGACTACACCAGCCTGTCGCAGGATATGCCGCTGGAGACGCGCTACTACGTGCCGAAATTGCAGGCGCTGAAGAACATCATCGCCCGACCGGAGCTGTTCGGCATCAAGCTCGAACCCATCCCCAACGAGCCCTATTTCGGCAAGGTGAGCAAACCCGCCGACATCGACGTGACGCTCGCCGCCCGGCTGGCGGAGACGCCGCTGGCCGAGTTCAAGGCGCTGAATCCCGCCTACAACCGCCCGGTGATGCTGGCCGGCAAGGGCACCCCGATGCTCCTGCCGACCGACAAGGTGCAGATCTTTCTCGCCAACCTGCAGACCCACGAGGAGCAGGAAAAGCCGCTGTCCTCCTGGCGCACCTACACGATGAGACGGCACGAGCGCTTCAATTCCGTCGCCGCCCGCTTCAGAATCACCCCGGCGCAGTTGAAGCAGATCAACGGCATCACCCGCCGCACCCGCATCGGCTGGGGCACCACGCTGCTGGTGCCGGCCAGGGGCAGCAAGGCCGGCAGCAATCTGCACGCCGTCAACCTGACGCTGGCCCCGCGCGAGCTGCCCCGGCAGAAGTCGGTCAGGGACAGGGAGCATTTCGTCGGCAAGTCGGCAAAGCGCGCGGCCGTTCGCAAGCATATGGTCGCCCGCAAGCATCCCGTCGTCGGCAAGCATGCCGTCGTCCGCAAGCGCGCAGTCGTCCGCAAGCGCGTTGTCATTCGCAAGCACGTTGTCGTCCGCAAGCGCGCGGTCATTCGCAAGCAGGCGCACCGTGCGCCGGTGAACAAGCACGCCGCCAAGAAGAAGCGCTAGTGTTCTCCTAGACAGCGATGACCGCGATACTGCTAGCACTTGCCACTTTTTTCTCGACCCTGGGCGGCGGGCTGTTCGCGCTCAGATTCCGCGACCGCCTGCACCTGATACTCAGCTTCACCGCCGGCGTGCTGCTGGGGGTGGTCAGTTTCGATCTCCTGCCCGAGATTTTCAGGCTGGCCCAGGAACACGCGAGCGACGCCAGCGGCGCAATGATCGCGCTGGTGTTCGGCTTCCTGCTGTTCCACAGCTTCGAGCGCTTCGTCCTGATCCACCACGTGCACGAGGCCGATTACGCCTCGCATCACCATCCGCACCTGGGCGTCTTCTCGGCCCTGGCGCTGGCCGGACACAGCTTCATGGACGGGGTCGGCATCGGCCTGGGCTTCCAGGTCTCGCCGGCGGTCGGGATCACGGTGGCCATCGCCGTCATCGCCCACGACTTTTGCGACGGTCTGAACACGGTCAGCCTGATGCTGCTCCATCGCAACACCACCTTCCGCGCGGCGGCGATGCTGCTGCTCGATGCGCTGGCGCCGGTGCTGGGCGCGGCATCGACGCTGCTGTTCCGGCTCCCCCCCGGCGCCCTGACGCTCTATCTGGGATTCTTTGCGGGCTTCCTGCTCTACATCGGCGCTTCCGACATCCTACCCGAGGCGCACTCCGAGATCCGCTCTTCCACCGCCTTGAGCCTGATGGGCATGACCTTCCTGGGCGCCGCCTTCATTTTTACCGTGGTGCGCCTCGCCGGCTAGTGCCCGTTTTGACCGAAGGAAACCCAGGGCACTTGTGCCTCGGAACGAGGCGCTAGTATCCTTACTCGCTCGCTCAGCGCGCACAGACCAAGATGCTGAACATCAGCGGCAAGCTGTCCATTCCCCTCTCCGAGATCGAGATCAAGGCGGTGCGCGCCCAGGGGGCGGGCGGCCAGAACGTGAACAAGGTCTCCTCCGCCATCCATCTGCGCTTCGACGTCCGGGCCTCGTCGCTGCCCGAGGCCATCAAGGAACGGCTGCTGCGCCTGCACGACCAGCGCCTCACCCGGGACGGCGTGCTGGTCATCAAGGCCCAGGAATACCGCAGCCAGGAACAGAACCTGGACGAGGCGCTGAACCGCCTGCGGGAACTGATCAAGCGCGTCGCGGTGCTGCCCAAGCGGCGGCGCCCGACCCAGCCGACCCGGGGTTCCCAGATCCGGCGCCTGGAGGGCAAGACGCTGCGCGGCCGGATCAAGGCGGCGCGGAAGATTCCGCCGCACGAACAGTGAGATTGGGGGAAAATGCAGCGATGATGGAACGCGCGCAATCGCTGGGAGAGGAAATCGCCAACAGCGCCAGCCACGGCCTGGGCCTGGCGGCGGCGCTGGCGGCGCTGCCCATCCTGATCGTCGCCGCGGCCCGGGCGGGCAGCGCCGTCAATATCGCCGCGGCGAGCATCTTCGCCACCACGATGGTGCTGCTCTACTTGAGCTCGACGCTGTATCACGCCATCCCCCGGAACAGGTTCAAGAAGCTCTTCCAGAAGCTCGACCACGGCGCGATCTACCTCCTGATCGCCGGCACCTACACGCCGTTCACGCTCGGCGTGCTGCACGGCGCCTGGGGCTGGACGCTGTTCGGACTGGTCTGGGGGCTGGCCGGAATCGGGCTGATACTGAAGCTCTTCGACCGCCTGTCCCACCCCCTGGTATCCGCCGGCCTCTATCTGGTCATGGGCTGGCTGGTGCTGATCGCGATCCGGCCGCTGACCACCCTGTTGCCGAGCTCGGGCCTGATCTGGCTGGTCGCCGGCGGCCTGGCTTACACCGTCGGCGTGGCCTTCTACCTGGCCGACTCGCGGCTACGCTACAGCCACTTCGTCTGGCACCTGTTCGTCATCGCCGGCACCACCTGCCACTTCTTCGCCGTGCTCTGGTACGCCGCCTAGCGGGGCGTCTGCGTCACCAGGCGGCCACACAGGCGTCGGTGCGCGGTTCCGTACCGCCGGCCAGGACGCCGTCGGCGCCGCGCCAGATGATCTGACCGCGGCCGAAGGCTAAGCGGCTGTTCGACCACGACACTTCGTGGCCCAGCCCGGCCAGGCCGTGGAACAGATGCTCCGCGGTGGCGTGCTCGACCAGCACCCGATTGCCCGCCTCCCATTGCCAGCGCGGCGCATCGAGCGCCGCTTGCGGGTTCAAGCCGAAATCGACCGAATTCATCACCACCTGGACGTGGCCTTGCGGCTGCATGTAGGCGCCCATCACGCCGAAGGGGCCGACCGCCTGCCCGCCGCGGCTCATGAAGCCCGGAATGATCGTGTGGTAAGGGCGCTTGCCCGGCGCCAGGCAGTTGGGGTGGGCGGGATCCAGCGAAAAATTGTTGCCCCGGTTGTGCAGCGCGATGCCGGTGCCGGGGACCACCAAGCCCGAGCCGAAGCCCATGTAGTTGCTCTGGATGAAGGACACCATGTTGCCCTCGGCATCCGCCGTGCACAGATAGACGGTGCCGCCTCTCGGCGGCTGCCCCGGTGCCGGCAGTCCGGCCCGTTCGCCGATCAGCGATCGGCGCTCGTCGGCGTAGGCGTCCGAGAGCAGGTCGGAGACGGCCACGCGCATGGCGCCGGGCTCGGCGATGTGGGCAAGACCGTCGGCGAAGGCGAGCTTGACCGCCTCGATCTGGCGATGATGGGTGAGCAGCGTGTCGCGCTCGGAAAACTCGAATCCCTTGAGGATGTTGAGCGCCATCAAGGCGACCAGGCCGTGGCCGTTGGGCGGAATCTCCCAGACGTCGTAGCCGCGGTAATCGACGCTAATCGGCGTCACCCATTCGGGGTGGTAGGCCGCCAGATCGGCGACGTCGAGATAGCCCCCGGCCCCGCGCACGCAGGCCGCGATTTTCTCCGCCAGAGCACCGCGATAGAAGCACTCCGCCCCGTCCTCGGCGATGGCCTGCAGGGTGCGGGCGTGATCCGGCGAGCGCCACAGTTCCCCGGGACGGGGCGCGCGAGCGCCGCCGGCGAAGGTGTCGAACCAGGGCTGGAAATGCGACGCCTTGAGTTCCTTGGAAAACAGCGCGTGGGCCTGCTCCCAGGCCAGGGACACCAGCGGCGACACCGGGTAGCCGTCATGGGCCAGCGCGATCGCGGCGGCCAGCGTGCGGGACAGCGGCAAGCTACCGAAGCGCTCGGACAGCGCGCGCCAGGCCGCCGGCGCGCCGGGCACGGTCACCGGCAGCGGGCCGTATTGCGGCATGGCCTCGAGGCCGGCGGCGGCGAGCGCCGGGAGCGAAATCGCGGCGGGCGCCGGCCCGCTGGCGTTCAAGCCGTGGAGCCGGCCGCCGCTCCAGACCAGGGCGAAGGCGTCGCCGCCGATGCCGTTGGCGGTCGGCTCGACCACGGTCAGCGCCGCCGCCGTGGCGATCGCGGCGTCGATGGCGTTGCCGCCGGCCTGCAATACCTGCAAGCCGGCCTGGGCGGCCAGCGGCTGGGAAGTGGCCACCATGCCGCGCCTGGCATAGACGACGCTGCGGCGCGAGGGATAGGGATAGTGCTGGGAATCGAACGACAGCATGGCTCTCTCCGAAGTCCGCCTGCGCTCAGGGCAGGGCGTCGAGGAAGGCGGCGATCGCGGCCAGCACCGCCTCGGGCTGGTCCTTGTGGGCGGAATGCCGGCAGTCGGCGAGCCGCAGCACCTCCACGCCCGGCGAGTTTGTCGCGCCTGAGGCGATCGCTTCGACCTGGGCCATGGTGCCGTACTCGTCGTCCTCGCCCTGGATGGCGAGCACCGGAGCGCGGATGCCGGGCAGGTAGGACTCGATGTTCCAGGCGCGGAAATCGGGATGCAGCCAGATGTCGTTCCAGCCCCTGAAGGTCTTTTCCGCGTCGCGGTGGTAGCGGCCGAGCCGCGCCAGCAAGTCGGTGTTGGCCGCGGCGTCGCGGGCGGCCATGATGCTGGCGATCGAGACCTCTTCGACGAAGACGTGCGGCGCCAGCGCCACCACCCCCGCCACCGGCCAGCGGCCGCCGCCGGCGTGGATCAGCGCGATCGAGGCGCCGTCGCTGTGGCCGATCAGCACCGGATGGTCGATCTCCAGCGCGGCGAGCAGTTCGGGCAGCGCCTCTT
Organism: Rhodocyclaceae bacterium; assembly: GCA_035530135.1. GTDB lineage: Bacteria > Pseudomonadota > Gammaproteobacteria > Burkholderiales > Rhodocyclaceae > CAIYYX01. The sequence goes on along the minus strand of DATKVJ010000093.1, from coordinate 7,512 downwards.
CTGCCTCGCGGTGCATGTAGTCGGTGCCGTGCGCCGAGGCCAGCAGATCCGACTGGCCGTAGCCGTAGCGCGAATAGACCAGCGTCCGGGCACCGGTGGCCTGCGCCACGCGCGCCGGGAAGTCGCGCCACATCGCGACGCTGCCCAGGCCCTCGTGCAGAAACACCAGCGGCGGACGCTGCACCTGGTGCGCCTGATGGAGCACGCATTCGAGCAGATGCCCGCCGGCGCGGACGAAGCTGGCCTGGGGCTGCATCAGACGCGTTTCAGAACCCGGACCGCGCAGTCAGTAGCGGGCCGAAGCCCGACCTACGGCCCGGCTGCCTGGGTGGTGAATGACGTTCACCTTGCCCGCCCCTAGCGCAGCTTGAAGCGCTGAATCTTGCCGGTGGCGGTCTTGGGCAGCTCGTCCTTGAACTCGAGCCAGCGCGGATACTTGTAGGGCGCGAGCTTGGCCTTGACGTGCTGTTTGAGTTCCTCCGCCAATTCGGCGCTGCCCGCTATCCCCGACTTCAACACCACGTAAGCCTTGGGCTTGACCAGCTGGTCGACATCGGTGTGCGCCACCACCGCCGCCTCCAGCACCGCCTGATGGGTCATCAGCGCCGTCTCGACCTCGAAGGGCGAGACGTAGATGCCGGAGACCTTGAGCATGTCGTCGGAGCGGCCGCAATAGGTGTAGTAGCCCTCGTCGTCCATCACGTACTTGTCGCCGCTGCGCGTCCACGGCCCCATGAAGGTGTTCTTGGTCTTGTCGCGGTTGTTCCAGTACATCAGCGCCGAACTCGGACCGCAGATCTGCAGCTCGCCGATCTCGCCCGGCGCCACCGGATTGCCCGCCTCGTTGACCAGGCGCAGTTCGTAGCCGGGCACCGCCTTGCCGGTGGTGCCGTAGCGCACCTCCCCCGGGCGGTTGGAGAGGAAGATGTGCAGCATCTCGGTGGAGCCGATGCCGTCCAGGATTTCGACGCCGAAGTGCTCGGTGAAGCGGCGGCCGATGTCGGCCGGCAGCGCTTCGCCCGCCGAGGTGCACACGCGCAGATTCAGCTCGCTGCGGCCCGGCAGCTCGGGGCTGGCGAGCATGGCGCCGTAGAGCGTCGGCACGCCGTAGAAAATGTTCGGCCGGTGCGCCTTCAAGCGCCGGAAAACCGCGGCCGGCGTCGGCCGCTCACTCATCAGGATCGCGGTGGCGCCGACCGTCATCGGGAAGGTCAGGCCGTTGCCCAGGCCGTAGGCGAAGAACAGCTTGGCCGCGGAGAACACCACGTCCTCCTCGCGGATGCCCAGGATCGGCCGGGCGTAGAGTTCGGCGGTCTGGATGAGGTGCGAATGCAGATGCACGGTGCCCTTGGGCGCGCCGGTCGAGCCCGAGGAATAGAGCCAGAAGCAGGGGTCATCCGAGGTCGTGGGCGCCGCCTCGAACTCGCTCGCGGCCCCCGCCATCAATGTGGACAAGAGCGGCTGGCCGTGGCCATCCTTGCCGCTGACGATCACGTGACGCAGCGCCTTCTGCTTCGCGACGATAGTCGCGAACTGCGGCCACAGCGCCTCTGAGACCACCAGCGCCTTGGCGCGCGAGTCGCCGAGCATGAAGTCGTAGTCGGCGCCGGTGAGCAGCGTGTTGGTCGCCACCGGCACGATGCCCGCCTTGATCGCGCCCAGGAAGACCGAGGGGAAGTCGATGGAATCCAGCAGGCAGACCATGATCCGGTCCTCCTGCGCCAGGCCCAATCCGGTCAGGACGTTGGCGCAGCGATCGACGCGGTCAGCGAGCTCGGCGTAGCTGTAGCTGCCGGCATCGTCGATGATGGCGGTCTTGGCGCCCCGCCCGGCCGCGAGGTTGCGCGCCACCAGATCGTGCGCGGCGTTGTAGTCGCGCGGGATCATGACCTCCGGCGGGCTCAGTCTGTGGTCGGCACTGCTCAGTTTGGGCATCGTCGTTTCTCCGGCGTCACTTGGTGAATTCGATCGCCCCGTCGGGCAGCAGGTAGAGCACCAGGGCGCGGCCGCCGGCAACCGTCGGAGGATGCTCGCTCCCCGGCCCATAGACGAACCAGCCGCGGCCGTGGCCGTCGAATCTCGGCGAGCCTACGAGCGGCATGATCATGTCGATCTCGCCCTTGGGATGACGGTGGTGCGGTCCCGCGACGTTCTCCATCTCGACCACGTCCACCGAGAATCCGTCGGTCGCGGGCGAGGGCTTGATCACGCGGCCGTACTTGATGCCGCCGGCTTCGCGCGCGCACATCCAGCCGGCTTTGATGCCCGCCTGGCAGGCGGCGAAGATATCCTGGAAGACGGCGCCCGAAGCGGGAAACTCGGCATCGAGGAAGCCGGCGAGCGCGGCATCGAGCGGGCGGCCGGCGATCTTACGGGTCACCTGGGAGACCAACCGGGCGAATGCCTCGGGCGTCGCCAGGTTCGCGACTTCGGGCTTGATTTCTGACATTGCGCGGTCCCTCCCCCACCGGTTTCGGTCAGACATTATAGTGCTCACAGTCCAAAACTCAAGCGGTATAATGCAGTCACCCACCACTCGCCGCCCACTCATCACCCAAACGCCATGGCCAATGCCCAGCAGGACGAACAATACTTGCAGCAACTCGGTGCCCGCGTACGCGATACCCGCGCGCGGCTGAACATGAGCCGCAAGGCGCTCGCCGCCAGCTCCGGCGTCTCGGAGCGCTACCTCGCCCAGCTCGAGGGCGGCCACGGCAACATCTCGATCCTGCTCCTGCGCCAGGTCGCGCAGGCGCTCAGCCTGTCGCTGCCCGACCTGCTGCGCGAGGAGCGCGAGCACTCGGTCGAGCTGACGCTGCTCACGCGCTATCTGGAGCGGCTGTCGCCCAAGCGGCTGCTGCAGGCCAGGGGCATCCTGGTCTCCGCCTTCGGCGAACTCGATCCCGGCGAGCGGCACAACCGCATCGCCCTGATCGGCCTGCGCGGCGCCGGCAAATCCACCCTGGGCCGCGCCCTGGCGGACAAGCTCAAGGTGCCCTTCGTCGAACTGGACCAGGAGATCGAACGCGAAGCCGGCGTGCCGCTCTCGGAAGTCTTCTCGCTCTATGGCCAGGCGGCCTACCGGCGGATGGAGCGGCGCTGCCTGGAGAACGTGATCGAATTGCACGCGCGCGCCGTGATCGCGGCCGGCGGCAGCCTGGTCACCGAACCCGACACCTTTGAGACGCTGCGCGCCGCCTGCTTCACGATCTGGCTCAAAGCCTCGTCCGAAGACCACATGGAGCGCGTCATCGCCCAGGGCGACCTGCGGCCGATGACCGGACGCGAACAGGCGATGGCCGACCTGCGCCACATCCTGGAGGAGCGCGATGCGCTCTACCGGCTCGCCGACGCCGCCATCGACACCTCGGGCTACAGCGTCAAAGAAAGCTTGAAACAGCTGCAAAACGTGTATAATATTTCTTAAGTGAAATATATAGTGCATTATATTTCTAACGTCAGATTTTCTGACATCAGCGAACGGCATCACCGACCGCCCTAGCGCCCGTCTTGCCAGTCTCAGGAGAACGCATGAAGCCCGACCTCGTCACTTACGACACCGACCCCTCGCGCTACGCGCACTGGAAGATGGCCTTCAAGGGGAAGGTCGCCACCCTGACCCTCGACATCCAGGAAGACCGCGGCATCCGGCCCGGCTACAAGCTGAAGCTCAACTCCTACGACCTGGGCGTCGACATCGAACTCAACGACGCCTTGCAGCGCATCCGCTTCGAGCACCCCGAGGTCAAGACCGTGGTGCTGACCAGCGGCAAGCCGAGGATGTTCTGCTCGGGCGCGAACATCTACATGCTCGGCCTGTCCTCCCACGCCTGGAAGGTGAACTTCTGCAAATTCACCAACGAGACCAGGAACGGCATCGAGGAGTCGAGCCGCAGTTCCGGCCTAAAATTCTTAGCCGCGGTCAATGGCGCCTGCGCCGGGGGCGGCTACGAGCTCGCGCTGGCCTGCGACGAGATCGTCATGGTGGACGACCGCTCCACCGCCGTCTCCCTGCCCGAGGTGCCGCTCCTGGGCGTGCTGCCCGGCACCGGCGGCCTGACCCGGCTGGTAGACAAGCGCCGGGTGCGCCGCGACCTGGCCGACGTGTTCTCCACCACCTCGGAGGGCGTGCGCGCCGAACGCGCCAGGCAATGGAAGCTGATCGACGACGCTGCCAAGCCGCAGCAGTTCGCCAATATGGTCGAGCAGCACGCTGAAAAACTCGCCGCCCTGTCCGACCGCCCGGGCGGCGCCGGCGTCGCGCTCACGCCCTTGCAGCGGCGCATCGACGCGTCTGGCTACCACTACGAGACGGTGGACGTCGCCATCGACCGCAGCCGCCGCATCGCCGACTTCACCCTCAAGGGCCCGGGTGGCGACGAGCCGCGGAGCCTGGCCGCGATCCATGCGGCCGGAGACCAGTGGTGGGCGCTCAAGTTCGCGCGCGAGCTGGACGACGCCATCCTGATGCTGCGCACCAACGATCTCGAGGTCGGCACCTGGGTGTTCCGCTCGCAGGGCGACGTCGCCGCCATGCTGGCAATGGACGCGGCGCTGGCGGATCACGCCAGCGACTGGCTGGTGCGCGAGACCGTGAATTTCCTGCGCCGGGTGCTGCGCCGCATCGACGTCTCTTCGCGCTCGATCTTCGCCCTGATCGAACCGGGCTCCTGCTTCGCCGGCACGCTGTTCGAGGTGGCGCTCGCCGCCGACCGCAGCTACCTGCTCGACTCCGGCGAGGAAAACGCGCCGCGGGTCGCGTTATCGAAGATGAACTTCGGCCCGCTCGCCATGAACAACGAACTCACCCGCTTGAGTACGCGCTTCGTCGAGGAGCAGGCGCCGGTCGAAGCGGCACGGGCGGCCATGGGCCGGACGTTGGACGCGGAAGAAGTGAAAGGGCTGGGACTGGTCACCTTCACCCCCGACGCGCTCGACTGGGCCGACGAGATCCGCATCGCGCTGGAGGAGCGCACCAGCCTGTCTCCCGACGCCCTGACCGGGATGGAGGCGAATCTGCGCTTCGCCGGCCGCGAGACCATGGACACCCGGGTCTTCGGCCGCCTCACCGCCTGGCAGAACTGGATCTTCCAGCGCCCCAACGCGGTCGGCGAAAAGGGCGCGCTGAAGGTCTATGGCAGCGGCAACAAGTCCCAGTTCAACTGGGAACGCGTGTAACCAAAGGAGCGTGACATGAACATCAATTATTCCGAGAAGATCCCCAACAACGTCGATCTCTCCGGCAACAGAGTGCTGCAGCGGGCGCTGGAGCACTGGCAGCCGGCCTTCCTGCAATGGTGGTCGGAGATGGGCCCGGACAAGTCGCAGATGATGGACGTCTATCTGCGCACCGCGATCAGCGTCGAGGCCAAGGGCTGGGCGCACTTCGACTACGTCAAGATGCCCGACTACCGCTGGGGCATCTTCCTGGCGCCGGCCGAGGCCGAGCGCAAGATCGGCTTCGGCGCCCACAAGGGCGAGGCGGCCTGGCAGGAGGTGCCGGGCGAGTACCGCTCGACCCTGCGCCGCATCATCGTCACCCAAGGCGACACCGAGCCGGCCTCGGTCGAGCAGCAGCGCCACCTCGGGCTCACCTGCCCGTCGCTGTACGACCTGCGCAACCTGTTCCAGGTCAATGTCGAGGAAGGCCGCCACCTCTGGGCGATGGTCTATCTGCTCCACGCCCACTTCGGCCGCGACGGCCGCGAGGAGGGCGAGGCGCTGCTCGAACGCCGCTCCGGCGACGCCGACAATCCGCGCATCCTCACCGCCTTCAACGAGCGCACCCCCGACTGGCTGTCCTTCTTCATGTTCACCTTCATCACCGACCGCGACGGCAAGTTCCAGTTGGCGGCCCTGGCCGAATCCGGCTTCGATCCGCTCTCCCGCACCTGCCGCTTCATGCTCACCGAGGAGGCGCACCACCTGTTCGTCGGCGAATCTGGCATTGCCCGGATCATCCAGCGCACCTGCGAGGCGATGAACCAGCACAAGACCGACGACGCCGCCAAGCTGCGCGCGCTGGGCGTGATCGACCTGCCCACCTTGCAGAAGTATCTGAACTTCCATTACAGCGTCACCAGCGATCTCTACGGCGCCGAGATCTCCTCCAACGCCGCGTCCTTCTACACCAACGGCCTGAAGGGCCGCTATGAGGAGAGCAAGATTTCCGACGACCACAGCCTGGAGGGCACCGAATACGCCTTCATGGACGTCGTCAATGAGCAGATCGTGACCCGCCACGCCCAGGCGGTCACGGTCTTGAACGAGCGCCTGCGCGACGACTGGGTGGCCGACGTGCAGGCGGGCATAGACCGCTGGAACAAGGTGCCGGCCAAGCTCGGCATCCCCTTCAAGTTCGTCCTGCCGCACAAGGGCTTCAACCGCAAGATCGGCCTGTTCGCCGGCCACCACATCAGCCCGGAAGGCCAGATCCTGTCGGAAGCCGAGTGGACGCACAAGCACGGCAGCTGGATGCCCAGCGAGGAGGACCGGCTGTTCATCCACTCGCTGATGGGCCGCGTCACCGAACCGGGCAAGTTCGCCAACTGGATCTCCCCGCCCGGCCGCGGCATCAACAATCAGGCGGTGGATTTCGAGTACGTGCGCTTCAACTGAGCGCGCGGCGGAGCCGAAAATGACCGAACTCGTCCGCCAGCACCTGATCGATCCGGAGATCTGCATCCGCTGCAACACCTGCGAGGAGAGCTGCCCGATCGACGCGATCAGCCACGATGCGCGCAACTACGTGGTGAACTTCGAGATCTGCAACTGGTGCAATGACTGCATCGGCCCCTGCCCGACCGGCGCCATCGACAACTACCGCAACGTCGCCCGGGACCGGGCCTACACCCTGGCCGAGCAGTTGTCCTGGGATACGCTGCCGGCGCCGGTGACCGGACAGGAGAGTGCGGCGGGCGAGACGCCGGCGGAGGTCTCGCGCATCACCGAGATCGCCCAGGCCGGACAGGGCGGGCCGGCGACGCCGCCGTGGTCCGCGGCGCATCCCTACACCAACCTGTTCTCGCCGCAGCAGCCGACGCTGGCCACGGTCTCGGGCAACCACCGGATCACCGCTCACGATGCCGCCTCGGACATCCGCCATATCGTGCTGGATTTCTCCAGCATCGCCTTCCCGGTGCTGGAGGGACAATCGATCGGCATCATTCCGCCCGGCAGCGACGAACTGGGCCGGCCGCACACCATGCGCCTGTATTCGGTGGCGAGCCCCCGGGACGGCGAACGCCCCGGCTACAACAATCTGTCGCTGACGGTCAAGCGCGTCACCGAAGACCACGAGGGCCGGCCGGTCCGCGGCCTGTGCTCGAACTATCTGTGCGATCTGACCAAGGGCGACCGGGTCCAGGTCTGCGGCCCCTACGGCACCAGCTTCCTGATGCCCAACCATCCGGGTTCCTCGCTCCTGATGATCTGCACCGGCACCGGCAGCGCGCCGATGCGGGCGATGACCGAGCGCCGTCGGCGGCGCCAGTCGCTGAACGAGGGCGGCCG
>DATKVJ010000092.1:0-2203 GCA_035530135.1 Rhodocyclaceae bacterium | reverse complement strand
GGTGTTTCTGATCGGCGACGCGGCGGCCTGCGCGAAATCCGGACAAAAGCTGCCCCAGGGCTACTACAACATCGGCGTCATGCTGGGCGCGGTGATCCGGCGCAATGGAGAGGTCGGCGTGTGCGGCACCTGCATGGATGCGCGCGGCATCGCGGACGAGGATCTGGTGGAGGGAGCCCATCGCAGCAGCATGGAGCAACTGACCGAGTGGACGATCTGGGCCGACAAGGTGATGGTGTTTTGAACGGCCGGGCCGCGACAACGACGGGCAATCGGGCGGTGATCTGAACAGATGTGCGAACTCTTCGGAATCAGTGCCAGCGCCCCATTCACGCCGGCAGACGCGATGCGGACGTTTCGCCTGCGCGGGGGACGGAGCGCGGACAATCCCGATGGCTGGGGCATCGCCTATCGGGAGGGGGCATCGTTCCGCCTGTTCAAGGCGCCGGAGCCGGCTGCCGGCAGCGCTCTCTTCGAGGAGCTGTGTTCGACGGTGCGCTCGAACCTGATTCTGGCCCACGTCCGCAAGGCCAACTATCCGCCCGTCAATACGCTCACCAACACCCACCCCTTCCTGAGCGAGTGCTGCGGCAAGGAGTGGGCTTTCGCGCACAACGGCCTGGTTCCCGAGGTGGTCGCGCTGGAGTTGGCACGCGAGCATCCGGTCTGCCGACCCGGCGGGCAGACCGATTCCGAATACGCATTCTGCCATCTGCTGGGCTATATCGCGCAGCGCTTCGATGGCGCCGAGTTGCCCGGCTCGGCTGCCTGGCTGCAGACCTTCGCCACGATCAGCGAACTCGTCGCGGCGCACGGAAAGTTCAATTTCCTGATGTCGGACGGCGAGCACCTGATCGCCTACGGCCATGACGGGCTTCACTATCTGGAACGGCACGGCGGGGACCAACCGAAAATTGATTGGCCGGAGGATAGCGCGCTGGTGGCGACGCAGCCGCTCGACGATGACGCGGGGTGGGCAGCCTTCGATCGGGGCGAGCTGCGCCTGTATCGGCTCGGTATCCTGCTAGGACGCATCCTGACCGCCCCTCGCTCTGCCGCAAATCGGGATCCGGCCGCGATCCAGGCATTGCCATGAACCCGACTGCCGGCGAGCAGCGCAACGTGCTGTTGCTCGCCGGCACGCAGGCGTTGTTTCAAACCGCATCGGTCATGGTGATCACCCTCTCCGGCCTGGTGGGCTTGAAGCTCGCCGCCGACAAGCGCCTCGCCACGCTTCCGATTGCCATGATGATGGTGGCCGCGGCTGCCACCATGATTCCCGCCTCGATGCTGATGCGGCGCTTCGGCCGCAAGGCCGGATTCATGCTGGGAACCGTCCTCGGCTGCATGGGCGGGCTGAGCGCGGCGGGGGCTATCGGGCTCGGTAGCTTCTGGCTATTCGTCTTCGCCAACATGCTGATCGGGGGCTACCAGGCCTTCGCGCAGTACTACCGATTTGCCGCTGCCGATGCGGCGAGCCTCGACTTCAAGAGCCGGGCCATCTCGTGGGTGATCGCGGGCGGCGTGGTGGCGGCGCTGGCCGGACCCAACCTCGCCCGAGCGACGCAAGGGATCGGCCCCACGCCGTTCATGGCGTCCTACCTGGCCTTGTTCGGCCTGACCGTGGTGGCCCTGGTTCTGCTGGCGCGCCTTGCGCTGCCTCCCGTCGTGGTCGAACAGAGCCGCGATCCGGCCCGGCCGCTGCCGGAAATCATGAGGCAGCCGGTGTTCCTCACCGCCCTGACTGGCTCGGCGGTCGGCTACGCCGTGATGATCATGGTGATGACCGCGACGCCGCTGGCGATGCAGATTTGCGGCCAGCCCTTGGGAGCCTCCGCCACGGTGATCCAGTGGCACGTCCTGGGGATGTTCGCGCCGTCCTTCTTCACCGGCAACCTGATCCGCCGCTTCGGCGTGCTGCCCATCATGGCCGTCGGCATCATGCTGCTGGGCGGACATGTCGCCATCGCACTGGCCGGGATCGAATTCCTGCACTTCCTTTCCGGCTTGATCCTGTTGGGTGTCGGCTGGAATTTCCTGTTCATCGGCGGCACGACCTTGCTGACCGAAGCCTACCGCCCCAGCGAGCGGGCCAAGGCGCAGGCGGCGCACGACTTCCTGGTGTTCGGAGCGGTGAGTCTCGCCTCGTTCTCCGCCGGCGGCTTGCTCAACGCCTGGGGCTGGCGTTCGGTCAATCTGACCG
>DATKVJ010000091.1:0-35508 GCA_035530135.1 Rhodocyclaceae bacterium | reverse complement strand
ACCTGGTCGGCTACCTCCAGTACATGGGCGAGCCCGCGGCCCAAACGCGCAAGCGCCTGGGCGTCTATGTGCTGCTCTTCCTGGCCGCATTCTTCGTCCTGGCCTACGCTCTGAAACGCGAGTTCTGGAAAGATATCCACTAACCGTCAGTGCATCGCGAAATGTTGCATATGGGGCATCACCGAGATTACAGCGCAGCATCGGTTCGCCGCGTGGTGCGCGACGCGGACTATTCCTGGGGTACGAGTACCATGATGAACCTGTACTCGGGCACCACGTGCCCGTTCAGCCAACGCTGCCGCATCGTCCTGTACGAGAAGCAGATGGACTTTCAGGTAATTGATGTCGATCTCTTCAACAAACCCGAAGACATTGCCGTCATTAACCCATACAACCGCGTACCGGTGCTGGTGGACCGCGATCTCGTGCTCTACGAGTCGAACATCATCAACGAATACATCGACGAGCGCTTTCCCCATCCGCAGCTGATGCCGCCCGATCCGATCATGCGCGCGCGGGCGCGCCAGTTGCTGTTCACGATGGAGCACGAGCTCTTCAGCCACATCGAAGCGCTGGAGAAGAACCAGAAGTCGGCCGAAAAATCACGCAGCCACGTGCGCGACCGCTTGACCGAATTGGCGCCGATCTTCACCAAGCAGAAACACATGCTCGGCGACGAGTTCTCGATGCTCGACGTCGCCATCGCGCCGCTGTTGTGGCGCCTCGATCATTACGGCATCGAGCTGGGCAAACCGGCGGCGCCGCTGATGAAGTACGCGGAGCGGATTTTCAGCCGTCAGGGCTTCATCGATGCGCTGACGCCGTCCGAAAAGGTCATGCGCCGCTAGGCCCCGCGCTGTCACTGGATCCCATGCCGGAACCCGTTTCCACCAAGCCTTATCTGCTTCGTGCCATCCACGAATGGTGCGTCGATCAGGGCTTCACGCCCTACCTGAACGTGGTCGTCGATGCTCACACCAGGGTGCCGCGCCAGTACGTCAAGGACGGTCGGATCGTCCTGAATCTCGGCCCCGAGGCTACCCACCAGCTGGCCATGGGCAACGAATTCATCAGTTTCTCGGCGCGCTTTTCCGGCGTCTCGCAGGCCTTGTCGATTCCCGTCGCCAACGTCGCCGCCATCTATGCGCGCGAGAACGGCCAGGGCATGGCCTTCGAGGTGGTGCCGACGGAGTCCGGCGCCGCCGAGACCGCCGCGCCGCCGACCGGGGAGGCGCCGACGGAACCGGTGCCGCCTGGGCGTTCGCACCTGACGCGGATCAAGTAAGGCTACAGCGTCAGCCTTCCGGCCGGCAGCGATTTCGCCAACTGCAGCCGGCTGATGGTGGGGCGCAGATCGAGACCGGTGGCGCGCCGCAAATCCCCGGCCCGGACCCGCATCTCCTCCAGCGTGACATCGACCGGATCTCCGGCGGCGGCGAAGGCGATCGCGTTGCCGCTGTCGCAGGAGGGAAACACCACGCTGCGGCCCTCGAAAGCCCGGGCGATGCGCGCGATGCTGGCGCTGAACCCGCGGCTCCTGCCCAGCAGGTTGCACACCAGCAGACCGCTGTTCGAGAGTCGTCCGCGCGCCGCAGCGTAGAAGGCTGCGCTGTCCAGCCCGCCGGGCCGGGCATCGGCGCCGAAGCCGTCGACCAGGATCAGGTCGAACCTGCCCCGGGCGCCGGCGACATAGTCGGCGCCGTCGGCGATGACGACCTTCAGGCGCCGCGGATCGACGGGCAAGTGAAAGTATTGCTGTGCCATCGGCGCGATGCGCGGGTCGATCTCGACCGCGGTGATGCGGGTCTGTTCCAGGTGGCGGTGGATGAACTTGGCCAGGGAGCCGGCCCCGAGCCCGATCAGGAGCGCGCGTCGCGGCCAGCCGTCGTCCGGGCGCAGCAGCAGGCAGGCCATCATCTCACGGGTGTAGGCCAGTTCCAGGGCGAAGGGCCGGCGGATGCGCATCGCGCCCTGGATCCAGTCAGAGCCGAAGTGCAGGCCGCGGACGCCGGCTTGCTCGCTGATCTCGATCGGGTGCTCGGGCATGATGTGTTGGGGGCCGGGGGGCGCTGCGCTGGTCCCCCCGCCGGGAATCGAACCCAGATCTAGCGCTTAGGAGGCACTCGTTCTATCCATTGAACCACGGGGAGCGGCCGGCGCGTATTCTAGCCCGATACTGACACTCACGTATAATCCCCGGGTTTCCCCGCGCTCCCTCTGCGCGCCCGCCCGCCACGCTGGGCACCAAACTCCGACCGATAAATCGTATGTTGTTGACGCTTGAAAATGCCCATCTGGCCTTCGGCCACGTCGCGCTCCTGGACGGCGCCGCCTTGCAGATCGACAGCGGCGAGAAGATCGCCCTGATCGGCCGCAACGGCAGCGGCAAATCGTCCCTGATGCGGGCGCTGGCGGGCCTCTCGACGCTCGACGAGGGCATCGTCTGGCGCCAGTCCGGTGCGCGCCTGGCCTACGTCCCGCAGGAGCCCAGCTTCGATCCGGCGCTCAGCGTCTATCAGACCCTGGCCTCGGGCCTGGGCGGCGCGGGCGGGCTGCTGCTGGCCTACCACGAGGCGGCGCACGCCGTCGCCGAGGAAGCCACGCCCGAGCGCCTGGCGGCCCTGCAGGAACTGCAGGAGCAGCTCGATCACGGCGACGGCTGGAGTCTGCACTCGCGCGTCGAGCAGGCCATCAGCCGGCTCGGCCTGAACGGGGATGCCAGGATAGGCGAGCTCTCCGGCGGCGGCGTCAAGCGCGTCGCGCTGGGCCAGGCCCTGACCGCCGAGCCGGATCTGCTGCTGCTCGACGAGCCGACCAACCACCTCGATCTCGACGGCATACTCTGGCTGGAAGCTTTGATCCGCGACTTCCGCGGCGGCGTGCTCCTGATCACCCACGACCGCAGCTTCCTCGATACGGTCGCGACGCGCATCATCGAGCTCGACCGGGGCCGACTCTCCAGCTATCCGGGTTCTTTCGCGGCCTACCAGGAACGCAAGGCGGCCGAACTCTCGGCCGAAGCCCAGGCTGCGGCCAAGTTCGACAAGTTCCTGGCGCAGGAGGAGGTCTGGATCAGGAAGGGCATCGAGGCACGGCGCACCCGCAACGAAGGCCGGGTACGGCGCCTGGAGGCGCTGCGCCTGGATCGCGCGGCGCGGCGCGAGCGCCTGGGCAGCGTCGATCTGCGCGTGGCCCGCGGCGAGCAATCGGGCAAGCTGGTGGCCGAGCTCGTCGGCGTGTCGAAACGCTATGGCGAGCGCTGGGTGGTCAGGGACTTCAGCTGCCGCATCCTGCGCGGCGACAAGATCGGCCTGATCGGCCCCAACGGCGCGGGCAAGACCACGCTGCTCAAACTGATCCTGGGCGAGATTTCGCCGGACGAGGGGAGCGCGCGCCTGGGCAGCAAGCTGGAGGTGGCCTATTTCGACCAGTTCAGGAGCGCCCTGGACGAGGATGCGGCGCTGATCGACGTCATCAGTCCGGGTTCCGAATTCGTCGAGATTGCGGGCCAGCGCAAGCACGTGATCAGCTATCTCGGCGATTTCCTGTTCGCGCCCGAGCGGGCGCGCTCGCCGGTGAAGTCGCTGTCCGGCGGCGAGCGCAACCGACTGCTGCTGGCCCGGCTGTTCGCCAAACCGGCCAACGTGCTGGTACTAGACGAGCCGACCAACGACCTCGACATCGAGACCCTGGAGCTCTTGGAGTCGCTGCTCCAGGAATACACCGGCACCCTGTTCCTGGTCAGCCACGACCGGCGCTTCCTGGACAACGTCGTGACCCAGAGCATCGTCGCCGAGGGCGACGGCCGCTGGCGCGAGTACGCCGGCGGCTATGAGGATTGGCTGGCCGCCAAGCGCCGCGCCCCGGCTGCGGCACCGTCGGCACCAGCGACGACGCCGCAAGCGAAGCAGCAACCGCGCAAGCCTGAGCGCGCCAAGCTCAGCTACCGCGAGGCGCAGGAGCTCGCCGCGCTGCCCGAGCGCATCGGTGCGCTGGAGGCGGAACAGGCGGCCATCAGCGCGCGCCTCTCCGATGCCACGCTATACCGCGACGCACCGAACGAAGGCCGGCGCCTGCAGGAACGCTTGCAGGCCATTGAGACAGCGTTGAAAGCGGCGCTGTCGCGCTGGGAAGAGTTGGAGGCCCGCACCGCCTGAGACTACCGGAGAAAAATGCACCCGGCATGATGTTGACGCATATCAGGAACATTCTTCAGCGGGCTGTTAGATTGGCCTTGCGCTATCCTTCAGTAACCTGGGAGAAATGCCATGCAGCTACCATTGCAAATCGTGTTCCGCGACGTTGCCAGATCCGAGGCGATCGAGACGGTGATCCGCGAGAAGGTCGACAAGCTGGGCCTGTTCTTCGACCGCATCATGTCCTGCCGCGTGACCGTGGGCATCATCCAGAAACACAAGCACCAGGGAAAGTTGTTCAACATCCGCGTCGATCTCACCGTCCCCGGCTCGGAAATCGTGGTCAATCGAGACAAGGCGGAAGACATTTATGTCGCGATCCGCGATGCCTTCGACGCCGCCAAGCGCAAGCTCGAGGAATTTGCCCGGCGCGTGCGCGGCGAGGTCAAGGTGCATGAACTCGAATCCCAAGGGCGGGTCGTCCGGCTGTTTGCGGAGGAGGGCTACGGCTTCATCGAGAAGCCCGACGGCACGGAACTCTATTTCCACGTGTATAACTGCGTCCATCCCGACTTCGATCATCTGAGGGTCGGCGACGAAGTGATTTTTCTCGAAGAGTCGGCAGGCGATGGGCTACAGGCCAACCGCGTGAGCATCGGCAAGCATAAGAGCGCTAGCGCGTGAGCCGGACCCATGCCGGCGAGGACAGGATGGCCATGAGAACGAGCGTTTGGCGCGTCTGGCTTTGGGCGACGGTATTGCTGGTGCTCGCGGCCGCCTTCGTCGGCTACCTTCAACCCGGGCTGCTGGCGGACTTCGTCAACCTGCGCTACTGTCCTTAGCGGCGGCCGGCGGCGGTTCGGGGACGTCGAGCCCGAGCCTTGCCAGCAGCGCATTGTGGCTGATGTGGAGCAGGTTCTCGATGGCGCGCATGTCGTCTGGCAGCGCCGGGTTGCTCCAACCGTGAGCGGAATGCCGGGCCAGGTCGATGGCCAGCGTGACGTTGAGGACGCGCGGTTGTTCGGCGTTGTCGCGGTCCATCAGATCCACCAGCAATTGCGGCAGCTGCCAGCCACGCGCCAGCTTACGCGTCAGGTCCTCCAGGCGTACGCCATAGACTTCCTCCTGCGCGTCGGCGCTGCGTTGCTTGCCGTCCTGGGCCTGCAGACCGTTCACTTTCAGCGCCAGCGAGGGCGCGAAACACCACATCAGGATTTCGGTGACCTCGTGCAGCAAGGTGGCGACGGTGATCTCCTCGACGTTGAGGTCGTGGCGGGCGATCGCCCATTCGCGCGCCCAATGGCTGGCCTTGCGCGCCCGGGCGATGACCTTGAGCAGGCCGAGCAGCGCCTGGGGGTGGGGCTTGAGGCTGTCCTCGACCAGCGGCAGGTTCTCGAAGGCGCTGAAGAAGGGATTCACCCCGATCATCATCAGCGCCCGGCCGATGGTGGTGATGTCGGCGTTCTGGCTCTTGCGCCGGCGCTTTTCGAGGAAGGCCAGCACCCGCAGCGTCATCAGCGGATCCTGGAGGATCACCGCGGAGAGCACCCGGCCGCTGGCGTTCTCGGCGTTCGCGCGCAATTTGTCGAGCGCGGTCAATGTATGCCTGAGCACCGGCAGTTCGGCCTGGGTGAAGTAGTCTACCCAGGCGTCGAGGTCGGCAAGAGGGTGCTCGATCATGGTGGCGTCGCCGCTTTTCTGAACAGTCGATACTCTAGCATTATCTCGTGGCCGGCAAATTCGGCCCCGGCGACGGAAAACCAGGGCTATTCCCCGCAACAAGACCTTGAAATATCACCGGGATGCCGGTAGAATCCCGCCTCTTGTCAACCTTGCTCCACCCGAGGCGCATGCGGGGGGGCTTCAACCATAAGGAGATTGCATGCGACACTACGAAATCGTTTTCATCGTCCACCCGGACCAGAGCGAGCAGGTGCCGGCGATGGTCGAGCGTTACAAGGCCCTCGTTGCCACGCGCAGCGGCGCCATCCACCGCCTCGAAGACTGGGGCCGGCGCCAGATGGCCTACCCGATCCAGAAGGTGCACAAGGCACATTACGTGCTGATGAACATCGAGTGCGACGGCGAGACTCTGGCGGAGCTGGAGCACGCCTTCAAGTTCAACGACGCGGTGCTGCGCCACCTGACCGTCAAGATGAAACACGCGGTGACCGCGCCTTCGCCGATGATGAAGGAGGAGAAGGCGCGCTCGCTGACTCCGGGCACCCCCGCGGCAGCCCCCGTGGCCCCCGCCGCTGAAGCCCCGGCAGCGGCCGTTGCCGGCTGACAATCTGTGCGTGCTGACGGGCGCTCTGCTGGAACTGGCGGCCCTGCGCTATACCCCGGCGGGCATCCCGGCGCTGAATTTCCGGATTGCCCACGCCTCGACGCAAGCCGAGGCAGGAGCCAAGCGTCAGGTGAGCTGCGAAGTGGCTTGCGTGGCGCTGGGACCGGCGGCGCAACTGCTCTCCGGCGCCAGACCCGGCGACGCGCTCAGAATCACCGGCTTTCTCGCGGCGAAAAGCCTTAAGAGCAGGACCCCGGTCCTGCATGTGAATGCGATAGAGTTTCTGGAAGGAATGGATCATGGCATTTAGACCGAAAGCAAAGAGTACCGTGAAGCGCAAGGACGACAAGGGCCGCAACATGTTCAAGCGGCGCAAGTTCTGCCGCTTCACCGCGGAGAAGATCGCGGAGATCGACTACAAGGACGTCGATATCCTGAAGGACTTCATCACCGAGAACGCGAAGATCATGCCGGCGCGCATCACCGGCACCAAGGCCGGCTACCAGCGTCAGCTGGGCACGGCGATCAAGCGCGCGCGCTTCCTGGCGCTGTTGCCCTTCACCGACCTGCACGACTGATCCGGGAGAACGAACATGCAAGTGATTCTGATGGAGAAGGTCCCGAATCTGGGCGGTCTGGGCGACGTGGTCAAGGTCAAGGACGGCTACGCCCGCAATTTCCTGCTGCCCCAGCGCAAGGCTAGCCGCGTGACCCCGGAGAACCTGGCGAAATTCGAAGCCAAGCGCGCCGAACTGGAGAAGCTCCAGGCGGAGCATCTCGCCGCGGCCCAGGAGAAGGCCGCCAAGCTGCAAGGCCTGCTGCTGCAGGTGACGCGCAAGGCGGGCGTCGATGGCCGGCTGTTCGGTTCGGTCACCAACGCCGATATCGCCGAGGCGCTGCAGGCGCAGGGTTTCGAGGTCGAGAAGGCCGACATCCGCCTGCCCGAGGGCCCGCTGAAGCAGATCGGCGACACCGCTATCGA
Source organism: Rhodocyclaceae bacterium (assembly GCA_035530135.1). Classification (GTDB taxonomy): domain Bacteria; phylum Pseudomonadota; class Gammaproteobacteria; order Burkholderiales; family Rhodocyclaceae; genus CAIYYX01. The sequence goes on along the minus strand of DATKVJ010000091.1, from coordinate 28,103 downwards.
CATCGCGCTGCACGCCGACGTGATCGCGGGCATCACCGTCTCGGTGCTCGGCGAGCACTAGAACTCGTAGCTGTCCGAAGGACAGCCCAGAGTTCTTGTACCCGGAGGGTGCTAGAGCCCGTCGTTGCCCAAGGGGCAACCCAGGGCTCTTGTGCCAGCGAAGCAGGTGCTAGAGCCCGTTTTGTCCGTGGGACAGCCCAGGGCTCTTGTGCCTGCGAAGCAGGTGCTGGAGCCGTAGCGGTTGATTCAAGACGAGGGCCGCGCGAGCGGCCCTCGGTCGTTTACGCGTTAGCGTTTTGTTCCACGGCTTACCCACAATTCGCGCACAGCATTTCCACAGCATTTACACAACTTACCCCTCCCCATCCGGCGCTGCTGCCGGTAGACTGGGCGGTCAATCCAAGGAGACCTCGTCATGGCCCAGACCTTGCCGAACTCGCGGGCATTCGCCGCGAACCGCCCGGATGACCCGCAGGTCGCCGCCCTCAAGCTGCCGCCGCACTCGGTCGAGGCCGAGCAGTCGCTGCTGGGCGGCCTGCTGCTGGACAACAGCGCCTGGGACCGGATCGCTGACATCGTCACCGAGGCCGACTTCTACCGCGACGACCACCGCCGCATCTTCCGCCACATCGCCCGGCTGATCGAGCGGGCGCGGCCGGCCGACGTGGTCACGGTGTTCGAGTCGATCGAGAAGAGCAACGAGGTGGAGCAGGCCGGGGGGCTGGCCTATCTCGGCGAGATCGCCAACAACACCCCGTCCGCGGCCAACATCCGCCGCTATGCCGAGATCGTGCGCGAGCGCGCGGTGCTCCGCCGCCTGGTCACGGTCGGCGACGAGATCGCCGCCAGCGCCCTGAATCCCAACGGCCGCGACGCCAAGCTGCTGCTCGACCAGGCCGAGGCCAAGGTGTTCGAGATCGCCGAGGCCGGCGCTCGCAGCAGCCAGGGCTTCGTCGCCATCCAGCCGCTGCTGGGTCAGGTGGTGGATCGCATCCAGGAACTCTACGAGCAGGAGAATCCCTCGGACGTCACCGGCGTGCCGACCGGCTTCGCCGATCTCGACAAGATGACCTCCGGACTGCAGCCGGGCGACATGATCGTCGTCGCCGGACGGCCCTCGATGGGCAAGACCGCCTTCGCGCTCAACATCGCCGAGCACGTCGGCGTCGATCTCGGCCTGCCGGTGGCCATCTTCAGCCTGGAAATGTCCGGGCCGCAGCTGGCGATGCGCTTCCTCTCCTCGGTCGGGCGCCTGGACGCGCACCGCATCAGGACCGGCCGACTGAACGACGACGAGTGGGACAAGATGACGGTGGCGCTGGGCAAGCTGCACGGCGCGCCGATCCACATCGACGAGACCGGCGCCCTGAACGTGACGGATCTGAGAGCCAGGGCCAGGCGCCTGGCGCGCCAGTTCGGCGGCAAGCTCGGGCTGATCGTGATCGACTACCTGCAGCTGATGACCTCGACCCGCGACAACGAGAACCGCGCCACCGAGATCTCCGAGATCTCGCGCTCGATCAAGGCGCTGGCCAAGGAACTCCAGGTGCCGGTGATCGCCCTGTCGCAGCTCTCGCGCAAGGTCGAGGAGAGGAACGACAAGCGGCCCCTGATGTCCGACCTGCGCGAGTCGGGCGCCATCGAGCAGGACGCCGACATCATCCTGATGATGTACCGGGAGGAATACTACAAGCCCGACACCCAGGAGAAGGGCACCGCCGAGGTGATCATCGGCAAGCACCGGAACGGTCCGACCGGCACCGTCAGGCTCACCTTCCTGGGCGAATACACCCGCTTCCAGAGCTTCGCCCAGCCCGGGAGTTATTGATGGTTCGGGATGCCGGGTTCCGCCCCGCCGGCCGCTATCGAGGCCGTTGTTGGCGATATGGCGTAAATTACCAAGCGGTGACAAAATTTGGGTATCCGGGCCGATCGAGCGACGGCGAACACCGCTGCCAAGCGATGGGCTCCTGTAACTGCCTGCAAGGTTTGCTCAACTAAGGAAAAATAATGACCATACTTGTCGCTTATGTGCCACGTCCCGAAGGTCGCGCCGCCCTTGATAAAGGCATTGAAATGGCAAGACACTTTGACGAAGCTCTGATGGTGGTCAATGCCAGCCCTGGCGGGACGAAGAGTGATGCCTCCATGGCGGATACGCTGGATATCATTGAAGTAGAGAAGCTGCTCAAAACCTCTGGTCTCAAGGCCGAATTCAAGCAGTTTGTCAGGGGCAAAAATGCCTTTGAGGAAATCGAAGCCTTGGTCGAGTCTCTGCGGGTGTCCATGCTCATCATCGGCCTGCGTAAACGCTCTCCGGTCGGGAAACTCTTTCTGGGCAGCGTAGCTCAGGAAATACTTCTTTCGGTTTCCTGTCCTGTATTGGCAGTCAAAGCCACATAATTGACGGGCTACAGCACCTCGCCGGCGTGGTCGGCCAGGCGCGAGCGCTCGCCGCGCTGCAGGGTGATGTGGCCGGAGTGGGGCCAGCCCTTGAAGCGATCGACGACGTAGGTGAGACCGGAGCTGCCCTCGGTCAGGTAGGGCGTGTCGATCTGCGCGATGTTGCCCAGGCAGACCACCTTGGTGCCCGGGCCGGCGCGGGTGATCAGGGTCTTCATCTGCTTGGGCGTCAGGTTCTGTGCCTCGTCGATGATCAGGAACTTGTTCAGGAAGGTGCGGCCGCGCATGAAGTTGAGCGACTTGATCTTGATCCGGTTGCGGATCAGGTCCATGGTCGCGGCGCGCCCCCAGTCGCCGACGCCGCCCTGCGTGTCCTCGGCGGGGCGGTTCAGGACGTCGAGGTTGTCCTCGAGCGCGCCCATCCAGGGCGTCATCTTTTCCTCCTCGGTGCCGGGCAGGAAGCCGATGTCCTCGCCCACCGGTATGGTGACGCGGGTGATGATGATCTCGGAATAGCGCTTGGCTTCGAGCACCTGGGTCAGGCTCGCGGCCAGCGTGAGCAGCGTCTTGCCGGTGCCGGCCTGGCCCAGCAGGGTGACGAAGTCGATCTCCGGGTTCATCAAGAGGTTCATGGCGAAGTTCTGCTCGCGATTCCTGGCGGTGATGCCCCAGACGGCATTCCTGTGGTGGTTGTAGTCGGTCAGGGTCTCCAGCACGGCGCTCTTGCCGCCGGCCTCGCGCACCCAGGCGTAGAGCGGCTGCGGCCCTTCCTGCCAGACGAATTCGTTGACCAGCAGCTCGGCGCACAGCGGTCCCTGGATGCGATACAGGGTGCGCGTCTCCTGCTTCCACGACTGCAGATCCTTGCCGTGGGACTCCCAGAAGTCGGCGGGCAGCTCGCGCGCGCCGGTGTACAGCAGGTCGCTGTCCTCCAGCACCTTGTCGTTGAAGTAGTCCTGCGCTTCCAGCCCCAGCGCGCGGGCCTTGATGCGCATGTTGATGTCCTTGGTCACCAGGATCACCGGGCGCTTCGGGGTTTTCTCGGACAGGTGGAGCGCCACCGCGATGATCTGGTTGTCGGCCTTGGCGGTGGGCAAGGAGGCGGGGATGACGCCGTCGATCGCCTCGGTCTGCAGGAACAGGCGCCCGCTGGCCAGTTCGCGCGAGGGGCCGGCGAGCGCGATGCCCTGCTTGATATCCTCCTCGCCGGCGGACACCACCTCGTCCAACAGGCGGCTCGCCTGGCGCGCGTTCCTCGCCACTTCCGACATGCCCTTCTTGTTGTTGTCGAGCTCTTCGAGGGTCATCATCGGCACGAAGAGATCGTGCTCCTCGAAGCGGAACAGGCTGGTCGGGTCGTGCATCAGCACGTTGGTGTCGAGCACGAAGAGCTTGGTGGCGCGCTTGGATTTCATCGGGTTTCCGGGCGGGGATTAAAGCGATTGGACGGCGGCGAGCACTTCCGCGGCGTGGCCGTCGGCCTTGACGGCCCGCCATTCGCGGCGCAGCACGCCGGCGCCGTCGATCAGGAAGGTGCTGCGCTCAACGCCGCGCACCTCCTTGCCGTACAGCTTCTTCATCTTGATGACGCCGAACAGGGTGCAGGCGATTTCCTCGGCATCGACCAGGAGCTCGAAGGGCAGCGCCAGCTTGGCCTTGAAGTTCTCGTGCGATTTCAGGCCGTCGCGCGAGACGCCGCAAATGACGCAGCCCAAGTTCTCGAATTGGCCGTGGAGATCGCGGAACTGACCGGCCTCGGTGGTGCATCCCGGCGTGCTGTCCTTGGGGTAGAAGTAGAGCACCAGCGGTTTTCCCCGATGGGCGGAAAGACGGAAAGTCCCGCCGCCGGTGGCAGGCAGGGAAAAATCTGGGACGCTTTGCTCGAGCATGGTGTCCTCCTTAGATTGCCGCGCTACGTTTTCTATGGACCCTCAAGATTGCTTCGCCTGCGGCCGCTCCCCGTCCGTCACACGGGGACTTCCCTCGGTCGTCATTGCGAGGCCAAAAGGGCCGTGGCAATCCGAGAGGAATTCCTCGCCCTGGACCATCAGGGTGCCGCTGCGGCCGGGAACTTCGCCGCGGATCAGTTCGTGCCGGGGCAACTCGGCCGGCTTCAGTCCGGCATAGATGTCCCGGCAGGCGCCGAGCACGTAGCCCTGCTCGCGCCAGCCCTCGAGCAGGCGCTCCAGCACCGGCAGCAGCTTCATGCCCTCCAGCTCGGCGTGCAGCGTGAACACCTGGTCTTGCCGCGGCAGCGCTTCCGTCGATTTGAGCAGGCGCTGATGGACGTTGTCGACATCGATGCCGTCGCGCCCGATCAGTTCGTCCAGCGTCGGCAGCGTGGTCGGCAACTGCGGGCAGAGGATCACCTCGCCCCTGACCACCGGCATGAAGGGGTGGCTGCCGCGGCAATCCGAAGCGTAGTCGAAGCCGAGCCGCTGGGTCAGGCGCTGCGCGTGGGGATTCATCTGCCAGCCGGCGGCGCCGTGGGTCTTGGCGACCGTGCCGAAGATCTCCTTGAAGCGCGCCATGGCGCGCCCCATCTGCTCTTCCGTCCAGGCGGCGCCAGCGCGCTCGACGCCGTCTTGCCACTTGATGTGATCCCAGCAGTGGATGCCGACTTCGTGGCCGGCGTCGCGCACGGCGCGCAGGATGTCGGCGCAGGACCGTCCGATGTCGGGGCCGGGCAGCAGCGTGCCGTACATCAGCGTCTTCAGGCCGTAGTGGGAGAGCACCGAGGTGCGCGAGACCTTCTTCATGAAGCCTGGCCGAAGCGCGCGGCGGATGGCGCGGCCGGTGTGGTCTGGGCCGAGCGAGAACAGGAAGGTGGCGGAGACCTCGAAGCGGCGCAGCAGTTCCACCAGTCGCGGCACGCCTTCCAGGGTGCCGCGATAGGTATCGGCGTCGATCTTCAGGGCGAGCTTCAATGCCGGCACTAGTCGACGAGACTGCGCGCGCCGGCGACGTCGCCGCGGTAGGCATCGAGGATGTGCCGCAGCGCATCCTGCATGCCCACCTTCGGCGCCCAGTCGAAGTCGGCCATGGTGTTGGCGATCTTGGGCACGCGGTTTTGCACGTCCTGGTAGCCCTTGCCGTAGTAGTCGCCGGAAGTGGTCTCGATCATCTCGACCTTCTCCGCGCTGTCGCGGTATTCGGGATACTGCTTGGCCATGGCCAGCATCATCAATGCCAGCTCGCGCACCGAGTAGTTGTTGGCCGGATTGCCGATGTTGTAGATCTTGCCGCTGGCGATGCCGTTTGGGTTCTCAATGATCTTCATCAGCGCCGCGATGCCGTCTGAGACGTAGGTGAAGGCGCGCTTCTGGGCGCCGCCATCGACCAGCTTGATCGGCTCGCCGCGCACGATGTGGCCCAGGAACTGGGTGATGACGCGCGAGCTGCCCTCCTTGGGCGTGTGGATCGAATCGAGGCCGGCGCCGATCCAGTTGAACGGCCGGAACAGCGTGTAGTCGAGCCCTTCCTGCTGGCCGTAGGCGGCGATCACGCGGTCCATCAACTGCTTGGCGCAGGCGTAGATCCAGCGCGGCTTGTTGATCGGGCCGTAGATCAGGTTGGAGTTCTCCGGGTCGAATTCGGCGTCGCCGCACATCCCATAGACTTCCGAAGTCGAGGGGAAGATCACCCGCTTGCCGTACTTCACCGCGTGGCGGATGATCGGCAGGTTGGCCTCGAAGTCGAGCTCGAACACCCGCAGCGGCTCCTTGACGTAGGTCGCCGGCGTGGCGATGGCCACCAGCGGCAGCACCGTGTCGCACTTCCTGACGTGGTACTCGATCCACTCCTTGTTGATGGTGATGTCGCCCTCGAAGAAATGGAAGCGCGGATGGTCGATCAGGTCGGCGACGCGCTCGGACTGCATGTCCATGCCATAGACCTCCCAGTCGGTGGCCTCGATGATGCGCTGGGAGAGATGGTGGCCGATGAAGCCGTTGACGCCGAGGATGAGGACTTTTTTCATGATGATGACCTAGGGAGAAGAAGTTTTTCGGAGCCGAAGCGGGCGGTGAAGCCGGCGGCATCGAGCCGCGCGCCGCCGAATTCGAGCGCGACCAGGCGCAGCACGCGGCCGTCGCCGCAATCGGCATAGACATTGCTGCCCTCGGCGTAGAGCCCGGGCCCGCCCGGTCTCGGCGGCCGCCGCGACTCGACCAGGCTCTTGCCCACGCGCAGCGTCCCACCGGCGAGCGCGCTGAAGGCGCCGGGGTAGGGCGGCGCGACGGCGCGCACCAGGTTGTGGATGCTCCGGGCGTCGGCGTGCCAATCGATGCGGCCGTCCTCGGGCCGCCTGCCGCCGAAGTACGAACCCCGAGCCAGATCCTGCGGCGTCTCGGCCGCGGTGCCGGCGACGAGCTGCGGCAGCACGCGGTCGAGCGCGATTTCGGCTGCCACCGTGACCTTGTTGAAGACCTCGAAGGCGTTGTCGTCGGGCAGGATGGGGATCGCCTGCTGGGCCAGGATCGCGCCGGCGTCGGGTTTTTCCAGCATCCGGTGCAGCGTCGCGCCGGTCTCGCGCTCGCCGTTCAACACCGCCCAGTTCACCGGCGCCCGGCCGCGGTATTTGGGCAGCAGCGAGCCGTGCATGTTGTAGGCGCCGCCACGAGGCAGTTCCAGCAGCGGGCGCTTGATCATCTGCCGGTAGTAGAAGGAGAACAGGAAGTCGGGCGAGAGTGCGGCGATACGCGCGACGACCTCCGGATCGTTCGGGTCGGGCGGCGTGATCGTGGGGATCGCGTGCAGCGCCGCGAGTTCGGTGACGCTGTCGAACCAGAGGTTCTCGTCCGGATCGTCGCGATGGGTGAGCACCAGCGCCACCTCGATATCGTGGGCGAGCAGCACCGACAGGCAGCGCACGCCGACGTTGTGATAGGCGAAGACCACGGCACGGCTCATGGCGCTTCGTCCCGCTCCAGCACCGCGTCGATCAGGTAGCGCGGCCGGTGCCGCACCTGCTGGTAGATGCGGCCGACATACTCGCCGAGCAGGCCGACGCCGAACAGGGTCAGGCCGATCAGGAAGAAGGCGATGCCGAACAGGGTGAACAGGCCTTGCGCCTCGGGACCGACGATCAGCCGGCGCACCGCCAGGTAGCCGACGAACAGCACCGAGAGCGTCGAGATGACGATGCCGACCATCGAGAACCATTGCAGCGGCACCAGCGAGAAGCCGGTCATCAGGTCGAAATTCAGGCGGATCAGGCTGTAGAGCGAATACTTGGAGACGCCGGCGTGGCGCTCCTCGTGGCCGATTTCGATCTCGGTCGGGCGTTGGGCGAAGGTGTAGCCCAGCGCCGGGACGAAGGTGCTGACTTCGTGGCAGCCGTTGATGGCATCGACGATGGCGCGCGAATAGGCGCGCATCATGCAGCCCTGGTCGGTCATCTTGATCCGGGTGATCCGTTCGCGCAGGCGGTTCATCGCGCGCGAGGCGTAGCGGCGGAAGGCCGAGTCCTGACGCTGGCGGCGGATGGTGCCGACGTAGTCGTGACCGGCGCGCATCTTGTCGACCAGCGCGGCGATCTCCTCGGGCGGGTTCTGCAGGTCGGCGTCGAGGGTGATCACGATGTCGCCGCGGCTCCGTTCGAAGCCGGCCATGATCGCCATGTGCTGGCCGAAGTTGGCGGCGAACAGCACCACCCGCGTCACGTCCGGGCGCAGCTGGAACTGGTGACGCAAGATGGCGGCGGAGCGGTCGCGGCTGCCGTCGTTGACGAAGATCACCTCGTAGCGGGCGTCGAGCGCGTCGAGCGCCGGGTAGAGCCGGGCGAAGAGCTCGGGCAGACCTTCCTCTTCGTTGTAGATGGGGATGACGACGGAGATTTCGGGATGGCTCATGCGGCTCGATCGAGGACATCGGCGACGGCGCTGCAGACGCGTTCGACGTCGCCGTCGGTCATGGCGGGGAAAAGGGGCAGTGTAACGGTTTGCCTGCCGACCCGCTCGGCCTGCGGGAAATCACCCGCCTTGAAGCCCAGGCGACGATAGAGCGAGAACAGGTGCAGCGCCGGGTAGTGCACGCCGATGCCGATGCCGCGCTCCTGCATCGCCTTGATGAAGGCGCCGCGCTCGAATGCCTCGGGCAGCAGCACCTGATACATGTGCCAGTTCGAGTTTTCGAAGTCGGCCGGCGGCAGCACCAGACCGGCGATGGCGAGTTCGCCGAAGTGCTCGAAATAGCGCTGAGCCAATTGCCGGCGGCGCGCGGTGAATGCTTCCAGGTGCTTGAGTTGGCCCAGGCCGATGGTGGCGGCGATGTCGGTCAGGTTGAACTTGCCGCCCAGCACATCGACGTCCATCGTGCCGTCGGGGAAGCGCTCCACCCCCTGCAGGCGCAGGCGCTCGCACAAGCCCGGATCGACGTCGGCGGGCAGCACCAGGGCGCCGCCCTCGCCGGTGGTGATGTTCTTGTTGGCGTGGAAGCTGAAGGAGACGAAGTCGCTGTCGTTGCCAAATGAGGTCCCGATGCGCCGGCCGCGCCAACTGGCGCCGAAGGCCTGGGCGGCGTCCTCGACCACGCGCAGCTGATGCCGCTGCGCGAGCGCGTAGAGCGCGTCGCGATCCACCGGCAGGCCGGCCAGATCGACCGGGAGGAGCGCGCGCGTCTTCTCCGTCACCGCCGCCTCGATGCGCGTGAGGTCGATGTTGCGCGTTTTCGGGTCGATGTCCACCAGCACCGGCTTCGCCCCGAGGGCGAGCACCACGTTGGCGCTGGCGACCCAGGTCAGGGGCGTGGTGATCACCTCGTCGCCCGGTCCGACGCCGGCCAGGCGCAGCGCCACTTCCAGCGTCGCCGTGCCCGAGCTGAAGGCGCGCACCGTGCGGCCGCCGCAATAGTCGGAGAGCGCGGCCTCGAAGGCCTTGACCTTCGGGCCGCTGGTGAGCCAGCCGGAGCGCAGCACCTCGCCCACCGCGGCGATGGTCTCCTCGTCTATGCTAGGACGGGTGAAGGGCAGGAAGTTCATGCTGTCTCCGAAGGGCCGCCCCGAGGGCGTAGGCGGGGTTGCGCGGAGCACTGCTCCACGCCGCCGAAGCGGGCCGGCTGTGTAAAGCCGGCCCTGGGGCACAGCGAGCCATGATATGGAAGCCGCATCAGCGGCTGAACGGCCGTCACCCCCCTCCTCGGGAGGGGGGCCGGGGGGAAGGCCCTCATGACCTCGCCACCAGGAACACGCCGACTACGACGAAGCCGATGCCGGCGAGCTTCTGCGCCGAGAGCACCTCGCCGAACCACTGCCAGGCGACGAAGGCATTGATCACGTAGCCGATCGACAGCATCGGATAGGCGACGCTGACCGGTACCCGGGACAGCCCCATGATCCAGACCACCAAGCTGACCGCGTAGCAAGCCAGGCCGCCCAAGATGTGGGGTTCGAGTGCCAGCTTCAGGCCGATCGGGATCAGGTTGCCGAGCTGGAACTCGAAGTGGCCGACGGCGTTGGTGCCGGCCTTGAGCAGCAGCTGGGCGGCGGCGTTGAGCAGCACCCCGGTGAGGATCAGGGAAAAGCTGACGGGGTTCATGGCTTGGTTCCGCCGCAGGGCCGCGCCCCGAAGGAAGTCCCCTTGGGATCCCCCAAGGCGGAGCCCGCCAAGGGCATGGATGCCGCGCCTGGCGCGGCAGAACAACCGTCACCCTCGCCCTTGGGGCGGGGGTCGGGGGGTGGGCTAATGTTTTTCACGATGACGCGGCGGGTGTCCCGGGCGACGAGCTGCATCGGCAAGCCCTGGGCGAGGAACTGCCGGTAGCCCTCTGGAGTCATCAGCGCCCAGGCGGCGGGCGCAGCGCGCCAGAGCGCGGCGAAGCGGGCCAGGTCGGGAACGAATTTCTGCGGTTCGTGAGCGATGCCGAACGCGAGCTCGTCCTTGTAGGCGACCATGGTCAGGGTGCGCTTCAGGTAGAAGGGCAGCGTCTGATCGTAGGTATTGACGCTATAGAAGGGGACGTCGGGCGGCACCAGGCCGCGGATCTTCCGGGCGATGGCGTAGGAAGAGTTAGACGGCGCCAGGCTGTCGTGGCCGAGCAGGATCAGCTGGGAGAACAGCAGGCCGCCCGTAGCGAGGCCCAGCAGCGCGGCGCGCGGTAGCGCGCGCCAGGCGAAGGCGAAGCCCGCCAGCGCCCCGATCAAGAGCGAGCCGCTGGCGGCCAGGAGCCAGGGCACATAGGCGGCGTAGAGGGCCACCGGTACCTCGGGGCTGGCGAGCCGGACCGCCTGCGGCGAGAGCGCCAGGCAGGCGAGCGCCAGCGGAATCAGCGGGCCGGCGTGCCAGCGCAGCGCGCGCGGATCGCGGCCGGCGATCTGCTCGAAGTGCCAGCCGATCAACGCCGCCAGCGCCGGGAACAGCGGCAGGATGTAGGAGGCCAGCTTGGAGTCGGAGACCGAGAAGAAGCAGAACACCACCAGGATCCACAGCCACAGGAAGCGCCGCGGCTGGAAGCGCTGCGAGACATCGCGCCGCACCGCGGCCCAGGGCGCCGAGAACAGCGCGACCAGCCAGGGGACCATGCCGACCAGGAGGATGGGGAGGAAATACCAGATCGGCTGGTAGCGGCCGGCGACCTTGGTGAGGAAGCGCTGGAAGTGCTCGTGGATGAAGAAGAACCAGGCGAACTCCGGGTTGGCGAGCGAGACGGCGACGAACCAGGGCGCGGCGACGACGGTGAACAGCGCCAGGCCGGGAATCAGGTGCAGACGGCGCCAGGGAGCAAAGTCTCGCTGCCAGAGCGAATAGCCGAGCAGGGTGGTGCCCGGCAGCACCAGGGCGATCAGGCCCTTGCTGAGCATGGCGAGTGCTAGCGCCAGCCACGCCGAGAGCATGTAATTGCGGTTCTCGCGGTCGCTGGCGTCGTCCTGCTGCGCCAGGACGAAGGCGAACACCGCCGCCGAGAGGAAAAAGGAGACGCCCATGTCCAGGGTATTGACGTGGCCGATCAGACCGTAGAGCAGGCTGCCGGCGAGCACGCCGGCCCCGCCCAGCGCGGCGCCCTGTCCCCACAGGCGGCGCGCCGTAAACCAGGTGACCAGCACGCCCAGCAGGCCGGTGAGCGCGCTCCACAGCCGCGCCGTCCATTGGTGCTCGCCGAACAGGGTGTACGCCGCGGCGGTGGCCCAGTATTGCAACGCCGGCTTCTCGAAATACTTGATGCCGTTCAGGCGCGGCGTCAGCCAGTCGCCGGTGGCCACCATCTCGCGCGGGATCTCGGCGTAGCGGCCCTCGTCGGGCATGATCAGCTTACGGTAATCGATGGTTCCGAGCCAAAGCACCGAGAACAGCGTCAGGAGCAGCAGCAGCGTCCGCGCCGATGGAGAGCCCCGCCGCAACTTCATGCGCGGTCTACGAGCAGGAGTGCCGCGACCTGTCGCCCCTCCGCCGCGAGGATGTTGTAGGTGCGGGCCGCGGCGGCGCTGTCCATCACCTCGACGCCTATCCTCGCCGCCATCATCGGGGCGAGCAGGGCGGGCTCGGGAAAGCGCTGGCGGGTGCCGGTGCCGAGGATCAGCACCTCGCAGTCCAGTTGCGCCAGGCGCTGGAAATCGGCTGCGGTCAGGGCCTCGATGCCGCCCGCGATCCACTCCGTCTCCAGGCGCTGCGGCGTCACCAGCAGGCTCTGGTGGTGGGCCTCGCCGTTGATCGCGAAATAGCCGTCGCCGTGGGCGGTGACGACGTTCAGGCCGACGGGGCGGTTGGCTTGCAGTTTCATGCGGTGGCGGCAGGGGGCGGTCGGGTTGGTTTGCGGCGGGCTGCCGGCTTCGGTAAGATTATATCTTTTTTGGGCCCAGACCCGCAGCGATGCGTGCCGCTGTCGCCCCCGGGCCCGTCTCCGTGGTGAACCACCTTATGCAGCCTGTACTCAAATCGGCCAAGCTCGCCAACGTCTGTTACGACATCCGGGGCCCGGTGCTGGCCCGCGCCAAGGCGATGGAGGAGGACGGCCATCGCATCATCAAGCTCAACATCGGCAATACCGCACCCTTCGGCTTCGAGGCGCCCGAGGAAATCGTCCAGGACGTCATCCACAACCTGCCCGCGGCCTCGGGCTACTCCGACTCCAAGGGTCTGTTCGCGGCGCGCAAGGCGATCATGCACTACAGCCAGGAGAAGAGGATCGCGGGCGTCCAGGTCGAGGACATCTACATCGGCAACGGCGTCTCCGAACTGATCGTGATGGCGATGAACGCGCTGCTCGACGCCGGCGACGAGGTGCTGGTGCCGACCCCAGACTATCCGCTGTGGACGGCGGCGGTTTCCCTCTCGGGTGGCACCGCACGCCACTACCTGTGCGACGAGGGGGCGGGCTGGCTGCCCGATCTCGACGACATCCGCGCCAAGATCGGCCCGACCACGCGCGCCATCGTCATCATCAACCCGAACAATCCGACCGGCGCGCTCTATCCGGTCGAACTGCTGCGCGAGATCGTCGAGATCGCCCGCGCCCATCAACTGATCATCTACGCCGACGAGATCTACGACAAGGTGCTCTACGACGGCGCGAGCCACACCTCGATCGCCTCGCTGGCCGAGGATGTGCTGTGCATCACCTTCAACGGCCTGTCGAAGAACTACCGGGCGCCCGGCTTCCGCGCCGGCTGGCTGATCGTCTCGGGCGAAAAGCGCCACGCCCAGGACTACATCGAGGGCCTCAACATGCTGGCATCGATGCGCCTGTGCTCGAACGTGCCGGCGCAGTTCGGCATCCAGACCGCGCTCGGCGGCTACCAAAGCATCAACGATCTGGTCGCGCCGACCGGCCGCCTGGGGCGCCAGCGCGAGCTGGCCTGGGGGCTGCTCACCGAGATCCCAGGCGTGACTTGCGTCAAGCCCCAGGCCGCCATGTACCTGTTCCCGCGCCTGGACCCGAAGCGCTATCCGATCGACGACGACCAGCAGTTCATCCTCGACCTGCTGGAGCAGGAGCGGGTGCTGCTGGTGCAAGGCAGCGGCTTCAACTGGCCCAGGCCAGACCACTTCCGGCTGGTCTTCCTGCCCAACGTCGACGATCTCACCGAGGCGATCGGCCGCGTCGCGCGCTTTCTCGACCATTACCGCAAGCGGCACGGCACCTGAAACCCGATCGCGGCGCGCCTCCGGGAGCGCGCGGCGACACTCCATGGTAAGCAAATGAAACCCATCAACGTAGGGCTCCTCGGTATCGGTACCGTCGGGGGCGGCACCTTCAAGGTCCTGCGCCGCAACGAGAGCGAGATCACGCGCCGCGCCGGCCGTCCGATCCGCATCAGCGTGGTCGCCGACCGGGATTTGGTGCTCGCCGAGAGGATCACCCAGGGCCAGGTCCGGCTCACAGCCGACGCTTTCTCGGTGGTGGCCGACCCCGAGATCGACATCGTCGTCGAGCTGATCGGCGGTTGCGGCATCGCCCGGGAGCTGGTGCTCGCGGCCATCGACAACGGCAAGCACGTGGTCACCGCCAACAAGGCGCTGCTCGCCATCCATGGCAACGAGATCTTCGCCGCCGCGCAGCGGGCCGGCGTGATGGTGGCCTTCGAGGCGGCGGTGGCCGGCGGCATTCCGATCATCAAGGCGCTGCGCGAGGGCCTCTCCGCCAACCGCATCCAGTGGATCGCCGGAATCATCAACGGCACCACCAACTTCATCCTCTCCGAGATGCGCGACAAGGGCTTGCCCTTCGACGTCGTCTTGAAGGAAGCCCAGCGCCTGGGCTACGCCGAGGCCGATCCGAGCTTCGACGTCGAGGGCGTGGACGCCGCGCACAAGCTCACCATCATGGCGGCGATCGCCTTCGGCATCCCGATGCAGTTCGACAAGGTCCATGTCGAGGGCATCAGCAGGCTAGATGCCCTCGACATCAAGTATGCCGAACAGCTGGGCTACCGCATCAAGCTGCTCGGCATCACCAAGCGCGTTTCTGTGAATGGCGCCGAGGCCATAGAGCTGCGCGTGCATCCGACCCTGATCCCGGCCCGGCGCCTGATCGCCAACGTCGAGGGGGCGATGAACGCCGTGCTGGTCCAGGGCGACGCCGTCGGCGCCACGCTCTACTACGGCAAGGGCGCCGGGGCCGAGCCCACGGCCTCGGCGGTGATCGCCGATCTGGTCGACGTCACCCGCATGCACACCGCCGATCCCGAGCACCGCGTGCCGCACCTGGCCTTCCAGCCCGATGCCGTGATGGACACGAGCATCCTGCCGATGGCCGAGGTCGAGACCCGCTACTACCTGCGCCTGGCGGTGTCCGACCAGCCGGGCGTGCTCGCCGACATCACCCGCATCCTGGCCGACCAGCGGATCTCGATCGAGGCCATGATCCAGCGCGAGGCGGTCGAAGGCGAGGAGCAGACCGACATCATCATGCTCACCCACCGGACCCGGGAGAAGCACATCGACGCCGCCATCGCCCGGATCGAGGCACTGGCGGTGGTGACGAGCAAGGTGATCCGCCTGCGCCTGGAAGAACTGGACAAGTGATGCGCTATATCTCGACCCGCGGCAATTCGCCCGCCAGAAGCTTCACCGAAATCCTGCTGGCCGGCCTGGCGCCCGACGGCGGCCTCTACCTGCCCGAGCGCTATCCCCGGGTGAGTCGCGATGAGCTCGACTCCTGGCGCGACCTGCCCTATCCCGAGCTGGCGTTCAAGGTGCTGGAGAAGTTCGCCACCGACATTCCCGCCGCGGATCTGAAGTCCCTGATAGCGCGCACCTACACGGCGGAGACCTACAAGAACGCGCGCGCCGGCGACGACCCGGGGCAGATCACGCCGCTGCGTTGGCTGGAACCGGGACTCGCGATTCTCGAACTGTCCAACGGCCCGACGCTGGCCTTCAAGGACATGGCGATGCAACTGCTCGGCAACCTGTTCGAGTACGCGCTGGCCAAGACCGGGCAGGAGCTGAACATCCTCGGCGCCACCTCCGGCGACACCGGCTCCTCGGCCGAGTACGCGCTGCGCGGCAAGCGCGGCATCCGCGTCTTCATGCTCTCGCCTGCCGGCAAGATGAGCCGCTTCCAGACGGCGCAGATGTTCTCGCTGGCCGATCCGAACATCCACAACATCGCCGTGCGCGGCGTCTTCGACGACTGCCAGGACATCGTCAAGGGCGTCAGCAACGACCACGCCTTCAAGGCCGAGTACCGGATCGGCACGGTCAATTCGATCAACTGGGCGCGCGTCGCGGCGCAGATCGTGTATTACTTCAAGGGCTATTTCGCGGCCACCGGCTCGAACGACGAGCAAGTCAGCTTCAGCGTGCCCTCGGGCAACTTCGGCAACATCTGCGCCGGCCACATCGCGCGGATGATGGGCCTGCCGATCAAGCAACTGATCCTCGCCACCAACGAGAACGACGTCCTGGACGAGTTCTTCAGGACCGGCGTGTATCGTCCGCGCGGGCCCGCCGAGACGCGATCGACCAGCAGCCCGTCGATGGACATTTCCAAGGCCTCGAACTTCGAGCGCTTCGTCTTCGACCTGGTCGGCCGCGACGCCGCAACGGTGCGCGAGCTGTGGGCGCGCGTCGAGGCGGGCATAGCCTTCGATCTGTCGGACAGTCCGCACTTTTCCCGCATCAAGGATTACGGCTTCGTCTCCGGCACCAGCAACCACGCCGACCGCCTGGCGACGATCCGCCGCGTCTGGGAGCGCTACGGCGTCATGATCGACACCCACACCGCCGACGGCCTCAAGGTCGGCCTGGGGCTGCGCGAGCAGGGCGTGCCGCTGGTCTGCCTGGAGACGGCCTTGCCGGCCAAGTTCGAGGAAACCATCCGCGAGGCCTTGGGACGCGAGCCCGAACGCCCGGCCGGCCTCGAAGGCATCGAGGAGCTGCCGCAGCGCTTCGCGGTGATGGAAGCCGACGCCGAGGCGATCAAGAACTACATCAGGGAGCACCGATGAGCCATAGGGACGCAGAGCAGCACTGGAGCGGCCGCTACGCCGCGGCCGGAGAGGATTACCTGTTCGGCACGGCGCCGAACAAGTTCCTGGCGCGGCAGGCGGCCCGGCTAGCACCCGGCATGAGCGCCCTGTCGGTGGCCGACGGCGAGGGGCGCAACAGCGTCTGGCTGGCCGAGGAGGGGCTCGTCGTCACCGCGCTGGAGCTGTCGCCGGTGGCGCTGCACAAGGCCAAGCGGCTGGCGACCGAGCGCCAAGTCGAGGTCGACTTCGTCCAGGCCAACGTCCTCGAGTGGACCTGGCCCGAGGCCGCGTACGACGCGATCGCGGCGATCTTCATCCAGTTCGCCTCGCCCGCGGAACGGACGGTGCTGTTCGGACTGATGAAACGCGCCTTGAAACCAGGCGGCCTGCTGCTGGTGCACGGCTACACCCCGAAACAGCTCGAATACCGCACCGGCGGCCCGTCGGCGCTGGAGAACCTGTACACCGCAGCCTTGCTCTCCGATGCCTTCGCCGATCTGGAGATCCTGGAATTGCGGGAGCACGAGGACCAACTGGAGGAGGGCTCCGGCGGGCAGCGCGGACATTGGGGCCGCTCGGCGCTGGTCGATCTGGTGGCACGCAAGCCGCTCTGATGGCTTCGCTGCGCGCGCAGATAGGATGCGTCATTGCGAGGCCCGCAGGGCCGCGGCAATCGCGATGACGGGTTTTCCAGTCGTTCGGCGCCGCCTTTATCTTTCCACGTGGCGCAGTGACAGATCGACCGCGCGCACGTCCTTGGTCAGGCTGCCGATCGAGATGCGATCGACGCCGGTCTCGGCGATGGCGCGCACGCGCGTGATATCGACGCCGCCCGAGGCTTCCAGCGAGGCGCGCCCGGCGGTGAGCGTCACCGCTTCGCGCATCGTCTCCAGCCCAAAGTTGTCGAGCAGGATCATTTCGGCGCCGCAGGCGAGCGCCTCGCCGAGCTGGGCCAGCGTCTCCACCTCGACCTGGATGAACACGCCCGGATGCGCCAGTCCGCGCGCACTCGATAGCGCCGCTGCGATGCCGCCGGCGGCGAGGATGTGGTTCTCCTTGATCAGGATGCCGTCGTAGAGCCCCAGGCGGTGGTTCGTGCCGCCGCCGGCGCGCACCGCGTACTTCTGCGCCAGGCGCAGGCCGGGCAGGGTCTTCCGGGTGTCGATGATCTTGGCGCCGGTGCCCGCCACGGCATCGACGAAGCGGCGCGTGGCGGTGGCGGTGGCCGACAGCAGCTGGAGAAAATTCAGGGCGGTACGCTCGGCGGTGAGCAGCGCGCGCGTCTCGGCGGCGATTTCGCACAGCGTCTGGCCGGCAGTGATGCGCTCGCCGTCCTTGGCCCGCCAATCGATCCGGGCGGTGCCATCGAGGCGCAGGAAGCAGGCGTCGAACCAGGCGGTGCCGCACAGCACCGCCGCCTCGCGGCTGACCACCCGGCCGCGGCTGACGTGGCCGCCGGACGTGAGCAGCGCGGTCAGATCGCCGCCGCCGATGTCCTCGCTCAGCGCGATGGCGACGTTGCGCTCGATCTCGGCGGATAGCGCCAGCGGCATTTTCATGTTCATCTCGACTCCCGAATAGCTCCGGTCGATTCTAGCACCCGAGGTCGGCGCTCGATCAGCGCGATGGCCAGGCCGCTGCCGGCGATGACCGCCATGCCGAGCATCGACAGGCCGTCGGGCAGTTGGCCGAAGATCAGCCAGCCGAGCAGGGTCGCCCAGATCAGCTGCGCGTACATCATCGGCGACAGCGTCGAGGCGGGCGCGTGGCGAAAGGCGCGCGTCAGCAGGTAGTGGCCGGTGCCGCCATAGACGCCGAGGGAGGCGATCTGCAGCGCCTGCAGCGGACTGGGCCAGGGTCCGCGCCAGAACCAGGGCAGGGCCAGGGTCAAGACCACGGTGCCGGTGAGCGCGGTGTAGAAGAGCATGGTGAAGGTGTTCTCGCTCGCCGACAGCTGCCGCGTCTGGATCTGATAGATGCTGTAGCACAGCGCCGCCGCCAGCGAGAAGATGAGGCCCAAGCCGGTCATGGCGCCGCCGGGCCGCGCGACCAGCAGCGCGCCGGCGAAGCCGGCCAGCACCGCCAGCCAGCGTTTGATGCCGACCTTCTCGCCGAGAAAGCGTCCGGAGAGGAGCGCCACCAGGAGCGGCGTCACGAACAGGATCGCCGTCGTCTCGGCCAGCGGCATCAGGCGGAAGGCGGCGAGCGAGAGCAGGGACACCCCCACCAGCATCAGCGCTCGGAACACCTGGGTGACCGGCTTGCCGGTCTTGACCAGCTTCAGGCGCATCGACGGCGCCAGGAAGATCACCATCAGCAAGCAGTGGAAGGTGTAGCGTGCCCAGACCAGGAGCGGCAGGGCGAAGGTCTGCGCCAGATGCTTGGCGGTGGCGTCCAGGCCGGCGAAGAAGAACAGCGCGAAGAGGATCAGGACGACGCCGTAGAGCGGGTGTTTCTCGGTCTCAGGCATGGTTCCAGCCGTTCAGTAGCCCGCGCGCGGGCAGCATCAGTTCGCTCGCGGCGAGGCCGGTCGGGCCCTCGCCCGCGGCGGCGCGAGCCTCGGCCGCCAAGCCGTGGAGATGCACCGCAGCCAAGAGCGCCCGGTCGGCCGGCCAGCCCTGCGCCAGCAGCGCCGCGGTCATGCCGGTCAGGACGTCGCCGCTGCCGGCGGAGGCGAGCCCGGGGTTGCCCGAGGTGTTGATGAACCAGCGGCCATCGGGGAGAGCGACGACGCTGCCGCAGCCCTTCAGGACCACGCCGGCATTCATACGCCGCGCCAGGTCCAGCGCCGCGCCGACCCGGTCGTCCTGGATCGCGTCGACCGGGCAGCCCGAGAGGCGGGCGGCCTCGGCCGGGTGCGGGGTCAGCAGCGTCGGTGCGTCGCGCTTCGCCAGGGCGCGCGCGAGCGCCGGATGGGCGGCGAGCAGATTGAGCGCATCGGCATCGAGGAGCAGCGGCAGGGGCGCGGCGATGGCCAGTCGCGTGAGCTCGACCGCGGCCGCGGACTGGCCGAGGCCGGGACCGACGGCCAGGCAGCTCGCCAGTTCGAGCACCCGCTCCGGGGATCTGAACATCAGCTCGGGCTGCACGGGGTCGACAGACATGTCCTGCAGTATCCCCAGATAGACCCGGCCGGCCCCCAGGTGGAGCGCCGCGCGAGCGGCCAGCAGCGCCGCGCCGACCATGCCCGGCGCCCCGCCGATGATGCCGACGCTGCCGTAGCTGCCCTTGTGCGAGTTCCGCCTGCGGGGTCTCAGTTGTTCCGAAAACAGCGCCGGCGCGATGGTCCGGCCGGCGGCGATGTCCGGGTCGATGGCGAGATCGAGGTCGTGGATGCTGATCTCGCCGCAATGATCGGGGCCATCGAGCGTCAGCAGGCCGGGCTTTGCCGCGATGAAGCTCGCCGTGTGGCTGGCGCGCACCGCCACGCCCGCGACCCGGCCGCTGTCGGCGTCGAGGCCGCTGGGGACATCGAGCGCCAAGACCGGGCAGTCCAGTGCGTTGATCCGCGCCACCAGTTGCGCGAAGCGGCCGGCGAGCGGACGTTTGCCGGTCGCGCCGATGCCGAGCAGGCCGTCGACCGCGAGCGAGAAACGGGCCTCGGGAACGTCGTCATGGAGCGCGCCGCCGGCGGCCAGATAGGCGTCGAGCGCCGCGCGCGCGTCGGCGGGCAGCTTCGCGGCCTCGAAGGCCGCGACCACCACCGGGGCGAGGCCGGATTGCCGCAGCAGGCGCGCCACGACCAGCGCGTCGCCGCCGTTGTTGCCGGGGCCTGCGACGACGAGCGGCGGCAGCGCGCTGCCGGCGACGAGTTCCCGCGCCAGCGCTGCCGCGGCCGCCCCGGCGCGCGCCATCAGCGGCGGCCTTGTGTCCTGCTGGCGCGCTTCTATCAGGCGCAGCGCAGCGGTACGCAGGATGATGCTTGGCGGTTCCATGCGGGTCTCTCGGGGCAATGGTGGCGCGCGGATGTCCGTGCGGCGGGCAATTGTCGCACGCCGCTAGCGTCGCGAGCGATCATAATGCGCGCTGCGTTCGTCCGTCGGAGTGCTTGCCATGTCCTATGTCCGCCTGCTGATCCTGTTGTTCGCCCTGATCTTTCTGGCGACCTTCGTCCAGCTCGGCGTCATCAGCATCGCCTTCGAGAAGCTCGGCCTGTCGCAGGATTCCGCCTACCTGCTGCTCCTGGTCACCCTGGCCGGCAGCATGATCAACCTGCCACTGTTTTCCGTGGCAGCCGAGGCGCCCGAGACGGAGGCGCCGCGCCAGCGGCTCTCGCGCCTGCTCGGCCTGCCGCAAGCGCCCTTCCTCGGCCGCACCCTGATCGCGGTCAATGTCGGCGGCGCCCTCGCTCCGGTGGCGTTTTCGGCCTACCTGCTGCTGCACCATCCGCTCGCCCCGATGGAGGTGGCCGTCGCCGTGGCCGTCGTCGCCGCGATCAGCTATCTCACCAGCGCGCCCATCCCCGGCATCGGCATCGGTATGCCCATTCTCGTGGCGCCGTTGGCGGCGGCGCTGACGGCGGAATTGCTCGATGCGGAGCAGGCGGCGCCGCTCGCCTACATCGCCGGCGCCCTCGGGGTCCTGGTCGGCGCCGATCTGCTGCGCCTGTCCGAGGTGAAGAAGCTCGGCGCGCCGGTGGCCTCGATCGGCGGCGCCGGCACCTTCGACGGCATCTTCCTCTCCGGCCTGATCGCGGTGCTTTTGGCCTGAAGCAGCGTGCCGAGCGGGTTGATTTCCGGCGCTTGCTCGGGAGAGAATGGCCCATGGACCGAGATGACAGCCGCCACGACGAGCCGGCAGAGGACTTGCCTGGGCGCGATGCGGCGGCGGTGCTGCGGATCCTGCTCGACCATTTGCCGAGCGGGGTCGCGCTGTTCGGACCGGACCTGCAGATGCGGGTCTGCAACGCCAAGTTCAAGCAACTGCTCGATTTTCCCGCGGGCTTGTTCGCCGCGCGACTACCCTCGTTCTCCGAACTGCTGCGCTTTTTCACCCGGCGCGGCGACCACGGCGCCGGCGATCCCGAGGCCATCGCCGCGGAATTCCTCGCCCGCGTGGGCCGGCATGAGCACCTCGATTTCGAGCGCGCCATGCCCGACGGCAGCGTCCTGAGGGTCACCAGCACACCCTTGCCCGCGGGCGGTCTGCTCGCCGTCTACAGCGACATCACCGAGCAGAAGTCGATGGAACGGATATTGCGCGAGAGCGAAGCGCGCTTTCGCGACCTGACCGAGATGTCCTCGGACTGGTTCTGGGAGCAGGACGCCGATTTTCGTTTCAAGGACATGTCTGGGGGCCTGCTCTACAAGACCACGCTGCAGCCGCGAACGACGATCGGCAAGACGCGCCGGGATCTGCCCATCGTCGGCGTCAACGAAGAAGCGTGGCGAGCGCACTGGCAGGTCCTGGAGGCGCATCGGCCGTTCGAGGATTTCTGCTATCAGATCAAGACCGAGCCCGGCGCTCTGCGCTGGTTCTCGGTCAGCGGCAAGCCGGTGTTCGACGCCGACGGCGTCTTTCAGGGCTATCGCGGCACCGGCAAGGACATCACCGAGAGGCGGGGGGCCGAGCGGGTTCAGCAACTGACCCACCTGGAGATCGAGGATGCCCACAAGCGCCTCTCCTTCCAGTTCGAGCGTCTGCCGCTGGCCTACATCGTATGGGATCGCGCGTTTCGCGTCACCGAGTGGAATCCGGCGGCCGAGCGGGTGTTCGGCTGGCCGGCGGCCGAGGCGATCGGCCGCCACGCCTACGATCTCGTCGTGCCCGAGGACGCGCGCGACGCGGTCGAAGCCGCCTGGCGGGATGTCGTCCTGGGCGGCAACATGGACGGCCATTCGATCAACGACAACATCACCAGGGCGGGCCGGCGGATCACCTGCGAATGGTTCAATTCACCGATGCGGGACGAGCAGGGCGAGATCGTCAGCTGCCTGTCGATGGTCCATGACATCAGCGATCGCATCGCCGCAGAAAACCAGCTGCGCCTGGCGGCCGAGGTGTTCGGCAGCAGCCACGAGGCGATCGTCGTCACCGACCGGAACAACCGCATCCTGACCGTCAACCGCGCCTTCACCGAAGTCACCGGCTTCAGCCGCGAGGAGGTCGCCGGTCACGACCCGAGCCTGCTGGCCTCTGGCCGCCACGGCAAGGAGTTCTTCGCCCAGATGTGGCGCAGCCTCGTCGGCAACGGCTACTGGCAGGGCGAGATCTGGGACCGGCGCAAGAACGGCGAGGTCTATCCGAAGTGGCTGAGCGTCAGCGCGGTCAAGGGCAAGGACGGCGAGATCGCCAACTACGTCGCCATCTTCAACGACATCAGCGAGCGCAAGGCCGCGGAAGAGAAAATCGATTTTCTCGCCCATCACGATCCGCTCACGCGCCTGCCCAACCGCGTGCTGCTGCGCGATCGCTTCGAGCAGGCGGTCACGGTCGCCGAGCGCGAACAGGCGCGGGTCGCCCTGCTCTTCCTCGACCTGGACAAGTTCAAGGAGATCAACGACAGCCTCGGCCACACCGTCGGCGACGAGTTGCTGGTGCAGATCAGCGCCAGGCTGCAGGCCTGCGTGCGCGCCAGCGACACGATCTGCCGGCAGGGCGGCGACGAGTTCATCATCCTGCTGAACGCCGTGCCCGACGTCGGAGCGGTCAGCCGCATCGCCCAGGCGATTCTGGAGAGCGTCAGCGAGCCCATCGAGCTGTCGGGCGACAGACTTGTCACCAGCTTCAGCATCGGCATCAGCCTCTATCCGGACGACGGCAGAGACTTCACCACCTTGCTCAAGATGGCGGATACCGCCATGTACCACGCCAAGGAGAGCGGCGGCAACGGCCTGCATTTCTTCACCGAGGAGATGAACGTCAATCTGCTGCAGCGCCTGCAGTTGCAGAACAAGCTGCGCGATGCGCTGAAGAACCGGGAACTGCTGCTCCACTACCAGCCGCAGATCGACCTCCGGAGCGGGGCGGTGATCGGCTTCGAGGCGCTGTTGCGCTGGGACAGCCCGAGCGAGGGCCTGGTACCGCCCGCGCGCTTCATTCCGATCGCGGAGGAGGGCGGCGCCATCGTCGCCATCGGCGAGTGGGTGCTGAACGAAGCCTGCCTGCAGGCGAAGAAATGGATCGCGAAGGGCCTGCCGCCCTTCGTCATGGCGGTCAATCTCTCGGCCCTGCAGTTCAAGCGCGGCGATATCTGCGCGACCGTGATCGGCGCGCTGGCGCGCTCGGGTCTGCCGGCGGCGTATCTCGAACTGGAACTGACCGAATCCATCCTGCTGCAGAATACCGAGAACGTCCTGGCCCACATCGGCAAGCTCAAGGCCTTGGGGCTCAAGCTGTCGATCGACGACTTCGGCACCGGCTACTCCAGCCTGAGCTATCTGAAGCGCCTGAGGGTCGACAAGCTCAAGATCGACCAGTCCTTCGTCAGGGATCTGGCCGACGATGCCGAGGATGCCGCCATCGCCCGCGCCATCATCCAATTGGGGGAGAGCCTGCAACTGGAGATCGTCGCGGAGGGCGTCGAGACCGATGCCCAGCTCGCCATCCTCAGGGACTACGGCTGCCAGGTTGCGCAGGGCTATCGCTTCTGCCATCCGCTTCCCGCCGACCTGCTGTGGGCCAGGTTGGCGGCCGGCGATTTCGATGGGACGGTCAGCGGCGGCGGCCGTGGCAAATGATCGGCGGGCGGATGCGCTACGCCAAGCGACGGCGGGAGGCGTTCACTTGTGCCGGTACAGCCCGACGAGTTCGGTCCTGTCGATGACGTGGCCTTGCATCGCCTTTTCCAGCACCGCCTTGGTCGGCTGGTGAAGATCGGGTAGGACGACATCCAGCGCGTAGAGCTTGTGGAAGTAGCGGTGGCGACCGATCGGCGGACAGGGGCCGCCGTAGCCGGTGCGCCGCCAGTCGTTCACGCCCTCGCGCGTGCCGGGGGGAAGGCCGCTCGCGGCCACGCCTTGCTGCAGACCGGTCGCCTCGGGGGGAATGTTGTAGAGTAGCCAGTGCACCCAGGTCATTTTCGGCGCGGCCGGGTCGGGCGCATCGGGGTCGTCGATGATCAGCGCCAGGCTTTTTGTCCCGGGTGGCACGCCAGACCAGGAGAGCGGCGGCGAGATGTCGCCGCCATCGCAGGTATGGATGCCGGGAATGGCGCCCGCTTCCGCGAACGCCGTCGAGGTCAGTCTGAGGCTCATAGCGTGATCGTTCCCTCCGGCCAGTGAAATCCCGGCGACGAGAACCATCGCCGCGCCGAGATAAATGGACGCTTTCATGCCAGGCGTTGCGCCGCTCAATGCTCCTCGATATGCGGGATGGAGCCCTCGGCCGGCTCGCCGGTCTCGGGATCGATCCAGTCGGCGATGCCCAGTTCCTCTTCCGCTTCGATCAGGCTCTCGCCCGGCTCGACGGCGGCGTCGGCGTTGTACTTCATGTCCTCGACGGCCTCGACCAGGGTGGCGAAAGGGCCGAACTCCTCAGCCGTTCCCCGGTACTGCCAATAGAATCCATCGGGACGCTCGATGACGCGCGTCTTGTCGTATTCGGCGGGCGTCTCCGGAATGATGGGACTCATCATGATGTTCTCCTCTCTGTCGCCGCGCGGGTGACCCCGCCCAGGGCGGTCGCCGTCATTGCGAGGCCGGCAGGGCCGCGGCAAGCGCAATGACGATCGCGTGTGCCGTCGTCTGCGAAAGCATACACCTTTCAGCTCAGGCCCCGGCGTCCATCGCCGCCACGGCAAAGTCGGCCAGCGCCAGGCTGGCGGTGAGCCCGGGCGACTCGATGCCGTAGAGGCTGACCAGACCCCTGATGCCGTGCCGGCGCGGGCCGTGCACGACGAAGTCCTGCGCCGGCTGTCCCGGCCCGTGCAGCTTGGGTCTGATCCCGGCGTAGGCGGGGGCGAGCGCGCCCTCGGGCAGCGCCGGCCAGTAGCGGCGGATCTCGGCGTAGAAGGCGTCGGCGCGGGCGGGATCGACGCGGTAGTCCTCGCGCGCTATCCATTCGACGTCCGGGCCGAAGCGCGCGCCGCCGGCCAGATCGAGCGTCAGATGCACGCCCAGGCCGCCGGGCTGCGGCAGCGGATAGATCAGCCGCGAGAAGGGCGCACGCCCGGACAGGGCGTAGTAGTTGCCCTTGGCGTAGTAGAGCGGCGGCACCGAGAGTCCCTTGAACGAGCGGGCCAGCGCCTGCGCGCCCAGGCCGGCGCAGTTGATCACGCTGTCGGCCAGGAGTTCCATCGGTTCGCTGCCGCCGATCATGAGGACGATGCCCTCGGCCGTGGCGGCACCGCCCAATGCCGTGCTCTTCAGCGCCAGCACGGCGCCGGCGGCTTGCGCGTCGCCCAGGAGCGAGAGCATCAGCGCGTGACTATCGACGATGCCGGTGGCCGGGGAGTGGAGCGCCGCGGCGCACTCCAGTTCCGGTTCCAGCGCCCTGGCCTGCGCTCGGGTGAGCAACTGGATGCCGGCGACGCCGTTGCCGCGCGCGTGCGCCGCGATGGCGTCGAGCTGCCCGCGCTGGGCTTCATCGGTAGCGACGACCAGCTTGCCGCAGCGGCGATGGGGAATGGCGCGTTCCTCGCAGTAGGCGTGCAGCAGTTCGCGGCCGCTGAGGCAGAGCCTGGCCTTCAGCGAGCCCTCGGGATAATAGAGGCCGGCGTGCAGCACCTCGCTGCTGCGCGCGCTGATGCCGCCGCCTGAGCGTTCCGCTGCCTCCAGGATCAGCACCTCGCGCCCGGAGAGCGCCAGGCGCCGCGCCACGGCGAGACCGACGACGCCGGCGCCGATGACCACGCAGTCAATTTTTTCCATATCGGGTGGCTATGGCAGAATGGAGCATAAGCATAGCTCTTGCGAGACAGTGATGGACGTCACCGAACTCCTGAACACGCTCCAACCCAAGATAGCGGCCATCCGCCGCGATCTGCACGCGCATCCCGAGCTCGCCTTCGGCGAATGGCGTACCGCCGATCTGGTCGCGGCGCATCTCACGGGGCTGGGCATCGAGATCCGGCGCGGCCTGGCCGGCACCGGCGTGATCGGCAAGCTGCGTCGCGGCACGAGCGATCACGCCATCGGCCTGCGCGCCGACATGGACGCCCTGCCGGTGGACGAGCAAAACGGCTTCGCCCACCGCTCGCAGCATCCCGGCTGCATGCACGCCTGCGGCCACGACGGCCACACCGCGATGCTGCTCGGCGCCGCCGAAGCCCTGGCCGCGGGGGCCGTCGATTTCGACGGCTGCGTCTATTTCATCTTCCAGCCGGCCGAGGAGCACGAGGGCGGCGGCCGCGTCATGGTCGAACAGGGCCTGTTCGAGCAGCATCCGATGCAGGCGGTGTATGGTCTGCACAACTGGCCGGGGCTGCCGGTCGGGCAGATGGCGGTGATGTCCGGCCCGGTGATGGCCGGCACCGACCGTTTCGAGATCACCGTCACCGGACGCGGCGGCCACGCCGCGATGCCGCACCAGGCTGCGGATACCGTGGTCGCCGGCGCCGCGCTGGTGCAGGCGCTGCAGACCCTGGTGAGCCGCAACACCGATCCGCTGGAGCCGACGGTGCTCTCGGTGACGCGCTTCCACGCCGGCCACGCCGACAACGTGCTGCCCGAAGTTGCGCAGCTCGGCGGCACCGTCAGGAGCTTCAGCCCGGCGCAGCAGACGCTGATGGAGGAAGGCATGCGCCGGATCTGTGCCGGCGTGGGCGCCGCCTACGGCGTCGCCGCGGCGCTCGATTACCAGCGCGGCTATCCGCCGACCGTGAATTCGGCGGACGAGGCGGCGCTGTGCGTAGAGGCGGCGGCGGCGGCTCTCGGCGCCGAGAACGTCCGCGACGATCTCAAGCCGAGTATGGGCGCCGAGGACTTCGCCTATCTGCTCGGGCAGCGGCCGGGCTGCTACGTCTGGCTCGGCAACGGTCCGGGCGAGGGCGGCTGCCTGCTGCACAGTCCGCACTACGACTTCAACGACGGGATCATCGACCTGGGGATACGCTACTGGCTGCGGCTGGTGGAGCGTGCGCTGGCCAAGGCATGAGCGCCGGCGGCACGCGCTGGTCGGCGGTATTGGCGGCGACGCTGTGCGGCGTGGCGGTGGCCATGAACGTCGGCAAGGTGCCGATCGCCATGCCGGAACTGCGGGGCGAGTTCGGCTTGTCGCTGGTCGAGGCCGGCTGGGTCTCGTCGATGTTCAACACCCTGACCGTGATCACCGGCATTTTTTTCGGCATGACCAGCGATCGCGTCGGCGCCCTGCGCATGTGCTTCGTCGGCCTCGGCATCAGTGCGCTCGGCGGCCTGGCCGGAATCCTCAGCCCCGACGCCGGGGCGCTGCTGGGGTCGCGGTTTTGCGAGGGGGCGGGTTTCCTCGCGGTGGCCGTGTCTGCGCCCGCGCTCCTGAGCGCGGCCAGCCGGGCCGCCGATCGGCGCTTCGCGCTGGGTATCTGGGCCACCTACCTGCCGGCGGGAGTCGGCCTGACGATGATCACGGCGCCGCTGCTCTTGCGCCTGGACGGATGGCGCGGCGTCTGGGCCTTCGAGCTCTTCGTGCTGGTCCTCGCCGCGGCGGCGATCTATGCTTGCCGCCGCGATTATCGCGGCGCCCATCCGGGTGAACAGCGCGCCAAGAGCACGGATGCCGGAGCACAATCCTTCGCGCCGGCCATGGCGGCGTTGCGTCAACCGGCGGCCTGGCTGCTGGCGCTGGCCTTCGGCAGCTTCACGGCCCAGCACTTCGCGCTGATCATCTGGCTGCCGACCTTTCTGAGGGAGCAGCGCGGCTATCCGGCGACGACGGT
>DATKVJ010000090.1:0-4142 GCA_035530135.1 Rhodocyclaceae bacterium | reverse complement strand
CCGGCGATCAACATCACCACCATCGAGGATATGCGGACGCTCTCGATGATCGACTGGATGATCCCTTGCAGTGAAAGACTGCGTCGCACCAAGCCGATCACCATCGCGCCGAAGGCTCCCGCCGCACCGGCCTCGGTCGGCGTAAACCAGCCCAGGTAAAGCCCGCCGATCACCAGCGCGAAGAGGATCAGTGTTTCGATAACGCCGGACAGGGAGACCAGCTTCTCTTTCAGGCTGGTCACCGGACCCAGCGGGCCGAGCTCCGGGTTGCGCAGACACATCGTCAGAACGGTCAGCATGAACAGCAGCGTCAGGATCAGCCCCGGAACGATACCCGCGAGAAACAATCGCAGCAGCGATTGTTCAGTCTGCACGGCGATGACGATCATGACGACGCTCGGCGGGATGACCACGCCGAGGGTGCCGCCTACGGCGATCGCGCCGGTGCTCAAGGCGGAGTCGTAGCGGTAACGGCGCATTTCCGGAAGCGCGATGGTGCCCATGGTCGCCGTGGTCGCCGAGTTGGAACCGCAAATTGCCGAAAATCCGGCGCAGGCAGCGATCGTGGTGCTGGCCAAACCGCCGGGAAGTCGTCCGACCCACTTATAGGCTGCATCGTAGAGCCGCTCCGTAACGCCGGCCCGATAGGCGAACTGCCCCATCAGGACGAACAGCGGAATGACGCTCAGGCCATAGGAGGAGAACTGTTCCCAGACATTCGTGGACAGCAGATGGGTCGCCGCCGGGACCGAGAGCAGATAGGCATTGCCGAGCAGGCCGGCCAGCAGCATGGCGAAGGCGATCGGCATGCCGACGGCCATGAACAGGAACATCACTACCAGGCCGACGAGGGCGGCGTAAGTCGGATCCAAAATGTTTTCTCCTGATTCTCCGGTAAGCAGCTAAGGGGGACCGCTACGGGTGGAGCAGTTTCCCTGCGGAGCGGAGAAAATCGACCAACAGTGCCAGGGTCAGACCGGCGCAGCCTGCGGCTACGAGATACACCCAAGGATAGACAATCGCCTGCAGGGTCTCCGACAGAGACCCGGTTTCCTGGAGCACGCGGCCGTAACTCACCACATACCAGGTGACGGCCGCGAACAGCAATAGCGACAGCAGGCTTGTCAGCAGTTCGGCTGTCGCCCGCCACCGCCGCCCCAAGCGAATCACCACCAGATCCATGGCGACATGCCCATGGTGCTGTTGCACCGAGCCTAGCGCCAGTGCTATCGCGGCGGCCGATAGCCAGCCGATCACTTCATAGGATCCGGCGACGGTGTGTCCAAGCGCGCGCAGCACCATGCCGGCGACCGTGAACAGCATCATCGCGGCCAGAGTGAGGCCGGCAGCCCAGGTCAGCACGCGGTTGACGAGCGCGCTCAGCGCTTCCAGCGCTCTCATGGCCGAATTCGGCCCGGGGCCGGGTCCCGCCGGCTGGGCGGTCCCGTCCCCTGCGGTTTGCTCCATGGAAGCGCCTACTCCTTCGAGAACTGGTCGCGCAGTTCGCGCAGCCGCGCCAAATAGCGCGCCGCCGGCAGACCTTTGGCGCTCATTTGCGTGACCCATTCCGCCGCCATCGGCTTCAGCCTGGCGTCCCATTTGGCGCGCTCGTCCGGAGTCAGGGAAATAATCTGCAGGTTGTGCTCTTTCTTGGCCCACTTCAGCGCGGCGCCGACGTTCTGGTTGTCGTGATACTGGCCGGTCCAGGTCGGCATTTCCGACGCGAGTTGATCAATCACCTTCTGCACATCGGCGGGCAGTTTGTCCCAGCGCTTGCGGTCCATTACCGCCGCGAAAGTGACGACCACGGTCGGATAGTCGGTGACGAACTTGAGCGATTCGGCAAGATTGAAGTCCTTCAGCACTTCGCGCGAAGTCATGGTGCCGTTGATGACGCCGGTCTGCACCGCCTGCGGAACTTCCGGCATCGGCATGCCGACCGGCGCGGCCCCCAGGGCTTTGAGCACGGGAACGCCGGTGCCTGCGGCGCGCAACTTCATGCCCTTAAGGTCGGCCAGACTGTGCACCGCGGTGTGCGACATGATGTAGCCGGGTTCGGTGGTAAACATGGCGATCACCTTGAAATTCTCGTACTCCTTGGGGTGGAACTCCTGCGTAAGTTGCCACAGCGTCCGGCTGGCCACGGTGGCATTGGGAAAGCCCACCGGCAGCGAAACCCCCGATGTCAGCGGAAAGCGGCCGGGGTCGTAGGATGGAGAACCAAGCCCGATGTCTGCAACGCCATTGCTTACGCCGTCGTACATATCCCTGGCGCCGAGCAGGGTACCGCCGGGAAACAGTTTCACGCTGACCTTGCCGTTGGTCCGCTTTGTGAGCTGTTCTGCCCAGTACGCCATTTGCTTGCCAGGGAACGTATTGGCCGGGGCGAAGAAGGCGTAGGTCAGGTTGATTTCTGCGGCACACGCGGCAATCGGGCTCGCGAGTACGAGCAGACCGGCAGCCAATGAAACGAGGACACTCGAAGTCGATTTGCGACGGCTCATGGTCTCACCTCTCAGTCGGGAAAAAGATGGGGTTTGCGCGAACAACCGGCCGCGCCGCGGACTTGCCTATTCATGCAGCGAATCGGGAATGACTATGTCAAGGCCATCGAGGCTCGCGTCCCGCAACTTCGCCCGGTTGTACTCGGGCGTGTGCGGAAACGGTCGCGTCGCATCGAAACCGACTTTGCTGCCGAGATAGTCGGGGAACGAGGGATTGAGGCCGTGGCCGAAGACGTTGTCGATCACCATGATTCCCCGCTTCGGATCGAGTCGCGTTGCCATCGCCCACTCGACATCGCCGGGATTCCGGATGTCGACGTCGTCGTCGACGACGGTGACCATTTTCAGGGGAGGGAAGGCGGCAAAGGCCGCCATCAGCGCCTGCTTGGCCCAACCGGCGCGCGTCTGCGCAATCTGCACCACGGCGTGATAGAAACCGCAGCCGCCGTGGGAAAAATAGACATCCTTGACGCCGGGTACCTGCTTTTGCAGCAAGGCCAGCACGTTCGCTTCACCGAGCAAGCCCACCGAATTGAACACCTCGACGCCGGAAAGGATGGTTTGGAATATCGGCTGGCGCCGCCGGTGAATCTTCTTGACTCGTACCAGCGGACGCGGGGCGACGGTCGCGTAATAGCCGGTGACTTCGGCAAAGGGACCCTCTTCGTGCAGTTCCCCCGGCACAATTTCGCACTCCAGAGCAAACATGGCGTTGGCCACCATCTCGACGGGGGAAGTTGTGCCTGGCACCAGTTCAAGCGGGCGGCCATGAAATTGGCTGGCAATCCCCAGTTCGTCCGTCTCTATCGGCGCGGCTTCGGCAGGTGTTGCCGCGGCGAAATGGAGCCCGGGACCGACGCCGACGTTGAGCGTCAACGGCAGGTTCTCACCGCGCCTGGCCGCCTTTTCGAGATACGTCTCAAGGTGGCGGCCGGCGTCAATATTGACCGCCAGCCGGTCCTTGCCGACGACCATGAAGCGCTGGATCGACGCGTTGCGCACTCCGTTCTCCGGATCCCTGGCGATGACCACTGCGGCATCGAAATAGGGTCCGCCGTCGAGTTCGGCATGAGTCGGGATCGGCAACAGGGACAGATCCACAGTCGACTCGCTCACCTGCAGCACGGGTCCCTGTTCTACTACGACGGGCGCAATCGGCCGCTGCTGCCAGTCTCGGATACATTGCGAAACATGCTGAGGCAGCGCCTGCTGCGGACGATCGAACAGGTCGGCCAATAACTCGCGCGACCAGTACAGCCCGGTGAAGACCGGGTAGCGGCTGCCCTTGACCTTCTCGAAAAGCACCGCGCGCGGACCGCGCTCGAATTTGGCTGCGATAGAAGCAAGTTGGTAGGCCGGATCGACCTCGGAACGCACGCGAATCAGCCGTCCGCGCCGGTCCAGCCATTTGATAATCGCGCCGAGATCGGCGACTACTGCCTCACTGGATCGGCTCCCGCTCATGAACCACCTCCTCAGGTGTCGCCACTGCTCTTTTATTTATGCTGCCTAAGCTTTGGCTGGGGTGTTCGAGCCAAGGCTTGCGCTTCGTTATTGCGCTCAGTATACGGTATACCTTGGCGAAGGAATAGAAAATTCAACGGCACTTCCGTGGGGCTTTTGTGCCCCTGATTACCG
>DATKVJ010000089.1:0-29125 GCA_035530135.1 Rhodocyclaceae bacterium | reverse complement strand
CGCGTAACTTCCGTCGCGCCAACCAAGCCTCTCAGCCCAGCTCCGCACCCAACCCCTTCGATTCTCGAAAGTCAGGCCCGCAACTCACCACCGCCTACCCAAGCACCCACACCTATCGGTTGTCTGGTTGTTAAAGAACGGTTCTCGACGCCTATTTGACGCCGCTTCTCATCGCTATCTAATGTTGCCTCAGCAACGAGAGGGCCGAATTATACAGAGCCGAGAAGCGCGGTCAACGCCTTTTGAAAAATAATTTCAGTTTCTTTGCGGAGCGGTTTCCTGGCACTCCGATTCAAGCCAGCGTGACACGCGCGAACTTGCGCTTGCCGACCTGCAGTACCACGGTTTCTCCTGCTCTCAGCGTCAAGCTCTTGTCGACAACCTTTTCCCCGTTCATGCGTACCCCGCCTTGCTCGATCATGCGCAGCGCGTCCGAGGTGCTCGCCGTCAGCCCCACCTGCTTCAGAACCTGCGCGATCGGCAACTGGCCACCGGCGGCGGCTAGCGTCATCTCGGCCATGTCGTCTGGCAGCGCACCGCGCTGGAAGCGAGCTTCAAAATCGGCCAGCGCCGCTTCGGCGGCCGTCCGCGAATGGAAACGGGCGACGATCTCCTGAGCCAGCAGCACCTTAATGTCGCGCGGATTGCGGCCTTCGGAGATATCCCTTTTGAAGCCAGCGATTTCCTCGATCGGCCGGAAAGACAGCAGTTCGTAGTAGCGCCACATCAGGTCGTCTGAGATCGACATCAGCTTGCCGAAGATCTCTTGCGGAGGCTCGGCGATACCGACGTAGTTGCCTAGCGATTTCGACATTTTGTTGCTGCCGTCGAGCCCCTCCAGCAACGGCATCATCAGAACGCATTGCGGCACTTGGCCATAATGCTTTTGTAGCTCGCGCCCGACCAGCAGGTTGAATTTCTGGTCGGTACCGCCGAGCTCCACATCCGCCCTCATCGCCACCGAGTCGTAACCCTGGCAGAGCGGGTATAGAAATTCGTGGATGGCGATCGGCTGCTGGGCGGCATACCGCTTCGAGAAGTCGTCGCGTTCCAGCATGCGCGCGACGGTATGCAAGGCGGCGAGCCTGATCATGCCGGCGGACCCCAGCGGCTCGAACCAAGTCGAGTTGAAGCATATCTCCGTCTTGTCCGGATCGAGTATCTTGAACACCTGCTCCCGATAGGTTCCAGCGTTGTCGAGAATCTGTTCGCGCGAAAGCGGCGGCCGGGTCGTGTTCTTGCCGGTGGGGTCGCCGATCATGCCGGTAAAATCGCCAATCAGAAACATCACGTGATGGCCGAGTTCCTGGAAGTGCCGAAGCTTGTTGATCAGCACCGTATGACCAAGATGGAGGTCGGGGGCGGTCGGGTCGAAACCGGCCTTGATGCGCAAGGGTCGACCGCTCTTCAGCTTGTCGGCGAGCTCGGCCTCGATCAGCAGTTCGTCGCTGCCACGCTTGATGCGTGCGAGTTGGGATGGGATGTCCATGAGAGACCCTGCGGAGTGTCGGCGGCTCCGGTTTTTTGTTACACTCGCCGGAACTTTTTTTCAACGCGCCTGATGAATAAAGAAAAGACGCGAATTCTAGCGCATCTCCAAGCCTTCCGTGCAGCCAAGCCCGGGCCATTCTGGGTGACCTTGGGTATCGCAACAGCCTCCCTGTTCGGCATGGTGGCTGCCTTCGGTACGGCGCCATCGACCGTCGAACTGCTGGTGCCCCAACAAACCGTGATCGAACGGCTGGCGTCGCCGGCCAGTACTGCCGGCGTGGAAAGCAGCGGCCCCTTAGTGCGCGAAGCGCGCGTCCAGCGGGGCGATACCGTCGCTAGCCTGCTGGCGCACCTCGGCGTGCAGGACGACGCGGCCGTCCGCTTCCTGCACGACAATTCCAGCACCCAGGCGATCTTCAGACAACTGCGCCCGGGCAAGCCGGTCACCGCAGAAGTCGATGACGACGGAGAGCTGCGGAAGCTGGTTTTTCCATTAGCCGGCGGGGATCGCGCGCTGTTCGTCGAACGTCGCGGCGACCATCTGCAGGCCAGCGAGCAGGCGCTCAAGCTGGAATCCCGGGTTCAGATGAAGTCCGGCGTGATCCGCTACTCATTGTTCGGCGCCACCGACGCGGCAGGACTACCCGACAGTATTGCCAGCCAGCTCGTCGACATCTTCGGCGGCGATATCGATTTCCACCACGACCTGCATCGCGGCGACCGCTTCGCGGTGATCTACGAGACGCGCTGGTATCTTGGCAAGCCGCTGCGTACCGGACGCATCCTGGCCGCCGAATTCATCACCCAGGACAAGCGCTACCGGGCCGTGTGGTTCGAGGATGCCAAGGGCAAGGGGGGCTATTACAACGCCGACGGGGAAAACATTCAAAAAGCCTTTTTGCGCTCGCCGCTGGAATTCTCGCGTATCACCTCGGGCTTCAGTTCCGCCCGCTTCAACCCGATCCTGCACAAGTGGCGGGCCCACAAAGGCATCGATTACGGCGCACCGATCGGTACCCGGGTCAAGGCGACTGGCGACGGAGTGGTGAATTTCGTCGGCATGCAGAACGGCTACGGCCGGGTCGTGATCCTACGCCATCAGGGCCGCTACACCACGCTCTACGCCCATCTCTCCCGATTCGCGACGGGCCTGAAAAAGGGTATGCGCATTGCCCAGGGACAAGTCATTGGCTATGTGGGTGAGTCGGGCTGGGCGACCGGCCCACACCTGCACTACGAATTCCGCATCAACGGCGTATACGAGAACCCGCTCACCATCAAACTGCCCGGTGCTCCACCGCTGAGGCCGCAGCAGCTGGTGCGTTTCCGCGCTTACGCCCAGCCGGAGCTGGCGCAACTCGATCTCATCAAGGGCGGCAATCTCGCCTTGCTCGATTGACCAGTGGCCGAGCCGGAACTAATCGTCGGTCTGATGTCGGGCACCAGCCTCGACGGCGTCGACGCAGTGCTGGTCGAATTCTCGGGCGCCGCCCCGGTCGTCGTCGCGACCGCCTATCTGCCCTACCCGGACGAATTGCGTCAGCGGACCCTAAGCCTCCATGAAGAGCAGATGGGCGAGCTTCATCTGGCCTCGGTCCTGGCCAACGATCTGGCACGCATCTACGCTCGGGCAGTGGCTGCCGTCCTCGCGCAAGGCACCGTTTCGGCCTCCGCGATACGCGCCATCGGCTGCCACGGCCAGACGATCCGCCACCAGCCCGGACAGGGCTATTCCATTCAGGTGAACAATCCGGCGCTGCTCGCCGAGTTGTCCGGAATCAGTGTCGTCGCCGACTTCCGCAGCCGCGACATCGCCGCCGGCGGCCAGGGCGCGCCCCTGGTGCCCGCCTTCCACGACGCCCTGTTCCGGCATGAGGCGCGCCACCGGGTGATCCTCAACATCGGCGGCATTGCCAATCTCACCAACCTCGCCCCGGGACAACCGACCCACGGCTTCGATTGTGGCCCGGGCAACCTGCTGCTCGATGCCTGGATCCAACGCCATCTCGATCGGCCCTTCGACGAGGGCGGGCACTGGGCAGAAACCGGCCGTCTCCTCCCCACTCTGCTGGAGCGGATGCTCGCGCACGACTTCTTCGGGCTGGTGCCGCCGAAAAGCTGCGGCCGCGAGCAATTTGACCTCGTCTGGCTGCAGACTTGCCTAGCAGGGGACGAGGACCCCGCCGACGTCCAGGCAACGTTGGCGACGCTGACGGCGACTGCGGCGCAGCGGGCGATCGGGCAGCGATGCGGGGAGGCCGACGAACTCTATGTTTGCGGCGGGGGCGCGCGCAATACCGTCTTTCTGAGGGAACTTGAGCGACTGCTGCCGGAGACCCGGATCGGGACCACCGAGGAACTCGGCCTGCCGGCCGACTGGGTCGAGGCGGTGGCATTTGCCTGGCTCGCCCAGCGCACGCTCGAACGTCTGCCGGGCAACCTGCCGCAAGTGACCGGTGCGCGCGGCCCGCGCGTGTTGGGCGCGGTCTATCCCGCCTGAAGGCACAAGGGGCGCCCAAAGCCGCCCCTTGTCGAGGATTTCGCTGCTGCGCTTATGCGGAGAAAGAGGAGCCGCAGCCGCAGGTGGAAGTCGCGTTCGGGTTCTTGATAACGAACTGCGCACCCTCCAGGCCTTCGGAATAATCGATTTCCGCACCGACCAGATACTGATAACTCATCGGGTCGATCAGCAGCGTGACGCCGCCCTTTTCGAGGACCGTGTCATCCTCGTTCTTCACTTCGTCGAAGGTGAACCCGTATTGAAATCCCGAGCAGCCGCCGCCGCTGACGAATACACGCAGTTTGAGTTCGGCATTGCCTTCTTCGGTGATCAGTTCCTTCACCTTGTTGGCGGCGCTATCGGTAAAAATCACCGGCGCCGGCATTTCGGCCACAGCATTCATAGTGTTAACTCCCGTGAATTTGGATCGGTCGATTATCGAGGCATTCGGTTGGGCAGTCAATTGCTCGCGGCCAACTTCAGTTCCTTGGCTTTGCCCGTCGTCAACGCCCCCTGATGCACCAAACGCCCTTGAACGACTGCGCCCAAATGTATCTCAATGGTATTGTACTGCACATCCCCTGTGACCCTGGCATGGGACTGGAGTTCCAGGAACTCACTGGAAAATACCGGCCCGATCACGGCGCCGTTGATGACCACGTGGGCGACACTGATCTCGCCCTCGATGCAGGCATGCTCGCTCACCACCAGGGTACTGATTTGCTCGCCCGTGGCACGCACATTCCCCTTGACCTCGCCGTCGACGCGCAGGCCACCGCTGAAGGTGACGCTACCCTCGATTTTGGTGCCGGCGCCGATCAGGCTGTCGATGCGGCCCTGCGTATTGCTCGATTTCTTAAGAAACATGGTTTCCTCTCTTACATGGCGACGGTCTTGGAAGCCTTGAGCATACCGCCTTGCAGCAGACGCACTTCGACGCTCTTGATCTGGGCGCTGGCGGGAATCTTGAAAGTGCCCTCCACGCGGCGAAAGTACTTGAAGTTCAGCAGATAGTTGCTAGCGTCGGGATGGCCAGCAGACGGCAAAACCATCTTAACACTTTTGCCGTCCTGCTGGAGAGTCACCAACAGCTGCAGACTACCATTGAATGCGCGCTCCTCCCCCCCCCCCTGGATAGCCACCAGCATGCGGTAGCGGTATTGATCGCCGATATCCGCTTCGACACGCAAGCGGTTGATGCTCAGGCTGCCTTCGGGTCCCTTCGCCTGGGCAAGGTTCTCGAACACCGCTAGGTCTTCCTTGAGCTGGACGTTTTCGTCTTCCAGGGTCTTGGCCTGACGGGCCAGTTGCTGCTGCGCGGTGATCTCGATCTGTAATTTGCTGCCGCTGGCATCGGCGAGGCTGCGCAGTCGGGCCACCTCCTGCTCCAACTGCGCCGATTTGGCACGCAACTGGACGAGTTCCTGCTCGGTCTCACCGCGATCGAAACCCGAGAAACGGCGTCCGGCATCGTAGATCCAGCCGGCCGCAGCAATCGAGACCGCCAGTAGCGCAACCGCCGCCGTGGCACGCCAGTACCACGGCAGATGGGTGCGTACTGCGACGCGCGGCGCGGAAATCCCGAATCGGCTGCGCAGACGGCGCAACGTCAGGGAGAGACGGGGATTTGCGAGAGACCAGCGCATTCGTCGAATCCGAACATCAGGTTCATGTTTTGCAGCGCCTGGCCCGCTGCACCTTTGACCAGATTGTCGATCACCGACAACACCACCAAGGTATCTCCGCCCTGCGGTCTATGCACCGCGATGCGGCAGATGTTCGCGGCGCGCACCGAGCGGGTCTCCGGATGGCTGCCGGGCGGCAACACATCGACGAAGGGCTCATCGGCGTAGCGCTGCTCGAACAGCACCTGGAAATCCTCCTCGCGACTGATCCGGGCGTAGAGCGTGGCGTGGATGCCACGGATCAGCGGCGTCAGGTGCGGCACGAATGTCAATCCTATCCTGCAGTTACCCGCCGACTCTAGCCCCTGACGGATCTCGGGCAGATGGCGGTGTCCGGGCACACCGTAGGCCTTGAAGTTATCGGACGCCTCGCAAAACAGCAGCGAATTCTCGGCCTTGCGGCCGGCGCCGGAGACCCCCGACTTCGCGTCGGCGATCAGGTGCGCTGTATCAACACAGCCGGCCTCCACCAGCGGCAGGAAACCCAGTTGGGTTGCGGTCGGATAGCAGCCGGGATTGGCGACCAGTTGTGCTGCGCGAATCTTGTCGCGATTTACCTCGGGCAGGCCATACACCGCCTGTACAATCCGCTCGGGGCAGGCGTGTTTCATGCCATACCACTTTTCCCAAAGCGCCACATCGGTGATCCGGAAATCGGCAGAAAGATCGATGATCCGTACTCCGGCGTCGAGCAACGCTTGCGCTTGCTGCATCGCGACGCCGTTAGGGGTGGCGAAGAACACCAGGTCGCAGTTCTGCAGTGAAGCAGATGACGGGTCGCTGAATTTGAGGGCGACCCGGCCGCGCAGGCTGGGGAACATGTCGGCCACCGCGACCCCCGTCTCGGCCCGCGAGGTTACCGCCGACAACTCGACATGCGGATGTTGCGCCAGCAAGCGCAGCAGTTCGACGCCCGTATAACCGGTGCCGCCGACGATACCAACTCTCATCACCTGTACCCCCAGGAGCATTTAACTATAAGCCAGATCGGCTGGGCAAGCACGTCGCACGGACAGGGAACGAAAAAGCCGCCCACGGGCGGCTTTTTCGGGCGATTTTGCCAGACCGAAAACGCGCTTAACGCTTGGAGAATTGCTTGCGCCGGCGCGCCTTGTGGAAACCGACCTTCTTGCGCTCGACCTCGCGCGCGTCGCGGGTGACGAAGCCGGCCTTGGAGAGCGTCGGCTTGAGCAGCGCGTCGTACTCGATCAGGGCGCGCGTGATGCCATGGCGCACGGCGCCCGCCTGACCCGACTCGCCACCGCCGACAACGTTGACCATGATATCGAAGGTCGCGCTGTGCTGCGTCAACTCCAAAGGCTGACGCACCACCATGCGCCCGGTCTCGCGAGAGAAGAAATCATCCACCGGCTTGTCGTTGACGACGAACTTGCCCGAGCCCTGCTTCATGAACACGCGCGCCACGGCAGTCTTGCGGCGGCCGGTTCCATAATAATAATTCGCTGCCATAATGGGTTCCTATCAGACGACCAGCGGTTTGGGCTGCTGCGCGTTGTGGGGATGCGCGGTACCGGCATAGCATTTCATCTTCTTCAGCATCGCATAGCCCAGAGGCCCCTTGGGCAGCATGCCCTTGACCGCCTTTTCCAGAATGCGGCTGGGGAAACGCTGCTGCAGTTTCTTGAAATTGGTCTCGTAGATACCCCCGGGATAACCCGTATGCCGGTAATACTTCTTGGCTTCGGTCTTGTTGCCGGTCACGCGCAGCTTCTCGACATTGACGACGACGATATAGTCGCCGGTATCCACGTGCGGCGTGTATTCCGGTTTGTGCTTACCGCGCAGGCGGCGTGCAATTTCAGTAGCCAGCCGGCCCAGCACCTTGTCGGTGGCATCAACGATGAACCAGTCGCGCGCGACTTCGTGCGGCTTGGCAGAAAAGGTTTTCATGAGTTCCTCAGCATCCATCGCCCGCTCAGGGGCTGAATTCGGAAACCGCGCATTCTAGGGCAACAATGCGCCTTATGTCAAACCGCAATCCTCGCTGAAAAAAAGCGCAACCCCTGAGGGGTTGCGCTAAATCCACACCAAAGGAGGAGGGTGGAGGAGACAGCGGTCAAATGCGATCGATTGACGCTTGATATTCCGCCCAATCGCATTCCGGTTGTGACCATTATGCACACGCTTATGCTGCAATGCAAGATATTTTGCATCGCTTGGCGATTAATCCCGCAAATGCAGAATCAACAATAATATTGTTGATTAATATTTTAATTAAATGTAACTTTTTGTTGTGATAATCAGAACCGGTCCAGCCCCCTGGGTTCTATAACTGGATCGGCATAGCAATTCTGACGAACCTTGTGCGGCGTCGCAGCATTTCATCCGGTCTGCCGTGCCGCCACTCCCGGCGGGCGCTACAATGCCCGCGGACCAATAGCGAGGGGGAGCGAAGATGGAATGCAGCGTACGATGGATGGAGGGCATGAGCTTCATCGCCGAAACCGGCAGCGGTCATCTGGTGGCCATGGACGGCGCCCCTGAGGCGGGCGGTCGCAATTTGGCGCCAAGGCCCATGGAGCTGGTGCTGGCGGGAGCCGGCGGCTGCAGTTCGTTCGACGTGGTGATGATCCTGAAGCGCGGGCGTCAGGAGGTTACCGGCTGCGAGGTCAAGCTGAGTGCCGAGCGCGCCGAGAGCGACCCAAAGGTGTTCACAAAAATCCACTTCCACTTCATCGTCAAGGGCAAGGGTCTGAAGCCAGAGGCCGTGGCCCGGGCGATCCAGCTCTCCGCCGAGAAGTATTGCTCGGCCTCGATCATGCTGGGTAAAAGCGCGGCGCTGAGCCACGACTGGGAGATCGTCGAGGCCTAGCCTCAGAGGCGGTAGGCGGCTGCCTTCATCAGTTTCGAGGTCAGGCGCATCGCCAGCTTGAGCGGTGCGGGCAATTCCTTCGCGCCTAGGCGCAGCGCGGTTTGCGCATGGCCGGCCTCGTCCCGCCGCATCTGCTCGAGAATTTCCCAGGAGCGGCGATCCTTCAGGGGCAGGCGCCCCTTGTAGCTTTCGAGATGCGCCTCGACTTGGCGCTCGGTCTCGGCGAGGAAACCCAGATTCCAGGCGTCGCCGAATTTGCCCGCAGCCACCCCCATCGCCAACGCGCCGCCGTACCACAATGGATTGAGTAGACTCTTGCGGCCGCCCAGTTCCTTGATGCGCCTCTCGGTCCAGGCCAGATGCTCGGTCTCCTCCCAGGCCGCCTGCTCGAGCGCCAGACGCACCGCCGGGTCGCGTGAGGTCAGCGCCTGACCCTGGTAGAGCGCCTGGGCACAAATTTCCCCGCTATGGTTGACGCGCATCAAGGCCGCGGCACGGACGCGCTCGGTATCGGTGAGGTCGGCCTCGGCCTCGCCAGACCCTGGCACGGCGCGCGCCGTCGGCGCCGGCGCGAACACCGTACGCAGGGCCTTGTCGAAGGCGGTGATCAGCGAGTCAATCAGCACCGGACCGGTGCCTTATTCAGGTCCGACCGGGCTCGTCCCGGTCCGCAGCGCGGCACGACCAGCGGCAGCATCGGCAATGGGCAGGCCTTCCGGACAGAAATAATCGCGTGACAGCGCCGCATGGTCGCCATTGACCGACTCGTTTTCTATCGGGCGCCAAACGCTCAACCTCGCCCGCGCCCAGCTGCCATCGCTGTGCCCGGTCGCGTAAAGCCTGTATTCGTCGCTGCGGCAGTCGATGCCCTCGAAGCTGGTGTTGGTCGCCCCCCCGGCGGTCTTCACCACCAGCACGTAACGAACCACGCCGTCCGCGCCTACGCTCAAGTTCGGGCTGTCGATGAAAAAATGGTTGCGGGTCGCGGCGCTGACATAGAACTCGATCAGGTTCTCCGCCTTGGGAAAGGCCGGAAGGGGAATCCCTAACTCATCCTCCTTGGGCCCG
This sequence comes from Rhodocyclaceae bacterium, assembly GCA_035530135.1. Lineage (GTDB taxonomy): Bacteria > Pseudomonadota > Gammaproteobacteria > Burkholderiales > Rhodocyclaceae > CAIYYX01. The sequence continues at coordinate 19,548 of DATKVJ010000089.1, read as the reverse complement.
GCGGCCGCGGCGACAGCGGAAACAAGTGCTAGCATAATCAATATATTATGCTTCATATTCAGGCATCCAGATCGAGGCCGACCCGAGCCCAGTCCGGCCTCTTCTCGGCGGGGCGCAGCAGCAGGTGGCGGGCAAGCTCGGTCAGCGCCTGCTGATAGACGAAGCGCTTGAACTCGATCACCGTCTCCAAGGGCACCCAATAATCGTTCCAGCGCCAAGCGTCGAATTCGGGGTGATCGCTGGCTCTCAGGCAGACGTCGGAATCGCGGCCGACCAGACGCAGAAGAAACCAGATCTGTTTCTGGCCTTTGTAGGTGTTGCGCCATTCCCGACGAACCCAGTGCTTAGGGACGTCATAACGCATCCAGTCACGGGTGCGGCCGAGGATCTCGACATGCTCGGGCATCAGGCCGACTTCCTCGTGCAATTCGCGGTACATCGCCTGCTCGGGCGTCTCGCCCTTGTTGATGCCTCCCTGCGGGAACTGCCAGGAATGCTCGCGGATACGCTTACCCCAGAAGACCTCGTTGCGGCCGTTGACCAGGACGATGCCGACGTTCGGGCGATAGCCTTCACGGTCAAGCATGATGCTACCTTCAGTTCTTCAATTGGACTGCCGTCATTTTTCCACAGTTTGGCGCCGAATAGAAGGGGCGGCGGAGTGGGTAATGAGAAGAACAGCCCAAACCTGGCCTGCGCGCTCGCGGTAGAATTGGCTTTTCTGCATATTCCGGATTCTTTCATGCGCGCCAGCCAGTTCTTCATCTCCACCCTCAAGGAAGCCCCCGCCGACGCCGAAATCGTCAGCCATCAGCTGATGCTGCGCGCCGGCCTGATCCGCCGCCTGGCTGGCGGCATCTACACCTGGATGCCGCTGGGTCTGCGCGTGCTGCGCAAGGTGGAGGCCATCGTGCGCGAGGAAATGAACCGCGCCGGCGCCATCGAACTGCTGATGCCGGCGGTGCAGCCGGCCGAGCTGTGGCAGGAATCGGGGCGCTGGGAGCAGTACGGGCCGGAGCTGTTGCGCCTGAAAGATCGCCATCAGCGCGACTTCGTCGTCGGTCCGACCCACGAAGAGGTCATCACCGACGTGGTGCGGCGCGAGATCAAGAGCTACCGCCAGTTGCCGCGCCACTTCTACCAGATCCAGACCAAATTCCGTGACGAGATCCGGCCGCGCTTCGGCGTCATGCGCGGGCGCGAATTCCTGATGAAGGACGGCTACTCCTTCCACGCCGGCTTCGCCGACCTGCAGCGCGAGTACACCGCCATGTACGAGACCTACACGCGCATCTTCTCCCGGCTGGGCCTGCAGTTCCGCGCCGTGGCCGCGGACACGGGCTCGATCGGCGGCACCGGCTCGCACGAATTCCACGTGCTGGCCGATTCCGGCGAGGACGCCATCGCCTTCTGCCGAGCTTCGGACTACGCCGCCAACGTCGAACTGGCCGAGGCGCTGGCGCCGGCTGCACCAAGGCCCGCCGCGGCCCAGGCCAGGAAGGAGGTCGCGACCCCGGGCAAGACCCTGTGCGAGGATGTCGCGACTTTCCTCGGGATTAGCATTGAGAAAATGGTCAAAGCCATCGCGGTGATTCGCGACGACATCCCCGAAGGAGAACTGGGCCGCTTCGCCCTGATTCTGCTGCGCGGGGACCATGTGCTCAACGAAATCAAGACGCACAAGATCATCGGCCGGTTCCGTTTGGCCCACGAGGAAGAGATCGAGCAATGCCTGGGCTGCCGTCCCGGCTACATCGGCCCGGTCGGCACCAGCGGCGTAGCGCTCTTCGCAGACCGCACGGTCGCCGCCATGGGCGACTTCGTCTGCGGCGCCAACAAGCCGGGCTATCACCTGACCGGCGTGAACTTCGGCCGCGACCTGCCCGAAATGGCCGGCGGCAACGTCGCAGATTTTCGCAACGTCATCGCCGGCGACCCCTCGCCCGACGGCAAGGGCGCGCTGGAACTGTGCCGCGGCATCGAGGTCGGCCACATCTTCCAGCTGCGCACCAAATACTCCGAAGCCCTGAAGTGCAGTTTCCTGAATGAGGCGGGCCTGCCGCAGCCGATGGAAATGGGCTGCTACGGCATCGGCGTCTCGCGCATCGTCGGCGCCGCCATCGAGCAGGGCCACGACGCGCGCGGCATCGTCTTCCCGCGCCCCATAGCGCCCTTCGAGCTCGCCATCGCGCCGGTCGGCTACGGCAAGTCTGCCACCGTGCGCGAGGAGGCGAACAGAATCTACGACGGACTCAGCGCTTCGGGCATCGACGTCATCCTCGACGATCGCGACGAGCGACCGGGCGTGATGTTCGCCGACTGGGAACTCACCGGCATTCCGCACCGCGTCGTAATCGGCGAACGTGGCCTGAAGGAGGGGATGGCGGAGTACCAGGGCCGCCGCGACGCCGACGCGACGAGAGTGCCCCTGGCCGAAATCGTCGCCCTGGTCCGCCTGAAAGTATGCGGCTGAACGCGAGAATCCTGGCCGCGACAATCTTCGCGCTTCTCCTCCAGACGGGAGCGGCGAGCCTCGCACACGCCGGCGCCCAGGACTACCAGCCGCTCGCTGCCAGCGTGCAGGCGGCGCTGCAGGCAGCCATTTCCGACCACCCCGCCCCCGAGCTGGAATTCCCCAGCTTCGGCGAGAAGAGCTGGCTGGTGGAAATGTCGCGGCGACTCGCCAGCCGCATGCCCGACCGTACCGGACGCCTGGAATTCCTCAAGACCGTGTATTACGAAGCCAAGCGCGCCGGCCTCGATCCGCAGCTGGTGCTGGGCGTGATCCAGGTAGAGAGCGGTTTCCACAAGTACGCCGTTTCGGACGCTGGCGCGCGCGGCTACATGCAGGTGATGCCGTTCTGGGTCAAACTGATCGGGCGGAAGAACACCGATCTGTTCCATTTGCGCGTGAACCTGCGCTACGGCTGCACTATCCTGCGCCACTACCTGGACATCGAGCACGGCAATCTCTATCGCGCGCTCGGCCGCTACAATGGCAGCATCGGTCAACCCGACTACCCGAACATGGTGCGCAGTGCCTGGGAGCGGCAGTGGCACTGGAATTCTGATCTGGCCCGGCGCTGAATGCTTAGAATCTAGCGCATCCCGGGCATCATGCCCTTCATGCCGCGCATCAGCTTCTGCATACCGCCCTTGGAGAACTGCTTCATCATCTTCTGCGTCTGCTCGAACTGACTCAGGAGACGGTTGACCTCCTGCACCGGCACGCCGGCACCGGCGGCGATGCGGCGCTTGCGGCTGGCCTTGAGGATCTCGGGCTTGGCGCGCTCATCCCGGGTCATCGAATTGATGATGCCTTCGATGCGCCTGATCGACTTGTCCTCGACCGCGCCGCCGGCCTGGGCGGCGGCCTGGGCAAACTGCGCCGGCAGCTTTTCCAGCATGCCTGAGAGCCCGCCCATCTTGCGCATCTGGCTGATCTGCTCCTTGAAGTCGTTCAGGTCGAAGCTCTTGCCCGACTTCATTTTCTGCGCGAAAGCCTGCGCCTTGTCCTGATCCAGCCCGCGCTGCGCTTCCTCGACCAGGCCGAGGATATCGCCCATGCCGAGAATGCGCGAGGCCATGCGCTCGGGGTGGAATTCCTCGAGCCCGGAGAGCTTTTCGCCGATACCAGCGAACTTGAGCGGCTTGCCGGTGACGTGGCGCACCGACAAGGCCGCGCCGCCGCGCGCATCGCCGTCGAGCTTGGTGAGGATGATGCCGGTTAGGGGAAGCGCCTCGTTGAAGGCCTTGGCGGTATTCACCGCATCCTGGCCGAGCATGGCATCCACCACGAACAGAGACTCGATCGGCTTCAACAGGGCATGCAATTCCTTGATCTCGTCCATCATCGCCGCGTCGATGGCCAAACGCCCTGCGGTATCGACGAACAGCACGTCGTAGTAGTGCTTCCTGGCGTAATCGAGGGCCGCCGCCGCTATGTCCCGGGGCTTCTGGTCCACGGCCGAGGGGAAGAAGTCGATGCCGGCCTGGGCGGCGACCGTCTTCAACTGCTCGATCGCGGCGGGACGATAAACGTCGCACGAGACCGCCAGCACCTTCTTCTTCTGCCGCTCCCTGAGCCATTTGCCCAGCTTGGCGGTGGTGGTGGTCTTGCCCGCGCCCTGCAATCCGGACATCAGGATCACCGCCGGCGGCTGGGTGGCCAGATTGAGACCGACGCTCTGCCCACCCATCAGTTCGGTCAGCTCGCGATGCACCACCCCGACCAGAGCCTGACCGGGGGTGAGCGAGCCGATCACCTCCTGGCCAACGGCCCGCTCTTTCACCCTTGCGATCAGTTCCTTGATGACCGGCAAGGCGACGTCGGCTTCCAGCAGTGCCATGCGCACTTCGCGCAGCATCTCCGCGATGTTGTCTTCGGTCAGGCGCGCCTGACCGCGCAGCGTCTTGACGACCCGGGCGAGGCGTTGGGTGAGGTTGTCGAGCATAGGGTTCCGATTGAGGTAAACTGTTTGGATGTCTAAGATTCTACTGCATCCGATGTTGCTGCATTTTCTCGCCGCCACGCTCTATGCCGGACTCGCGGCGTATTCCTGGCGCACGCGCTGGCACGGCGCGGCGCTGGCGCTGCCCTTGACCGCATTGTTGCCCTGGGAACGGGCCCTGCTGCTCGCGGCTCTGTGGATCCACGCCATCACCCTGAGCCACGAGGTGTTCGCCGATGGCGGCATACGCTTCGGTTTCTCACTGTCACTGTCGATGATGCTCTGGCTGGCGATCGTGCTTTATTGGATCGAGAGTTTCTACACCCGAATGGATGGCCTGCAGATACTCGGTCTGCCGCTGGCTGCAGTCTGCGTGCTGTTGCCGGCACTGTTCCCGGGACAACCGCTGCTGGTCAATACCGACTCGATCGCCTTCCGTCTGCACTTCCTGATCGCGATGCTGGCCTACAGCCTGTTCACCCTGGCGGCGCTCCACGCCCTGTTGATGGCAGCCGCGGAAAAGCGCTTGCACCGGGGACACCTGTCGCCGCTCTTGGCCCGTCTGCCGCCCTTGATGACCATGGAGGCACTGCTGTTTCGACTGATCAACATCGGCTTCCTGCTGCTCACTCTGACGGTGGTGTCCGGGGTGTTCTTTTCCGAGAGACTGTTCGGCAAGGCGCTGTCCTTCGACCACAAGACGGTATTCGGGCTGATCTCCTGGCTGATCTTCGGCGCGCTGCTGGTCGGCCGCCACCTACGCGGCTGGCGCGGGCGGCTGGCGCTGCGCTGGACGATGGCCGGCTTCGTCGCCCTGATGTTGGCCTACGTCGGCAGCCGCTTCGTGCTCGAGGTGATCCTCGGCCGCGCCGCCTGAGCGGTTGACAAGCCGAATCGCCGCCCCGATACTCGTTTCACCGTGTTGCCTGCCTGACCTCGCTTGGAAGACATTCCCTTATCGGCACAGCTCGTCGCGCTGATCGTCCTGCTGGCCGTTGCCGGTTTTTTCTCTTTGGCGGAGACGGCGATGATGGCCGCCAACCGCTATCGCCTGCGCGCCAAGCGACAGGCGGGCCAGCGCGGCGCAAAGATGGCGCTGGAACTGCTGGCCAAAACCAATAAGCTGCTCGGCATCATCCTGCTGTTCAATACGCTCACCAACGCCGCCGCGGCCACCCTGGCCGGGCTGATCACGGTGCGGATGTTCGGCGAGGAGAAGTGGGCGCTCGGCGCGGGCACCCTGGTTATCACCTTTCTCATTTTGGTGTTTTCGGAAATTACGCCAAAAGTGATCGGGGCCACCTATCCCGACCGGCTGGCGGCCGGCGTCAGCTATGTGCTGGCGCCCTTGCTGCGCCTGTTCAACCCGGTGGTTGCCTTCGTCAACCTATTCGTCACCGCCATGCTCAAGCTCTTGCGGCTGAAGACCGGGGCCGGCCACGAGGCACAGCAACTGTCTCCGGAGGAATTGCGCGCCCTGGTTCTGGAGGGCAGCCATTTCATCCCGCACCAGCACCAGACGATGCTGCTCAACCTGTTCGATCTCGAACGCATCAGCGTCGAGGACATCATGAAGCCGCGCGGCGAGATCGAGGCGATCGACATCGGGGCACCCCTGGAAAAAATCCGCGAGCAGATCGGGACCAGTTTCCACAGGCGGCTTCCCGTTTATGAAGACGACCCGAGCAATATTGTCGGCATCCTGCTGCAACGCCGACTACTGGCCAGCGCGCTTGCCGGAGAGCTGACCGTCGAGAATTTGCGAGAGCATCTCGCCGAGCCCTATTTCATCCCGGCGGCGACACCGATCTACGCGCAGCTGCAATTTTTCAAGGAGAACCGCCAGCGTTTCGGCCTGGTGGTCGATGAGTACGGTGAGCTCGAAGGACTGGTGACGCTGGAGGACATCATCGAGGAGATCATCGGCAAGTTCACCACCAGCGTACCGGGCAGCAGCACGGAATTGGCCTGGAGCGACGTGGACGGCGAGCATAGCGTGCTGGTCGATGGCGGTCGCAGCCTTCGGGAGCTCAACCGGGCGCTCGACCTCAACTTCCCGCTGGACGGGCCGAAGACACTGAACGGGCTGATCCTCGAACATCTCCAGGACATCCCCGAATCCGGTCTCAGCGTCAAGATCGGCGGGGTGCCGATGGAAATCGTGCAGACCCAGGACCGCCGCATCCGCATGGTGCGAGTCTTTCAACCGCCCAGCCAAGCCGGCTGAACGCTACGGTCTGCATTGCAGAGCACCTGTTGGCATCGTTGCCCGGATAGCGATAGACTCCCGAATTATTCATTTTGACTGACAAAACGGCCTGATGACGGCGACTCTGCAGACATCTCTGAGCGGCTTGGCACGCGCCATGGTGCAGCAGGGGCGCCTGATGGAGGACGAGGCCGAAGCCCTGGCGGGTCACGGCGCCAAGACCAGCAGCGGCTTTGTTGACCGGTTGATCGCCAGCGGTCGTATGAAGCCCCACGAGATTGCCAGCTTTGCCGCCAAAACCTTCGGCTATCCGCTGCTCGACATCGTCGCCTTCGACGCGACGCGGATGGTCAGCGGCGCCATCGACCACAAGCTGATGCAGGCCCATCAGGTGGTCGCGCTCGTGCGCCGCGGCAACCGCATCGCGGTGGCGCTGTCCGATCCCACCAACCTCCGCGCGCTGGATGAGATCCGCTTTCAAACTGGGCTGGCCGTCGACCCCGTGGTGGTCGAGGGGGACAAATTGGCAACGCTGGTCGCCAATTTACTGGAAGCGCCGGGGGCCACGCTCAACGAGTTCACGAAGGAGGATCTTCATCTCGAATTCGAGGATGCCGCCGTCAAGGAGGCGGCCGCCCAGGCCGACAGCCTCGAAATCGACGATGCCCCGGTGGTCAAATTCCTGCAGAAGATACTCCACGACGCCATCGCCGAGGGCGCATCCGACATCCATTTCGAGCCCTACGAGAAATACTATCGGATACGCTATCGCACCGACGGCATCCTGCGCGAGATCGCCCAACCGCCGCTGGTGGTCAAGGAGAAGATAGCCTCGCGCATCAAGGTGATCTCCCGCCTGGACATCTCCGAGAAGCGGATTCCGCAGGATGGACGCATGAAACTGGTCCTGTCCAAGAACAAGTCGATCGATTTTCGGGTGTCCACGCTGCCGACGCTGTATGGCGAAAAGATCGTGATGCGCATCCTCGATGCCTCCGCCGCCATGCTCGGCATCGACGCGCTCGGCTACGAACCGGAGCAGAAGACGGCCATGCTCGCCGCCATCAGCCGCCCGTACGGCATGGTGCTGGTGACCGGACCCACCGGCAGCGGCAAGACGGTGTCCCTTTACACCTGCCTCAACCTGCTCAACAAACCCGGCGTAAACATCTCGACGGCCGAGGATCCGGCAGAAATCAACCTACCCGGGGTCAACCAGGTCAACATCAACGAGAAGGCCGGCCTCAGCTTCTCGGCAGCGCTCAAGTCCTTCCTGCGCCAGGACCCCGACATCATCATGGTCGGCGAGATCCGCGACCTGGAGACCGCAGAGATCTCGATCAAGGCCGCACAGACCGGCCATCTGGTATTGTCCACGGTGCACACCAACGATGCGCCCTCGACGCTCTCGCGCATGCTGAACATGGGTATCGCGGCATTCAACATCGCCTCGAGCGTGATCCTGATCACCGCCCAGCGTCTGGCGCGCCGCCTGTGCACCTGCAAGCTGCCGCTGTCGATACCGATAGAGGCGCTGCTGCAGGCCGGGTTCACAGAGGAGGAGCTCGACGGCAGCTGGCAACATTACGGACCCGGCGGCTGCGAGCGCTGCAAGGGCAGCGGCTACAAGGGGCGGGTTGGCATCTATCAGGTGATGCCGATCTCGGAAGAGATCGGCCGTCTGATCATGACCGGCGGCAACGCCATAGACATCGCCGACCAGGCTCGGCGCGAGGGGGTCAGAGATTTGCGCCAGTCCGGCTTGCTCAAGGTCAGGCAGGGGATCACGTCTCTGGAAGAAGTGCTCGCCTGCACCAACGACTGAGGCTCACAGGGGAATCGGAACATGGCAACCGCCACGAAAGCAAACAAGAGAGCCGGGCAGATCAAGGAGTTTTCCTTCGCCTGGGAGGGCAAGGACAAGAGCGGCAAGCTGGTGCGCGGCGAGATGCGCGCCGGCGGCGAGACCATGGTGCAGGCGACCCTACGCCGCCAGGGCATTCGCGTCAGCAAGGTGAAGAAACAGGGTTTCACCAAGGGCGGCAGCGTCACCGAAAAGGACATCACCCTGTTCACGCGCCAGCTCGCCACCATGCTGAAGGCCGGCGTGCCGCTGTTGCAGGCCTTCGAGATCGTCGGCAAGGGCGCCAGCAACCGCGCCGTCGGCAAGCTGTTGAACGACATCAAGAACGACGTCGAGACCGGCTCCAGCCTCAACCAGGCCTTCCGCAAGTACCCGCTGCACTTCGATGCGCTGTTCTGCAACCTGGTGAGCGCCGGCGAACAGGCGGGCATCCTCGACTCGCTGCTCGACCGCCTGGCCACCTACAAGGAAAAGATCCTGGCGATCAAGTCGAAGATCAAGTCGGCGCTGTTCTATCCGATCGCCATCCTCGTGGTCGCCTTCGTCATCACCGCGATAATCATGATATTCGTGATCCCGGCGTTCAAGAACGTGTTCAAGAGTTTCGGCGCCGACCTGCCGGCACCGACGTTGCTGGTGATCGCGATCTCGGACTTCTTCGTCGCCCACTGGTATCTGATCTTCGGCGGCATCTTCGGCGCCTTCTATGCCTTCTTCTACTTCTGGAAGCGCTCGCTGCCGATGCAGATCTTCATGGACAAAACCCTGTTGCGCGTGCCGGTGTTCGGACCAATCGTCAGGAAGGCGACCATCGCGCGCTGGACGCGGACCCTGTCGACGATGTTCGCCGCCGGGGTACCGCTGGTTGAAGCGCTCGACTCGGTCGGCGGCGCCGCCGGCAACCATGTCTACAAAATGGCCACCAAGCAGATCCAGAGCGAGGTGAGCACCGGCACCAGCCTCACCGTGGCGATGCAGAACGCCACGGTCTTTCCGAGCATGGTCATCCAGATGGTGGCGATCGGCGAGGAGTCGGGCCAACTCGACGCCATGCTCTCTAAGGTGTCCGACTTCTTCGAGGCGGAGGTCGACGACGCGGTCGACGGCCTGTCCAGCCTGATGGAGCCGATCATCATGGTGGTCTTGGGCACCTTGATCGGCGGTCTGGTGATCGCCATGTACCTACCCATCTTCAAGGTGGCGCAGACCGTCTGACGCCGCGAGTGCAAACCATGTCCGTGCTCGATGTCCTGGCCGATCCGGCCCGCTTCGCCGCCGTCTGTCTGCTGCTCGGTCTGGCCGTCGGCAGCTTCCTGAACGTCGTCATCCACCGCCTGCCGCAAATCCTGGAGCGCGAATGGCGGGCGCAGTGCGCGGGACTAGCTGGCGAGTCGGCGCCGGTGCAGGAAACGCTGTCGCTGTCCCGGCCGCGCTCGCGCTGCCCAAAGTGCGGGCACCCGATCTCGGCACTGGAGAACATCCCGCTCTTGAGCTACCTCGTCCTGCGCGGCCGCTGCCGCGCCTGCCGAGCGAAGATCAGCCCGCGCTATCCCGCGATCGAGGCGCTCACGGCCCTGCTCTCCGCCTACGTCGGCTGGCATTTCGGCTTCAGCCCGGCGGCGGCCGGCGCCCTGATGTTCATCTGGGCGATGATCGCGCTGACCTTCATCGATATCGACACCCAGCTCCTGCCCGACGACATCACGCTGCCGCTGTTGTGGCTGGGCCTGCTGGTCAATATCGGCGGCGGTTTCACCGATCTCAAGAGCGCTGTGATCGGCGCCGTCTGCGGCTATCTCGCGCTGTGGAGCGTATATTGGGGCTTCAAGCTCGCCACCGGCAAGGAGGGCATGGGCTACGGCGACTTCAAGCTGCTGGCCGCGATCGGTGCCTGGTTCGGCTGGCAGTTGCTGCCCCTGACGATCCTGCTCTCATCGCTCGTCGGCGCCATCGTCGGCATCGCGCTGATCGTCCTGGCCAAGCGCGGCCGCGAAGTGCCTATCCCGTTCGGACCCTATCTCGCGGCCGCCGGCGTGCTGGCCCTGTTCTGGGGCCAGCCGCTGACGCACGCCTACCTAGGCCTGCTGTGAGCGCTTGAAATAACGTCCGGGCGCCCTCATTTATGCCCCATTGATACGCCGCCGGCTGTCCGGGCGGTTAAGTTATAATCCCATTTTTTGGAGGCAGCCATGCCGATCTATGCCTACCGTTGCAGCAGTTGCGGCCACGAAAAGGACGTATTGCAGAAAATGAGCGACCCGCAGCTCACCACCTGCCCCGAATGCAAAGGCGAGACCTTCAGCAAGCAGCTGACCGCCCCGGGCTTCCAGCTCAAGGGCAGCGGCTGGTACGCGACCGATTTCAAGGGCGGCGCCAGCGCCGCCAAGAGCGAAACCAAGGCGGAGGCGCCCCCCTGCCAGGGTGGCAGCGGGTCTTGTGCCTGCCATTGAGAATGCGGCGGGCGGGCCTTCCCGCAGGCTGAAAAAATACTTCATTACCGGTCTCCTGATCTGGGTTCCGCTGGCGATCACCGCCTGGGTGCTGGCATTGATCGTCCGCACCATGGATCAATCGCTGCTGCTGCTGCCGGTGTCGATCCGCCCCGAAACACTGCTCGGCTTCTATGTACCCGGGCTCGGCGCGATCCTGACGATCCTGGTGGTGTTCCTCACCGGTCTGGTTACCGCCAACATCATCGGCCAGCGCCTAGTCCGCTTCTGGGAAGGCGTGTTGTCGCGCATTCCGGTGGTGAAGTCGGTCTATTACAGCGTCAAGCAGGTCTCCGACACCCTCTTCTCCTCGACCGGAGAGGCCTTCCGCAAGGCGCTGCTGGTGCAGTACCCGCGTTCCGGCTGCTGGACCATCGCCTTCCTCACCGGCCAACCGGGGGGTGATGTCAGCCTCCACCTGCGCGGCGAATACGTCAGCGTCTATGTACCGACCACACCCAACCCGACTTCGGGCTTTTTCCTGATGCTCCCGCGCGCCGACGTGATCGAGCTCGACATGAGCGTCGATGAGGCGCTGAAGTACATCATCTCGATGGGCGTGGTCGCCCCTCCCATGCGTAACCCCCTGGGCCGCGCCCAGAACCAGTAGCCGCCCTCCTGGCGGCTTTTTCACGGAAACCAACATGCGAACCCACTACTGCGGCCAGGTGAATGCCGGCCACGTCGACCAGATCGTCACGCTCTGTGGCTGGTGCCATCGCCGGCGGGACCACGGCGGTGTCATTTTCATCGACCTGCGCGACCGCGAGGGCCTGGCTCAGGTCATCTGCGACCCCGACAACGCGGCAACGTTCGCCCTGGCCGAAGGGGTCAGGAACGAATTCGTGCTCAGGGTCACCGGCCGCGTGCGCCGCCGCCCCGAGGGCACGGTCAACCCCAACCTCGCCACCGGCGAGATCGAGATCCTCTGCCAGGCACTGGAAATCGTGAACCCGGCGGTGACGCCGCCGTTCCAGCTGGACGAGGAGAATCTCTCCGAGAACGTGCGCCTGACCCATCGCGTGCTCGACCTGCGTCGGCCGCAAATGCAGAAGAACATGATGTTGCGCTACAAGACGGCGATGTCCTTCCGCCGCTTTCTCGACGCCAACGGCTTCATCGACATCGAAACGCCGATGCTGACCAAGAGCACCCCGGAGGGCGCGCGCGACTATCTGGTGCCCTCGCGCGTCCATCCGGGCCAGTTCTTCGCCTTGCCGCAATCGCCGCAATTGTTCAAGCAGCTCCTGATGGTGGCCGGTTTCGACCGCTACTACCAGATCACCAAGTGCTTCCGCGACGAGGACCTGCGCGCCGACCGCCAGCCGGAGTTCACCCAGATCGATATCGAGACCTCGTTCATGAACGAGGGGCAGATCATGGCGCTGATGGAGGAGATGCTGCGCACGGTGTTCCGCGAGGCGCTCGCGGTCGAACTGCCCGCCCCCTTCCCGCGCATGAGTCACGCCGAAGCCATGCACCGCTTCGGCTCGGACAAGCCCGACCTGCGCGTTACCCTGGAGCTGACCGAACTGACCGACGTCATGGCCGACGTCGATTTCAAGGTCTTCAGCGCTCCGGCCAGCTCCGGCGGCAGGGTGGCGGCCCTGCGCATCCCGGGGGGTGCCGCGATCTCGCGCAGCGAGATCGATGCCTACACCGAGTTCGTCAAGATCTACGGCGCCCGCGGCCTGGCCTGGATCAAGGTCAACGAGATCGCCCAAGGGCGCGACGGCCTGCAGTCGCCGATCGTCAAGAACCTGCACGACGCGGCGATAACGGCGATCGTCGAACGCAGCGGCGCGCGGGACGGCGACCTGATCCTGTTCGGCGCCGACCGCGCCAAGATCGTCAATGACGCGCTGGGCGCATTGCGCATCAAGATCGGGCACGAACGGGCCCACCTCACCGGCGAAGCGTGGCGACCGCTGTGGGTGGTCGACTTCCCGATGTTCGAGTTCGACGAGGAAAATCACCGCTGGAGCGCCTGCCACCATCCCTTCACCGCGCCCAAGGACGGCCACGAAGACCTGCTGGAATCCGACCCCGGCGCCTGCCTGGCCAAGGCCTACGACCTGGCCCTGAACGGCTGGGAGATCGGCGGCGGCTCGGTGCGTATCCACTCCGCGGCGATGCAGTCGAAGGTGTTCAGTGCCCTCGGGATCGGCAACGAGGAGGCGCAACTGAAGTTCGGCTTCCTGCTCGACGCGCTCAAGTACGGCGCGCCACCGCACGGCGGCCTGGCCTTCGGCCTCGACCGCATCGTCACCATGATGAGCGGCGCCGAATCGATCCGAGACGTGATCGCCTTCCCCAAGACCCAGCGCGCCCAGTGCCTGCTGACCGACGCCCCCTCGCCGGTCGACGAGAAACAGCTGCGCGAGCTGCACATCCGCCTGCGGCAGAAGGTGGAAACGCAGGTCGAGGTCGGCAAGACCTGAGCATGCGCCGCCTGCTGCTCGCCCTGTGGCTGACTTGCGCGGCATTGACGGCGGGCGGGGCGGACCTGCAGACCGTCGCCCGCGGCGAATTGCCGCGCGAAGCACGGCAGACGCTGCGCCTGATCGAGCGCGGCGGCCCCTTTCCCTTCCGCCGCGACGGCGTCGTGTTCGGCAATCACGAACGGCGCCTGCCGGACAGGGCGTCCGGCTATTACCGCGAATACACGGTGCCCACGCCCGGGCGGCGCGACCGCGGCGCCCGCCGCATCATCGCCGGTAGACCGGGCGAGTACTACTATAGCGGCGATCACTACCGCAGCTTCCGGAGCGTCCGCGAATGAATGATGCGAACCAGCTCCGGGCGCTGCTCCGCGACCCCTCGCGGGCCGGCGTCTATCACCTGCCGCTGGCCGGCCCGGAAGCCATCGTCGCCGCCGCCCAAGACTGCGACTATGCGGTGTTCCGGGTCGATCTTTCGGCGGTGACGGACAAGGCCGGCCTGCTCGCGGCGCTGGCGCGCGACATGGTCCTGCCGGAATGGTTCGGCCACAACTGGGACGCCCTCGCCGATTGTCTCGCCGACCTCGGCTGGCGGCCCGCCGAGGGTTATCTGGTGCTGCTGGAGCACTCCGACCTGTTGCGCACGCGCGCCGAGGCGGACTTCGTCGCGACCTTGCAGCTGTTCGCGGCAGCGGCCGAGGAATGGCGCGAACAAGGCGTGGCATTCTGGTGCCTGGTCGACATGCAGGCCGACGGCATCAGTTGGCTCCCGGGACTGTGATGCCCGGCGCCAAGAAACCGGTCTCGGTGCTGGTGCTGATCCACACGCCGCAACTGGAGATTCTGCTGCTGGAGCGCGCCACCCGCCCGGGCTTCTGGCAGTCGGTCACCGGCAGCGTGGAGGACGAACTCGACCAGGGCGACCTGCGCCGGACGGCGCACCGGGAAGTGCGGGAGGAAACCGGTATAGCTGCCCGGCCGGAGGCACTGATCGACTGGCGATTGTCCAACCGCTTCGAGATTTTCCGCGAATGGCGCTACCGTTATCCGGAAGGCGTCAGCCACAACGTCGAGCACGTCTATAGCCTCTGCGTAGCGCGCGAGACCGGGGTCGTCATCGCGCCGGACGAACACCTCGCCCACCTCTGGCTGCCCTGGCGCGCTGCAGCCGACAGAGTCTTCTCCTGGAGCAACCGCGACGCGATCCTGATGCTGCCGCTGCTTCAGGACGAGCTGTCCTGCGGCTGAGCGCTCGGTGCCGACCCACCCCGGCCCAACCCCTCGGCCGGCGCGACGGGTAGAATCCTGCCATTATCGAACTTCACTGCTGACCCGATCATGACCGACAAGCTCTCCGCCGCCGTCAAGACCGGCATTCTCGCCGAGGCACTGCCCTACATCAAGCGCTTCCACGGCAAGACCATGGTGATCAAGTACGGCGGCAACGCCATGACCGACGATCACCTGAAAAACTGCTTCGCGCGCGACGTCGTGCTGCTCAAGCTGGTCGGCATGAACCCGGTGGTGGTGCACGGCGGCGGCCCGCAGATCGACGAACTGTTGAAGCGCATCGGCAAGAAGGGGGAGTTCATCCAGGGGATGCGCGTCACCGACGCCGAGACCATGGCGATCGTCGAAATGGTCTTGGGCGGCCAGGTCAACAAGGAAGTCGTGAACCTCATCAACCAGCACGGCGGCAAGGCGGTCGGCCTCACCGGCAAGGACGGCGCTTTCATCCGGGCCAAGAAACTGCTGATGCCGGACAAGGACAAGCCCGGGGATCTGCTCGACATCGGCCAGGTCGGCGAGATCGTCGCCATCGATCCGGCGCTGATCGCGCTGCTCCATTCCAGCGACTTCATCCCGGTGATCGCCCCGATCGGCGTCGGCGCCGAGGGAGAAACCTACAACATCAATGCCGACGTGGTCGCCGGCAAGATCGCCGAGATCCTCAAGGCGGAAAAGCTCATCATGCTCACCAATACCCCGGGCGTGCTTGACGAGAACGGCAGGCTGCTGACCGGCATCACGCCCAAGGAAATCGACGACATGGTCGCCGCCGGCACGCTCTCCGGCGGCATGCTGCCGAAGATCGGCTCGGCCCTGGACGCGGCGAGGAGCGGCGTGAGGAGCGTCCATATCATCGACGGCCGGGTCGAGCACGCCTTGCTGCTGGAGATCCTGACCGACGAGGGCGTAGGCACGCTGATCAAGAGCAAGTGACGGCCGCCCGCTCGGGCCGGCCTACGGCTACAATCCGTGCTCGAAATACCGTGCCGGCGAGGCAAGCACTAGGGAGAACCACGGATGGCGAACAAACCGGGCGAACGCAAGCTGCAGATCCTGCAGGTGATCGCCGAGATGCTGCAAGATCCGTCGGCAGAGCGGATCACCACCGCCGCTCTGGCGAAGCGGCTGGATGTCTCCGAGGCGGCGCTGTACCGTCACTTCGCCAGCAAGGCGCAGATGTTCGAGGGACTGATCGGGTTCATCGAGGAGAGCCTGTTCACCGTCATCAACCAGATCACTGCCGAGGAAGAACACGGCCTCAAGCAGGCGCAGATGATCATCGCCCTGCTGCTCGGCTTCGCCAAGAAGAACCGCGGCCTGACGCGGGTGTTGATCGGTGACGCCCTGGTCTTCGAGAATGAGCGCCTGCAAATCCGCGTCAATCAGTTGCTCGATCGCGTCGAGGCGTCGGTCAAGCAGTCGCTGCGGGTGGCCGCCACCCAGGGCCAACTCCCCGCCGACCACGGCTTCGCCGCCCACGCCAATCTGCTGCGCTGCTATGCGCTCGGCCGCCTGCACCAGTTCGCCAAGGGCGGCTTCAAGGACGACCCGCTCGGGCACTGGCAGCAGCAGTGGCCCCTGCTCTCCTGCGGGGACTTCGCCCGGTCTCCGGGCTGAGGGGCTGGCCTACTTCAACAGCGCCGCCGCCTCCAGCGCGAAATAGGTCAGGATGCCGTCGGCGCCGGCGCGCTTGAACGCGAGCAGCGCCTCCAGCATGCAGGCCTCGCCGTCGATCCAGCCGTTCCCCGCGGCCGCCTTCAGCATCGCGTACTCACCGCTGACCTGATAGGCATAGGTCGGGACCGCGAACTCGTCCTTCACCCGGCGCACGATGTCGAGGTAGGGCATCCCGGGCTTGACCATCACCATGTCGGCGCCCTCGTCGAGATCGATCGCCACTTCGCGCAGCGCCTCGTCGGAATTGGCCGGGTCCATCTGGTAGGTGTATTTGTTGCCCTTGCCGAGATTGCCGCTCGAGCCGACGGCATCCCGGAAGGGTCCGTAGAACGAGGAGGCGTACTTGGCTGAGTAGGCGAGGATGCGGGTGTAAATCTGCCGGTCGCCGTCCAGCTCGGCGCGGATGCGCCCGATCCGTCCGTCCATCATGTCCGATGGCGCCACCACGTCGGCGCCCGCTCTGGCATGGGTGAGCGCCTGCTTCGCCAGAGCCTCCAGAGTCTCGTCGTTCTGCACGTAGCCACGCGGATCGGCGGGATCGATCAGGCCGTCCTGGCCGTGGCTGGTGTAGGGGTCGAGGGCGACATCGGTGATCACCCCGAGCTCGGGAAATTCCCGCTTCAATGCGGAGACCACGCGCGGCACCAATCCGTCCGGATTCCAGGCCTCCTCCGCACCCGGCGTCTTCAAGCCAGCCTCGATCACCGGGAACAGCGCCAGCGCCGGCACACCCAGGGTGAGCGCCCGCTCGGCCACCGGCAGCAGATGGTCGAGCGTCATGCGCCAGACCCCCGGCATCGAGGCGACCGCCTCGGTCCTGTCCCGTCCGTCGAGCACGAACACCGGATAGATCAGGTCGTCGGCGCTGAGCCGGTTCTCCCGCATCAGCCGGCGCGAGAAGTCGTCCCGGCGCATCCTGCGCATCCTGACCGTAGGAAATACACCTTTCGCTATCATGGCCTTATCCCAATCAAATATTGCGGAACTTTTTCTTCAAGAGTCTATCTTATACTTCAGATGGTGATGAACCGTCTCCCGCTTCACCTCCCTGAGCGGGTGCCTTAATCCTCATTAAGGCCTTGCGCCCCCGGTTTCCTCCCCTTTGACCGGGGGCCTTTTCTTTCATTCCACACTCAACCAGCCGCCGACCACGGCTTCGGCCTCCTCGACGCCGGTCTTCTTCAGGCTGGAGAACAGCTGTACGGTGATCTGCGCGCCATATACGGCCACCGCCTCGCGCACCTCGCGCAGGGTCTGGGTCGCCGCCTGCTTCGACAATTTGTCGGCCTTGGTGAGCAGAATGTGAATGGGATTGCCGGTCGGCACGAACCAGTCGATCATCTGAGCGTCGAGCTCGGTCAGGGGGCGTCGGGCATCCATGATCAGCACTAGGCCGATCAGGTTCGGGCGCCGCGTCAGGTAGTGCTCGAGCAGATTCCGCCACTGCTTGCGGATCGCCTCGGGCACCGCGGCATAGCCGTAGCCGGGCAGGTCCACCAGGTAGGCGCCCTTGGGCAGGCGGAAGAAATTGATCAGCTGGGTCCGCCCCGGGGTCTTGCTGACGAAGGCGAGCCGGGTATGGCCGGCCAGAGTGTTGATGGCGCTCGACTTGCCGGCGTTGGAGCGTCCGGCGAAGGCAATTTCGGGTGCCGCGGAGGGACGCAGATCATTCGGCTTGGCGACGGAGATCTCGAAAACCGCATGACGGAACAACGACATGGTGCGGGCACGGCGAGCGTGCTGTGAGCGAAGGGATTGGTATAGAATAACAGGTTTGAGCAATCCAGAGCCTCAAGGGATACCACAATGGACATAATGAAACGCTTCCTGCTCGCCTCCATCGGCACGAACCTTGCCGCGGTCGCTATCGGCGCCATCGCCGCAGCCCCCGCCCAGGTCGATCCGGCCAAGGGCAAGGCGATCGCTTCGACGGTCTGCGTCGCCTGCCACGGCGCCGACGGCAACAGCGTCATTGCCACCAACCCGAAGCTGGCTGGGCAGGGCGCCGCCTACATCTACAAGCAGCTCAGCAACTTCAAATCGGTCGACGGCAAGCCGCCGGAGCGCGTCAATCCGATCATGAACGGCATGGCCGCCAGCCTCTCCGACGCGGACATGAAGAGTCTCGGCGCCTATTTCGAGTCTCAGGTCAGGAAGCCCGAGGTGGCCAAGGACAAGGACACCATCGAGCTCGGGCAGAAGCTCTACCGCGGCGGCGACGCCGACACCGGCATCCCGGCCTGCGCCGCCTGCCACGGTCCGACCGGTGCCGGCCTGCCGGTGCAGTACCCGCGGCTCTCCGGCCAGTTCGCCGACTACACCGAGGCGCAGCTTCAAGCCTTCCGCTCCGGCACGCGCGCCAACGATCCGAACAAGATGATGCGCACGATCGCGCTCAGGATGACCGATCCGCAGATCAAGGCGCTGTCCGACTACATCGCCGGCTTGCGCTGATTCACCGGGCGCAGCCGCCCGGATTTGAAAGATAATGCCCGCTTCAGCGGATGAAAGGAGGCGGGCATGCCCAGGGCGACGAGCGCAGCGACCTACGCCGCCGAGCTGGCGGTGGCCGAGCCGCGATGACTGCGTTTGCACGATCAGTTGGCGATCTTGAATTTCGTCTGGACCGACGGGAGACTGATCTCAATGTGGCCATTCCGGCGGATTGGCAAACTGGAGATAAGACCGGTGGTGGCCAATACGGCACAGCGAACGATATTGCCGTGCTTTGGCTAGCTCATCGTTCGCATCTCATCGTCGCGATCTACACCACGCAACCTCCTGATAAGGAGGCAAAGGCACAAAATGACGTTGTCGCATCGGCTGCTCGAATAGTTGTCGACTGGCTCGGCCAGCGCAGGGCGACATCGCCGCAGACCGATCGGAGCGGAGTCTGTCGTGGAGCACTGCTGATCTCAGCCATGGCGGCGGCGAGCAAACCCAAGTCCCGCGAGTCCGAGACCCAGCAGCGCCAACGTGGCTGGCTCGGGAACTGTCCCACCTCCGCTAACGGGGGCATACGGCAGAAACCTGACCACATCTGTAACATCAAGGCCGCCACTCAAACCACCGCTGCCAGCCAGTTCGCCCGTGCAAATGCCGGAGAGGCTGTTTTTTTGTAAGGTCA
>DATKVJ010000088.1:0-100926 GCA_035530135.1 Rhodocyclaceae bacterium | reverse complement strand
CTCAACCACTCCACCACGTTCAACTGCGGCCAGATCAGCTCCGCCGCTATATACGCCCCCACCAGCATCCCCACAATGCCCCACACCACGGTCATCACGGTGAACTGGCGCACGACTTTGTAGTTGTAAGTCGCTTGCATGAGGATATCGCCTCCCAGTTTGTAAAGAATCAATTCTTCACCGCCGCAGGGCTGCGTGCCGTTCTGGACGGACGCTATCAAGATTAGCGTATCCTTATTATGCTATTACGCGACTCCGAATGAAACTTTGATGGGTGTCAACTTATGCGTCGTGGGACCGGAATTATGCCGCGGCGTCGTTGCCGGCGAGGGCGTGCAATTTCCCGTAGGCTTCGAGCAAGCGTCGGTGCATGTCGCAGCCGACCAGAGCCAAACCCGGCGCATCCAGGCCGAAGAAACGCCGCTTCGCGGAGAGCAGGTCCGTCGCCTGCTGCAGCACGTCCGCCCCGTACAGTTGCGCTAGGGCATCGCCGTAGGGAGCAGCGTCGCCCAGGTTCAGCAGGCTCTCGATGCAGCGATAGACGCGCCGGCGGCGCTCGTTCAGGTGCTCGAAATTGCCTATCCACTCGCAACCTTCGCGAATTGCCTCCTCGTCGCCGATCGCCAGCGCCAGCAGCGTCTTGAGTTCGCCGACGCGCAGCTCCGACCAGACCGAGCCGGGATCGGCGGCGAGACCGATCAGTTCCGCCACCGGACGCTGGTCGGCGAGGCTCCGTTCGTTCAGGTTCGCCAGCAGACGGGCGCATTCCTCAGCGGCGAGTCCCGGCAGGTTCAGGATGGCGGGACGTAGGTCGTTGGCGACGCTGTTGTTCTCCCACTCGAGGTCATCGACCGGGTAGATTTCGGACATGCCGGGCACCAGGATCCGGCAGGCATAGACGCCCAGGTGGGTGAAGTCGGCGATATAGACGTCGCGCTGGTCGGCGTGGATGCGCTCGACCAGCCAGCGATAATCCTCCTCGGTGGAGCTGCTGAAATTCCAGTCGCAAAACTCGAAGTTCGGCCGGTCGCCGAGGAATTGCCAGCCGACGATGCCGCTGGAGTCGACGAAATGGATCTCGATGTTCGGCGCGCTGGCGATCTCCTCGAGATCGAAGCCCGGCGCCGGAAAGCCGCCCAGCGCATCGAGCGCCCGCCCTTGCAGCAGCTCGGTCAGCGCCCGTTCGAGCGCGATCTCGAAACGCGGATGGGCGCCGAAGCTGGCGAAGCAACCCTGATCTTCGGGATTGAGCAGGGTCACGTTCATCACCGGATATTGCCCGCCCAGCGAAGCATCCCTGACCAGGATGCCGAAGCCCGCCGCGCGCAGCGCGCGTACACCTTCGGCGATGCGCGGGTAGCGCTCGAGCACCATATCGGGCACCTCGGGCAGGCACAGGCCTTCGCCGATGACCCGGAACTTGACGTGGCGCTCGAGGATCTCGGACAAGGCCTGGGTGCGCGCTTCGAGCGCCGTGTTGCCGGCCGCCATGCCGTTGCTGACGTAGAGGTTGCCGATGATGTTGACCGGAAACCAGACGCTGGCGCCATCACGCAGCCGCAGGTAAGGCAGGGCGCAGATGCCGCGCCCGCTATCGCCCGAGTTGAGGTCGACCAGCGCCCGGGCCTCGATCGCGCCCTCGGGATTGTAGAACCGGCGCAGTTCGGGATCGAGCAGGCCCTCGGGCCACTCGCCTCCTTCCCCGGGTTTGAACCAGCGCTCGCGCGGATAGTGCGTGAAACCGCGCCGGGCGATCGCCTCGCCCAGATAGTAATGCGTCCAGAAGTAGTTGCAGGATAGGCGCTCGAAAAACTCGCCCAAGGCGCTGGCCTGCGCAGCGAGCTTCGAGGCGCCCTTGCCGTTGGTAAACAGCAGCGGGCAGTCGCGCTCGCGGACGTGCACCGACCAGACGTCGGCCACCGGGTTCAGCCACGAGCGCTCCTCCACCTGGAAGCCCAGTGCTACGAGCCTGCCCTGCATGGCGGCGATCGACGATTCGAGCGAGGCATCCTTGCCCGCGATGAAGCTTTCCATATCCCTTGCTCCCGTGCTCAGTCGTTTTCAGCTAGCGTCTTCGTCCCGCCCGCGCTCGCCGGACATGTCCATCGGGCGGTCGTCATCCATCAGGATGCGGTGAGCCGGCCCTTCGAGATCATCGAACTGGCCGCTCTTCACCGACCACCAGAAGACCACCCCGATCAGGAAGACCAGGACCACCGAGAGCGGAATCAGCAGGTACAGGATGTCCATCAGCGTGCCCTGCCCTGCAGGCGCAGGGCATTGAGCACCACCAGCAGCGAACTGCCGGACATGCCGATACCGGCCATCCAGGGCGTGACCCAACCTGCCATCGCCAGAGGGATCGCCAGCAGGTTGTAGACGAACGCCCAGCCCAGGTTCTGCCGCACGACGGCCAAGGTCCGACGCGCCAGGCCGACGCCCCGCGCCAACTGCTGCAGATCGTCGGAGAGCAGCACGATGTCGGCCTGGCTGCGGGCGAGATCGGTGCCGCCCCCCATGGCGATGGACAACTGGGCCTGGGCCAGCACCGGCGCGTCGTTGACGCCATCGCCGACCATCGCCACGATCGCGCCGCTATTTTGCAATTCGCTGATGAAACGATGCTTGTCCTCGGGCGAGAAGGCGCCGTGGGCGTCCGCGACGCCGAGCCCGGCGGCGACCTGGGCCACCGCGGCGGGGCTGTCGCCGCTCAGGATGGATAGCTTGAGGCCCGCGCGGCGCAGGGTCGCGAGCGCGGCGCCAGCCTGCGGGCGCGGGCTGTCGTTGAGACGGAACAGGGCCAGCCAGCCGGAGGCATCGGCCAAGCCGACGACGCTGCCGCCCTCATCGGCCCAGCGGCTCGCCGCCTCGGGCAGCGGTCGGCCGTGCAGGGCACCGGCGTAGGCGATGGTGCCCACGCGCAGCAACTCTCCGGCGAGCCTGGCCTCGATGCCCTGGCCGCAGGTGGCGCGCACCTCCTGCGGCGTCTGCGTGGCCACAAGCTTCAGGGCTCGCACGGCGGCGAGCAGTCCACGCCCGATCGGGTGCTCGGAACCGGTCTCCAGCGCCGCAGCCATGCCCAGCACCTGTTCCGCCGACAAGGCCGAGAGCGGCAGCGTCCCGATCAGGGACAGCCGGCCCTGGGTCAGCGTGCCGGTCTTGTCGAAGACGAAGTGGTCCGCCCGCGCCAAGGTCTCGATGGCGTGGCCGCGGGTCACCAGCACGCCCAGTCCCGAGAGCGCGCCGGTGGCCACCGTCAATGCCGCCGGGGTGGCCAGCGACAGGGCGCAGGGGCAGCTCACCACCAGGACGGCGACGAATACCCCCAGGGCGCGGCTGGGGTCGACGAAGTACCAGAAGATGCCGGCGGCGGCGGCGAGCACGATCAGGGCGATGAGGAAGCGGCCCGCGATGCGCTCGGCGGTCTCGGCCAGGCGCGGCTTCTCAGTCGCGGCGCGCTCTACCAGGCGCTGGATCGCCGCCATCCGCGTCGCCGCGCCGACCCGATGCACCCGCACCAGGAGCGGACTGCCGAGGTTCACGCTGCCGCCGGTGACGAAGTCGCCGCAGCGCTTGGCCACCGGCAGACTCTCGCCGGTGAGCAGCGCCTCGTCGGCCTCGCTCTCGCCGGAGATCACCTCGCCATCGGCCGGGATGGCTTCGCCCGGACGCACCAGCACGACATCCCCCGGGCTGAGCTCCGCCACCGCCACGCGCACTTCGTCCATTCGCGGGTAATGCGGCAGGCTTGTGGCGACCGCCGGAACCGCCCGTGCCAGGGTCTCGATGCCGCGCGCGGCCCGTTGCCTGGCCATCATTTCCAGATAGCGACCGCCGAGCAGGAAGAACACGAACATCGTCACCGAGTCGAAATACACCGCGCCGCTGGCGGTCAAGGTCGCCCAGGCGCTGGCGAGGAAGGCGCTGCCGACGCCGAGCGCCACCGGCACATCCATGCCGACCCGGCCGAGCTTGAGATCGCGCCAGGCGCTGGCAAAGAACGGGGCGGCGGAATAGAGGATCACCGGCAGGGTCAGCAACAGGCTGGCCCAGCGCAGCAAAGCCGCGATGTCCGGCGTCATGCTGCCGCGGCCGGCGAGATAGGCCGGGATCGCGTACATCATCACCTGCATCGTGCCGAAGCCGGCGACGAACAGGCGCCACAGGGCGGCACGCCGCTCGCGCTGCGCCAGTTGCTCGGAACGCGCCGGATCGTAGGGGTGGGCGCGATAGCCGATGGCGGCGATCGCCTCGATGATCTGCGACAGGCGGATCACCCGTTCGTCCCAGCGGACGCTGGCGCGGCGGGTGGCGTAATTGATGCTGACCGCGGTCACGCCGTCCTGCCGGGCCAGATGCTGTTCGTTCAGCCAGATGCAGGCGGCGCAGGTGATGCCCTCGAGAATCAGCGAGGTCTCGCGTTCGTGTTCATTGACCGCCTGCACGAAGCTCTTCTGCACCTCGGGATGGTCGAATAGGCCGGCGTCCTTCAGGGCCTGGGGCAGCGCCTCGCGCGGCGACTCGGGCAGGGCGTCGCGGTGCCGGTAGTAGTCGTCCAGGCCGTTGGCGACGATGGCCTGGGCCACCGCCTGGCAACCGGCACAGCACATTCGCCGCGCACGACCGGCGACGGTCACCGGATGATCGACCCCGGCCGGCACCGGCAAGCCGCAGTGGTAGCAGGCGTCAGCCATGGGAATGGTGCGGCCGAGCCCGGACCAGGCGAACTACTTCGGCGCCATGCGGATGGCGCCGTCCAGGCGTATCACCTCGCCGTTCAGCATCTCGTTCTCGGCGATCTGCCTGACCAGCGCGGCGTACTCGGCCGGCTTGCCCAGACGCTGCGGGAAGGGCACCATCTTGCCCAGCGCTTCCTGGACCTCCGGCGGCATGCCGAGCAGCATCGGCGTCTCGAAGATGCCCGGAGCGATGGTCATGACGCGGATGCCGTAGCGCGCCAGTTCGCGCGCGATCGGCAGGGTCATGCCGACGATGCCGCCCTTCGAGGCGGAATAGGCAGCCTGGCCGATCTGGCCGTCGTAAGCCGCCACCGAAGCGGTGTTCACGATCACGCCACGCTCTCCCGCGGCGTTGGGCGTACCCTTGCTCATGGCCCCTGCCGCCAGACGGATCATGTTGAAGCTGCCGACCAGATTGACGTTGATGACCTTGGCGAAAGACGCCAGCGCGTGCGGCCCCTCCTTGCCCAGCACCTTCTCGCCGATGGCGATGCCGGCGCAGTTTACCAGGCCGTTGACCGCGCCGTAGGCCGAGAGCGCCAGGTCCACCGCCGCCTGGGCGCTCGCCTCGCTGGCGACGTCGGTCGCGTGGAAGCGCGCCCCGAGCTCGGCGGCCAGCGCCTCTCCCGCCGACTTGTTGAGGTCGGCGATCACCACCTTGGCGCCGCCCGCCGCGAGCATCCGGGCGGTGCCCGCACCCAGGCCGGAAGCGCCGCCGGTGACGATGAATACGCTATCCTTGATCTGCATTGTCTCTCCCGCAAGAAAAAGGCCTGCCGTGCGCAAGCCTGGGATGTTCTGAGGATGGTGCCGGCGAGAAGAATCGAACTCCCGACCTTCGCATTACGAATGCGCTGCTCTACCATCTGAGCTACGCCGGCCTCGGTGCAACGAGGTTGCGGATTATAGCGACTCGGACCTGTGCCGGCAAACGGGCTAGGGCGGGAGGCGGCCGTGCCGTTCGAGCGCCCAGGCCACGTGTTCCCGGACCAGGGCCAAGCCGTCCTGGACTCTCGCCGCCAGCGCCGCCACCACCGCCGGCGTGGTCGGGGCGTTGCCCAGGCCGACCGCGAGGTTCCTCGACCAGCGCTCGAAGCCGATCCGATGGATGGCCGAGCCGGCCATCCTCTGCCTGAATTCGGCCTCGCTCCAGGCGAACAGTTCGACCAGCGAGGCCCGATCGAGGCCGTGGCGAACGGCGAAATCGTCCTCGCGGGTGCGCGGCGCGGCGCGGTTCCAAGGGCAGACGAGCTGGCAATCGTCGCAGCCATAGACGCGATTGCCGATCAGGGGACGCAACTCGACCGGAATGCTACCCTTCAACTCGATCGTCAGATAGGAGATGCAGCGGCGCGCGTCTACCCGGTAGGGTGCGACGATCGCGCCGGTCGGACAGGCATCGAGACAGGCCCGGCAGGTGCCGCAGTGCGCCGACACCGGCGCATCGGCGGGCAGCGGCAGAGATGTATAGATTTCGCCCAGGAAGAAGGTCGAGCCGGCCGCGCGCGCGAGCAGCAAGCTGTGCTTGCCGCGCCAACCCAGGCCGCTCCTGGCCGCCAGGTCCGCTTCCAGAACCGGCGCCGAGTCGGCGTACACGCGGTGGGCGTAGGGGCCGAGCTCGGCTTCGATGCTTGAGGCCAGTTGCTGCAGGCGGGCGCGCATCAGCTTGTGGTAGTCGCGGCCCAGGGCGTAGCGGGAGACATAGGCAAGCGTCCGGTCGGCGAGGACTTCGTCGGCGTCGGCGGCATCCGGCCAGTAATCCAGCCGCGCCGTGATCACCGAGACCGTACCCGGGAACAGCTCGGCCGGCCGGGCGCGGCGGGTTCCGTGCCGTGCCATATAATCCATCTCGCCGTGGAAGCCCGCGGCGAGCCACGCCAGCAAGCCCGCCTCCGCGGCTTCGCTGCCCGTGACCGGGGCGATGCCGACGGCTGAAAAGCCCAATCCGGTGCCCCAAGCCCTGATACGGGCAGCCAGTTGCTTCCAGTCCTGAGGATCTTCTGAATGCATGCAGAGCCTAGCGACGAGCAGAGTGAGCACGATGATACCCGCCTGTCCCTGCCCCTGGCCGACGAGGCGGCGACCCTGGCGCTCGGTGCCGCGCTGGCGCCGGCGCTCGTCCCCGGACTGGTGATCGCGCTCGAGGGCGATCTGGGCGCCGGCAAGACCACGCTGGTGCGCGGTCTGTTGCGCGCCCTGGGCCATGAAGGCCGGGTCAAGAGCCCGACCTATACTTTTGTTGAACTTTATGCTATTTCTAGATTAAACTTGTACCACTTTGATTTCTATCGATTCAACCAGCCGGAAGAATATCTTGATGCGGGACTCGACGAATACTTCCAGGGCGACGGAGTCTGCCTCGTCGAATGGCCGGAACGCGCGGGCGGCTATCTGCCGCCCGCCGATCTGCGACTGCGTCTGGCCATCGTCGCTCAAGGACGCGTGGCCGAAATCGTCGCGGCCAGCAGCCGCGGGCGGGCCTGTCTGCAATGCCTGAGAAACTGGCGAACCGGCTCTCCCGGCGCGAGCTGCTCAAGCTCGGGGCAGCCTCGCTGACGCTGCTGGTCACCCGCAGCGCGGCAGGCGCCATCGGCCACAGCAGCGTGATGGCGGTGCGGGTCTGGCCGGCGCCGGACTACACCCGCATCACGCTCGAAGACAGCCAGCCCCTGGTATTCAGCTACCGGCAACTGAGCAATCCGGCGCGCCTGGTCGTGGATCTCGAAGGCGTCGAGTTCAATTCGGTGCTCGCCAAACTGCCCGGCAGGATTTCCGCGGCCGATCCCTACATCAAGCTGATCCGCGCCGGTCGCAACCGGCCGGGCGTGGTGCGTCTGGTGGTAGACCTCAAGGGCGAAGTCAAGCCGCAGGTGTTCACCCTGAAGCCGGTCGGCGAATACGGGTACCGGCTGGTGCTCGACCTCTACCCGGCCGAGCCGATCGACCCGCTGATGGCATTGCTGCAGAAACAAGCAAAGCTGCCGCGGCAGGAACCGGGCGAGATAACGGGGGAAATAGCGCGCATGGTGACCATCATGCTCGACCCCGGACACGGCGGCGAGGATCCCGGCGCCACCGGCCAGGCCGGCACTCACGAGAAGAACGTCGTGCTTTCGGTCGCCCGCCGACTCAAGAAAAGGATCGAAGCCGAGCCGAACATGCGCACGGTGCTCACCCGCGACGGCGACTACTTCATCCCCCTGGGCCAGCGCGTGGAGAAGGCCCGGCGCGTGCAGGCCGACCTGTTCGTCTCGGTACACGCCGACGCCTTCACCAACCAGACCGCGCACGGCTCCAGCGTCTTCGTGCTGTCCGAGCACGGCGCCTCGTCCACCGCGGCGCGCTGGCTGGCGCGACGCGAGAACGCCTCCGATCTGATCGGCGGGGTCAACCTCAAGGTCAAGGACCCCTATCTCGCGCGCACCCTGCTCGACCTGTCTCAGACGGCGACCAGCAACGACAGCATGAAGCTGGGCAGGGACGTTCTCGGTCAACTGGGCGACGTCAACCCCCTGCACCAGGGCCGGGTCGAGCAGGCGGCCTTCGCCGTGCTGAAGGCTCCCGACATTCCCTCGATTCTGGTCGAAACCGACTTCATCTCCAATCCCGAGGAAGAGAAACGGCTCAACGACGACGCCTACCAGGAGAAGATCGCCGAGGCCATATTCCGAGGCATCAAGACTTATTTCGCCAAGAACCCGCCGCTCGCGAAGTCCAGGCTGAGCTGACACCAACTGCTATACTCAGCGTTTTTTTTGGCGCGGTCATGCAGGTTTTTCGCAGAGTCCCGGAACGTGCGGCAACATCGAGCGTGCTCACCATCGGCAACTTCGATGGCCTGCACCGAGGCCACCAGGCGCTGCTCGCGCGTCTGGTGGCGCAGGCGCGGCAACTCGGCCTGCCCTCCGCCCTGGTGACCTTCGAGCCGCATCCGCGCGAATTCTTCGCCCCGGACCAGGCACCGGCGAGGCTGACCAATCTGCGCGAGAAGCTCGCCCTGATCGAGCGTTGCGGCATCGACCGGGTCTATGTCTGCCGCTTCGACGCAGCGCTCGCCGCCTTGAGCGCGGAGGACTTCGCCTTCCGCATCCTGGTGCAGGGCCTGTCAGTCCGGCACCTGATCATCGGCGACGACTTCCGCTTCGGGCGCGGCCGCAGCGGCGACTGCACGATGCTGCAGGAAGCCGGCAAGCGCCACGGCTTCGACGTCGAGGCCATGCCCACACTCGACTGGCGAGGGGAACGCGTCTCCAGTTCGGCGCTGCGCGAGTGCCTGGAGGCGGGCGACATCGAGCACGCCGCGCGGCTGCTCGGCCGCCCCTACTGCATCGCCGGCAGGGTGGTCGAGGGCAACAAGATCGGCCGCGAACTGGGTTACCCGACCGCCAACGTGCAGCTGAAGAGGAAGCGCCTGCCGCTCGCCGGCATCTTCGCCGTCACCGTCTCCGGCCTGTCTGCTAAGCCCTTGCCCGGCGCCGCCAGCCTGGGAGTGCGGCCGACCTTGGGTGACGGACTGAAACCCGTCCTGGAAGTGCATCTGCTCGATTTCGACCGCTCGATCTATCGCGCCCACGTCACGGTCAACTTCCTGCACAAGCTGCGCGACGAAGCCAAGTTCGACAGCCTGGACGCCCTCAAGGTACAGATCGCCCGCGACGTCGATGCCACCCGAACCTACTTCGCGAATACCCAAAATGGCTGATTACCGCAAGACCCTGAATCTTCCCGATACGCCCTTCCCGATGCGCGGCGACCTGGCCAAGCGCGAACCCGCCTGGATCAAGCAATGGCAGGCGCGAGGGCTCTATCAGAAGATCCGCGAGACTGCGCGCGGGAGGCCGCGCTTCACCCTCCACGACGGCCCGCCCTACGCCAACGGCGACATCCATATCGGCCACGCGGTCAACAAGATCCTCAAGGACATCATCGTCCGCGCCAAGACCCTGGCCGGTTTCGACGCCCCCTACGTGCCGGGCTGGGACTGCCACGGCCTGCCGATCGAGCACCAGATCGAGAAGCTGCACGGCAAGAACATCCCCGCCGACCGGGTGCGCGAACTGTGCCGCGCCTACGCCGCCGAGCAGGTCGAGCGGCAGAAGCGGGACTTCATCCGCCTGGGCGTCCTGGGCGAATGGGACAACCCCTACCTGACCATGGCCTTCAAGACCGAGGCGGCGGAGATCCGCGCGCTGGGAAGGATGCTCGAACAGGGGCACCTGTATCGCGGCCTGAAGCCGGTCAACTGGTGCTTCGACTGCGGTTCGGCGCTGGCCGAGGCGGAGGTCGAATACCAGGACAAGAAGTCGCCGGCCATCGACGTCGGCTTCGAGGCGGTCGATCGCGACCGGATCAAAACCGCCTTCGCTCTGGCGATGCTGCCGGACAAGCCGGTCTATGCGGTGATCTGGACGACGACGCCCTGGACCATACCCGCGAACCAGGCGCTGAACGTCCATCCGGAATTCAGCTACGACCTGGTGGATACCGAGCGCGGCCTGCTGATCCTGGCCAGCGACCTGGCCCCCCAGGCGCTCCTGCGCTACGGTCTGGGCGGTCCGGTGCTGGCCCGCGCCCAGGGCGCCAAGCTGGGGCTGATCCGCTTTCGCCACCCCTTCTACCCGGAGCGCCTCTCGCCGGTGTTCCTGGGCGACTACGTGACCCTGGAAGCCGGCACCGGCATCGTGCACAGCGCTCCCGCCTACGGTCTGGAGGACTTCTCTTCCTGCCGCGCGCACGGCATGACGAACGAAGAGATCCTGACGCCGGTGCTGGGCAACGGCCGCTTCGCCGACAGTCTGCCGCTGTTCGGCGGCATGAACATCTGGGCGGCCGCCCCCGCCATCATCGACAAGCTGCGCGAGGTCGGCGCCCTGTTCGACGCCGCCGAGATCAGCCACAGCTACATGCACTGCTGGCGCCACAAGACGCCGCTGATCTACCGCGCCACCACCCAGTGGTTCGTGCGCATGGACGGCGAGCGCACGCCGACGCTGCGCCAGACCGCGCTCGCCGCGATCGACGACACCAGCTTCTATCCCGCCTGGGGCCAGGCGCGGCTCGCCGCGATGATCGCCAACCGGCCCGACTGGTGCATCTCCCGCCAGCGCAACTGGGGCGTGCCGATCCCGTTCTTCCTGCACAACGAGACGGGCGAGCCGCATCCGCGCAGCGCCGAGTTGCTCGAACAGGTGGCGTTGCGGGTCGAGCGCGCCGGCATCGAGGCCTGGTTCAAGCTCGACGCCGAAGAACTGCTCGGCCCGGATGCCGCCCAATACAGCAAGATGAACGACACCCTGGATGTCTGGTTCGACTCGGGCACCACGCACTGGAGCGTGTTGCGCGGCTCGCACCGGGAGGCCAGCACCTTCCCGGCCGACCTCTATCTCGAGGGCTCCGACCAGCATCGCGGCTGGTTCCACTCCAGCCTGCTCACCGCTTGCGCGCTCGACGGCCGCGCGCCGTACCGGGCGCTGCTCACCCACGGTTTCGTGGTCGACGAAAACGGCCGCAAGCGCAGCAAGTCCCAGGGCAACGGCATGCCGCCGCAGGAAATCAGCGACAAGCTCGGAGCGGAAATCATCCGCCTGTGGATCGCCTCGTCAGACTACTCGGGCGAACTGTCGATCTCCGATGAGATCCTGAAGCGGGTGGTCGAATCCTACCGCCGCATCCGCAACACGCTGCGCTTCCTGCTCGCCAATACCGCCGACTTCGACCCGGCGACGCAGATGCTCGCACCCGCGCAGTGGCTGGAGATCGACCGCCACGCGCTGGCGCTGACGCGGCAGTTGCAGGAACAGGTCGGCGCCGACTACGAGCGCTACGAGTTCCACAAGGTAGCGCAGGCCTTGCAGAACTTCTGTTCGGAGGATCTCGGCGCCTTCTATCTCGACATCCTCAAGGACCGGCTCTACACCACCGGCGCCGACTCG
This sequence comes from Rhodocyclaceae bacterium, assembly GCA_035530135.1. GTDB lineage: Bacteria > Pseudomonadota > Gammaproteobacteria > Burkholderiales > Rhodocyclaceae > CAIYYX01. The sequence continues at coordinate 89,255 of DATKVJ010000088.1, read as the reverse complement.
CACCCGCGCCGTTCTGCCCAGAGCGCGCTCTGGCACATACTGCAGAGCGTGACCCGGCTGATGGCGCCGGTGCTCGCCTTCACCGCCGAGGAAGTGTGGTCGGCACTGGGCAATCCTGAGAGCGTCATGCTCAGCACCTGGCATCAACTGCCGGAATCAAGCGACGAAGCGCAACTGCTCGATAGCTGGCGCCGGATCCGCGAAGTACGCGCCGAAGTCAGCAAGGCGATGGAGGAATTGCGCGGCGCCGGCGCGATCGGCTCGTCCCTCCAGGCGGAGGTGGAGATCCGCGCCAGCGGCGCCAAGTACGAGCTGCTCTCGGCGCTGGGAGACGATCTGCGCTTCGTCCTGATCTGCTCCAAGACCACGCTGGTCAAGGCCGCCGACGCCGGCGCGGAAGCGGTGATCGTCACGCCGTCCGCGCACGCCAAGTGCCCCCGCTGCTGGCACTGGCGCGCGGATGTCGGCCACCACGACCACGCCGACCAACACCCGGAACTGTGCGGCCGCTGCGCCGCCAACCTGTTCGGCGAGGGCGAGACGCGTGCGGCAGCCTAGGTTTTCCCTCTGGCTGGCGCTGTCCGCGGCCGTCATCATTCTCGACCAGGCGAGCAAGGCCTGGCTGATGTCGGCGTTCAGGCTAGGCGAGAGCGTCACGGTCACGCGCTTCTTCGACCTGGTTTTCGTCTTCAACCGCGGCGCCGCGTTCAGCTTTCTGTCGTCGGCCTCCGGCTGGCAGCGCTGGTTCTTCGTGGCGCTGGCGCTGGTGATCTCGGCCTGGATCCTGACGCTGATGCGCCGCCACGCCCATGAGCGGCTGCAGCCATTGGCACTGGCGCTGGTGCTGGGCGGTGCCCTGGGCAACGTCATCGACCGGCTGATCCATGGTGCGGTGGTGGACTTCCTGTACTTTCACATCGACCGCCACTACTGGCCGGCCTTCAATGTCGCCGACTCGGCCATCAGCATCGGCGTCGTACTGATGCTGTGGCGGCAACTCGCCCGGAAAAAGTAGCAGGATTGCTCAGAAGTATTGATTGAGCTGAACCCAGACGCGGGGAATGCGCCGCGTGCCATCGCTGTCCTTGCCGTTGGCATCACTCAAAGGGTTGCTGCCCAGGCGCCAGGCGACGCTCAAGCGCGCGGCGGTACTGAGTGTAGTCCAGTTCAAGCCGAACCCCAGGCCGGCGAGCTCGATGCGATTGGGCACGTTGGCGTTACCCGCCCAAGCCGCCCACAGCTTGCGGTTCTGCCGCACGCCGCCAAAGTCGGCGAAAACGACCGCCTGGAGCTCGCACTCGAGGCGACCGCGCAGCTCCAGACTCGCCAGCCAGCCTTCGTCGCCGCCGGCCTCGTTGACCGGATAGGCGCGCACGCCATTGGGGCCGCCGAGATAGAATTTTTCCGAGGAATCCAGATTCTTTCCCGCGAACTGGCCGGACAGGCTGGCGTACAGGGTGAGAGGCGCGGTCACTGCCTGCAAGCGCGAGGCGGTCCAGGAGAACTTCGAATAGTCGCCCTGGGTCTGGGCCGAGGCCGCGTCGATGGCGAGGCTCGCCGCTGACGCCGACAGGTCGAGGCGGCCACCGGTGAGCGCCGCTGCGTAGTTGCTATATGCCCCGCCGAACCAGCCATCGAGGCTGTTGCCGGCCAAGCCGAAGGAGAGAACGTCGGCGCGTTTGTCGCTGCTGATCTCGCCCAGAGCGCGATTCACATAATGACGCCGTTCGAAATTGGCATCCAGATAGAGATTCCGTGCGCGGCTGCGGATGATCGGATAACTGGCGGCGAGGCCCGCGCTCGAGGCCTCGCCGCTGGCATCGAGGCCGGCATAGTTGCCGCCGAGCCGGTAGCGCAGCGCCGCGATGTTGGCGCCGATGCTGAGGCCGGAGTAAGCGATCGGCACGGCGACCGCGGCGCGCGCATAGTCGAGGCCGCTGGCGCCGATGGCGCTCAGGCTCAGGCGTTCGCCGATGCCGGCGGCGCCATTCACGAACAGCGCGGCAGCGACTTGGTTGGCGCCGGTCCCCGGCGCGCCGCCATTGCCGACGCCGATGCTGGCGGTCAGCAGTGGTGTATCGGATACGACGAGGTGCGCGTCGATCTCCCCTTCGCGGGCGCCGGGCACCAGGGTGACGCTGGCATTCACTCCGGCGAGATCTTTGAGGAGCAGCACGTTGCGTTCCAGCTGTTCGGTCTTGAGCGGCTCGCCGACCGGCAGGTGCTCGCTCAGGGTGCGCGCAGCGCGATCGCCGGACAGCCGCGGCGACGGCTCAGTCTTCGCCACCCGAACCTTCCCCAGCTTGCCCTCGACGATGACGATGTCGACGATGCCGTCCGTGATAGCCTGCGGCGGCAAATAGGCATGGGCAACGTAGCCTTGTTCCCGGTAGACCTCGGTGACGGCGGCGACGGCGGCTTCCAGTCCTGCCAGGTCTAGCTTTTTGCCGATGAAGGGCAGAAGCCGCTCCTTGAGTCTGGCCTCGAAATTCAGTGTGACGCCACTGATATGAAAATCACGGACCAGCACGCGCAGTTCGTCCGGGCCCGGACGAGGGGCCTCTGCTGGCGGAGACGGCGGTAGCCCGGGCGCACGCTCTATGCTGCGCAGCAGCGAGCCGGCGTCCGGTGCCGGGGAGGGGGCGGAGTTCGCCGCGATCAGGTCGTTTACGAGCAACAGGCTGTGGTGAGCCTGATCGGGCACGAGCGCTTCCGCCGCTGCCACGCGCGCGGTTCGCCCGCGTGGCTGCCTCGACGGAGCCGGTGCCGCTTCTGCCGACTGCGCCTGCAGCGCGGGCAGGGAAGGCGCCGCGCCAGGCAGCGGCTCGAGATTGCGCATCAGGGTGCCGGCGTCGGGTGAGATCGGCTGGATCGGGGACTGGGCGTGAGCGGCGGCTACGCCGAACAGCGTGAATGCCGCAGCGACGCTTCGTCGTCCGGCAGCGCGAGTCAGCCGACCGGATAGCGCGAACCAGGGCATCGGGGCTTATCGCTCCGGCAATCTATCAGACATACCTTCCCGGAGAAAGGATGGCGTCGGGGTCGAGCGCCTTCTTGATTTCCCTGACCAGCTGCCAGTAGGTCGTGTCGTTTCGCGACAACCAGCTCATGGTCTGGATGCCCACACGGTAGGGCAGGAAACCCTGGCTGCGGCCCGCCTCCAGCAGCGCCCAGTAGCAGCGCTCGGCATTTTCCCGACTCTCTTCCGAGTCCAGATCGAAGAGCAGCGGCACGGTGCTGTCGAAGCAGCGGTCCGATACGCTGGTCAGGGTGATCAGCGGCTCCAGACGGTATTCGCGCATGATCGCGGTGACCATGCGCAGATAGGCGGCGACGCGCTCCGGCCGCATCTGAACCAGCGGCGCGTACCACGTCACGCCGCAAGCGTCGCGGGCCGGATCCATGGCCGCGTCAGCCGGCGCTCGCTTGCCGCTCAGCCAATAGCACAGCGGCAGGGCCGTCTCGTTCGGCCGGCCGGCCACCAGCTGCAGCGAGCGTTCGAGCATGTCCAGGCTCCTGGCGAAGCGGGAACGATAACGGCCCGGCAACACCCGACCGAGTCGGGCCAAGGTACGAGCGCCGGCGGGGCCGACGAAGATCAGCCGCGACGCCAGCGGTTTGAGCAAGTCGCGAATCTCGCGCTGTGCCGCCGCAACCACGCCGCGGCTACCGTAGAGCGTGCCGAATCCCGTCCATGGGTTCACCTGGTTGTCCCGGCTGAGCTCGGACAACAGGGCCGGAGGAATGAGACCGTCGGAACCCAGCCGGGCGCGCGGATAGGGTACCGCCATGGCCAGAACGCGGTGCGCGTTCATCAGGTTGATGCCGCCAACCACGCCCGGGTAGCGTGCCAGCACCTCGCGCACCCGCGCGACCAGCTCGCCCAGTTGCTCCTCCCGCTTCAGGCCGAAGAGGAAGGCCTTGATGCCGTCGGGACGCCGCGCCAGCGCGATGCTCATTTCGGTCACGATGCCGAAGCCGCTCTGCGAGAAAATGCCGTCGAGATAGGGGCCTATGCCCCACTTGAAGGCGCGGTCGAGCGCTTCGCCGTTGATCCCGGACAGCGCCGAACGATAGACGCGGCCGTCGGGCAGCACCGCTTCCAGCGTCATCACCGCGGCGAAGTGGTCGGCGTGGGGCGTGATCCCATAGCCGCGCTCGAGTGCATTGCCGACCAGGCTGCAGCTCGGTCCGGCACCGGTCACCGGCACCAGGTAGGGATGCCCGCCCTGGTCGAGGAAGTTGGCGAGCTGCCCCTGGGTGACGCCGGGCTCGACCGTGACCAGGCCGTTGTCCGGGTCGAAGTCGACGATCCGGTCGAGCCCGGAGAGATCGAGAACTACGCAGTCGTCGCTCGCCGGCAGGGCCGTTCCGTAACCCCAGTTGTGGCCGGTGCTGATCGGGTAGAGCGGAAGCTTGAAACGGGCTGCGATCGCGACGATCGCCGGAATCTGCGCGCGCTCGCCCGGCCTCAGCGCGCCCGCCAGCCGGCGCTTGATTCCCGTCGTGCACCGCCCATACTCGGCCTGGGCCGCCGCCGCCCCGAGGACCCGCGGCTGGCCGAGCAGCGCGGCCCAATCGCGCAAAGCATTGTCCAGGTCCATCGGATTCCTCCTCTCAAAACCCTAAGGCAGGCTCAAGTCAACGCGCCGTACCCGGCACCCCATCCCGGAACAGCAGCGGCAGCAGCAGCCTGCGGCTGAATAGCCCAACCCCGCCCCACATCGTGACGAACCAGAGCGGTACGCCGTCGCTGCCCGGGTAAACCCATTGTCCTGTCCCGACGCCGACGTATTCGATCATGGCGCCCATGGCGATCATGTAGCTGACATAAGCCAGATCCATCGGCTCGTGATAGAGGGCGAGACAAACAGCAAGGATCGCTCCCGACACCAAGGTCAATGCCGTGGCGTCGCCGACGGTGGAAAATGGCAATGCGAACACCGCCGCCAGCCCGAGCGCCGCCCATCGTCCGCCCCGCGGCGGCCGTCCGTCGAGGAAGCGGAGGGCATTGAGAATGTAGAAGCCCCACATGACGAACTCGTACATCGGCATGCCGAGCGCGTCGGGACGATTGAAGCGGAATACGCCCTGGCGCAAGGCGCCCAGATTCATGAGCACGAACAGGACATTGATGCCGAGCATCAGCAGCAGTTCTGGTCGGGAAACTCGACCGAAACCCAGCGCCCAGATGGCCAGAAAGGCGACGAGCTTGAGTGCATTGCCGGGCAGCCAAGCCAGGACGGCGAGGGTCGCGAGCAATTGCAGCATCAGCCGAAGCCTTGCGGTCGTCACGATGATCACGGCCGACGGGGGCAGCGCGGCTGATTTTCGTCATATTCCTTATTCATAGCCGCCATGTTACGCCCATGGCATGGTGCTTATCCAGTCCCAGGCGCGCTGACGGCCGGCGGCACGGCGAAAGCTCGGCTATCGGCTGGGCGTGCCGCCGCAGCTCAAGGCAACCGAATAGCCGCCTAGCGCACTCTGCGACAGGGCGCTCTTGCACGGGACGAAGTCATCGCGGGGGCGGTTCGGCTCGCTCTGCCCAGCGCTCGCCGAGACCGTTGCCTCTGCCTCAGGCATAGGCAACGGCGGGGCGACCAGCGGGACCGCAGGGAGCAGAACGGGCGGCTCGGCTGCGGCGAACACCCGGAGCGCGGCGCTGTTTCCCGGCGCCTGGCTGAAGCTGTAGTTGGCCGCGGACAGACCGCCGCCGGTGATCTCGTAGTTTCCAGCAGGACTCGCAGGTGTGGCGGCGCTGCTGAACGCCAGGCCGCCGGTGGTCGCATCGGCCAAGGTTTCTCCGTGCCTAAAACCGCCGACGCTGCCAGTGAATGCCGGATTGGCTTGTCCATAGGCGCGGCTGGCCGCGTCGGCGAGGTAGATCAACCGGGCCGGCGTGATGCCGGCCGTCGTCGTCGCCGCGGGGTTCGCCGTGTAGTTGCCTGCGTCCAAGCCGCCAAGGGCCAAGCCCGTGGCCGTCACCTTCTTGGCATCGCCCACGCCCTTGGTGTCGAAGCTCGCGTTGCCGCCGATGAGACTCACCGCATCCCCGCCGATGACGCCGCTGACCGCGCGGCTCGTGATCCTGGCCGCCGTCGTGCCGTCATACACCTTGTCGGCGGCCGTCACGCTCGCCGTCAGTGCCGCCTTGCCGATGTCGGCCGTGGTGGTGGTCGAGCCGGCAACGCTGTAATTTGACGCGAGCCCCCCGTTGGCGCCATTGCTCAGGCTGATGCCGGTAATCGCGACGGTCTTGCCATCCGCGGCGTTCCTGTCCGAGAAACTAGCCCCAGTCGATGCACCGATCACGGTCTCGGTGCCGATGAAGCCGGACAGACCGTAGCCCGTCACCGTCGCCAAATCGCTGCCGTCGTAGGTCTTGCTGGCGGCGGTCGCGGCCAGGGTCAGCGGCTTGGGACCGATGTTCGCGGTGGTGGTCGCCGTGGTGTTCGCCGTGTAGTTTCCCGCCGCAGTCCCGCTCAAGGCCAGGTCGATCGCGGTCACCGTCTTGGCCGTACCCACATTCTTGTTGTCGAAAGTCGCCGTGCCGCCGATGAGGCTGACGTCGTCGCCGCCAATCACGCCGGCGAGCGTGCGGCCGGTGATGGTGGCCGCCGTCGTGCCTTCATAGACCTTGTTGGCGACGGTGATGCCCGCAGTCAGGCTGAGGTCCAATCTCGCCGGCGTGATGTCGGCCCTCGTCGTCGCCGTGGTGTCGGCCGTGTAGTTGCCGGCATCCAGGCCGGCAAGGTGCAAGCCGGTGGCCGTCACCGTCTTGGCATTGCCCACGTCCTTGGTGTCGAAGCTCGCGCTGCCGCCAGTGAGACTCACCGCATCCCCAGCGATGACGCCCCCAAGCGTGCGGCTCGTGAGGGCGGCCGCCGTCGTGCCGTCGTAGACCTTGTCGGCAGCCGTCACGCTCGCCGTCAGTGCTGCCTTGCCGATGGTGCTGCCGGCATTGCCGGCCAGGGTCACGCTGTAGTTGGCCCCGCCATTGCCGTCGCTCAAGGTCGTGCTGTCGAGCGTCACGGTCTTGTTGCCGTTCCCGGCGTTCTTGTCGGTGTAGGCGATGGTCGCGGCGCTCACCTTGTCGCCCCCGACCAGGCCGGCGGAGAGTTCGGCCAAGTCGGCACCGCCGGTCGTGTAGCCGAGCCTTCCGTCGTAGGTCTTGCTCACCACGGGGGCGGTGAGCGTCACGGATTTTGCGGTGATGCTGCCCGTGGCGGTGTTTTCCGTGACGATGTAATTGTTGCCGTCGTTGCCGTCGCTCACCGTGTAGCCGGCATTGACCGCCAGCGTGCTGCCGTTCACACCCGGCACGTTCTTGCTGGTGAAGCTCTGGCTCAGGCTGCTGACCGTGTCCCCGCCCACAAGACCTGTCGTACCGACCACGCCGGCGGAGCCGGTACCGCCGTCATAGACCTTGCTGTCCGTGACCGCGTTGAGCGTCAGCGCCGCCTTGTTGATGCTCAGCGTGCCGTCATTGAAAGTAATGTCGTATTGGGGGGACCACAGGCCATTGGGCGTGATCGCGTACGAGCCAGCGTTCTTCGCGCCCTGCGCGCTGCCGCCGTAGCCGAGCGCCCCTGACGGCACGGCGGCGGGATCGCTATAGACGACGCCGTTGCCGCCCGAATAGGAGAAACCGTCGTAAGTCTTGCTGTCCGCGCTGGCGGTCACGCTGAGCGGCGTGAGAAACGCCTTCAAGATGGGAAGCGTATGGCCATCATAGATACGCCAGGTTGTGGCGTTGCCTGAAGGATCGAAACCGAAACCGCCGAAGCTTGCGTGATCCATCATGGCTGCGGTAGGAGTGGTGCCGACGCTGCCCATGCCTACCACGTATGCTCCGCCGGCGCTGGTATCCTGTCCGCTCGAACCTTTGTCCCAGTAGAGGCCATTGGTAGAATCGAAGTATGCGTAGGTATTGTTCCCAATCAGGCCGCCGATCGAAGTGCCGGTGCCGGTCACCAGTCCTGTGGAATAGGATCTGTTGATTGACTGCTCGTTTAAGCCCACCAGGCCGCCGATCTGCGACCTGCCTGACGCCGCACCGGTGGCATAGGCATCATAGATGGATCCATAGTTAGCTCCCACCAGGCCGCCAATATTGTCGTTGCCAGTCACGGCGACCGTCGAGTAGGCATTTCTGATTGTGCAAGCGCTGCAATAACCCGTCAGGCCGCCGACATAATCATGTCCAGCGATGGCGCCTCCCCGCAGTCCGACATTGCTGATCTTGCCAGCGATGACGCCGAAGAGGCCCACCTGGTCGGTCGCCGGCAGATTGATGGTGAGCCCGCCGATGGTGTGGCCGAGACCGTCGAGAGAGCCAGAAAATGGCGCCCAGGGTGAGCCGGTGCCTACCGGAACGAAGCCTGTCGCGACGTTCCACATACCGCTCGCCCGGCCAAGCTCGCTCATGTCGATATCGCGCAGCAGGGTGTAATCCTTGCTCGGATCCACGGCCATCAACTGCAACTGGTGGGCATTGCCGATGGCGGTGCTGTATTCCGTCCTGAGGAAGGGACGGGTGTTGCCCTCGGAAAGATACCAGGTGTTGGTGAAATCGAAACCGCTGTAGCTCGCCTGCGCCAGCGCCTGAGCGGTGGTCAGGCCCACGGCAGTGCTTCCGTTGCCGTCGGTCGGATACCCGGTATTCTTGTCCCAGAAACTGTTGTTGATGAAACCGTAGTTAAACCCGACGAATCCGCCCCCATTCCCGAAGGTCGTGTCGTAGGTGACGGGGCCGCTGGCATATCCGCGGGTGATGCTGCCATTATTCTGGCCGACCAAGCCGCCGACCGCCGTGTAGCCCGTCACGCTGCCGGTGGCATAAACGTCGGTATAGCGGCCGCTGCCCAGGCTGTAGCCGATCAGCCCTCCCGTTTTCTCACTGGAGCTCGACGTTCCGCCGTTCACATTGCCGGTGGCATAGGAATTGGTGATGGTGCCGGAAACATCCACACCCACCAGCCCGCCGATCCACAATCCGTCATCGGCGCTTGCGCTCACATCGCCACTGGCGTAGGAATTAGTGATGCTTTCACTATTGCCGCCCCCGACCAGTCCGCCAAGCTGAGTATGCCCTGACACAGCGCCGGTGGCATAGGAATTGGTGATGCGGGAGGAAATTCCCGCATAACCCACCAGCCCGCCAACAGCTCTGTTCCCAGTCGCGCTGCCGGTAGCGTAACTGTTATTGACCGTACCATTATTGCTATTGCCGACCAGCCCGCCGACATTGTTTTGGCCGCTGACCTTGCCCCCCACCATGCCGATGTTGCTCACCGTGGCTGGCGTCACGATGTACCCGAACAAGGCCGCGAAGTCCTGCGTCGGACGGTTGATCGTGAGCCCGCTGACCGTGTGGCCGAGACCATCGAACTGGCCGGTGAATGCTATGGCGCCGTCACCCACCGGGAGGAAGCCGGCGCCGCTATTCCAGCCGCTGGTGGTGCTGGCATCGATGTCGCTGCCCAGTGCATATTTTCCGGCGCGGTTGCCGTTCATGCCCTGCAGGTCGCTGCCGGTGGCGCTGCCTGCCGCACCCAGGCTGTTGATGACGGTGTAGCTGAGCGTGCTGCCATCGGAGCCCAGCTTGGTGCTGAAATGATTGCCGGTGGGAAGATTCACCGCTGCCGACACATTGTAGGTGCTCGCATTGCCGGCAGCGACCGCACCCTGTCCATACTCCAGCGCCAAGCTGGCTGTGCCCGACGCATTCATGGCGGTGTTGATGTTGATGTTGTTCTGCGCGGTCAGCATCAAAACATGGCTAGACCAGGACACCCCGTCATCGACGTTGATGTCGCCGTTCGTGCCGCCGCCACCCGACGAACTCTGAATTTGGACATCGCCCGTGCCCAGGTTGCCTGACAGCGCGCTACCGCTCATGTCGCCTCCGCTCGCGGCGATGGTGAAGTCGCCCGGATCGAGCAGCCAGATCCCGGCGCTGCCGCGCGCCGCGTCAGTGTCGACCCGAGCGTTATTGCCGACCTTGAGTTGGGCGCCTGAAGTCTCGACCATGCCGCCATTGCCGCCAGCGGGTCCGCCGCGCGCCGAGATGCGCCCGTCGAACCGGGTGTTTTTCTCGGCCCAGACCACCACCTTGCCGCCATTGCCCCGGTTCCTGGCGTCGGCCATGATGATGCTGGCGGCGTCGATGCTGACGTTGCGGGCATTGCTCACTGGTTTGTCCGCCACGGCCGCGGGTGTTCCACGGCTGTCCCCGCCCACCAGTACCGTGCCGCCGGCACCCTCGCCCGAGGCATCGAGTCTGGTGGACCGAAGATCGATGTCGGCGCCGAAGACGGCGATGCTGCCGCCGGCGGAATTGCCCGAGGCGTCCAGCGTACCCGCGACATCGACGCTGCCGACGCTGCCGCCATCGAGCACGATCTGGCCGTTTCTTACGCTCAGGCTCCTGGCTTGAACGATGCCGGTCTGGTTGATCACCGTCCCGACCAGTTCACCGGCAGCGCGGGCCGTGAGCACCACCGTGCCGCCGTCGGCCAAAATAGCACCGCTGTTGACGATGCTGGCGTTCAAGGCCGCCCCGTCGACTCTTATCTTGAGCAGGTCGTCGCCGGCGAAATCGAGGCTGACCTTCTTGCCCGCGACGAGCGCGACGTTTTTCGCCGCGATCGTTCCGCTGTTGGCGACTTCCGGAGCGATCAGAGCGATGTAGGCCTCTGCCCCGAGCCGGCCTGAGTTCCTGATGCTGCCGGCGGCATCGGCTGCGGAAAACTGCGTCCTGCCGGCCAGGAAATCCCGATTCGAGATCGCCAGCGTCGCGGCCACCAAACCGCCGACATCGACCCTCGCCGTCGGCCCGAACAGCACCCCACCGGGGTTCACCAGGAATACCTGGCCATTGGCGCTGATGCGTCCGAAGATCACGCTCGGCTGGCCGTCCATAACCCGGTTCAGCGTCACGGCACCCGCACCCGGTTGCTTGAAGACCACGCTCTCGCCGGCGGCAACGCCAAAGCTCCTCCAGTCTATGACCGCGCGCTGGCTGCTCTGGGTGATCGCGAGAGCGGTGGGGGATTCCGCAGTCACGCTGGCATTGCCCGCCGTGGTCCGCCCGCCGATGGGCAAAGCGAACGAGGCGGCCGCGGCCAAGACCAGACAGGCCGATGGGAGGAGTCGTACCAGCGAATTGATCGAACCAAGACATCCTGGGCCGGCGTTCCTCTCGCCGTCCTTGTCGTCGGCTGATGCTGCTGCCAACGCATGGGGCTCCATTGCTTACTCCCTCAATCCACGGGGGCGATTGCCGCCGACCCGGGCTCGACACGACAATTCACTCTAACATGCTTTTGTCATATGAGCAATTTCACAGGAGTGGGCAGAGGCAGCGTTTCGGCCATGCGCTGAGCGGCCTCGCTGCCACAGTTTTGATAATATGTCGTTTGTGTATTACCATGAGAGACCGATTGATCAGGACCGACTGGCCGATGATGCCCAACAAATTCGTCAGGTTCTACCGTCAATTAGCCCGCCGGGCGACCGGCGTCCTGCCGCGCCCGATGCGCTTCGCAGTTTTCCGCAACCTGATCAAGTGCGACGTGGCCCCACCCGACAAGCTGGTGCTCAAGGTTGCCGAGACGCGGGAGGAGCTGGAAGACTGCTTCAGCCTGCTGCACGACGCCTATGTGCGCGCGGGGTTCATGAAACCCGATCCCTCGGGCATGCGCGCCACCATCTATCACGCACTGCCCACGACCACGACACTGCTGGCCAGATACGACGGCAGGATCGTCGGCACCATTTCGCTGATCCGGGAGAGTCCGCTCGGCTTTCCCATGCAAAAGATCTTCAACATCGAGGCTATCCGCAGGACCGGCGGCAATATCGCGGAGGTCTCGGCGCTCGCCGTCCACCGGCGATTCCAGGCGATGGGCGGGGTGATCCTGTTTCCGCTGATGAAGTTCATGTACGAATACTCGACCAAGCTGTTCGACACCCGCCATCTGGTGATCGCGGTGAATCCCAGGCACATCGGCTTTTACGAGTCGATTTTGTTTTTCAAGCGCCTGAAACAGAATCCCGTCGAGCATTACGACTTCGTCAACGGCGCGCCGGCCGTGGGCGCCCACGTCGATCTCAAGACCGCGCCCGGGATCTACAAGCAGTACTACGGCGACAAGGAGCCCGCCAAGAACCTGTACCGCTACTTCATCGACTTGCGTATGCCCAACATCATCTTCCCGGAGAAGCGCTTCTACACGACCAACGACCCGGTGATGACGCCGGAACTCCTCGATTACTTCTTCAACCAGCGCACCCGGGTGTTCGCCGGCCTGAGCGCCGACGAAATACGCCGCTTCCATGCGATCTACGATTTGCCCGCATATCGGGCGGTGCTGCCGCCCCTGCCCCAGGGGGGCGAACGCGCGACGGACTACCCGCGACGGCACCAGCGCTTCTCCGTCGTCTGCCCGGCGCAACTAGCGGTCGGCAGCGGCCGGCAGCAGCGCAGCTACACGCTACAGGTCGTCGAGTGCTCGATGAACGGCTTCCGGGCGCGCTCCGGTCTCGCCCTGCCGCTGGAGGTCGAGGGCGTGGCGCGCATCGATCTCGGCCGCGCCGACCAGAGCCATCTGCGCGTGCGTGTCCTACGCAAGTCACGCAGCGATCCGAACACCTACGTGCTGAAGGTCGAGGAACCCGACCTCGCCTGGCGCAAGTTCGTCAGCGCCTTGCGCAAGGCGTCGATCCACAGCGACCTCGATAACGCCACGCGCTACCTGGAATGAGGCGGGCATCTCTCAGCCGGTGCCGCCGACGGTCAGGCCCTCGATCTTCAGCGTCGGTTGGCCGACGCCGACCGGCACGCTCTGCCCTTCCTTGCCGCAGGTGCCCACCCCCGGGTCGAGGGCCAGGTCGTTGCCGATCATCGAGACCCGCTGGAGCACGTCGGGACCGTTGCCGATCAGGGTCGCGCCCTTGACCGGCGTGGTGATCCTGCCGTTCTCGATCAGATAAGCTTCGGCCGCCGAGAAGACGAACTTGCCGCTGGTGATATCCACCTGGCCGCCGCCGAAGTTGGCGGCATAGAGACCCTTCTTCACCGAGCCGATGATTTCCTGAGGATCCCGCCCGCCGTTCAGCATGTAAGTATTGGTCATCCGCGGCAGCGGCAAATGGGCGAAGGACTCGCGCCGTCCGTTGCCGGTGGGGGCAACCCCCATCAGGCGGGCATTCAACGAATCCTGCAGATAGCCGACCAGGATGCCGTCCTCGATCAGCACGGTGCGCTGCGTCGGATTGCCCTCGTCGTCGACCGACAGCGATCCGCGCCGATCCGGCAGCGTGCCGTCATCGACCACCGTCACCCCCCTCGCGGCGACACGCTCGCCCATGCGCCCGGCGAAGGCGGAGCTGCCCTTGCGGTTGAAGTCGCCCTCGAGGCCGTGGCCGATCGCCTCGTGGAGCAGGATGCCCGGCCAGCCAGAACCCAGGACCACGGTCATGGTGCCGGCCGGTGCGGGTTTTGCGGCGAGATTGGTCCGGGCCTGGTGCACGGCTTTGCGCGCATAATCCATCAGCACGGCATCGGAGAAGTAGCCATAGTCGAAGCGCCCGCCGCCGCCAGCCGAGCCCTGCTCGCGCCGGCCGTTCGCCGCCATGATGACATTGACAGAGACGCGCACCAGGGGTCGCACGTCGGCCACCCACTGGCCGTCGCTCCTGGCCACCAGCACCACTTCCCAGGTGCCGGCGAGACTGGCCATGACTTCGACGACCTGCCGGTCCTCGGCGCGGGCGTAGCCCTCCAGCCGCTCCAGCAAGCTCACCTTCTCGGCAGCGGCGAGCGAAGCGATCGGATCGGCTGCGCCATAGAGCACAGCTACCCGCCCCGCCCGCAGCAGGGGCGCGATTCCCGTCCCGCCCTGGGCGGCGATGGCGCGCGCAGCCATCGCCGCGCCCGTCAGGGCCGGCAGACTGATCTCGTCGGAGTAAGCGAAGGCGGTCTTGTCGCCGCTGATGGCACGCACGCCGACGCCCTGCTCGATGTTGAAGCTGCCCGACTTGACGATGCCCTCCTCCAGGCTCCAGCCTTCGGAGCGGGCGTACTGGAAGTAGAGATCGGCGTAGTCGACGCGATGACGAAGCAGCTCGCCGAACACGCCCTCGACCGAGGCCGAGGTCAGATCGTAGGGTGCCAGCAGGGTTTGCTCGGCGGTGAGGTAGGCGGATTGCTGATCAGTCATGGGGTAACCAGTTCGTTAAAGTCGCTTGTGCTTGAGCGCCGGCAGGCTCGCTCGGACGTCCCTAATGCGCGCCGGGTCGATCTCGGCGTGACAGACGCCCGGACCCTTGTCCAGCCGGGCCAGCACCTCGCCCCAGGGATCGACGATCATGCTGTTGCCGTGGGTCACGCGCCCGTTCGGGTGCCGCCCGCCTTGCGCTGCGGCCAGCAGGTAGCACTGGTTCTCGACGGCGCGGGCGCGCAGCAGCAACTCCCAGTGGGCGAGCCCGGTGGTCTCGGTGAAGGCGGCGGGCAGCACCAGCAGATCCACCGCCCCCATCGCCCGGAACAGTTCCGGAAAGCGCAGATCGTAGCAGATCGCCAGGCCGATGCGGCCGAAGGGCGAGTCCACGACCGCCACCTCGCTGCCCGGCTCGATGGTCAGACTCTCGTCGTAGCGCTCCGCCCCGCGCGCGAAGCCGAACAGGTGAATCTTGTCGTAGCGCAGCACCCGCCGGCCGGTCTCGTCATAGACCAGACAGGTGTTGCGCAGCTTGCCCGGGTCGTCGGCGGCCAGCGGCAGCGAGCCGCCGACCAGCCAGATGCCGTGCCGCTTCGCGGTCTCGGAGAGGAAGCCCTGGATCGGCCCGTCGCCGTCCCGCTCGCGCGCTTCCAGGCGCGCCGCGTCGCTGGCGCCGATCAGCGGGAAATACTCCGGCAGGGCCACCAGTTGCGCGCCCTCCGCCGCTGCCTGCTCGATCAGGCGCGCCGCTTCGAGCAGATTGGCGCCGACCTCGGGGCCGGAAATCATCTGCACCGCGGCAATCTTCGTTCTGCTACTCATGACCCGTCCCTCCAGCCTCCTGCGCCTGCGGCGCGGAAAGTTTTTCGACCTTGGGGTCGGCCCAGGTGCCGGTCACCGAATACTCGTATGAGAACGCCTGGTCGATCGGATCGCGCAGCAGCTTCTGCACCAGGTATGCGATCGCGCCCACCGCCGGATGTGCCATCAGGATCGCGCCGACCGAGAGCGATTCGCCGATCGCGGGTTGCACCCTGACCTTGAGATTTTGCGTCTCCCGCGACAGATCGACGCTGCCGCTCATCAGGATCTTGGCCGACGGCCCCTGGATTCTCAGGTCGTCCGAGCTCATCACGCCGTGCTTCATGCCGATCTGCCCGGCGATGCTGTCGAAGGCGAAACCCTCGCTGAAAATATCGCGGAAGTTGAGCGTAATCCGGCGCGGCAGCGATTGCAAACTGAGGATGCCGAGCAGGCGTCCGGCACCCGGTTCGAGCTTGTTGAACTGGCCGGCGGCGGCAACGACGTTCATCGAGCCGTCGAGCGACGGGTAATCGATCGCCAGCGGCGACCCGTTCCAGGCGACATCGCCCTCCAGCATGGCGCGGCCACGGCGCACCACATCCGGATAGCCCACGCGGGAAAGCATCTTCTCGATATTCTTGGCATTCAGCGTGAATTTCAGCCGGGTATCGGCCTGGGTCGCGGCTGACCGCCAGGTGCCGTCACCGCTGAGACTGCCATCCTCGTTGCTGAGGTCGAGCTTGGCATCCCAAGCACCCTTGCGATTGACGGCGTCGATCTTTAACTTGCCCAGGGCCTTGCCGCGGAGCAGAAACTGATCGGCCTCGATGTTCAAGCCGGGCAGTTCCTGGGGCTCGGGGCCGCTGGTCAGGGTGGAAGCCGCCGTCTCGTTCAGCGCCAGCCGACTCAAGTGGCCCGTGAGGCGACCGGCGCCAGCGCCGCGCCAGTCGAGGGCGCCGGCGAGCTCCCGGCTCTTCACCTCGGCGTGCCAGCCGCCGTCTCTCGGACTGGCCTTGAGCGCGAGATCGTTCAAGGCGTGGCCGAAGATGGTCAGTTGCTGCGCCTTGATGCTCACCGCGGTGAGCGGCAGCATCCCGCGGTCACCAGACTCGGTCTGCAGGCGACGCCAGAAATCGGCGTCGATCCGCTTCAGCTTGACCGCCAGCAGCACTCCCCTGTCGGGCAAGGCCAGCGGTTCGCCGACGCTGATCGCGCCACGCTCCACCCCCTGGCCGCCGTGGCGATAGACCAGACGGGCGGCCAGGGCGTTGCCCAGGGTGAGATCGACCTGATCGCGCGATGACTGGGGCAGGAATTTGCGTGAGACGCGCAGCGGCAAGGCCTCCGCCGCGCTCTTGTTGAACGGCTCGGGCAGGCTCGACGTGATGCCCTGAAGCCGACTCTCGATCGCGACATCGATACTCTGCTTGCGCACGCGCGCGCTGGCGTGCCAGGTGGTGCTGCCGGAGAGATGATCGAGCAGCGGCTGGGCATACTGCCGGCGCAGCGCGGCGATATTGACGCCGCCGTCGGCGGTGAGCGCCACCGTCCCGTCGCCGCCGTTGTTCACGTTCAGGGTCAGCGGCATGTCGAGCAGCTTCGCCCGCACCTTGTCCGCCCTCAGGCTGTCGCCGGAAAACTGCAGCCGACCGGTGAGCTCGGTCAACGGCGGCATGCCTGCGCCCGGCACCAGCCGGTTGTTGGCGAACCGATAGCTGCCATCGATCTTGGTGTCGGCGACATGCGCGAGCGGCAGGGCGAGCTTCAGGCCGAGCTCGCCCTTGCCCGAAGCTGCCATGCCGGCGGTGAAATGATCGATGCGCTCCCCGACCGGGCTGGTCTCGATGAAGCGCAGGAAGTCGGCGGTCTGACCACTGGCCTTGCCGCTGACATCGAGCAAGCCCTTCGACGCGGCGAGGTCGTCGATCCGGGCGCGGACGTCGCTGACGGTGACGCCGGAGATGCTGCCGCGACTGGCGGTGATGGTCATGCCCTTGCCGATGAACTCGAGCGTGCCGGTGATGTCCTTGATCGCCGGCCAGTTCGGCGCATAGCGCAGCGTGGCCCCCCGGAACTGACCCTTGACCTCGAACAGGCCGGACCGGTCGGTGAAAGGAAAGCGCGTGAGGTCGCCCTTCAGGCGCAGCGTCGTGCCGTCGCTCGTACCGTCGATGATCGCGCTGTGCAGCCAGTCGCGCACACCTTTGTTCACCACCAGCGGCATGTAGCGCCAGACGGCGCCGGCATCGGCGCGGGTGAGCCGGGCGCTGAGGTCGATGTCGCCCGGATCATTCGGGCGCGCGAGATAGCGGCCGGCGGCGACGCCGGCGGCGTCCTTGTTCTCGAAGGCGAGGCTGTCCAACTTGACCTCGACACCCTCCTTGACCACCGTCCAGCTGCCTCTGGCATTGAGCGAGTCGAAGTCGAGATGCGGATCGGCAAAGACCGCGGGCAGATCGACTGCCGCCTTATGGCTGGCGAGCCTGAAGGAACCGCCCTGCTCGCTGGCATCGACGCTGCCGGTCAGGCCCTCGACACTGGGCAAGGGCCCGATGGCGTGCATGCCCAGATTCTCGAAGCGGGCGAGCAGGCTGTAAGCCACCGGTTTTGCCGCCGTCCCGCTCCAGGATGCCTTGAGGCCGAAGAGCCTGCCGCGCGGCGCGAGCTCGGCCAGCCGCTGGCGCGTGCCGGCATCGAGCGGCAGGAAAGCCGCGAGTCGCCCGAACGCGCCGAGGTCTACGCCGTCGGCCGAGAGCTCGCCCTGAGCGGGGGCCGCGCCCTTGCCCGCACTCCAGGAGAGCTGGAAGTCGCTCGGCTCGACCTTGATGCCGTCGGCCGTGGTCAGCGCCAGCTGCTTGGCGCTGGCGCTGAAGCCGGTCGGCAGGCGCGCGCCGGCCAAGCGGCCGCTGACGCTTTGCAGATCGAGCAGCGGCAGATCATGGGCCAGACGCAACTCGACGTTGGCCAGCGCGATGTCGGCGGTGAAACTGGTGACTTGTTTTTTCGCAAAGCCCAGCCATAGGCGCATGCCGCCGCTGCCGCGCGGCAGTTCCAGCGGATAATCGATCCAGCTGCGCCAGACGGCGAGATCGGCGTAGTCGAGCTCGGCGTAGGCCTGACCTCGCCAGGTGTCAGGCTGATCCAGGCCTTTACCCCTGAAGTCGCCGCGCACGTCGATTTTCGTCGCCAGATTCTTCGGCGGATCGGCGGTGAGGCCGAAGCGATGGCGGCTGCCATTGTTCTGCAATTGGAAGTTGAGGTGGGTGAGCTCCAGCGGCGGCGCGCCGCGCTGTTCATCCTGCCAGGTGATCGCGGCATCGCGCACCACGACCTGATGCTGCGCCAGCAGCCAGGCAGAAAAATCGCCCCCCTGGCTCTGGCTGGAGAGCGCCAGCCCGGCAACGAAAATCCGCCCGGTCGGATCGCGGCGGACGGTCAGCGACGGGGAGACGATCTCTAGCCTTTCAAGGCGCAAGCCGAAATGCAGCAGTGAAGTCCAGGAGACGTTCGCCTCGACCTTGTCCAGCGTCAGCGCCGGTCGGCCTTCACGGTCGCGCACCGCGAAGCCGCGCAATCCCAGGTGCGGACGCAGACCCTGCCACTCTCCGTCGATCCCGGCGATGGTCACCGGCAGCCCGATCGCGCCCGACAGCGCGCGCGCGATGTCGCCGCGGTAGTCCTCGATGTGGGGCAGTATCGCGTAGCGCAGGCTCAGGAAGATCAGCGCGAAGCCGAAATAGCCAAGGACCAGCAGGCCCGCGACCAGGCGCGCGGCCCGGCGCCACCAGGGGTGGCGGCGCGAGACGGCAATGATTTCGGGCAGGATATCTGGCATGAATGGATCGCCGGCGCGTAACTCCGGCCCGGCTGCGGCCATGGGCCGGGCATCAAGGCTAGAATGGCCGCTCTCCGGCATCAAAGTTGAATTTTACTCCAATGCCCTCCCTAACCGACATTCTGCCGCTGTCGCGCTACCTCAGCCGACTGTTCGCGGCCCGCCCCGGGATCCAAGACGAGGTGGCCTCGGCCTGGCTGGAGCCGCTCTCGGCGCCCGAACTCGGCCAACTGCTGCCGCCGCTCACGGAGGAGACGCTGAAACCCGCACTGCGCCGCTTCAAGCAGCGCGCCTACGCCCAGATCGCGGCGCGCGACCTGGCCGGCCTGGCCGACCTCGCCGAAGTCACCGAGACCATGACGCTGATCGCCGAGATCGCCGTGGCCAGGGCGCTGACCATCCTGAGTAGCGCGCTCAAAGCGCGCTTCGGCCGGCCCCTGTCCGAGGCCGGCGAGGAGCAGCAGTTGATCGTCATCGCCATGGGCAAGCTGGGCGGACGCGAACTCAACGCCTCCTCCGACATCGACCTGATCTTCGTCTACCCCGAAGACGGCGAGACCGACGGTTCGGGCGGGCGCGCGATCAGCAATTTCGATTTTTTCACCCGCCTGGGCCGCAGCCTGATCAACGCCATCTCCGAGGTCACCGGCGAGGGCCAGGTGTTCCGCGTCGACATGCGCCTGCGCCCCAACGGCGACTCCGGGCCGCTGGTGTGTTCGTTCGAGATGCTGGAGAACTACCTGGTGGCGCAGGGCCGCGAGTGGGAGCGCTACGCCTGGATCAAGGCCCGCCCGCTGGGAGAGCCGGATGCCCGCTGGCGGGAACTGGAGGCTATCCGGCTGCCCTTCGTGTTCCGCAAATATCTCGACTTCGGCGCGATCAACGCGATGCGCAGCCTGCACGCGCAGATCCGGCGCGAAGTGGCGCGCCGCGACATGGCCGGCAACGTCAAGCTCGGTCCCGGCGGCATACGCGAGATCGAGTTCATCGCCCAGGTGTTCCAGCTGATCCGCGGCGGCCGCGAGACGCAACTGCAGATCAGGCCGACGCTCGAGGTGCTGGCACTGCTCGCCCGGCGCGGCACCCTGGCCGCCGACGTGGTGCGCGAACTCACGAGCGCCTACGGCTTCCTGCGCCGCCTCGAACACCGGCTGCAATACCTGGACGACGCGCAGACCCACAGCATGCCGGAGCAGCCGGAAGATCAGGCGCTGGTGGCCCAAGCGATGGGCTATTCCAGCTACGAGGCGCTCGCGACCGAACTCGACGACCATCGCGGCAACGTCTCCAGGCATTTCGAGGCCGTTTTCGCCGACCCCAACCAGGCCAACCACGCGCTCGAAGGGGTCTGGCACGCCAACGAGAACCAGGCGGCCTCGCTCGCCAGCATCGGCTACCGCGACCCCGCCGCCGTTGCCAAGCGTCTGGCCGGCATGCACCAATCCGGCCGCTACCAGCAGCTGGCGGCGACGGTGCGCGAGCGCTTCGACGCCCTGGTGCCGCAAGTGGTCGAGGTCTGCGCCGCGACGCAAAACCCGGACGAGACGCTCGCGCGCAGCCTGGGCATCGTCGAAGCCATCGCGCGCCGGGCGGCCTACCTGGAACTCTTGCTGGAATATCCGCGGGCGCTCGCGCGGGTCGCGGAACTGGCCAGCGCCTCGGCCTGGGCGGCCGACTACCTGGGGCAGCATCCGCTGCTGCTCGACGAACTGCTCGATCCGCGCCTGCTCGAAGCGGTGCCCGACTGGGCGGCATTCCAGGGCCAGCTGCAGGCCGCCCTGGATGCGGCCGAGCCCGACACCGAAGAGCAGATGGACATGATGAGGAACGCCCATCACGCCCAGCTGCTGCGCCTCCTGGCCCAGGACATCGCCGGCCAGCTGCAGCTGGAGAGGCTCTCTGACCACCTCTCGGCGCTGGCCGACATCATGCTCGATCTCGCCCTCGTCTGCGCCTGGCGCAAGCTGCCCAAGCGCCACCTCGAGCTGCCGCGCTTCGCCATCATCAGCTACGGCAAGCTGGGCGGCAAGGAACTGGGTTACGCCTCCGACCTCGACCTGATCTTCCTGTTCGACGACCCGTCACCAGAAGCGGCGCAAATCTACGCCCGGCTGGCGATGCGCATCAACACCTGGATTTCCGGCAGGACGCCGGCCGGCATCCTGTTCGAGACCGACCTGCGGCTGCGGCCGAACGGCGACTCGGGTCTCCTGGTCAGCTCGCTCGACGCCTTCCGCAAGTACCAGCTCGAATCCGCCTGGGTGTGGGAGCACCAGGCACTGACCCGGGCCCGTTTCTCGGCCGGCGATCGCGGCATCGGGAGCGCCTTCGAGCAGATCCGCGCCGAGATCCTGAAAAAGCCGCGCGAGCTCGAAGACCTCAGGCGCGAGGTTCTAATGATGCGCCAGAAAATGGTCGATGCCCACGCCACCAAGGCCACGCAAGCCGACGACGGCTTCGACCTGAAGCAGGATCCCGGCGGCCTGATCGACGTCGAGTTCATCGTCCAGTATCTGGTGCTCGGTCACGCCGGCGAGCATCCCGAGCTCGTCGCCAACCTGGGCAACATCGCGCTGCTCCGGATCGCCGGCGGGCTCGGGCTGATCCCGCCGGCGCTGGCCGCGAGCGTCGGCGACGCCTACCGCGAATACCGCCGCACGCAGCACGCGCAGCGCCTGAACAGCCTGCCCGGCCGCGTCGCCCGCGAGTCGGTGGCAAGCCGCGTCGCCGCCGTGCGCGAGCTGTGGCGCACCGTGTTCGGCGGCGAATCAACCCCGAATAATCCCTTATGATGCGAGCTTTTGCCCGCCCGAATTCATGACCATCAACTACGCCACCCCTCCCGCCGATCAACTCCTGCCCGTCGCCGGCGTCCGGCTGGGCGTCGCCAGCGCCAGCATCAGGAAGCCCGGCCGGCGCGACCTGACGTTGATCGAACTGGCCCCGGGCAGCCGCGCCGCCGGTGTGTTCACCCGCAACCGCTATTGCGCCGCGCCGGTTCTGCTCTGTCGCGAGCATCTGGCGGCCGGGGCGATCCGTGCCCTGGTCATCAACACCGGCATCGCCAACGCCGGCACCGGGGCGGCCGGGCTGGCCGCGGCGCGCGCCACCTGTGCCGCCGCGGCCGGGCTCCTCGGGCTCGTCGAGAGCCAGGTGCTGCCCTTCTCCACCGGCGTCATCATGGAGCCGCTGCCGGTCGAGCGCATCGTCGCCGGGCTGCCTGCCTGCGCCGCAGCGCTCTCGGCCGACGGCTGGTTCGACGCGGCGCACGCGATCATGACCACCGACACCGTCGCCAAGGCGGCCTCGCGCAGCGTCACGGTCGGCGGCAAGACCGTCGCCGTCACCGGCATGGCCAAGGGCGCGGGCATGATCGAGCCGAACATGGCGACCATGCTCGGCTTCGTCGCCACCGACGCCGCCGTCAGCCAGACGCTCTTGGAGCGGCTGGTCAGGGAAGCCGCGGAACAGTCGTTCAACTGCATCACGGTGGACGGCGACACCTCGACCAACGACTCCTTCGTGCTGATCGCCAGCGGCGCCGCCGGCAATGCCGAAATCAGCGACGCCGCCAGCGCCGACTACGCGACGCTGGCGCGAGCCGTGATCGCGGTGGCGAGCGAGCTGGCGCAGGCCATCGTGCGCGACGGCGAGGGCGCCACCAAGTTCATCGAGATCGAGGTGCAAGGCGGCACCAGCCGCGCCGAATGCCGGGCCGTGGGCTACGCCATCGCCCACTCGCCGCTGGTCAAGACCGCCTTCTTCGCCTCCGACCCGAATCTCGGCCGCATCCTCGCCGCCATCGGCAACGCCGGCATAGCCGACCTCGACCCCGCGGGCGTAAGACTCTGGCTGGGCAGTGGCGACGGCGAGGTACTGGTGGCGGAAAGCGGCGGCCGCTCGCCCGGCTACCGCGAGGAGCAGGGCGCGAAGGCGATGGCGCCGGCGGAGATCGCGGTGCGGGTGGACCTCGGCCGCGGTGACGCACAGGCGCGGGTCTGGACCTGCGACCTGTCCTACGACTACGTCAAGATCAACGCCGACTACCGCAGCTAGTAAAACAGCAATTCCAAGGAAGTCCCACAACATCCACAAAGCCCGCGTAAATGCGGGCTTTTTAGTCCGTAGAGAGCCAATACATTCCATTGACAGCCGCCTATGAAGCGGGTACAAAAGCGGGTATATACAGGGCGCACTGTCATACCAAAAGCGGGTACAGCCGGAAACCCAATAGCGGCGCGGGTTTCGGCCTTTAGGAGGTGGAAAATGCTCACGGATACTGAGATTCGGAACGCAAAGGCCGGTGACAAGCCGCTCAAGCTCAAAGACAGCAACGGGCTGTATCTGGAAGTCCGCCCCAATGGGTCAAAGCTGTGGCGCTACCGCTACAAGATCAACGACAAGGAAAACCTGTTCGCTGTCGGCGACTACTGCCAGCCACCCGCCGGAGAATCGGACGATGAGGCAAAGGCAAGGCGCGAGGGGCGCCGCTTCACCCTGAGCGAAGCCAGAGTCGAACGGGAACGCTGCCGGGGGCTGGTGAAGCAAGGCATTCACCCCTCTCACAGTCAGCGGACTGAAAAACTGCGCCGGTCCCTCGAGGCGGCCAACACGTTCAAGGCGGTGGCCGAAGCCTGGATTACCGAGAACAAAAGCTGGTCGGATAACTACCGTCGGCAAATCGTTCAGCGATTCGCGGCCGATGCCTACCCGCATATCGGGGCACTGCCGATCCGGGACGTTACCCCGGCGCACGTCAAGGATGTCTTGAAGCGCGTACAGAAGCGCGGCGCTCCGGCCAGCGCCAAGCTGTTGCGGACCTGGATCGGCGGGGTTTGCCGCTACGCTGCCGGCGAACTTCTACTTGAAACAGACCCGACCTGGCCGCTGCGCTTCAGCATCAAGGCGCCGGCAACGCAGCATATCCAGCACCTGACGGCGAAGGAGATACCCGCTTTTCTCCAGGCCATAGAGCGGGTACAGGCAGAGCACGCAACGACGATAGCGGCCAAGCTGCTTTGGTTGACGGTTGTGCGCACCGTTGAACTGCGCTGCGCAGAGTGGCAGGAGTTCGACCTCGAGGCCGGCCTATGGACTGTGCCGGCGGCACGCATGAAGATGCGGAAAGTACATGCGGTACCGCTATCAAGGCAAGCTATCGAGCTACTTCGTGCCATTCAGCCTTTGACGGGCCGGGGGCGCTTCGTATTCCCTGGCCGGAAGGATCGGGAGCGGCCATTGACCCATGAGGCCATCCGCGACGTATTCAACCGGGCCGGCTACGCTGGGAAATTTACCCCGCATGGCGTCCGCTCGACATTCTCCACCTACTTCAACGAAGCGAACGTCGATAGCGAGCTGATCGAATTGACCCTGGCGCACAAGGACAAGGACGTTATCAGGGGCGCCTACAACCACGCGAAGAAAATGGCCGCACGCCGGGAACTGCTGCAGCAATGGGCAGATCTGGCTGACGCGTGGCGCCAGGGAGCCACGGTAGTGCCGATCCAGCGATCTGCCGCATAGAGCAATACCGCCGCCTGACGGACTCAGGCAAAGCGGGCCGACCCGGTGCAGTAACGCCGGGCCAGCCCTAACCACGAAGCACCTACACAGGAGATGCAAAATGGCTAAGAAGAAGTCTAGCAGAAACGAGGAAGCACTCCAGCGAGCACAGGATGGGTTTTCCGAGATCGGAGCTTTGGCGGCGGGTATCGCCATGTTAATTGACGCTGGTGACGATGGCTCGGCCTATAGCCTTGCGAATCAGATTGCGGCGAAGGCGGAAATGCTCGTTGAGGTGACAGACTCTGTCGCCATCGCGCGTTTGGCTGAGGCAGCGACGGAAGGTGGGGCAGCATGAGCACCGATACCTACGGCCACGGCTGCGATTCTGGCACTGTAGCTGCCATAAGCTGGCTCAGTAACCCTAAGCGCGGTGATGCCCGCGTTGGGGGCACCCTTCAATACCTACTTCTCGACTTTGCGAAGAAATATGCTGCCGCCAAGAGCAATCGTGAGTTGGACTTTGTGTGTGGCGAGATCGTTGGTTTCTCCTATTATCTCGAATGTCCGGAGGATGCGCTGGCCTGTAAGAGAGCAGCCCGCGAGCGAGACAGGAAGTAACGATTTAGCCGCGCCTAGGCTCATCCCCGAAAAGCCGGTTCCTTCGCCGGCCTGGCGCGGCTCCTGATCGAAGGGCGCAGGAAGGATGCGGGCATGAATGGCTGTACCAAACCGTCCCAACAGGACATCAATAATGCGCTTGCCACCCTTGAGGCAGCCGGGTTCAGTGTTATCGACGGCCGCAGACTCTCCAGGCACCACCAAGAGCGTCGACCGGCTTACGTGAAAGCCATCGACGATGCAGGTAAAGGAGATAAGGGCGCAGCAATACTCCTCGTGAAATGGTTCGCAACAGACTTGAGCCGCGCGCCTGGGCCTTTGCACAGTCAGGAATTATTCAGGTACTTCGCCGGTGTGATGCAGGCGATCGTCCGTGACGGTGACGCGGCGAAAGCGCTCAACCTGAAACCTGCCTATCGTCCCAGGAGCGCCGCATCGAAGTTGAAAAATAGCCTGGCATTTATCCTTAACGAAACGCTTAGCGAAGACCTTGCATATGGTGATCGAATTAGCGAAATAGGGGAGATCATCGCTGCTGAAAACCCGAAGCGTGCCATCGCAGCCGGTAAGCGAGAAAAGAAAGCCTTCGATGACATCGAAGAATCTTGCCGCGTGGTCGAGGGTGACGCTAAGTCACCGGGAGTTATCGTCATTACATAGCTTCCGTCGAAATCCAATAATGCGCCATGAGTTCCCGGAACGGCCGGGAACGTCTCCTAAAGGAGCAATCCATGGCGAATCAGAAGTATCCCCAGCACGACATCACCCTCGACCGCCGCCCCGCGGTTGAGGCGGCCACCGGCAAGCGCCGGTCCGCAATCTACCTTGACGTTTCCCGTGGAGTGTTCCCCCCGCCGATCCGCATCGGCGCCCGCGCCGTGGCCTGGCCTCGACACGAGTATCAGCAGGTGGTGGCGGCCCGTGTCGCCGGCAGGGGCGACGACGACATCAGGGAACTGGTCAACCGTCTGGTTGCCGCCCGTAAGGGTTGAGGCACCGATGCGACCGTACCTGCACAACCTGATCGAGCTACCGGCAGGCAAAGCCGTCGGCGACGTTCTGCCGGCCTTCTCTGAGGTGCGCGACTATATCCATGTAGGCAGCCCCAATGCGATCTGTCCCGGATGCCGCAGGCCCTTCTCGGCCGTGCGGAAACGGCGCAAATGCATCCGGCTCTTCTCTGCCGACGCTCTGATCCCAATAGCCCTTCAGTATTCCCTGTGTGGTGCCTGTGTCGCCAAGCATCGAAGTGGCGGGGACGCGCGCGAAGCGCTGCTGGTTGCTATCGAAGCCTTTGTGGACGGCAAGGAGGCGCGGCAGTGAGCGATTCCCTGGAGAAGTTTCGCTCTGCCGCGGCCAATCGCGGGCTACGCATTGATGACGGCGTGCTGGCGGACGGATGTTTGCATCGCTGCGCCGTGGAAGGCGGCAAGGGCGGCCGCAAGGATGGCTCCTACTTGCTGCATCTCGATGGCCTCGTCGCTGGTGGCTTTCAAAATTTTCGCGACGGCCTGGGCTGGCAGGACTGGCGCGCCGAGGCCTCGCGCGAGCTGAGCGCAAGCGAACGGGCCGAATGGCGGCGGCGCTTGGACGCTGCGCGCCAGGCGAAAGAGGCAGACGAACGATTGCGCCAGGCAGAAGCGGCACGCCGCGCGGCGAAGTTGTGGAAGGCGGCCAAGCCGGCGACGAACGCGCATGCCTATCTGCAGCGCAAGGGGGTCAATGCCTATGGCCTTCGCTTGCTGCGCAGCCAACTGGTGATACCGGTGCGCGATGCGGACGGCGTGTTGTGGACCTTGCAGTTTGTCAGTGAGGACGGCGACAAACGCTTCCTGACGGGTGGCCGCAAGCGCGGCGGTTACCTCGCGATCGGGACGGTTCGCGACGCTTTGTGCGTAGTCGAAGGCTATGCCACGGCGGCAAGCGTCTTCGAGGCCACCGGCCATGCCACGGCCTGCGCTTTCGACGCCGGCAACCTGCTGCCAGTGGCGCAGGCCTTACGCCGGAAATTCCCACAGATTCGCTTGATCCTCTGCGCTGATAACGACATCGCCACGCCGGGCAATCCAGGGCTCTCCAGAGCAATCGAAGCAGCCCGCGCAGTTCGCGGCCTGGTGGCCGTGCCAAACTTCGAGAAGGACGCCAGGTGAGCGGTCTTACTGACATGAACGATCTGTACCAAAGCAAGGGTAAGAGCGCGGTGCGCGCTGTCATCGAGAAGGCGCAGCCGGTTATTGGGGGCGAGGCACCGGCGCAGCCTGATACGAACTGGCCCGACCCCATGCTGCCGGGCACGATGCGCGTGCCTGACATCCCCTGCAGCTTGTTGCCGAGCTGGGCGGGCGACATGGCGGCGGCGGTGGCGGATAGCACCCAAACGCCGGTGGCCATGGCTACCATGCTGGCGCTGTCGGTCCTGGCTACAGTGCTGCAGCGCCGCTTCGAGGTGCAGCCGTATGGCGACGGCGACGAATACACCGAGCCGCTGGCTCTTTGGACGCTGACCGCGATGCCGAGCGGGGCGCGCAAGACGGCCGTCATCAATGCCCTGGGGGCGCCCCTTATGCGCTGGGAGAAGTTGGAGCGCGATCGGTTGCGCTCCGAGATTGCGCGAATCTCCTCAGCCCGTGCGGTGGCCTTGCGCCGTATCGACAAGCTGACGCGTGATGCAGCGAACGCCGAGAGCGAGGCGGCGCGCCGGAAGTTGAGCGCGGAAATCCAGCGCGAGAAAGAGGAGATGCCCGAGGACATCTATGCACCCAAACTCTTTACCGGCGACGTAACGGCAGAAACGCTGCAGGCGCTCCTGGTGAAGCACGGCGAGCGCATGGCGGTGCTGACAGATGAGGCGGGCATCTTTCTCGTCATGGCGGGACTGTATAGCGGCGGCAAAGCCTCTTTGGACGTGTTCCTGCAGGCCCATGCCGGCAGTCCGGTGCGCGTCGATAGAGCGGATCGCGAAGCCTACCTGGAACGGCCGGCGCTGAGCTTCGGCCTGGCCCTGCAGCCGGGCATCATGGCGGACGTAGCGAGCGGCCGACGCTTCCGCGATTCCGGGCTGCTGGCCCGCTTTCTCTACGCCATGCCCGAGAGCAACGTCGGGCGGCGCGACGTGCGCCGGCGCGCGCCGATCCCTGAGGCCGTGCTCGATGCCTATGAGGCCGGGTTGCGACGCTTGCTTGAAGGCCGGCCGCTGTTGC
This sequence comes from Rhodocyclaceae bacterium, assembly GCA_035530135.1. Lineage (GTDB taxonomy): Bacteria > Pseudomonadota > Gammaproteobacteria > Burkholderiales > Rhodocyclaceae > CAIYYX01. The sequence goes on along the minus strand of DATKVJ010000088.1, from coordinate 61,062 downwards.
CCGGCAAGTCGCGCGTGCTGCCTTTCACCGATCCCGCGCGGGAGTGCTGGCTTGACTTCGCCGAGGAGATCGAGCGCCACCAGGGCGAAGGCGGGAAGCTGGAGAGCGTCAGCGACTGGAGCAGCAAACTACCAGGCGCGGCAGCGCGCATAGCCGGCCTTATCGAGCTAGCCGAAGGCGGACTTGATGCCGGGAGTATCAGCCAAGCGGCAGTGACTAGAGCGGTTCAGATCGCCCAGCTACTGATTCCGCATGCACAGGAAGCCTTTGGCCTACTCGGCGCCGATGTCGCAGACGCCGACGCCATGGCCATGCTGCGCTGGGCGCGTGCCGGTGGTTTGTCATCGTTCAGACGTTCGACCTGTCAGAAGGCTATGGAGGGACGGTTCCGCAACGTCGCCAGGCTGACGGCTGCTGCACAACGCCTGATCGAGCGTGATGTATTGCGAGAGTTCAAAGAACCGAACAAGGGCGCACCGCCCTCTATCTGGTATCGCATCAATCCGAGGTGCCTTACGTCATGAGATCTTCGACATGATCGAGTTATTCGCCAAAGAATCATCTAGAGAATTCTTTTCTTTCTTATATCAGACGCTTGCGCCCGTAACCCTGTCGAGGATCGAAAAAGTCGAAAAAGTCGAATCACCGGGTTATTCGAGTTATTCGACTTTTTCGATAGGTGGTGGGGCTGTGGCTCTGGCGCCACCAGTGGCAGACGGTTTGCGGCGGGTCCTTCCTGGGTCGTTTCAAGATGCGGGCATTGCGCGCCTCGATCATTTTCTAGCGGTTGGATTTCTGGCGAGGTTAAAAATGGGTGAAAGGTTAAACCATGGGTGAATTTCTGAAGCGGTCAGCCTTTGCAGCTCAACAGGGGTGGAGCGCCAGCTACGTTACAAAGCTTGGACATCAAGGTCGCCTGGTGCTGAGTTCGGATCAGAAGCTGATCGATGTCGACATGACATTGGCCGCACTTCGGCGCACTGGAGATCCTGGCAAGGAGTACATGCGGCAACACCACGCCGCAGCCCGCGTCGAGAAGCATGTCGCCGCCCACGTCAGGCCCGATGCCGCTTCGGATGATGAGCGCGCGCTGTTTGCAGACGTCTGCACCGCCCCGAAGTATTGGGACAACAAGACGCGGCGCGAGGGCGCGCTCGCGGAGCTAGCCGAAATCGAGCTAGCCAAGACGTGCGGCAACCTGGTGGATAGGCAGCGCGTCGAGGCGATGGCATTTACTGCCGGCCGGATGCTGCGCGATACGGTGCTTGGCCTGCCCACGCAGTTGGCTCCGGTATTCGCGGGGATGGCGGGCGATGCCTTCGGTATCGAGGTCAGGATGCGCGATGCATTGCGCCAGGTCTTCGCCGATGCCGCGAAGATGTCGGCCGACGATCTGCGTAAGGTCTCGGAGCAATCGCAATGACCAAGACACCCGCCCGCTACTGCGAATGCTGCGGCGATCGCTTCATACCCTCCGGTCAGGCAAAGAGAGGCGTCTGCCATCACTGCACAGACATTGCACTGCAGATCATTGCAGTCTGCGGCTTTGAGTTCGTATCAACCAAATCGGTCTTATTCGCCCGCAACCGCGAGCGTCTTCGGCCACTTCTCGCGGCATCGCCGCAATCACGGCCCACGGGCCACAACATGGAGTTTTCATCATGACCACGAAATACAAAACCACTTTACACACTCTGGCGCTTCCCACCGACGTTATCGCGGCCATGGCAGCGGCTGAAGCTGCCCTGGGTGCCGGTCCAAAGATCGCCGATGCCATCACCAGGAACATTAAGGACATCGAAACCGCCCGCGCCGAATTCGAGGTTGCGGCCGACGTCCTGGCGAAAGCCGAAGCTACGATGGCCCTCGCCGATGATGAGCCGGCGGCGAAAAAGCTGGAACGTGAGGCGATCAAGTTCGGCGAAGTCGCGGAAGAGAAGCGGCAACGCGTCGGTCGGCTGGAGCGAATCGGCAAAGCGCTCAAAGCGAAGGCGCTGGAGAGTGACCTGGACGTTTCGCAGGCGCGGGATGCGCTGCGCGATGCTGCCAACAACCTCACGACCGATCTTGTGCAGACCATTTCCGCCGAGATTGCCGAAGCTGCAAAACCGCTGCTGGCCGTGCTGCTGCGGGCTCACGCTCTGAACAATACGCTGCCTGACCGTGAACTCGGTCGGGCGCTGGGCGACGTGATGATACCGAATCCAGCAAGCTGGCAGCATCCCTTTCTCCAAACCTACCGGATGTTTGTCGACGGTAAAGTTGAGGACCAGTTGCAGACCTGGCGGAACGACCCCGCGGCCAAAGCGCTCCACGATGCGCTGCTGCCGGTCAAGAATGCCATGCTTCAGCTGTCCAAGCACGCCGAGCGCCCGATCCCGCCGGCAACCGACCACGGGTATGAAATCCGTACGGGGCCGGCGCTGCCGGTGCAGCAGCCGAATGCTATGCGTGCGCAGCGAGCACTTGAAGGAAATTCGGCCGCAGGTGTAGCCGGTGCAGACTTCGCCAATATGCCGATGGCGGAGGCGCTGGGGGTGGTCGATCACCAGGTTACTACGGGCGCTCAGTGGTCTCCCGATCCGGCCGGCGTGCATGCATCGAGCCGATCGGCGGCGAGAGGGACGAATCACAATGGGAACTTGCTGCCTGGTGAGGCCTCAGACGGCAGAGACTTCTCCCGGAAGAGTCTGATCGATGAGGCAAATGAATTGACCGAGCGGGGGCGGGTATGAGCGACGACCTTACTCTGACCATCGGCGGCCGGTCCATTTCCGGCTGGGACTCGATCCGCGTAACGCGCGGGATCGAGCGCTGCCCATCCGACTTTGATCTGTCGCTGACCGAGCGATTTCCGGGCGAAGCATCGGCACTCGTTGTGCAACCGGGGGACCCTTGCGTGGTCTCGATCGGTGGCGACCTGGTGATAACTGGCTATGTGGATCAATTCCACCCGAGCATTACCCCGACGTCGCATATGATCGGGGTGAGGGGTCGCGGCAAGTGCCAAGACCTCGTCGACTGTTCTGCCGAGTGGCCGAATGGGCAGATCAGCGGCTCATCGGCGCTCCAGATCGCGCAGAACCTCGCAAAGCCCTATGGAATCGCGGTGAGCGCCACGGTGGTCGATGTGGGTCCGACGATTCCGCAGCTCAATCTAATTCGAGGCGAGACCCCCTATGAAGTCATTGAGCGAATCTGCCGATTTCGTGGGCTGCTGGCTTACGAGCTGCCGGACGGCAACTTATTCTTGACACGGGTGGGAACAGTGTTCGCAGCGAGCGGCTTTGTCGAAGGCCAAAATATCCAGCAGGCGGATATTAATTATTCAATGGATCAGCGCTACTCAAAATATGATGCGTTTCTTCAGTCTATGGCTGTTTTGGGCGATGTAGGCGATGGCGGCGACCTAATTGGGAGTGCAACAGATCGGGGAGTCAAACGCCATCGCCAGATGGACATCATCGCTGAGTATGGCGATAGTGGCGGTGATGTCTGCGTTCTGCGAGCGCACTGGGAGGCGGCTCGCCGAATCGGGCGATCGAATCAATTGCACCTCACGACCGACAGTTGGCGCGATGCCAGCGGGAAACTATGGGCGCCTAATACTTTGGTTCCGCTCTCATTGCCAAGCCTCAAGCTACAGCAAACAAGCTGGCTCATCAGTGAGGTCACATATCGTCTCGATGGGAACGGAACCACAGCCGATCTTGTGATTATGCCGCCCGCTGCTTTCCAGCCGGAGCCCGTGCTGTTGATGCCTGGGCTTGCTGATTTGCCTGACTTCGCGGGGTATGGTGGATAAGCGAGGCCAGGACGGCGCAGAGCAACGCGCCGTGACATTGCATCGAAAGGCAAAGCTACGATGAGGCAGGAAACGGGAAAGCGGGTACAAAAGCGGGTATCACCAGCCATGTAAATTTTCGGAACCGCTCAACCATGCGGGATACCGCGTCCTAACGCCGATTACCGGAGCGCCGCGGCCCAGCGGGCCTCGCAATGACGGGCTTGGCGGTGGGTTCATGGAAAGGCCGCCGGGGCCGTGGCAATCGCGCTGACGAACTTATCGGTGGTTAGTTCTTGCGCAATTCGATCAGCCGGAACCAGCCGCCCGCCAGCGCCGGCTCGTCGCGCAGGCGCGCCAGCGAGTCCGTAGCCGCCAGCACTTCCTCGAACACCACGTCGAGACGGGTCGCGACCCGGCGCGTGAGCGGGTTGAGCGCCCGCTTCCACCAGCCGCGCTCGCCGTGGCGCAGGAATTTGTCGAACACCAGGATAGCTCCGCCGCGCTTCACCACGCGCGCCGTCTCCGCCAGGCAGCGCGCGGGTTCCGGCACAACCGCCAGGATCAGGTGCAGCACCGCCGCGTCGAAGCTCGCGTCGGCGAAGGGCAGCCGCTGCGCGTCGCCCCGTACCGGGTGGAAATGCAGGCCCGCCTCGCGTCCGACCGCGCGGCGCAGCATGGCCGCGGTCAGATCGAGGCCTACATAGCGGTGCTGTCGCGGCAGGTGGGGCAGGTCGAGGCCGGTGCCGACGCCGTTGATCAGCACCTGCAGCGGCGCGTGCGGGGCCAGCGGCGCCAGGCTCTTCCGCCGCGGCGAGCGCGTCGCGCCGGCGAGCAGGGCGTCGTAGATGGGCGCGATCAGCGTATAGCTATGCTTCAGGGACATGGATGCGGCCTGTCCCGCAGGGACTTCCTCCGGTCGTCACTGCGCGGCCGCAGGCCGCGGCAGTCGGATTGCCACGCTGCGCTCGCAATGACCGGGTTGATGGAGGGTTCATGGAGAGGCCCACGGGGCCGCGGCAATCGCAATGACGAAATTCTGCCTACTCGATGTTAGTGCAGCACCCTGGGCATCGAGAGCACGAATTCGGCGATCGGCGCATCGAAGGGCAGGCCGTCGTCCGCCACCATCTGGTAGCTGCCCTTCATCGTGCCCACCGGCGTGGTCAGGGCGCAGCCGCTGGTATATTCGAAGCGCTGTCCGGGTGCCAGGAGCGGTTGATGGCCGACCACGCCCAAGCCGCGCACTTCCTGGACGCCGCCTTCGGCGTCGGTGATCACCCAGTGCCGGCTGATCAGCTGGGCCGCGACGGTGCCGGTGTTGCTGATGCCTATCGTATAGGCAAAGACGTAGCGCCCGGCGGTCGGGTCGGACTGGTCGGCCAGGTATTGCGTGGCGACATCGACCCCTATCTCGTATTTTTTGCTCTCGGCCATGCCGCCATTGCACACGAAAAGCCGCGTCATAGCAAGATCGCCGCAGCTTATATCAAGCATCAGAAAGATTTACCGGGGGGGCCGCAGGAAGCCGATAAAATCGCGGCTATCGCCTCCAGGAAAGCCGCCATGTCCCGTTTCAGAATCGCCCCGAGCATCCTCTCCGCCAATTTCGCCAAGCTGGGCGAAGAGATCACCGACGTCATCGCTTCGGGTGCCGACTGGATCCACTTCGACGTCATGGACAACCACTACGTCCCCAACCTGACCATCGGCCCGCTGGTGTGCGAGGCGATCAGGCCGCTGACCGAGGCGGTGATCGACGTGCACCTGATGGTGAAGCCCGTCGATCGGATCATTCCCGATTTCGCCAGGGCCGGCGCCAACGTCATCACCTTCCATCCGGAGGGCTCCGAGCACATCGACCGTTCGCTCTCGCTGATCCGCGAGTCGGGCTGCAAGGCCGGCCTGGTCTTCAATCCGGCCACACCCCTGGTGTTCATGGATCACGTCATGGACAAGCTCGACGTCGTGCTGCTGATGTCGGTCAATCCCGGCTTCGGCGGCCAGAAATTCATTCCGGAGACCTTGAACAAGCTCAAACAGGCGCGGCAGAAGATCGCTGCGCACAAGGCCGCGACCGGGCGCGAGATCCTGCTCGAGGTCGATGGCGGCGTCAAGGTGGACAACATCGCCGAGATCGCGCGCGCCGGTGCCGACACCTTCGTCGCCGGCTCGGCGGTGTTCGGCGCCGGACGCGAGAGTGACGCCCACCGCTACGACAGCGTCATCAAGGCGCTGCGCAGCGAACTCGCCCGGGTGAAATGAAGCCTCCTCAGCTTCCCCCGTCCGCCATCCGCTCGGTCACCCTCGACCTCGACGGCACGCTGCTCGACACGGTGCCCGATCTTTGCGCCGCGGCCAACGGCATGCTGCGCGAGCTGGGTCTGCCGCAGCGGCCCGAGAACGAGATCAGGGACTTCGTCGGGCGCGGCATCGACAACCTGGTGCTGCGCTGCCTGAGTCGCGATCAAGCGCCCACGCTGGAGGCGCACGAGCGCGCCCTGGCGGTGTTCCGGCGCCACTACGCGGCGACCAACGGCAAGGCTGCGCAGCCCTTTCCCGGCGTCGTCGATGGTCTGGAGCATTTCCGCAAGATGGGGCTGAAGATGGCGGTGATCACCAACAAGGCGGCGGCCTTCACCGGGCCGCTGCTGGTCGCCACGGGGCTCAACCAGTACCTCGAGTTCGCCGTTTCCGGCGACACTCTGGCGGAGAAAAAACCGCACCCGCTGCCGCTGCTTCATGCCTGCGAACGTCTGGGTACCCTGCCCGGGAACAACCTGCACATAGGCGACTCGAAGCACGACGCGGAGGCCGCCCGCGCCGCAGGCTGCCCGGTATTCTGCGTCCCCTACGGCTACAACGAGGGCTGCGACGTGCGCGAACTCGATTGCGATGCTATAGTGGCGTCCATAGAAGCAGCAGCGATATTGATAGACGCCTGAAACCCGAAACGCTCCACATGAACCTGACGACGACGAAGAAAGCCTCCCTCGAGGCCTGGCCCTGGCGCCCCTGGCGCTGATTTTTTTCGCCCGCGCGCGGCGTCTGCTCTGTCCGCGCGCACGTCGCAATACCCGTCGCAATCTCATGTGGAGCCATCATGAACGAATCCCAATTCAACCGGCTGGCCGCCGAGGGTTATAACCGCATACCGGTCACCCTGGAGACCTTCGCCGATCTCGACACGCCGCTGTCGATCTATCTCAAGCTAGCCAATGCGCCCTATTCCTACCTCTTGGAATCGGTGCAGGGCGGCGAGCGCTTCGGCCGTTACTCCTTCATTGGCCTCGCCGCCGCGACGCGCATCGCCGTCTATGGCTCGACCGTGATGCTGCTCTCGGGCAACCGCGTGGCGGAGCGGCGCGAACACACCAACCCGATGTCCTTCATTTCCGAGTTCATGGCGCGCTTCAAGGTTCCCGACGTCAAGGGCCTGCCGCGCTTCGCCGGCGGCCTGGTCGGCGCCTTCGGCTACGACACGGTGCGCTACCTGGAGCCCAGGCTCGCCAAGACCGAGAAGTCCGACGCCCTGGGTCTGCCCGACATCCTCCTGATGCTCTCGGAAGAGGTCGCCATCGTCGACAACCTGTCGGGCAAGCTGACCCTGGTGGTCTATGCCGAGCCCGGCTTTCCCGGGGCGTGGAAGCAGGCCCAGGCGCGACTGAAGGAGCTGCTGACGCAATTGCGTCGGCCGGCGCAGATTCCCGCCAGCAGCCCGGTAGCCTCCGCCCCGGCGGTCTCCGAATTCGGCGAGCAGGAATTCAAGGCGGCGGTGCGCCGCGCCAAGGAATACATCGTCGAAGGCGACGTCATGCAGGTGGTGCTCTCCCAGCGCATCAGCAAGCCCTTCGCCGCCAGCCCGCTGTCGCTCTACCGGGCGCTGCGCACGCTCAATCCCTCGCCCTACATGTTCTACTTCGACTTCGAGGATTTTCACGTCGTCGGCGCCTCGCCCGAAATCCTGGTGCGCCTGGAGGCAGAGGACGGCCGGGCCAAGCTCACCCTGCGCCCGATCGCCGGCACGCGCAAGCGGGGGGCGAGCACCGAAGAGGACGAGGCGCTCGCCGAGGAACTGCTCGCCGACGAGAAGGAGCGCGCCGAACACCTGATGCTGCTCGACCTGGGTCGCAACGACGTCGGTCGGGTCGCCAAGACCGGCACGGTGCGCGTCACCGAACGCTTCGCGATCGAGCGCTATTCCCACGTGATGCACATCGTCTCCAACGTCGAGGGCGAATTGAAGGACGACGAGGGCGCGCTCTCCGCGCTGCGCGCCAGTTTCCCGGCCGGCACCGTCTCGGGCGCGCCCAAGGTCAGGGCGATGGAGATCATCGACGAACTGGAACCCAGCAAGCGCGGCATCTACGCCGGCGCCGTCGGCTATCTCGGCTTCAACCGCGACATGGACCTGGCCATCGCCATCCGCACCGCGGTGATCAAGGACGGCAGGATCTACGTCCAGGCCGGCGCCGGCATCGTCGCCGACTCCGATCCCGACGCCGAATGGACCGAGACCCAGAACAAGGCCCGCGCGCTGATCTTCGCCGCGGAAATGGCCGAGCGCGGCCTCGACACGCAGATTGAATAGGAGAGGGCGATGTTACTGATGATCGACAACTACGACTCCTTCACCTACAACCTGGTGCAGTACTTCGGCGAACTGGGCGAGGCGGTGCGCGTCTATCGCAACGACGCCATCACCCTGAAGGAGATCGCGGCGATGCGGCCCGATCGCATCGTCGTCTCGCCCGGCCCCTGCTCGCCGGCGCAGGCCGGCATCTCGGTGGCCCTGATCCGGGAATTCGCCGGGAAAATACCGATACTCGGCGTCTGCCTCGGCCACCAGAGCATAGGCGCCGCCTTCGGCGGCGAGATCGTTCACGCCAAGACTTTGATGCACGGCAAGACCTCGCGCATCCACCACGACGGACTAGGCGTTTTCCGCGATCTGCCCGACCCCTTCAGCGCAATCCGCTACCATTCGCTGGCGATCAATCGGGAGAGCCTGCCCGATTGCCTGGCTATCACCGCCTGGAGCGAGGACGGCGAGATCATGGGCGTACGCCATCGGGAACACCGGATCGAAGGCGTTCAGTTCCATCCCGAATCCATCCTCACCGAACACGGCCACCTGCTCCTGAAGAACTTCCTGGAGACCGATCGATGATCACCCCCCAGCAAGCCCTGCAGCGCACCATCGAACACCGCGAGATTTTCCACGACGAGATGCTGCACCTGATGCGCCAGATCATGCAGGGCGAGGTCTCGCCCTTGATGGTCGCGGCCATCCTCACCGGACTGCGCGTCAAGAAAGAGACTATAGGAGAAATTTCCGCCGCGGCCCAGGTGATGCGCGAGTTGTCCACCAAGGTCGAGGTAGCCGAAGAAGACAAGCGGCACTTCGTGGACATCGTCGGCACCGGCGGCGACGGCGCCCAGACCTTCAACATCTCGACCGCCGCGAGCTTCGTCGCCGCGGCGGCGGGTGCTACGGTCGCCAAGCACGGCAACCGCAGCGTCTCGTCCAGCTCGGGCAGCGCCGACGTGCTGGAAGCCCTGGGTGCCAACATCATGCTCACGCCGCAGCAGGTGGCCGAATCGATCGCCGCCACCGGCATCGGCTTCATGTTCGCCCCCAGCCATCACCAGGCGATGAAGAACGTGGCGCCGGTGCGGCGCGAAATGGGCGTGCGCACCATCTTCAACATCCTGGGACCGCTCACCAACCCGGCCGGCGCCCCGAACACCCTGATGGGCGTCTTCCACCCCGACCTGGTCGGCATCCTGGTGCGGGTCATGGAGCGCTTGGGCGCGAACCACGTGCTGGTGGTCTGGGGCAAGGACGGCATGGACGAAATCTCGCTGGGCGCCACCACCATGGTCGGCGAACTCAAGGACGGCGAGATCAGCGAATACGAGATTCATCCCGAGGACTTCGGCCTGCGGATGATGTCGAACCGCGGCCTGCGCGTCGCCGACGCCCGGGAATCGAAAGAAATGGTGATCGAGGCGCTGGAGAACAAGGAGGGCACGCCGCGCGAGATCGTGGTGCTGAACGCCGGTGCTGCGCTCTATGCCGCCAATCTCGCCGACTCCATCAGCGACGGCATCAAACGCGCCAGGGAGGCGATCGCCAGCGGCGCGGCGCGCGCCAAGCTCGACCAGTTCGTAAATTTCACGCGAAGCTTCACTGCATGAAAGCCTTACCACCAAGACACCAAGGACACCAAGGTGCACCAAGAAGTCGGTAAAGAATTAGATGCATTGGCGCGGCAAGTGGTGGATGCTGCGTTCACTGTTCACAAGACCTTGGGGCCAGGCTTGCTGGAATCGGCTTATGAGGTTTGTCTCGGGATCGAGTTGAACCGGCGTGGCATCGACTTCGAATCACAGCTCCCTCTATCGATCATCTACGAAGACACCACCGTTGAGTCCGCGTTTCGGCTGGACATCCTGGTCGAAGATCGGCTGATCGTGGAATTGAAAGCTGTTGAAAGGCTGCTACCGATTCACGAAGCCCAACTGCTGACCTACCTGCGTCTCTCGCAACGCCGACTGGGTCTGCTGATCAATTTCAACACGCCGCTCATCAAGGACGGGATCAAACGCTTGGTGCTATGACTTTCTTGGTGCCCCTTGGTGTCCTTGGTGCCTTGGTGGTGAAAAAGTGGGGAACGAATGTCCGACATCCTGAAGAAGATCCTCGCCGCCAAGCGCGAGGAAGTGGCGGCGGCCAAGGCTGAAAAGCCGCTGGCCGAGCTCGGGGCCGAGGCCGAGTCCCGGCCGCCGGCGCGCGATTTTCTCGGCGCGATCCGGAGCAAGATCGCAGCGGGGCAGCCCGCGGTGATCGCCGAGATCAAGCGGGCCAGCCCGTCCAAGGGCGTGCTGCGCGCCGACTTCGATCCGGCCGCCATCGCCGCAGACTACGAGGCGCACGGCGCCGCCTGCCTCTCGGTGCTGACCGACCGGCAATTCTTCCAGGGCTCGCCGGAAACCCTGCGGCTGGCCCGCGCCGCCTGCCGCCTGCCGGTGCTGAGGAAGGACTTCCTGGTGGATGCCTATCAGGTCGTCGAGGCCCGCGCGATGGGCGCAGACGCAATCCTGCTGATCGTCGCCGCCCTGTCGCTGCCGCAGATGCTGGAGATGGCGGCGGTGGCCCGGAGCCTGGGCATGGCCGTGCTGGTCGAGGCCCACGACGGGGCCGAGGTCGATCTGGCACTGCAGCTCGAGACCCCGCTCGTCGGTATCAACAACCGCGACCTCAACAGCTTCGAGGTGAATCTCGCCACCACCCTGGAGCAGCTCCCGCGCATCCCGAGGGACAGGATCGTGGTCACCGAATCCGGCATCCTGACGCCCGAGGACGTGGCGCGGATGTTGGACGCCGGCGTTGCCGCCTTCCTGATCGGCGAGGCGTTGATGCGCGCGCCCTCCCCCGGCCTGGCCCTCTCCCGCCTGTTGCTAAAAAACAACAGATAGCCGCGGATCTCGCCGGGAGAACCTGATTCTCCTTGCCGCGCCGGCCTGCCGGAGGGCAAACTTGGCGAAGCTTCAACCATGAAGCGAATAGCGCGGGCGGCACTCGTAGCACACGCAACACACGCCGACCACGTGACGAGACGGAAGCCCGCACTCTTCACCAACTAGGAGATCTACATGCAAAAGAAACTGATCGCTCTGGCCGTCGCCGGCCTGATGTCCGGCGGCGCCTTCGCGCAATCCAACGTCAGCATTTCCGGCCTGTTCCGCGTCGGCTTCGAGCAGTACAAGCTGAGCGACACCGGCGCCGCTTCCTACTCGGCCGAGAACCGCGTCTCCGACCAGTCCTCGATGCTCGAGTTCTCTGGCAAGGAAGACATGGGCAACGGCAACTACGCCGATTTCCTGATCGACCAGCGCTTCGCGCCGGACACTTCCGTTAGCGGCGGGCATTTCGGCGACGGCAACACCCACGTCGGCATCGGCGGCGCCTGGGGCGCCCTGCACCTCGGCCGCCAGGACCTGCACTACGGCACGATGATCGAGGGCTACAAGGTCTATTCGTTGCAGACCATCCTGGGCAACGGCATCTTCGCCCAAGTCAATGGCACCACCATCGCCAACGGCACCCGCACCCCGAACGTCATTTTCTATGACACCCCGAACATGAGCGGCCTGGGCGCCCGCATCGCCTACTCCACCCAGTGGAGCGCTGCTAACCCTGTTGAGGGCTCCGGCCTGAACGACGGCAGCAAGAACGGCGCTCTGAACGTCGCCCTGAACTACATCAACGGCCCGATCAAGGCCGGCTACAGCTACTGGGATGCCAAGGCCGAAGGTGGCGTCACTGGCCAGGACCAGCGCGGCGACACCCTGCAGTTCGGCTACGCCTTCCCGATGGGCATTACCGCCGGCATCGCCTACAACAAGTCGCGCTACGACACCGTCGCTGGCGGCGTCGCCGGCCCGGAAATGTCGCGCAACGCCTGGCTGCTGCCGGTGTCCTACGCCTTCGGTGCGAGCCAAGTCAACGTGACCTACGCCAAGGCGGGCAACACCAGCAACCAAGCCGGCAGCACCGGCGCCAAGGCCTGGAGCCTGGGCTACGGCTACTCGCTGTCCAAGCGCACCAACGTCGGCGTCACCTATACCAAGCTGACCAACGACGCGCAAGGCCAGTACAACCTGTTCGCCATTGCCCGCCCCGGCGATACCGCCGTCGGTGGTGCTGGTGGCCCTGTCGGTTCGGATGTCTCGCAGTTCTACATGGGCATCACGCACGCGTTCTAAGAAGTTCCAAGTTCCAGCCTCACTCGGACGGCCGCCCTCGGGCGGCCGTTTTTTTATTGCTGGCCGTAGCCGGAAAACTTCTCCAGCACCCGTTCCATCTCCTCTTCGGGCAAGAGGCGCGGTTCGCCGATCTGCAGCACGCGCCAGTACTGCTCGGCGAGCGTCTCCAGTTCCAGCGCCAGCGCCAGCGCCTGTTTCAGGTCGCGACCGACGGCCAGCATGCCGTGGTGCGCGAGCAGGCAGGCCGAGCGGCCGGCCAGCGCTTTGAGCGCCTCGTCGGACAATTCCTGGCTGCCGAAGGTGGCGTAGCGGGCGCAGCGCACGTCGGCGCCGCCGAAGCGCGCGATCATGTAATGGAAGGGCGGGATGTCGAGCGCCATGCAGGCCAGCGCCGTGGCGAAGGGCGAATGGGCATGGACGACGGCGCCGGCTTCGGGCCTAGCCGCATAGATGTCGCGGTGGAAGCGCCATTCGGAGGAGGGCTTGCGCGCGCCGGTGGCGCTTCCAGCTAGGGTCATGCAGACGATGTCGGCTGCCGAAATCTCGTCGTAGGCGAGCCCGGTCGGCGTGATCAGGAAGCCCGCGTCGCACCTCGCGCTGACGTTGCCGGCCGTGCCGCGGTTCAAGCCGGCGGCGTTCATGGCGCGGGCGCTGGCCAGCACCGCTTCGCGCAGCGCGTCCAGTTCACTCACGCCGATGCTCCCAGGTTTCCCGGCGGGAAGACGCCGCGCTCGGTGATGATGCCGGCGATCAGATTCGCCGGGGTGACGTCGAAGGCCGGGTTGGCGACCGGCACCTCGACTCCCGCGCCGAGCTCGCGGCCGTCACGCTCCTCGATCGGGATGTGTGCGCCGTCGGGACAAGCATAGTCGATGGTGGACACCGGCGCTGCGACGTAGAAGGGGATCCCGTGTTCGCGCGCGGCCAGCGCCTTGAGATAGGTGCCGATCTTGTTGGCGGTGTCGCCGTTGGCGGCGAGGCGGTCGGCACCGACCACGACGATGTCGACCTGTCCGCGCATCATCAAGAGGCCGGCGGCGTTGTCCGCGATCAGCGTGTGCGGCACGCCGGCCTGGGCCAGCTCCCAAACGGTGAGCAGGCCCTGGTTGCGCGGCCGCGTCTCGGACACCCAGACATGCACGGCCAGGCCGGCGTCATGCGCGGCATAGACCGGGGCGAGCGCCGTGCCGTGGCGGACCGTGGCCAGACGTCCGGCGTTGCAGTGGGTCATGAGCCGGACCGGCTCCTCACGTCCTGCGCGGCGGGCCGCGATCCCGGCGAGCAGACTCATGCCGTGGCGGCCGATCGCGGCATTGGCTGCGGCGTCCTCCTCTGCGATGGCGCGCGCCTCGCGCCAGGCGGCCGCCGCCCGCAGCGCGGGTGCCAGCGGTCCGAGCAGCCGGCGCATCCGGCCCAGCGCCCAGTCGAGATTGACGGCGGTGGGCCGCGTCGCGGCCAGCGTGCTGAGCGCAGCATCGAGCGCGTCATCGCCGGCGTCCCGGCGCAGCGCCAGGGCGACGCCGTAGGCGGCGCAGGCGCCGATCAGCGGCGCGCCGCGCACCTGCATAGCACGGATGGCGTGGGCGACCTCGGCCAGGGTATTCAGCCGACGCTGCTCAATCTCGCGCGGCAGCAGCGTCTGGTCGAGGATGAGGACGGCGTCATCATCCTCGGCGAGGGTCTGCAAGTCCTGGTTCAGCTCAGTTTCCCGTGGCAATGCTTGTACTTCTTGCCCGAGCCGCAGGGGCAGGGATCGTTGCGCCCGACCTTCTCGGTGTGGCGCTGTATCGGCTGCGCCGGCTTGTCGGCGGCAGCGCCCAGCACCTCGTCGTAACCGGCGTGGTGGTACTGGACGTTGGCCAGCGCCGGCGGGGTCTCGGCCTCTTCGATGGCTTCCTCGATCGCCTCCTCCGAACGGATCTCGACGGTCATCAGCAGTTTGGTCACCTCCAGGCGCACCGACTGCAGCAGGCTCTCGAACAGATCGAAGGCCTCGCGCTTGTATTCCTGCTTCGGGTCCTTCTGCGCATAACCGCGCAGGTGGATGCCCTGGCGCAAATGGTCGAGCGCCGCCAGATGCTCGCGCCAGTGGGTATCCAGGCTCTGCAGCATGACGCTGCGCTCGAAGCCGCGCCAGGACTCGGCGTCGACGCTGTCGACCTTGGCGGCGTAGGCGGCATCGGCGGCGTCGAGGATGCGGCGCAGCAGTTCCTCCTCGGCCAGGTCGGGCTCCTTGGCGATCCATTCATTGAGCGCCAGATGCAGCTGGAAATCGGCGGCCAGCGCGAGTTCCAGGGCCGGGATCTCCCATTGCTCCTCGACGCTGCCGGCGGGCACGTGGGCGAGGAAGGTATCGTGGACCACGCCCTGGCGCATCGCGGTGACCGTCTCGGAGATGTCCTCGGTCGCCAAGAGATCGTTCCTCTGCTGGTAGATCACCTTGCGCTGGTCGTTGGCGACGTCGTCGTACTCCAGCAACTGCTTCCTGATGTCGAAGTTGCGCTGCTCGACCTTGCGCTGGGCCGACTCCAGCGAGCGGGTCACCAGCGGGTGCTCGATCGCCTCGCCTTCGGGCATCTTCAGGCGCACCATGATGCTGTTCAAGCGCTCGCCGGCGAAGATCTTCAGCAACTGGTCGTCCAGCGCCAGATAGAAGCGCGACGAGCCCGGGTCTCCCTGGCGGCCGGAGCGGCCGCGCAACTGGTTGTCGATGCGCCGCGATTCGTGGCGCTCCGAGCCGATGATGTGCAGGCCGCCGGCCGCGAGCACCGCCGCGTGGCGCTGCTCCCACTCGGCGCGCAGTGCCTTGATGCGCTCCGCCTTCTGTTCCGGGCTCAAGGACGGGTCTTCCTTGATCGCTTCGACCGGCTTCTCGACGTTGCCGCCGAGCACGATGTCGGTGCCGCGGCCGGCCATGTTGGTGGCGATGGTGATCACCCCGGGGCGACCGGCCTGGACCACGATCTCGGCCTCCCTGGCGTGCTGCTTGGCGTTCAGCACCTGGTGCGGCAGCTTTTCCTGGTCCAGCAAGCCGGAGAGCAGTTCGGAGTTCTCGATCGAGGTGGTGCCGACCAGCACCGGCTGGCCGCGGCCGTGGCAATCCTTGATGTCGTTGATGATGGCCTTGTACTTCTCCGGCGCCGTGCGATAGATCTGATCCATCCGGTCTTCGCGGATCATCGGCCTGTGGGTCGGAATGACCACGGTCTCCAGATTGTAGATCTGGTGGAACTCGTAGGCCTCGGTGTCGGCCGTGCCGGTCATGCCCGAGAGCTTGGCGTACATGCGGAAGAAATTCTGGAAGGTGATCGAGGCCAGGGTCTGGTTCTCGTTCTGGATCGCCACGCCCTCCTTCGCCTCCACCGCCTGGTGCAGGCCGTCTGACCAGCGCCGTCCGGACATCAGGCGGCCGGTGAATTCGTCGACGATGACCACCTCGCCGTCCTGGACCACGTACTGCTGGTCGCGGAAATAGAGGTTGTGCGCGCGCAGCGCCGCGTAGAGGTGGTGCACCAGCATGATGTTGGCCGGCTCGTAGAGGCTGCCGCCCTCGGGCAACAGCCCCAGCCGCGAGAGGATTTCCTCGGCGTGTTCGTGGCCTGCCTCGGTCAGCAGCACCTGCTGGGACTTGAGATCGACGGTGTAGTCGCCGGTGTCGGGGTCGCCCTGCTGCTTGCCCGCCTCGCCGCGCGTGAGCAGCGGCGCCACGGTGTCGAGCTTGACGTAGAGATCGGTGTGATCCTCGGCCTGGCCGGAGATGATCAGCGGGGTTCTCGCCTCGTCGATCAGGATCGAGTCGACCTCGTCCACGATCGCGAAGTTGAGCGCGCGCTGGACGCGCTCGGCCTGCGTGTACACCATGTTGTCGCGCAGGTAGTCGAAGCCGTATTCGTTGTTGGTGCCGTAGGTGATGTCAGCGGCGTAGGCGGCCTGCTTCTCGTCGTGCTCCATCTGCGACAGGTTGATGCCGACCGACAGGCCGAGAAAGCCGTACAGGCGGCTCATCCATTCCGCGTCGCGGCGGGCGAGGTAGTCATTGACCGTGACCACATGCACGCCCAGGCCCGGCAGGGCGTTGAGATAGGCGGGCAGCGTCGCCGCCAGAGTCTTGCCCTCGCCGGTGCGCATTTCGGCGATCTTGCCGGCGTGGAGCACCATGCCGCCGATCATCTGCACGTCGAAGTGGCGCATGCCGAGCACGCGCACGCCCGCCTCGCGCACCGCGGCAAAGGCTTCCGGCAGCAGCGCGTCGAGGCTCTCGCCGGCGGCGATGCGCGCCCTGAACTCGTCGGTCTTGCCGCGCAGGGCTTCGTCCGAGAGCGCCTGCATGGCGGGTTCGAGCGCGTTGATGCTGCGCACGGTGAGCGAATACTGGCGGATCAGCCGCTCGTTGCGGCTGCCGAAAATCTTCTTGAGAAGGCCGGAAATCATGCGGTTACCCGTTATCGCCGAGGGCGGCGAAAGCTAGAATTTTAGCACGGCGGCGCGCGCCGCCGTCTGTGGCATCAGGACGACAGGATCAGCGCCGGGCGAGATGCGTCGCTGCTTCGGCGTGTTGCAGGAAACTGTTGGGATTGACCGCGACGCCGTTCTCGCGCACTTCGAAATGCAGATGCGGACCGGTGGAGCGGCCGGTGGTGCCGACGACGGCGATCTTCTGGCCGCGCCGGACCAACTGCCCGACCTTGACATAAATCTTCGAGGCGTGGGCGTAGCGCGTGGTGATCCCGTTGCCGTGATCGAGCTCGACCAGGTTGCCGTAATCCGGGGTCAATTCTGCCTTGATCACCACGCCGCTGGCCGCCGCGACGATGGGCGTGCCCACGTCGGCGGCGAAATCCACGCCCTCGTGCATCGCCCGCAAACCGGTGAAGGGGTCGATGCGCCAGCCGAAACCCGCCGAGATCCAGTCCGCCCTCACCGGCAGGGTGGTCGGCAACATGCTTTTCCGGACGCGCTCTTCCAACAGGCGCGATTCCAGCAGGGAAAAGCTGTCGCCGGTGGTCTCGACCTGCCGGCTGAGCGCAAGGAGCGCGTTCTGCAGGTCGGCCTCGGACAGCGGGCTCGGATCCACCAGCGGGCCGCCCTGGCCGGCCTGAACGGGTTCGTGCTTGAGGCCGGCCAGCGCCGACAGACGCGCGCCGATCGAATCGATGCGGATCAATTGGGCCTGCATCTGGCCGAGCTTGACCGCCATCGCGTTGAGGTTGTCGCGCAGGAAGGTCTTGCTCCGCTCGGCCTCGGCGGCATTGGTAGCGCGCAGCAGATCCTGCAGGAAGGGCAGGCGGATCTGTGCCGCGTGGCGCACGGTGACGTAGGAGAACAGGGAACTGAGCGTCACCACCAGGGCGAGAAACCCGGCGGTCGCCAGCATGAAATGGCGCCAGGTGAGCTGAATGCTCCTGGCCTTTGCCATCCGGTCTGAGACGAGAATAATATGCAGCTTGTTCTCCCTTGGCACGAGGCCCTATGCAAGCGCGTACTCTTGACGACTGCCTGAATGCGGATGAGGCGATGGCCCGCCTCGCCGCCCACGCCGGGCGCCTGCTGTCGCTCCAGCGGCTGGTCCAGGCGGCGGTTCCGGCGGCGCTGGCGCGGGCCTGCCGGGTCGCCAACTACAAGCTGGGCGTCATCGTCATCAACGCCGACAACGGCGCGGTCGCGACGAAACTGCGGCAACTCGCGCCCCGTCTTGGCGACGAATTGCGCTCAAACGGGGTCGAGCTTAGCGAAATCCGGGTCAAGGTGCAACCCCGGGATGCAGCTCCGGCGCCGTCGACAGGCATATCCCTTTCAGCCATTAGCGATCGCACGAAGCAAGGACTAACTTCATTGTCGGCCGAATTGCCGCAAGGCTCCCCGCTGAAGGAAGCGCTGGAGCGCCTGGTCGGCCGCGCCAGCTGAGTTATATCCGGAAGGGCGTAGGTCGGCGCGGACGGCGCTCAGGCTGCTCGCGGATAGAGCTGCGCCACCGCCGCGGGCGTCCGGTCGGCGCGCTCGAAGCTGGCGAACTCCCAGGCCGTCTGGTCGGCGAGCAGCGCGCGCAGCAGTGCGTTGTTCAACGCATGGCCGGACTTGTGCGCGGAAAAAGCGGCGAGCAGCGGGTGCCCGGCCAGATAGAGGTCGCCGATGGCGTCGAGCAGCTTGTGCTTGGCGAACTCGTCGGCGTAGCGCAGGCCGTCGCTGTTCAACACCCGGTACTCGTCCATCACGATGGCGTTTTCCAGGCTGCCGCCCAGCGCGAGGCCGTTGTCGCGCATCATTTCGACGTCCTGCATGAAGCCGAAGGTGCGGGCGCGCGCCACCTCACGGGCATAGGAATGCTCGGCGAAATCGATCGTGACGCAGGTGCCGGTCTGGCTCACCGCGGGGTGGTTGAAGGCGATCGAGAAGGACAGGCGGAAACCCTCGTAGGGCTCCAAGCGCGCCCATTTGTCGCCCTCCTGCACCTCGACCCGTTTCTTCACCCGCAGGAATTTCTTCGCCGCGTTCTGTTCTAGGATGCCGGCCGACTGCAGCAGGAAGACGAAGGGGGCAGCGCTGCCGTCCATGATCGGCAGCTCGGCGGCATCGACGTCGATGTAGAGGTTGTCTATCCCGAGGCCGGCCAGCGCCGACATCAGGTGCTCGACCGTGGCGATCTTGACGCCGCCCCGCTCGAGACAGGAAGCGAGCCGGGTGTCGCCGACGGCGTAGGGGTCGGCTCTGAGATCGACCGGCGGATCGAGATCGATCCGGCGGAAGACGATGCCGGTCCCAGGCGCGGCGGGGCGCATCGCGATCGTCACCTTGACGCCGCTGTGCAAGCCGACGCCGGTGGCGCTGACCAGAGTCTTGAGGGTGCGCTGCTTGAGCATGGCTGGGTTGCTAGGGATAGGAGGCGAATTCTACCATGGCGGACCCAGCCGTCGCCGCCGCCAGCGCACCGTCATGGCCTCAGTCGGCCTGCTTGCGCAGGAAGGCGGGGATGTCGTACTTGTGGCTACGGCCGCCGAACCGGGAGGCACGGTTCGGCTTAACGTTCACGAGGCTCACGTTAGCCTTCGCCGCAAGTTCGTCATCCCCGGCAAAACCTCAGTCGGCCTGCTTGCGTAGGAAAGCGGGGATGTCGTACTTGTCCACGCCGCTCGCGGCCATCGCATCGACCGCGGCATTGCGCGCACCGCTGCGCCCGGACTGGAACACCGCCGGCAGGCCGAGTTCGAGGCTGCCGTTGGCGCCCTCGAACGGCCGGTCGTCGGTGCCGGTACGCAGGCTGGGCACGACGCTGATCGACGGCTTCGCCTGCGGCTTGGCGATGGCGCCGCCCAGACCGGTGGCGACGACGGTGACGCGCAACTGGTCCTCCATGCCCTCCTCGAACACCGTGCCGAAAATGATCGTGGCGTCGGGGGCGGCATAGTTGCGGATGGTGTTCATCACGTCCTTGACTTCCCTCATGCCGAGCGAGCCGCTGGCGGTGATATTGACCAGCACGCCGCGCGCGCCGGACAGCTCGATGCCTTCCAGGAGCGGGCTGGCGACCGCCTGCTCGGCCGCGATGCGGGCGCGATCGACGCCGGCGGCGTTGGCTGAGCCCATCATCGCCTTGCCCATCTCGCCCATCACGGTGCGCACGTCCTCGAAGTCCACGTTGACCAAGCCGGGAACGTTGATGATCTCGGCGATGCCGCCGACGGCGTTCTTGAGCACGTTGTCGGCCGACTTGAAGGCGTCGAGCATGCTCACCTCGTCGCCCAGCACCTCCATCAGCTTCTCGTTCAGGATGACGATCAGCGAATCGACGTGCTGGGCCAGTTCGGCCAGGCCCTGCTCGGCCAGGCTCATGCGCCGACCCTCGTACTCGAAGGGCTTGGTGACCACCGCCACGGTCAGTATTCCCAGCTCGCGCGCCACCTCCGCGACGATCGGCGCCGCACCGGTGCCGGTGCCGCCGCCCATGCCGGCGGTGATGAACACCATGTGGGCGCCGGTGAGCGCCTCAGCGATCCGTTCGCGCTCGGCCATGGCGTGGTCGCGCGCCTTCTCCGGCTTGCCGCCGGCGCCCAGGCCCGGGCCGAACTGCAGCTTGACCCCGGCGGAGCTCTTCTTCAGCGCCTGGCCGTCGGTGTTGGCGCAGATGAACTCGACGCCCTGCACGCCCTCCCGGATCATGTGCTCGACGGCGTTGCCGCCGGCCCCGCCGACGCCGATGACCTTGATGATGGTCGGGCTCGGATCCTTGTCTACGATTTCAAACATGCTCGCCTCCTTCTAGGAACTACAATCAAAAATTCTTCACGAACCAGGAGCGCATCCGCGCCAGCACCTGCTTGAAACTCCTGGTGCCTTGCACCTTGAGGCCGCGCTTCTTCTGCGCCATGCCTTCCAGCATCAGTCCCATGGCCGTCGAATAGCGCGGATTGCGCACGATGTCGCGCAGGTTGCCGTCGTAATGCGGCACGCCGAGCTTCACCGTGTTGTGGAAAATCTCCTCGCCCAGCTGGACCATGCCGGGCATCGCCGCGGCCCCGCCGGTGATCACGACGCCGGCACGCAGCAGGCGCTCGTAGCCGCACTTCTTCAACTCGTCCTGCACCTTCTGGAAGATCTCCTCGACGCGCGGCTGGATCACCCCCGCCAGGGTCTGGCGCGACAACTGGGTGGCCGGCCGGTCGCCGACGCCGGGCACCTCGATCATCTCCTGGGCATCGGCCAGCTGCTGCAGGGCCACGCCGTAGCGGATCTTGATTTCCTCGGCGTCCTGGGTCGAGGTGCGCAGCGCGATGGCGATGTCGTTGGTGATCTGGTCGCCGGCGATCGCGATCACCGCCGTGTGGCGGATCGCGCCCTGGCTGAACACCGCGATGTCGGTGGTGCCGCCGCCGATGTCCACCAGGCAGACGCCGACGTCGGTCTCGTCGTCGGTGAGCACGGCGTGGCCGGAGGCCAACGGTTGCAGCACCAGGTCGACCACTTCGAGGCCGCAGCGATGGACGCACTTGACGATGTTCTGCACCGAGGTGACGGCGCCGGTGACGATGTGCACCCGCACCTCGAGCCGCTTCGCGTCCATGCCGATCGGTTCCTTGACCCCGTCCTGGCCATCGACGATGAATTCCTGGACCAAGGTGTGCAGGATCTGGTCGTCGGCCGAAATCGGCGTCGCATTGGCGGCCTCGATGGCGCGCTCGACGTCGAGCTGGGCCACCTCCTTCTCGCGCACCACGGCCATGCCGTTGGAGTCCTTGCTCTTGATGTGGCTGCCGGCGATGCCGGTGTAGACCTCGGTCACCTTGCAGTCGGCCATCAGCTCGACTTCCTGGACGGCGCGCGAGATGGCATTGACCGTCGCCTCGATGTTGACCACCACGCCCTTCTTGAGGCCGCGCGACTCCTGGCTGCCGATGCCGAGAATGGACAGTGTGCCTTCCGCGGTCAGCTCGCCGACGACGGCGAAGATCTTCGACGTGCCGATGTCGAGCCCGACGATCAGATCCTTGGCTTCCTTGCTCATGGCTTGCCGCTGGGCCGCCCCGAGGCGAGCCTGCCAAAAAGCTGCGAGCCGCGAGAGCCGCAGTCACCCCCTGCCCCGGGAAGGGGGATGGGGGGTAGGTTCATCCATGGCTTGCCGCTGGGCCGCCCCGAGGCGAGCCTGCCAAAAAGCTGCGGGCCGCGAGAGCCATGGTCGCCCCCTGCCTGGGGAAGGGGGATGGAGGGGAGCTTAATCATGCATTGCCTTTGTCGTTTTGGGGGGTGCCCGGCCGCAGCGCGAAGCCGTTCGGATAGCGCATGTCGATGACGCCGATCGGGACCTTGACGCGGCTCTCGACCTCGGCGTAGGTGCCGACGAAGCGCCTGACCCGCTCCTCGATCGGATGCTTGGCGTGATCTCTGCCGAGCTTCAGGGTCAGGCCGTCGTCCAGGCGCAGCTGCCAGGACTGACGCGGCGACAACGCCACCAGCCGCAGCGTGCGGTGCAGCGGCGAGAGCATGGTCGAGAACTCGCGGTAGCGCGAGAGCAGTTCCGCAGAACTGCCCTCGGGCCCGGCCAGGAGCGGCAGCGCCGCCTGGTCCGGCTGCTCGGGGACAGCGAAGACCTCGCCGTGGTCATTGACCAGGCGCGCCTCGCCCGGACCGTGCTGCCAGCGCGCGGCGGCGACCTGCTCCTCTATCGTCAATTCGATGCCGTCCGGCCAATGGCGCCGCACCGAGGCGCGGCGGACCCAGGCCAGCTTCTCCAGCGCGGCGCGCACGCTGTCGAGATTCACGGTGAAGAAATTGCCGGAGAGCGAACGCCGGGCGGCGGACGCGATCTCCCCCGGCGTCACCCTGTCCAGCGCGTTCGCCACCACCACCTCGCGCAGCGGAAAAAACGGCAGGCGCGTGGTCGCCAGCGCCAGGGCATAGACCAGCGCCGCACCGCCCGCGAGCAGCAGCAGGTCGGCGACCAGATTCACCAGTTGCGGCCGGTCCCAGAAACCGTCGCCCGACGGCCGCGCCGCGGCCCTGGCCTGGCGGCTCGCCTTCAGCTCCCGGCGCTTGATGCTGCCGAACTTAGCCAAGGTGCGCGCCCTCCAGGATCCGCAACACCAGATCGTCGAAGCCGATGCCGGCGGCGCGCGCCGCCATCGGCACCAGCGAGTGGCCGGTCATGCCCGGCACGGTGTTCATTTCGAGCAGGAAGAAACGCCCGTCCGCTCGCACGATCAGATCGGCGCGCCCCCAGCCTCGGCAACCGAGCACCCGGAACGCCGAGAGGCAGACGCGGCCGATCTCCGCCTCGAGCGCCGGGTCCAGCGCGGCGGGACAGTGATAGCGCACCGCATCGGTGAAATACTTGTTCTGGTAATCGTAGGCGCCCGAGGGTGCCTCGATATGCACCAGCGGCAATACCTGCTCGTCCAGGATGGCGGCGGTCATTTCCTGTCCCGCGACGAATTCCTCGGCCAGCACCAGCGGATCGAGCGCCGCCGCGGCGGCGTAAGCGGGCGCCATCGCGTCTGCCGACTCGACCTTGGTGACGCCGATCGAGGAACCCTCGCGCGCCGGTTTGACGATCAGCGGCAGACCCAGTTGTTCCGCGACCCGGGCCAGGTCGGTCTGGCCGTCGAGCAGCTGGTAGCGGGGCGTGGGCAGCCCGGCGGCTTGCCAGACCAGCTTGGTGCGCCACTTGTCCATGGCCAGGGCGGAGCCGAGCACGCCGCTGCCGGTATAGGGAATGCCCAGGGTCTCCAATGCGCCCTGGACCGTGCCGTCCTCGCCGTAACGTCCGTGCAGGGCGATGAAGGCACGGTCGTAGCGCTGCTGCTTGAGGTCCCAGAGATTCGCCAGCGACGGATCGAAGGCGTGAGCCTCGACATCCGCACGCTGCAATGCCGCCAACACGGCGCCGCCCGAGAGCAGAGAAATTTCCCGCTCGGCGGAAGATCCGCCCATCAGCACCGCCACCCTGCCGAACTCCCTGGCTTTCAAACGCTCACCCCCACGATCCGCACCTCGCGCTGCAATTGCACGCCGAATTTTTCCCCGACCCGGGCCTGGACTTGGTCGATTAGCATTTCTATCTCACCCGCCGTCGCTCCGCCGTCCGGATTAACGATGAAATTGCTGTGCTTTTCCGAGACTCGCGCGCCGCCGATGGCGAGACCCTTGAGCCCCGCCGCCTCGATCAGACGCGCGGCGTGATCATTGGGCGGGTTGCGGAACACCGAACCGGCGTTGGGCAGCGCCAGCGGCTGACTGCCGATGCGCCGCTCCAGCAGGTCGCGGATGCGCGCCCGCGAGGCCCGGCCATCGCCGGCCGGGAAGCGCAGCCAGGCGGCGGCGAACCATTCGTCGCAGGACGCCAGCAGGCCGACGTGGCGATAAGTGATGGCGAAGTCGGCCGCCGGACGCGTTATCAATTCGCCGTGGCGATCGAGCATCAAGACCCGGTCGACGAACTGCCAGGTCTCCGCGCCGTAGCAGCCGGCGTTCATCGCCAGCGCGCCGCCGAAGGTGCCGGGCACGCCGGCCAGAAATTCCGCGCCACCGAGATCGTGGTTGGCGGCGAAGCGCGCGAGCTTGGGGCTGGCCACACCTGCTTCGGCGTAGATCAGGCCGGACGGGGACTCCAGCCGCAGCGCCTTCAGGGCGTCGTGGGTGAATACCACGGTGCCGTCGAAACCGCCGTCGCGCACCAGCAGATTGCTGCCCAGGCCCACGAACAGCAGCGGCTCGTCGTGGCGCAGGCCGCGCAGAAAAGCGGCCAGATCCGCCAGGTCGGCGGGAAAGTAGGCGCGCGCCACCGGCCCGCCGGCGCGCCAGGAGACGTGCCGCGCCATCGGCTCGTCTTGGCGCAACTCGCCGCGCAGGGGCATGGGGTGATGGTCGGCGCTCATCGACTCGCCTTGCCGCCCACGAGTTTCCCGGGCACGGCGCCGATCGAGCCGGCGCCCATGGTGATAACCACGTCGCCGTCCCGGGCGGCGTCCAGGATCGCACCGGGCATGTCGCCGATGTCATCGACGAACAGCGGTTCGATCCGCCCGGCGACGCGTATCGCCCGCAGCAGCGAGCGGCTGTCGGCGGCGACGATCGGTGCTTCGCCGGCGGCATAGACCTCGGCCAGCAACAGACCATCGACGCCGGAGAGCACCTTGACGAAGTCCTCGAAGCAGTCGCGCGTGCGCGTGTACCGGTGCGGCTGGAAGGCCAGCAGCAGGCGCCGCCCGGGGAAGGCGCCGCGCGCCGCCGCCAGCGTCGCCCGCATCTCGGCCGGGTGATGGCCGTAGTCGTCGATCAGGGTGAAGCTGCCGCCGCCGGCCAGAGCGACTTCGCCGTAGCGCTGGAAGCGCCGCCCGACGCCCTTGAATTCCGCCAGGGCGCGGATTATGGCCTCGTCGGCCACACCCACCTCGGTGGCCACGGCGATCGCCGCCAGCGCGTTCTGAACGTTGTGGACGCCGGGCAGGTTCACCGTGACCGGGAAGCGGCTGACGCTGCCGTTCTCGCGCACGCAATCGAAGCGCATCTGGCCGCCCGAGGCCACGAGCTTCTCGGCGCGGACGTTGGCCTGGGCGGAAAGGCCGTAGCGCACGATCTGCTTCGATACTCGCGGCATGATCTCGCGCAGGTTGGCGTCGTCGGCGCAGAGCACCGCGACGCCGTAGAAGGGCAGGTGCTGGAGGAAATCGACGAAGGCCTGCTTGAGCCGGTTGAAGTCGTGGCCGTAGGTCTCCATGTGGTCGGCGTCGATGTTGGTGACCACCGCGATCACCGGCTGCAGATGGAGGAAGGAGGCGTCCGATTCGTCCGCTTCGGCGACCAGGAATTCGCCCTGGCCGAGACGCGCATTGGCCCCGGCCGAGTTCAGGCGGCCGCCGATGACGAAGGTCGGGTCGAGACCGCCCTCTGCCAGGACGCTGGCGATCAGGCTGGTGGTCGTGGTCTTGCCGTGGGTGCCGGCCACCGCGATGCCCTGCTTCAGGCGCATCAGCTCGGCCAGCATCAGGGCGCGCGGCACCACCGGGATCTGCGCCGCGCGCGCGGCGACGACTTCGGGATTGTCGGCGCGGACCGCGGTGGACACCACCACGGCGTCGGCACCGGCGATGTTGGTCGCCTCGTGGCCCAGCGCGATGGCGACGCCCAGCGCCGCCAGTCGCCGCGTCGCGGCGCTGTCGGCGAGATCGGAGCCGCTCACCTGATAGCCCTGGTTTAGCAGCACCTCGGCGATGCCGCTCATGCCCGAGCCGCCGATACCGACGAAATGGATCCGCTGGATTTTATGCTTCATGGCGAGCCTCGTCGGTATCGGCACTGCGCGCAGCCCCGCCGCGCAGTCGCCCCAAGCAGGAGCGCACGCGACCGCGCGCGTGCTCAGCGACGAAATGGATCCGTTGGATCTCATGCTTCATGACGAGCCCTCATTTGGCCAACTCCATGCACGCCCGCGCCACCGCCGCGGTGGCCTCCGGTTTGGCCAGGGCGCGCGCCTTCTCGGCCATCTGCAGCAGTTGCTCGCGCGTCAGATTGCGGACCAGCGCCAGCTTCTGCGGCGTCAGTTCCGCCTGCGGCAGCAGGATGGCGGCGCCGGCGTTGGCCAGGAAGCGGGCGTTGCCGCTCTGGTGGTCATCCACAGCGTGCGGGAAGGGAACCAGGATGCTGGCGACGCCGGCGGCGGCCAGTTCGGCGACGGTGAGCGCGCCGGCGCGGCAGATCACCAGGTCGGCCCAGGCGTAGGCGCCGGCCATGTCTTCGATGAAGGCGACGCAGTCGGCCTTGACCCCCGCCTCCCGGTAATTCTGTTGCAGCGCTTCGAGGTGCCGCTCGCCCGACTGATGCACGACGCGCGGCCGCTCCGTCTCGGGCAGCAGCGCCAGCGCCAACGGTACGTTCTCGTTCAGCGCGGCGGCGCCGAGGCTGCCGCCCAGCACCAAGAGCCGCAACGGCCCGGCGCGATCCTGGAAGCGCTGCGCCGGGGCGGCCAGGGCGGCGATCTCGGCGCGCAGGGGATTGCCGCACCACTCGCCTCGCCTCAACGTGCCCGGGAATCCGGTCAGGACGCGGGTGGCGACGAGCGCCAGGACGCGATTGGCGAGACCCGCCACCGAGTTCTGCTCGTGCACCACCAGCGCCCGCCGCGTGAGCGCCGCCATCAGACCGCCGGGAAAGCTGACGAAACCGCCCATGCCGAGCACCACGTCCGGGCGGATGCGGGCCAGCGCCCGCTTCGCCTGCCACAGGGCGGAGAGCAGATTGACCGGCAACAGCAGTTTTTTCAAGAAGCCCTTGCCACGCAGCGCGCCGAAGTCGAGCGGCGCCAACTCGTAGCCGCGCGCCGGCACCAACCGGGCTTCCATGCCGGCCGGATTGCCCAGCCAAACCACGCGCCAGCCCTGTTCGCGGAGATGGTCGGCCACCGCCAGCCCGGGAAAGATGTGTCCGCCGGTGCCTCCCGCCATGACCAACAGGGTTTTAGTCATCGCACGATGTCTCCGACGAAGTCCGTGCGGACACATCTTCGGCGCAGGCTAATGTGAGCATAGCGAACGTTAAGCGCGCAGCGCGGCCGGAGCCAAATTTGTGTCCGCCGGTGCCTCCCGCCATGACCAATAGGGTTTTAGTCATCGCACGATGTCTCCGACGAAGTCCGTGCGGACCGCGGGTCTAGCACTCCCGTCACGATCGTCATTGCGAGCCGAAGGCGAAGCAATCTCGGATTGCCGCGCTTCGCTCGCAATGACGGCGGTAGCAGATTGCTCATGCGGGTTGCCCCCGCATGAATCGATGGTTTTGGCTGCGGCCACCCCTGTCGGGGTTTAACTTGCTCACGCAAGTTAGCCTGCGCCGAAACAGATTGCTCATGCGGGTTGCCCCCGCATGAGCAATCTGTTTTCATAGTCCACCCGCAGCAGGATGGCCAGGGCGACGCAGTTGGCGACGATGCCGGAGCCGCCGAAGCTCATCAGCGGCAGGGTCAGGCCCTTGGTCGGCAGAAAACCCATGTTGACGCCCATGTTGATGAAGGCCTGGACGCCGATCCAGATGCCGATGCCCTGCGCCACCAGGCCGCCATAGACCCGGTCGAGCGTCAGCGCCTGGCGGCCGATGACGAAGGCGCGCTGCACGATCAGCGCGAACAGGCCGATCACCGCGGCGACGCCGACGAAGCCGAGCTCCTCGGCGATGACCGCCAGCAGGAAGTCGGTGTGCGCCTCGGGCAGATAGAACAGCTTTTCGACGCTGGCGCCCAGACCGACGCCTAACCATTCGCCGCGACCGAAGGCGATCAAGGCGTGGGACAACTGGTAGCCGCGGCCTAGGCCGTCCTGCCAGGGATCCATGAAGCCGAAGATGCGCTCGCGACGGTAGGGCGAGATCCAGATCAGGACCACGAAGCCAATCAGCAGCACCACCACCAGCGCACCGAACAGCCGGGCGTTGATGCCGCCCAGGAACAAGATGCCCACGGCGATGCAGACGACGACCACGAAGGCGCCGAAGTCGGGCTCCTTGAGCAGCAGGCCGCCGACCATGAGCATGACCACCGCCATCGGGACGAAGCCGCGGCGGAACGAATCCATGTCGGCGAGCTTGCGCGTCGTGTAATCGGAGGCATAGAGCACCACCAGGAGCTTGGTCAGCTCCGAGGGCTGGAGATTCACCGGCCCGAGCGGCAGCCAGCGCTGGGCGCCATTGACCGAGCGGCCGACGTGCGGCACCAGCACCGCCAGGAGCAGCGCGAAGCCAGCGACGAACAGCCAGGGTGCGGCCTGTTGCCAGAGGCGCACCGGAATCTGGAAAACCACCGCCCCGAGGATCAGGCCGATGGCGATGAACACCCCGTGCCGGACCAGGAAATAAGTCGACTGGTAGCCGGTGAACTTGCTGCCCTCGGCGGTGGCGATCGAGGCCGAATAGACCATCACCAGCCCGAACAGCAGCAGCGACAGCGCCGACCAGAGCAGCCAGCCGTCGACTTCCTGCGGCGCGGCGGACGGCGCCTGGCGCATCATGCGGCGGCTCCCCTGGTATCGGCCGTCAGCGCTCGCACCGCGGCGGCGAAGACCTCGGCGCGGTGGGCGTAATTGCGGAACATGTCGAAGCTGGCGCAAGCCGGCGAGAGCAGCACCGCGTCGCCCGGACGGGCCGCGGCGGCGGCGGCGCGCACCGCGGCCGCCATGTCGTCGGCATGAATGACGGACACCTCGCAGGACGAGATCGCCGCCGCTATCAGCGGCGCATCCCGACCGATCAGGACCACCGCGCGCGCGTGCTGCCTGACCGCTCGCGCGAGCGGCGCGAAATCCTGGCCCTTGCCCTCGCCGCCGGCGATCAGGACGATCTTGCGCTCGTGCTCATCGCCGGTAGCCGGGGGTGGTGAGCCCTCCCTCCCAGCCTCCCTCCCCGGGGGAGGAAGGTGACTATTCTTGCGATCGTACCGATCGCCGGCGACCATCTGCCCGGCGATGCCATGAAGCGCGGCCACCGTCGCGCCGACGTTGGTGCCCTTGGAGTCGTCGAAATAATTCACGCCGGCGAGCTCGGCGATCTTTTCGACGCGGTGCGGCAGGCCCTTGAAGCTGTTCAGTCCTTCTACCAGACGGGGCAGCGGCAGGCCGATCGCGTGGCACAGCGCCAAGGCCGCCAGCGCGTTGGCGGCGTTGTGCAGACCGGCGATGGGCAGCGCCGACTGCGCCAGCAGATAATGCTCGCCCTGCACCAGCCAGGGCTCGCCGCCGTTGGTGCGCAGGCCGAAGTCGTCGCTCAGCCCCGGCGCATCGAGACCGAAGCTGACGAGCCGGCGACCGGGCAGCGCCATCGCGCGAACACGCGCATCCTGCCGGTTCAGCACCTGCGCGCCCGTCCCCTGGAAGATGCGCGCCTTGGCGCTGGCGTATTCGGCGAGGTCGATGTAGCGGTCGAGGTGGTCCTCGCTGACATTGAGCACCGTCGCCGCATCGGCGTCGAGCGAACGGGTCGTCTCCAGTTGGAAGCTCGACAGCTCCAGCACCCAGACGTCGGGCAGGCGGCCGTCGTCCAGACGCGTCATCAGGGCGGTGAGCGCCGAGGGCGAGATGTTACCCGCGAGCTCCGCGTCCCAGCCCGCGGCGCGGCACAGGTGCCCGGTCAGCGCCGTCGTCGTGGTCTTGCCGTTGGTGCCGGTGATGGCGATCACCCGGCTTGGCCCCTGGCCCTCGCCGCGCCTGGCCGGGCCGCGCAGCGCCTGGGCGAACAGCTCGATCTCGCCTTGCACCGGGATGCCGCGGGCGTGCGCCTCGATCAGCAGCAGGGAGCCGCCCGAGAGCCCGGGCGAGAGCGCGATCAGGTCGACGCCTTCGAGCAGGGACTTGTCCGGGTTGCGGATGAAGTCGCCGGCGATGAACTCGGCGGAGGCCACGCTGCCCTGGAGCGCCGCCAGCGCCGGCGGTGCTGGTCGCGTGTCGGCGACGCGCACGCGCGCGCCCTGGCGCTGGCACCAGCGCGCCATCGCCAGCCCGGATTCGCCCAGGCCGAGAACCAGAACGCGTTTGCCGGAGAGCTTCATCGTATCTTCAGCGTCGACAGGCCGAACAGCACCAGCATGATGGTGATGATCCAGAAGCGGACCACGATCTGGGTCTCCTTCCAGCCGGACAGCTCGTAGTGGTGGTGCAAGGGCGCCATGCGGAAGATGCGCTTGCCGCCCGACCACTTGAAGTACAGCACCTGCAGCATCACCGACAGGGTCTCGGCGACGAACACACCACCCATGATGAACAGCAGGATCTCCTGGCGCACGATCACCGCCACCGTGCCCAGCGCCGCGCCCAGCGCCAGCGCGCCGACGTCGCCCATGAACACCTCGGCCGGATAGGCGTTGAACCAGAGGAAGCCCAGGCCGGCGCCGACCATCGCGCCGCAGAACACCGTCAGCTCGCCGGCGCCCGGGATGTAGGGCAGCAGCAGGTACTTCGAATATCCGGCGTGCCCGGCGACGTAGGCGAAGATACCCAGCGCCGCGCCGACCATCACCGTCGGCATGATCGCCAGGCCGTCCAGCCCGTCGGTGAGGTTCACCGCGTTGCTGGTGCCGACGATGACGCAATAGGTGAGCACGATGAAGCCGAAGACGCCGAGCGGATAGGACACGCTCTTGAAGAAGGGCACGATCAGGTCGGCCCTCGGCGGCAGGTGGATGCTGAAGCCGCTTTGCAGCCAGGCCCAGAACAGGTCGATGAAACGCGCGTTGTCGTGGGCCGACACCGAGAAGGCCAGATACACGGCGGCGATCAGGCCGATCGCCGACTGCCAGAAGAACTTCTTGCCGGCCGACAGGCCCTTGGGGTTGCCGTGCACCACCTTGCGCCAGTCGTCCACCCAGCCGATCACGCCGAAGCCGAGCGTCACCGCCAGCACGATCCAGACGAAGCGGTTGTTGAGTTCGCTCCACAGCAGGGTGCTCACGGTCATCGAGATCAGGATCAGGGCGCCGCCCATGGTCGGCGTCCCGGCCTTGATGAGATGGCTCTGCGGGCCGTCGTCACGCACCGACTGGCCGATCTTCTTGGCGGTGAGCCAGCGGATCAGCATCGGGCCGAAGATGAAGGAAATGCCCAGCGAGGTCAGGGTGGCCAGCACCGCGCGCAGCGTGATGTAAGCGAAGACGTTGAAGGCGCGGACGTCCTTCGCCAGCCATTGGGCAAGTTCAAGCAACATCGGATTCCCCTCCCTGTACCTCGATGGCTTGGACCACGCGCTCCATCTTCATGAAGCGCGAGCCCTTGACCAGCACCGTCGTATTCGCGTCGAGCAGCCCCCGCAAGCGCTCGATCAGCGCCGTCACGTTCTTGAAATGGCTGGCGCCGCCGTCGAAGTTGCGCACCGCGGTGGCCGCGTGCTCACCCACCGCCAGCAGCCGGTCTATGCCCATGCTCTTGGCGTAGCCGCCGATCTCGTCGTGAAATTGCGCCGCGCCGTCGCCGACCTCGCCCATGTCGCCCATGACCAGGATTTTCTTTCCCGGCAGCGCCGCCAGCACGACGATGGCGGCGCGCATCGAGTCCGGATTGGCGTTGTAGCTGTCGTCGATCAGCGTCGCGCCGTTTTCCGCCCGCCGACGCTGCAGCCGGCCCTTGGCGCCGGCGTAGCCGGACAGGCCGGCGACCACTGCGGCGAGCGTCGCCCCCACGGCGAGGCAGGCCGCCGTCGCCGCCAGGGCGTTGGCGGCATTGTGGCGTCCGGGCACTTGCAGTGCGACCGCCGCCGCCCCGGCCGGGGTGGACAGTTGCAGCCGGCTGCCGAAGGCGCGGGGTGCGACCTCTCCGGTGACCTCGGCGGCGCCCTCCAGGGAGAAGCCGATGATGCGATGGGCGCCGGCCAGTTCGCGCCAGAGCCCGGCGTGGGGATCGTCGCAGTTGATCACCGCGACGCCGTCATCGCCCAGCCCCGCGAAAATCTCGCCCTTGGCGCCGGCCACCGCGCTGACGCTGCCCAGGCCGGCGAGGTGGGCGCGCTGGGCGTTGGTGACGATGGCGACGGTGGGTCGCGCGATGCGGGTGAGATAGTCGATCTCGCCCGGATGATTCATGCCCATCTCGATCACCGCGGCGCGATGGCCGGCGTTCAGTCTGAGCAGCATCAGCGGCATGCCGATGTCGTTGTTGAGGTTGCCCTCGGTCGCCAGCACCGCGCCGGCCGGGTCCTGGCCGTCGGCCACCGCCTGCTCCCTGAGAATCGCGGCGCACATTTCCTTGACCGTGGTCTTGCCGTTGCTGCCGGTGACGCCGATCAACGGCAGCTCGAAGCGGCCGCGCCAGTTGGCGGCGAGCCCGCCCAGCGCCAGGCGGGTATCGGCCACGACCAAGAGCGGCAGTGCCTGTACCCCGTGCGCCTCGACCCAGGAAGCCTCGACCATCGCCGCCGCCGCACCCGCCTGGAGCGCCGCGGCGACGTAGTCGTGGCCGTCGAAGTGTTCCCCCTTGAGGGCGACGAACAGTGCGCCGGCTCCGACGCTGCGGCTGTCGGTGCACACGCCCTCGAAGCGGATGTCGGCGCCGTTGATCAGCGCACCGCCGATGGCCTGGGCCGCTGCCTGTAGCGTCATCATGGCGGGTCCCTCCGCGCCGACAACGCCAGCCGGGCTTGTTCCAGGTCGGAGAAGGGCAGGCGGGCGCCGCCGATCTCCTGGTAGGACTCGTGGCCCTTGCCGGCGATCAGCACCACGTCCTCGGCCGCGGCCTCGGCGACCGCCAGACGGATCGCGGCGGCGCGGTCCGGCTCGACCCGCGGCGCGGCGTTCATGCCGCGCAGGATGTCGGCTATGATCGCTCGTGGCTCCTCGGTGCGCGGGTTGTCGCTGGTGACCACCACCCGGTCGGCCAGGCGCTCGGCCGCCGCCCCCATCAGCGGACGCTTGCCGACATCGCGCTGGCCGCCGCAGCCGAACAGGCAGACGAGCTCGCCGCCGCGCGCGACGGCGAGCTCGCGCAGCGTCGCTAGCGCCTGTTCCAGCGCATCGGGGCTATGGGCGTAATCGACGACCACCAGCGGTTCGCCCGGGTCGGCGCTCACCGCCTGCATCCGGCCTGGCGGCGGCGTCAGCTTGGCCAGCACGGCGGCTGCCTCGGATAGCGGGAAGCCCGCGGCGAGCAGCGCGCCCAGCACCGCGAGCAGGTTGGAAGCATTGAAGCGGCCGATCAGTCCCGCTTCGACCCGCGCCGTGCTCTGCCCGCAGCGCGCGGTGAAGCGGATGCCGCCCGCGACCTGGAGATCCTCTGCCGAGAGACTCTCCTCGGCCTGGTCCGCCAAGCCGGCTGCCGGACCCAGGGTGTAGCCCAGACGGCGCACGCCGCTGCCCGCGAGTCCAGCCCATAGCGTTCTGCCGAATTCGTCGTCGAGATTGAGGACCGCGGCCTTGAGCCCGGGCACGGCGAACAGCTGCGCCTTGGCGGCGCCGTAGTCGGCCATGTCGGCGTGATAGTCGAGGTGGTCGCGGCTGAGATTGGTAAATACCGCGACGGCGAAGTCGAGTCCTGCGACCCTTCCTTCGGCCAGGCCGATCGAGGAGACCTCCATGGCGCAGGCTCGGGCCCCGGCCGATGCCTGGGCCGCCAGCGTGCGCCTCAGGTCGATGAGATCGGGCGTGGTGTTGGCCCCCTGCTCCAGCGCGCCCGGGAAGCCGCTGCCCAGCGTACCGATGATGGCGCAGCGCTCGCCCAAGAGCGTCATCGCCTGCGCGATCCACTGGCTCACCGAAGTCTTGCCGTTGGTGCCGGTGACGCCCACCAGCAGCAGCCGCTCGGCGGGCCGGCCATAGACCAGATCGGCGAGATCCCCGGACAATGCCCGCAGCCCCCTGACGCCGAGCGCGGGCACGGCGAGCGCCGGGATGGCGTAGCGGCCGTCGTCCTCCCAGAGCACCGCCGCGGCGCCGCGCTCCACCGCGTCGGCGATGTGGGCGCGGCCGTCGCCGCTGACCCCGGCCAGGGCAACGAAGACCTCGCCCGGCGCCAAGCGGCGCGAATCGGCGCAGATGCCGGTCGGGCTCACGCCCCGCCTTCCGAGCTCGTCGAGGATGGCCTGAGCGGCGCTCACGTTCCCTCCCGGACCAGCGGTGGCTTCGCGGTCAGCGCCTGCAGCGGCGGTTGCGGCGCGTCGGGCGCGACGCCGAGGTCGCGCAAACTACCCGCCATCACCTTGGAGAAGACCGGCGCAGCGACGTCGCCGCCGTAATAGCTGCCGGCGGACGGTTCGTCGATCATCACCGCGATCACCAGACGCGGATCGGAGGCCGGCGCAAAACCGACGAAGCTGGCGACATAGCGATTCACGTAGATGCCGCCCTCCACCTTGTGCGCCGTGCCGGTCTTGCCGGCAACGCGATAGCCCGGAACCTGCGCCTTGGGCGCGGTGCCGCCCGGCTGCAGGACCATTTCCAGCATCGCCCGCACCTCGTGCGCGGTCTGCTCGGTGAATACCGGTTTGCCGGAGAGGGGCGGCGCATCCAGTTTCGTCAATGACAAGGGTATGAGGTCGCCGTTGCGGGCGAACACCAGGTAGGCGTGCGCGAGCTGCATCAGGGTCACCGAGATGCCGTTGCCGTACGCCATCGTGGCCTGCTCGATCGGCCGCCAGTTCTTGTACGGCCGCACCCGGCCGCCGACCTCGCCGGGGAAGCCGAGCTTCAGCGGGTGACCGAAACCGAGCCGCTCGAAGTTGTCCCACATCTCCTCCGCCGGCAGGGTGAGTGCGATCTTGGCGGCGCCGATGTTCGAGGACTTCTGGATCACCTGGGCCACCGTCAGCATGCCGTGCGGCTCGGAATCGTGGATCGTCGCGGTGCCGATGGTGAGCCAGCCCGGTGCGGTCTGGATACGACTGTCGAAGCGAAACTTGCCCTTGTCCAGCGCCAGCGCGATGGTGAAGGGCTTCATCGTCGAGCCGGGCTCGAAGGTGTCGGTGATGGCGCGGTTCCTCAACTGGGCGCCGGTCAGCTTGGCGCGGTTGTTGGGGTTGTAGGTGGGCATGTTGGCGAGCGCCAGCACCTCCCCGGTCTTGGCGTCGAGCACCACGATGCTGCCCGCCTTGGCCTTGTTGTCGATCACCGCCTGGCGCAGGTTGGCGTAGGCGAGATACTGGATCTTGTCGTCCAACGCCAGCACCACGTCCTTGCCATCCTGCGGCAGCCGGATCGAATCGACGTCCTCGACGATGTGGCCGCGCCTGTCCTTGATGACGCGGCGGCTGCCGGATTTGCCGGCGAGGGTGGACTGGAAGGCCAGTTCGACGCCTTCCTGGCCGACGTCGTCGGCCCCGGTGAAGCCCAGGACGTGGGCGCTGACCTCGCCGGAGGGATAGTATCTGCGGTACTCCGGCTGGTCGTGGATGCCGGGCAGATCGAGGGCCATGACCCTGGCGGCGACATCGGGCGGGATCTGCCGCTCGAGATAGACGAAATCGCGGTTGCCGGCGAGCTTGCGGTTCAACTCGCGCACGTTCATCTCCAGCAGGTGCGCCAGTCGATACACCTGCGCCGGCTGCAGCTTGGCGTCCTCGGGGATGGCCCAGATCGACTTCACCGGCGTCGACACCGCCAGTACCTCGCCGTTGCGGTCCATGATCCGGCCGCGCGTGGCCGACATCTCGATGACCCGGGAATAGCGTTGCGCCCCCTTCTCCTGCAGGAAGGCGCTGTTGAATCCCTGAAGGTAGATCGACCAGCCGGCCAGGACCGCGAAGCCGGACAGGATGCCGAGCAGCAGCAGCCGCGAGCGCCAGGCGGGCAGACGCTGCGAGAGCAAGGGACTGTTGGCGAATTTCATGGCACGGCTTCGATGGTGATGACCTGGCCGGCGCCCGGCTGCTTCATGTGCAGCTTGTCGCGGGCGATCTTCTCTATCCGGGCGGGGGTGGCCCAGGTGCTCTGCTCCAGTTGCAACTGGCCCCATTCCACTTCCAGGCTGTGCATCCGCGCCTGCTCCCGCTCGAGATCGGTAAACAGCCTGCGGGCGCGGTAATTCGAGGACACCGTGCCCAAGGCGCTGGCGACCACGAGCAGGATCAGGATCAGGTTTACGCGCAGCATCGTTTTTCAGCCACGCGCATCACCGCGCTCCTGGCGCGCGGGTTGGCGGCTATTTCCGCGGCGCTCGCCCGCACCGCCTTGCCCACCAGGCGCAGCGTCGGCTGGGGCAATTCGGCGGCGCGCACCGGCAGACGGGCCGGCAGAGCGGCCGGCTGCGAGCGCTCCCGCAGGAAGCGCTTGACGATGCGGTCTTCTAACGAGTGGAAACTGATCACGACCAGCCGGCCTCCGGGCGCGAGCCGCGCAGCGCACTGGGGCAGCGCTAGCGACAGCTCCTCAAGTTCCTGATTGACGTGAATCCGTAGAGCCTGAAAGCTGCGCGTCGCCGGGTGCTTGCCCGGCTCGCGCGTGCGGACGGCTTTTTCCACGAGCGCGGCAAATTGTCGTGTGCTTGCAACACGGTGTTCGCGCCGAGCAGCAACAAGCGCCTCTGCAATCGCATGAGCAAACCGTTCTTCCCCATAATCTCTGATCACCCTTTCTATCTCGGTCTGTGAAGCCTGCTCCAGCCACGCCGCGGCGGTTTCACCGCGGCTCGTATCCATCCTCATGTCGAGCGGCGCGTCGTGGCGGAAACTGAAGCCGCGCTCCGCGTCGTCCAACTGCGGCGACGACACGCCCAGGTCCAACAACACGCCGTCCACCTGCCCCACGCCCAGCTCGTCCAGCACCGCACCGATCGCTCCGAAAGCCGCGTGCACCAGGGTAAAGCGCTCATCGTTCAGCGCCCGTCCCGCGGTGATCGCCGCCGGGTCGCGGTCCAGGGCCAGCAGCCGGCCCCGCGGCGAGAGCAGCGCCAATATTTCCCGGCTGTGGCCGCCGCGACCGAAGGTGGCATCGACATAGACCCCGTCGGGCTTCACCGCCAATGCCGCCACCGCCTCCGCGAGCAACACGCTCTGGTGCTCCCGGGCTGACCCGGGACTCACAACGTCAGACTCTCCAGACCGGGCGGCAACAGCTTGTCGCCGAGGGCGAAAATCGCCTCCTGCTGTTCGCGCCAGCCGGCGTCGCTCCAGATTTCGAAATGGCTGCCCTGCCCCACCAGCCACACCTCTTTCTCCAGCGCCGCGTAGCGGCGCAGTTCCGGCGGCACCAGCAGCCTGCCCGCGGCGTCCATCTCGCTGTCGGCGGCGAAACCGACCAGCAGGCGGCGCAGCATCGCGGACTGGGTTTCGAGGCTGGGAGCGGCGAGAATCTTGGCGCGAATCGGCTCCCAGGCCGGCGCCGGATAGAGCAGCAGGCAACGGTGCGGATGGGCGGTCAGGACCAGGCGGCCTTCGGCCGGGGCGAAGAGGGCGTCGCGATGGCGCGCGGGGATCGCCATGCGCCCCTTGGCATCGAGATTCAGCGCCGCCGCCCCCTGGAACATGCCCACCCCCATTTTTCCCGCAGGAGACCGGAACCAGCGCTTGTCTCCCACATTTCCCCACTTCTTCCCACTGTAGAGGATATTCTTTCAAGGGTCAAGGGAAAGACCGTGTTTTTTCTTGTGCTGACAAGCACTTATGACTAAAAAACAAGAATCCCTGGAAAAACAAAGGGGATAGAATTAAAAGCTAAAGTCACTTATTGGGAGTGCCCGGGAACGCGGACATCAGAGAGGAGAATCCGGCGCCGGATAGATTGGAAGTCCGCCGATAAGCCGGGTTCTGTCGTGGGCAGCCATTCCTCTGGGCCCGCCGTTGCCGACGGGCTCTAGCAGCCTACCCGGAAGCGGCGCGAGCAGCGCCATCGCTTCCCTATTTGGCCTTGCCCCGGATGGGGTTTGCCGTGCCGTCCGTGTTGCCACGTCCGCGGTGAGCTCTTACCTCGCCATTTCACCCTTGCCTGTGCCCGGAGATTCAGGAGTCTTTCGACCCCCTACTCTCCTAAAGGGACTTTGCCGCCTTGCGGCGGCTAAGCCCCGGGCCATCGGCGGTATCTTTCTGTTGCACTTTCCGTCGCCTTGGGCCGCAGCTCTCGCCGTGGCTTATAGCGCCCGGCCGTTAGCCGGCATCCTGCTCTGCGGGGCCCGGACTTTCCTCCAGGCGCTTGCGCGCCCAGCGGCTGCCTGGCGGACTTCCGTTCAGGATTGTATCAGCCGTAGCGGCCGGAACTGGCGGCTGTTTTCATAGTAGGCAGGAACTTCGTTGTCAGCGCTGGCGCCGGGGATGCCGAGCAGCGGCAGGGGCTGGAAGTCGCGCGGACGCGGCGAGAAGTCGCCGGAAAAGCGCTGCGCCATCCGGGCATCGACGTCCGCGAGCTGTACCGCCGGCGGCGTCGCGAGCCAGTCCTCATCGACGTGCAGGAACAGCGCCTTGGCGCACAGGCCCAGATGCGGCGTGCGCAACATGTCGAAGCTGGCGTGGCCGAAAACGAACACCCGCAGACTGCCCAGGACGTCGGCGCGCCGCGACCAGAACACTTCCTTCCAGCTGTGGGCGCGGATCGCTTCCCAGAGGTCGAGGCGGGTGGAGAGCACCGCGGCGCCGCATTCGTCGAACTGGGTCAGCGCGTCGCGCAGCGGACCGCGCCGCACGCCGCCGCCGGCACGATCGGCGAGCGCAATATGGTGACGCGTATTGAGCGCCGCCTTGGTCTTCGGGTAGGCGAGCCAGACCAGGGCGTTGAAGCAGTCGTGCCAGTTGCCCGGCCGGGTCTCCACCTCTCCCAGCCAGTAGATGCGCTCCTCGTAGGCTAGGCCGCTGGCGCCGGGAACGACGAAGCGCAGCGGGGCGCCGCCGCCGCTCTTGATGCCGTGCGCATCGGCCAGGCGATTTAACGCAGCGCAGTCCGGCGGCAGGCCGGCGTCGGCCAGCGCGGACAAAGCGGGCGCCAGCGGTGCGTAGAGCGGCTGGGCGGCGAATCCGGTCAGCACGGCGTCAGTTGGCTGCCGGCGCCGCCGGGGCGGCGAGCGGCTGCGCAGGCGCGGCGGACTTCGGCGCCGGAACGAACTGCAGCCGTTTCTCCTTGAGCTCGAAATCGCCCAATCGCTCCCCGGGTTCGGCGGGCGGCGTCTGGAACTGCTGCAGCCGGCATTTCTCGGTTTCGGTGACGTACCAGTTGCCGCCCTGTTTCAGGATGTAGCGGTCTTCCGGGGTGCGGAACAGCTCGACCTTGAAACCGTCCATAGCCGCGGGCTTCAAGCGGTGGCGGCGCATGCAGTCGGGCATGCGGGTGGTCACCAGTGCAAGATCCCACGCGCTGCTCCACAAATACGGCTGCACGCGCGACAGCGTCAGGCTGTGATCGGCGCCGTCGATCAGGTAGGAAGCGGAGTCGTTACCGCAGCCGGCGAGCAGCAAGGCCGTCGCCACCCAGGCGAGTAGCGTCGGGAACTTCATGTTTGCAGCCTCCAGGCAATGGTCTCGCCGGCCATCAACGGCACCAGCGGATCCTCCCCGAGGAACGGCTGGCCGGCGGGCACCGTCCAGTCCTCTCTGACCAGGGTGATCGTTCCGGCGTTGCGCGTCAGACCGTAGAAATCGGCGCCGTGATGGCTGGCGAAGCCCTCCAGGCGGTCGAGCGCGCCGGCGGCTTCGAAGGCCTGCGCGTACAGCTCGATGCCGGCGTGCGCCGTGTAGCAGCCGGCACAGCCGCAGGCGCTCTCCTTGGCGCTCCTGGCGTGCGGCGCCGAATCGGTGCCGAGAAAGAACTTCGGATTGCCCGAGGTCGCCGCGGCGACCAGCGCCCGCCGGTGCGCCTCGCGCTTCAACACCGGCAGGCAGTAACGATGCGGGCGGATGCCGCCGGCGAACATGGCGTTGCGGTTGTAGAG
This sequence comes from Rhodocyclaceae bacterium, assembly GCA_035530135.1. GTDB lineage: Bacteria > Pseudomonadota > Gammaproteobacteria > Burkholderiales > Rhodocyclaceae > CAIYYX01. The sequence continues at coordinate 20,715 of DATKVJ010000088.1, read as the reverse complement.
CAGATGGTGGGCGGTGATCGTCGCCGCGACACCGACGCCGGCGGCCTGCACGAACTCGACCGCCTGCCGCGTCGTGATGTGCTCGAACACCAGGCGCAGATCCGGGAATTCCTCGTGCAGCGGCGCCAGCACGCGCTCGATGAACACCGCCTCGCGGTCGAACACGTCCACCGCCGGGTCGGTCACCTCGCCATGGAGCAAGAGCGGCACGCCCAGGGATTCCATGCGCGCGAGCGTCGCCCGGCAGTTGCCGATGTCCGTGACGCCGGCGGCGGAATTGGTGGTCGCCCCGGCGGGATAGAGCTTCAGCGCATGGACGAAACCGCACGCGCGGGCGGCGGTGATCTCGTCCGGGCGGGTGTCGTCGGTGAGATAGAGCGTCATCAGGGGTTCGAAGTCCAGCCCCGCCGGCAGCGCGGCGAGGATGCGCTCGCGGTACGCCGCGGCCGCCGCCACCGTCGTCACCGGCGGCTTCAGGTTGGGCATGACGATGGCGCGGGCGAAGCGGCGCGCGCTGTCGGGGAGCACCGCCGCCAGCGCCGGCCCGTCGCGCAGATGCAGGTGCCAGTCGTCGGGGCGGGTGAGCGTCAGGGAGCGCATGACGCCGATTATAGCCGCTCGTCTCTCCAGCTCAGCGCCAGCTGGTAGAGCGCGTTCTTCGGCGCGCCGCTGATCGCGGCGGCGAGCCCGACCGCCTGTTTCAGCGGCAGTTCGGCCAGCAACAGCTTCAGCGTCCGCTCGGCCGCCGCCGGCAGCTCGTCTTCCGGCGGCGGCGCCGAGACCAGCAGCACGAACTCGCCGCGAGCGCGGTTGCCGTCGGCCGCCAACCAGGCCGGCCCCTCCGGCAGCGGCATGCGCGCGATCTCCTCGAACAACTTGGTCAGCTCCCGCGCGACCACCAGTTCGCGGCGCGGATCGAGCAGTTCGGCCAGGTCGGCCAGGGCCTCGGCGACGCGGTGCGGCGCCTCGTAGAACACCAGCGTCGCGGCGATCGATCCCACCGCCGCTATCGTCTGCCGGCGCGCCCCGGGCTTGGCCGGCAGAAAGCCGACGAAGAGGAAATGCGGGTCGGCCAGACCGGAGGCCGAGAGCGCCGCGACCGCGGCGTTGGCGCCGGGCAGCGGGATCACCTGGAAGCCCGCCCGGCGCACCGCGGCGACGGTCCGCGCTCCCGGATCCGAGATGCCCGGGGTGCCGGCATCCGACACCAGCGCCACGCGCTTGCCCTCGGCCAGCAGCGCCAGCAACCGCTCCGCCGCTTGCGCCTCGTTGTGCTCGTGCACGGCCAGGAGCGGCGCCCGAATGCCGTAGTGATCGAGCAGCCGGCGCGTGTGGCGGGTGTCCTCGCAGGCGATCGCATCGGCGGCGCGGAGCACCTCGATGGCGCGCAGCGTGATGTCGCCGAGGTTCCCGAGCGGCGTCGCCACCACGTACAATGCCGCTGTCCTAAGTTGCTGCGTATCCATTGATGCCCTGTTCGACCGTAACTCGCGACCGTAACTCGCGACCATGACTCCCGACTCCAGCCAGCGCATTGTCAGGCCCGGTGGCGCCCCGTGCAAGTGAACAGCTCGGCCGGCGCTGCCGCCGAGGCGATCGCCGCGGCCTATCTCGCGCGCCGCGGCTTGCGCGTGCTGGCGCGCAACTGGCGGATGCGCGGCGGCGAGATCGACCTGATCTGCGCCGACGGCGAGACGCTGGTGTTCGTCGAGGTGCGGCTGCGCACGCGCGCCGACTACGGCGGCGCCGCGGCCAGCATCACCGCCGCCAAGCAACGCCGCCTGATCCTGGCCGCGCGCCACTACCTGTCGGGCAGGCCCGAGGCGCCCTGCCGCTTCGACGCGGTGCTGCTCGACCGTCTCGACGAGGCCGGCCTGGAATGGATCAAAAACGCGTTCTAGTGCCCGTCGCCGGGGAGCTTTTAGCCGGAGCCAACCCAGGGTAATTGCGCCGCTGAGGGGTCAGCACCGGCTCATCGCAGCCTCCGGCCCGCCACGCTCAGTTCTGCGCATGGATGCTAGAATCGCCGCCAGCCATCGCCTCGTTCAACCCATGGATCTCGTCGCCCGCATCTCCCAGCACTTCCACGACAGCGCCCAGCTCAAGCTCGAGGCCGTAGCCAGTCTCGCCGAGCCGATCGCGCGGGCGGCCGAGCTGATGGTGAACAGCCTGCTCGCCAGCGGCAAGATCCTGGCTTGCGGCAACGGCGGCTCGGCGGCCGACGCGCAGCACTTCGCCGCCGAGCTGGTGAACCGCTTCGAGGCGGAGCGCCCGCCGCTGGCGGCGCTGGCCCTGACCACCGACAGCTCGACCCTGACCTCGATCGCCAACGACTATCGCTTCGAGGACGTCTTCGCCAAGCAGGTGCGGGCGCTGGGCCAGCCCGAGGACGTGCTGCTGGCGATTTCCACCTCGGGCAACTCGGCCAACGTGATCGAGGCGATCCACGCCGCCCATGAGCGCGAGCTGCGCGTGATCGCCCTGACCGGCAGGAACGGCGGCATCATCGCCGGCTTGCTGGACGACCAGCAGGACGTGCACCTGTGCGTGCCCGCCGAGCGCACCGCACGCATTCAAGAAGTTCATCTGCTGACGCTGCACTGCCTGTGCGACGGCATCGACACACTGTTACTGGGAGAAGCCACATGAAGCTGAAATCCTGTTCGACCCGCATCGCCACTTGGGCCCTTCTGGCGGCATCGACGGCGATGCTCTCCGGCTGTTTCGGCGCCGCCGTCGTCGGTACCGGTGCCGGCGTCCTGATGGCCTCCGACCGCCGTCCGGCCGAGACCTACGTCACCGACGAAGCCATCGAGGTCCGCGCCGCTGACCGCATCAAGGATCAGTTCGGCGACCGGGTGCATGTCAGCGTCACCAGCTACGACCGCAGCGTGCTGCTGGTCGGCGAGGTGCCCGACGCCGCCACGCGATCGGCGGTGGAGAAGGTGGTCAGCGGCGTGCCCAACGTCAAGTCCATCAGCAACGAGCTCATGATCGCCGGCGCCAACTCGCTCAGCGGCGAGAGCAACGACGCCTACATCACCACCAAGGTCAAGGCGCGCTTCGTCGATGCCAACCAGTTCTCGGCCAACCACGTCAAGGTCGTGACCGAGGCCGGGGTGGTCTACCTGCTCGGCATCGTCACCAAGCGCGAGGCGGACGAGGCGGTGCAGATCGCCCGCACCACCGCCGGCGTGATGAAGGTGGTGCGCGTGTTCGAGATCATCTCCGAGGAGCGGGCGCGCCAGATCGACAGCAGCCCGGCGACTAGTAACCCGCCGGCGCCGGCCAAGCCATAGGCGGTGATACCCCCCGCGTTCGAGGCCAAGCTCTGTCCGCCTTTTGATCTCGCCCGGCGCGCCGCAGCGCTGGCGCGGCCGCTGGTATTCACCAACGGCTGCTTCGACATCCTGCACCGCGGCCACGTCACCTATCTCGCCCAGGCGCGCGCGCTCGGCGGGAGCCTGGTGGTCGCGGTCAACTCCGATGCCTCGGTGCGCCGCCTGGGCAAGGGCGCCGAGCGCCCGGTGAACCGCCTGGAGGATCGCATGGCGCTGCTCGCGGCGCTCGAATCGGTCTCCCTGGTCACCTGGTTCGACGAGGACACGCCGCTGTCGACCATCCAGGTGTGCCGGCCCGACGTGCTGGTCAAGGGCGGCGACTGGGCGGTGGACAACATCGTCGGGGCGCGCGAGGTACTGGCCGGCGGCGGCCGGGTGGTGTCGATTCCCTTCGTCCACCGAAACTCGACCACCGCCCTGCTGGAAAAGATCCGCCGGCTTTAACCGGCTGTCTTGCGCAGGATGGTCTCGCGCACCAGGCCGACGTGGCCGCGCAGGGTGTAGAACATGTCGGAAAAGGCCAGCGGCGTCGGCATGCGATTGACGCCGGCCTCGATGGCGTCGAGCCGCTCCAGCCACTCCTGGCGCGAACGGCTCCCGGGCGCGCGCTCCACCTCGGCCTCGAGAAACTTGAGTTCGCCGTAGCGCCGGAAGATGCGCGAGCGCACGCGCCAGCCATAGAGCTGCGGCGCGAACCTGAGGACCGGGAGCAAGAGCGCCAGGAGCGGCAGCAGCATCACCACCATCCGGTCGATCAGCGTCGCCGCCCAGAACGGCAGGTAGCGCTGCAGCAGCGGTGTTCCCGACTTGTAGTAGCGCTGGGCCTCCGGCGACAGCGGGAAATCCACCTCGGCGGCATTCGGAAACTCCCCCGGCCGCTGGAAAATCCCCGGGCCGCCGTGCACCTCGGTCGCCGCCTGCATCAGCAGGTCGATCAGCGCCGGATGCGTGTCCGCGCGCACCAGCAGCGTCGCCATCGGCGACACCAGGGTGACGTCGTGCGCCGGGATGTCGCGCGCCAGGTCGACCGCGCCCGCGGGCAGGGTGAGCTTCTCCAGGTAGGGGAACAGCCGGGTGTAGGCGTCGGCCTGAGCGAGGCTCATCAGGCGAATGCCGTCCGCGTAGAGCAGCAGCCACACCGCCGCCGACTGGGTCGCGCCGACGATGAACACGGCGTCCACCCTGCCGCTCTTCAACGCCGCCACCGCGGCGAGGTCGCCCAGCTCGCTGAGCCGCGCCTGCGCGCCGGTGATGCCGTTGGCTTCGAGCAGCGCCAGCGCCAGCTTGTGCGTACCGCTCTGGGCCGGTCCGACGGCGATCCGCAGGCCGCGCAACTGGGTGATGCGCTCCAGCCGCCCGCCCGGGGCCAGGGCGGCGCGGTAGAAGATCCACAGCGGTTCGTTGAACAGGCTGCCGAGCGAGAGCAGCCGGTCGTTGTCGTCGGCGCTGCCGGTGCCGCCCTGGACGAAGCCGGCATCGACGGGGTAGCGATCGTCGCGCAGGCGCTGCAGGTTCTCCACCGAACCCGCCGAAGGCCGCTCCACCAGCGCGATGCCGTAGCGCGCCAGCACGTCCTTGTAGCGCGCGGCGAAGCGCTGGTAGGCGCTGCCCTCGGCGCCGGTGCTGAGAATGAGTTTGTGGGGCGGCGCCGGCCGGACGAATTGCGCCGCCGCCCAGAAGCCGAGGACGAGCAGCAGCAGGGAGGGCAGGCCGACTTGCAACAGGTCGCGCAGCGATATCCGGCTCAGCCGATTCCGAAACGCGCGCGCCATTTCGCGATCGCCTCAGTCGCCCGCCTCGCCCTAGAACGGAATGTCGTCCTCGAAGTCGTTGAAGCCGCTGCCGCTGGCTTGAGCCTGCGGCTTGGCGGCGACGCCGGCCGACTGAGCCGGCCGCTCGCGCGGCGGTTCGTCGGCCTGGCCGCTGCCCTGGCGGCTGCCCAGCATCTGCATGGTGTCGGCGATGATTTCGGTGGTGTATTTTTCCACGCCTTCCTTGTCGGTCCATTTGCGCGTCTTCAGCGAGCCCTCGATATAGACCTGCGAGCCCTTCTTCAGGTACTGGCCGGCGATCTCGGCCAGCTTGCGGTAGAAGACGATGCGATGCCACTCGGTCGCCTCCTTCTTCTCGCCGCTGGTCTTGTCCTTCCAGGTGTCGGTCGTGGCGAGGGTGCAATTGGTCACCGCCTCGCCGCTGGGCATGTAGCGGGTCTCGGGATCGCGGCCGAGATTGCCCACCAGTATCACTTTATTCACCGATGCCATTTCGCTTCTCCTTGTCGTTCAAGCTTGCAGCAATCTGTTCGCGCCGGCCTCATCCCAGCCGCTCATGCGCACTTTCAAATAGGCGACGCCCTCGTCGGCGATGACCATCGCCTCGGTCACGCCGTCGATCGCAGACAGGGCGGCGGAGAGCCTTCTCGCGCGCTCCTCGTTCATGTCGCCGGCGACGTGGAACATCCGGGTGCGCACCTGCGGCGGCGGCGTCATCGACAGGGCCAGGAGCAGCCAGGCGAGCCCCAGGCCGGTGGCGAAGACGAACACCGCAGAACGGCTGACGTGCTGGGCCAGGAAGCCGCCGAAGGCACCGCCCAGGAACAGGCCGAGGAACTGGAAGCTGTTGTATACCCCGATGGCGGTGCCCTTGCTGCCGGCGGGCGCGATCTTCGAGATCAGCGAGGGCAGCGTCGCTTCCAGCAGGTTGAAGGCCAGGAAGAACAGGAACAGGGTGATCACCACGCCGGCGAAATTGCCGATGAATACCGCCATCAGCAGGGTTGCCAGGGCCAGCAGGGCCACCGCGCCGCAGAAAACCGGCTTCATCTTGCCGTACTTCTCGGCGACGATGATCGCCGGAATGACGGCGAAGAAGGAAATGAGCATCACCGGCAGATAGACCTTCCAGTGCTGCGCGACGGGCAGGCCGCCCACCTCCACCAGCACCAGGGGAATGACCACGAACAGGCCGCGCATCGCGGCGTGCAGGGTGAAGATGCCGAAGTTGAGCCGCTGCAGTTCGGTGTTCTTCAATATCGAGGAAATCTGGCCAGGAACCGTTTCGGCGTCGGCGTGGACCCGACTGACGACGGGATTGGGAACGACGAAGCGGGTGACCGCCATGGCGACGATGGCCAGGACGCCGGTGAGGGCAAAAATGCCCGGCACGCCGATCAGGTGACCCAGGGTGGGGCCCGCCACCATCGACACGGCGAAGGTGGCGCCGATGCTGAGGCCAATGGTCGCCATGCCCTTGGCGCGGTTTTCCTCGCGGGTCAGGTCGGCGATCAGCGCGATGATCGACGAGGCGACGGCGCCGGTGCCCTGGATCAGTCGGCCGAGGATGATGATGTAGATGTCGTGGCCGCCGGCGGCGATGAAGCTGCCCAGGGCGAACAGGGTCAGGCCTATGTAGATCACCGGCTTCCTGCCGATGCGGTCGGACAGCAGGCCGAAGGGGATTTGCAGGATGGCCTGGGCCAGGCCGTCTATGCCCAGCGCCACGCCGATCAGGAAGGCGCTGCCGCCGCCCGGCAGGTCGCGGGCGTAAAGCGCCAGCACCGGCAGGATGGAAAACATGCCGAACATGCGCAACGCGAAAATGAAGGCGAGGGATACCGTCGCCTTCTTTTCCAGGGCGGTCATATTGTCTGCAGTGTTCATGAAGCGGGCCGGGAAACCAAAAGCAGGTATATTACTTGGTTAGCCCGACCTTGCCAGAAAAAACCATGGACAGCCTCCGGATCCGCGGTGCGCGTACGCACAACCTGAAGAACGTCAGCCTCGACCTGCCGAGGAACAAGCTCACGGTGATCACCGGCCTGTCCGGTTCGGGCAAGTCGTCGCTCGCCTTCGACACGCTCTACGCCGAGGGCCAGCGCCGCTACGTCGAATCGCTGTCGGCCTACGCGCGGCAGTTCCTGCAGCTGATGGAAAAGCCCGACGTGGACCTGATCGAGGGGCTCTCCCCGGCGATCGCCATCGAGCAGAAGGCCACCAGCCACAACCCGCGCTCGACCGTCGGCACCGTCACCGAGATTCACGACTACCTGCGCCTGCTCTACGCCCGCGCCGGCACGCCGCATTGCCCGGAGCACGACCTGCCGCTGGAAGCGCAGAGCGTCTCGCAGATGGTCGATCAGGTGCTCGCCCTGCCCGAGGACACCAAGCTGATGATCCTGGCGCCGGTGGTGGCCAACCGCAAAGGCGAGCAGCACGACCTGTTCGCCGAGCTGCGCGCCCAGGGCTTCGTGCGCCTGCGGGTCGACGGCAAGGTACACGAGATCGACGCCCTGCCGCAGCTGGCGAAGAACGTCAAGCACACCATCGACGTCGTGGTCGACCGCCTGAAGGTGCGCCCCGACGCGCGCCAGCGCCTGGCGGAATCCTTCGAGACGGCGCTGACCCACGCCGAGGGGCGCGCCATCGCGCTGGAGATGGACAGCAACGCCGAGCACCTGTTCTCGGCCAAGTTCGCCTGTCCGCTGTGCGCCTATGCGCTGCAGGAACTGGAGCCGCGCCTGTTCTCCTTCAACAACCCGATGGGCGCCTGCCCCAAGTGCGACGGCCTGGGCAGCATCCAGTTCTTCGACCCGGCGCGGGTGGTCGCCTATCCCCACCTGTCGCTGGCCGCCGGCTGCATCCGCGGCTGGGACAAGCGCAACCAGTTCTACTTCCAGATGCTGGAGAGCCTGGCCAAGCACTACGGCTTCGACACCGGCGCGCCCTTCGAGGAACAGGCCGAAGATGTCCGCCGGGTCGTGCTCTACGGCTCCGGCAAGGAAAAGATCCCCTTCCGCTACCTGTCGGAAGCCGGCCGCCCGACGCTGCGCGAGCACGTCTTCGAGGGCATCATCCCCAGCCTGGAGCGGCGCTACAAGGAAACCGACTCGCAGATGGTGAGGGACGAACTGGCGAAGTACCTCAACCAGAAGCCCTGCCCCGAATGCGAAGGCACGCGGCTGCGGCGCGAGGCGCGCCACGTGTTCATCGGCGGCCGCGCCCTGCCGCAGGTCAGTTCGCTGGCACTGGCCGCCTGCCGGCAGTTCTTCGGAGAGACCCGGCTCACCGGACAGAAGGCGCAGGTGGCGGAGAAGATCATCAAGGAGATCGAGTCCCGCCTGTCCTTCCTGATCAACGTCGGCCTCGACTATCTCTCGCTCGACCGCTCGGCCGAGAGCCTCTCCGGCGGCGAGTCGCAGCGCATCCGCCTGGCCAGCCAGATCGGCTCGGGCCTGACCGGCGTCATGTACGTGCTGGACGAGCCCTCGATCGGCCTGCACCAGCGCGACAACTCACGCCTCTTGGAAACGCTCGCCGACCTGCGCGACCTGGGCAACACGGTGATCGTGGTCGAGCACGACCAGGAGGCGATCGAGTCGGCCGACTACGTGGTGGACATGGGGCCGGGCGCCGGCGAGCACGGCGGCCACGTCGTCGCCGCGGGCACGCCGGAACAGGTCGCCGCAAATCCCGATTCGCTGACCGGCGCCTACCTCTCGGGGCGCAGGAAGATCGCGGTGCCCAGCCGCAGAACCGCGCCCGACCCCGAACGCATCCTCTCCATCGCCGGCGCCTGCGGCAACAACCTGAAGGACGTGAGCCTGGAGCTGCCGGTGGCGCTATTCACCTGCGTCACCGGCGTCTCCGGCTCGGGCAAGAGCACGCTGATCAACGACACGCTCTACGCCGCCGCGGCGCGCCACCTCTATGGCAGCGCCCAGGAGCCGGCGCCGTACCGGGAAATCTCCGGCCTGGAATTCTTCGACAAGGTGATCAGCGTGGACCAGAGCCCGATCGGCCGCACGCCGCGCTCCAACCCGGCCACCTACACCGGCCTCTTGACGCCGATCCGCGAGCTGTTCGCCGGGGTGCCGCAGGCGCGCGAGCGCGGCTACGGCCCCGGGCGCTTCTCCTTCAACGTCAAGGGCGGGCGCTGCGAGGCCTGCCAGGGCGACGGCATGATCAAGGTGGAGATGCACTTCCTGCCCGACATCTTCGTCCCCTGCGACATCTGCCACGGCAAGCGCTACAACCGCGAGACCCTGGAGATCCGCTACAAGGGCAAGACCATCCACGAGATCCTCGGCATGACCGTGGAGATCGCGCGCGAATTCTTCGACCCGGTGCCGGTGGTGGCGCGGAAACTCCAGACCCTGGTCGACGTGGGACTTTCATACATCACGCTGGGGCAGAGCGCCACCACGCTCTCCGGCGGCGAGGCCCAGCGCGTGAAACTCGCGCTGGAGCTGTCCAAGCGCGACACCGGCCGCACCCTGTACATCCTCGACGAGCCGACCACCGGCCTGCACTTCGCCGACATCGAGATGCTGCTGACGGTGCTGCACCGCCTGCGCGACCACGGCAACACCATCGTGGTGATCGAGCACAACCTCGACGTCATCAAGACCGCCGACTGGATCATCGACCTGGGCCCCAGCGGCGGCGACGGCGGCGGCCGCATCATCGCCGCCGGCACGCCCGAGCAGGTCGCAGGCGTTGTCGAGAGCCACACCGGCTTCTATCTGGGCAAGGTTCTAGTGCCCGTAGGTGTCGCCGCCGAGAAGAGCAGGAGGAACTGAGGTGCTGCCGCTCTTCGCGATCAATGCCGTCGCCATGATGGCGCTCTCTCTGGCGCTCTGGCTGTCCGGAGCCTACCCGCCGCAGCTCGTCGCCCACGTCGCCTTCGCGCTGGGCATGCTACCGCTGATCCTGGCGGCGATCACGCATTTCGTGCCGGTGCTCAGCCGCGGCGAGGGCGCGCCGCGCCCGCTGCAGGGCACGGCCCTGGCCGCCTGGGCGGGCGGCGCGCTGATCGCTGCCGGCTTCGCCGGCATCCTGCCGCAGCCCGGCGCCGAGCTCGCCGCGGCGGCGCTCGCGGGCGGAGCGGCGCTGACGCTGCTGGCTTGGACCGCGCGCCGGGCCGGGCGCAGCCTGGGTAAGCCCCATCCGGGTCTCGCCTGGTATCTCGCGGCGCTGGGCTTTCTCGCCGCGGCGCTCGCGACCGTGCCGCTGATGAGCCTCTGGCCGGAACAGCGTCAGGCGCTGCGGCTCTTCCATCTGCACGCCAACCTGCTGGGCTTCGTCGGCCTCACCGCTATCGGCACGCTGCAGGTGCTGCTGCCCACCGCCGCCGGTCGCGCCGACCCGAGCGCCGCCGCCCGCCTCAAGGCAGACCTCAAGTTCGCCGTGGCCGGCGCCGCCCTGATCGCAGTCGGCGCAGCCTGGAGCCTGCCGCTCGCCATCGGTGGCGCACTCCTCTACGCGATCCCGCCGCTGCGCATGGGATGGCGCTGGATCGCCGCCTTCCCCGAGCGGATCGGTAGCCGCCGCGGCGCGGCGCCCGCGCTGGCGGCCGCCTGCGCCGGATTGGTCGCCCTGGTGTTGGCCGGGATCGGCCACGCCATGGGCGTCTTGTCCGGCCGCGACGCGGTGGCCGGCTTCGTCGCCGCCTTCCTGCTGCCGCTGGTCACCGGTGCCGCGACGCAGCTCCTGCCGGTCTGGCTGCGCCCCGGCCCGAAGCAGCCTTGGCACGACCGGATGCGCGCGACGCTGGGGCGGCAAGCGCTGCTGCGCTCGCTGTTCCTGGTGGCGGGCGGACTTGCCGCCGCGCTCGGCTATCAAAAAGGCTTATGGCTGGCGGCAGCCGGCGTCGCACTGTTCGCAGCCGCGCTCGCGGCCGCGCTGATGACGGGACGAAACTAAAGACGAAACCGAGGGCGAAAAAAAACCCCGGCTAGCCGGGGTTTTTTATTGCATCCGCGCTTTACGCGCTGGTCAGATGACCTGGATGTTCGATGCCTGCAGGCCCTTGGGGCCGGTCGTCACATCGTAGGAGACCTTCTGGTTCTCCTGGAGGCTCTTGAAGCCGCTCGAATTGATCGCGGAGAAATGCGCGAACAGATCGCCGCTGCCATCTTCGGGAGTGATGAAGCCGAAGCCCTTTGCATCGTTGAACCACTTTACTGTACCAATTGCCATGATCGTTTCCTATTACCAGATTAGTTGTACGGACCGATATGTTGTGAAATCGGCCCGGCCGCTCGAGTATCAAGAACGAAATAGCAGTGGATACCGCAAATTTGGAACCTGAAACTTACCGACCGCGCATTAGGCCCGATATCCCGACATAAAGCAAGCTTTATTTATGATCCCGCGATATCACCTGTCGTCGTAAGACCGCCGCGCGCCGTTGCCGGAGCCCTTGAAGCCGTCCTTGCGCGGCGCATCTGGCCGCGAGAAACCCTCGCGCCTGCCCGCCGCGGGCTTGCCGAAGCGGCTGTCGGTGCGCTGCGGAGCCCGCGCGCCGCCCGGCTTCCAGCCCGACTTGTGGGCGGGCTTGCTGGTGGCGGCGGTCTTCTTCGGCTCGTAGCCGGCGATGACATCCACCGGAATCTGCTGCTTGGTGAAGCGCTCGATGTTGCGCACGTTCATGTTCTCGGCGTGATTCACCAGCGAGATCGCCAGGCCGTTCCTGCCGGCGCGGCCGGTGCGGCCGATGCGGTGCACGTAGTCCTCGGGGGACTTGGGCAGGTCGTAGTTGAACACGTGGGAGATCGCCGGCACGTCGATGCCGCGGGCGGCGACGTCGGTGGCGACCAGCACGCGCACCTGGCCGGCGCGCATCGCGGAGAGCGTGCGGTTGCGCGCCACCTGATGCATGTCGCCGTGCAGCGCCGCGGCCGAGAAACCGGCGATGTTCAAGCGCTCGGCGATGCTGTCGGCGTCGCGCTTGGTCGCGGTAAACACCACCGCCTGATCGATGTTCACGTCGCGCAGCAGATAGTCGAGCAGCCGGTTCTTGTGCGACAGGTCATCGACGAAATGCATCCGCTGCTCGATGTTCTGGTGCCGGGCGGTGGCGCCGGCCAGCTTGATCACCAGCGCATCCTTGGTGATCTTCTGCGCCATCCTGCCGACCAGGCCGTCGAGCGTCGCCGAGAACAGCAGGGTCTGGCGCGAGACGGGGGTGGCGGCGACGATCTTCTCGATGTCCTCGACGAAGCCCATGTCGAGCATGCGGTCGGCTTCGTCCAGAACCAGGATCTGCAACTGCGAGAAATCGATCTTGCCCGACTCCATGTGGTCGATCAGGCGGCCGGGGGTCGCCACCAGGATTTCCGGATTCCTGGAGAGCAAAGCCATCTGCTTCGGATAGGGCATGCCGCCGAGGATGGAGACGACCTTCAGGTGCCGGACCTGGGCGCCGTATTTCTCCGTCGCGGCGGTGACCTGCAGCGCCAGTTCGCGCGTCGGGGTCAGCACCAGCATTTTCGGCTGCGCCGCCTGGAAGCGCGGGCGCTCGTTGCGGGCGCGCGCCGACTGGCGCTCCTGGTTCGGCGTGGGGCCGGGGCGATTCGCGGGCGCGTCCGCCGTCGCGAATTTCTGGATCGCGGGGAGCATGAAAGCCGCGGTCTTGCCCGAGCCGGTCTGCGACGAGACCATCAGGTCGCGGCCCGCCAGGGCCGCGGGGATGGCTTGCGCCTGGACGGCGGTCGGTTCGGTGTAGCCCGCATCGGCGAGCGCTTTGAGGATGGCCGGGTTGAGGCCGAGTGCTGCAAAGGTCATGGTTCTCTTTCGTATAGGTCAGCGTGGCCACGGCGGCAAAGCCGGTGCCAGAGGCAAATGAGGCAAAAATGCAGCGCCAACCAACGAAATAGCTAAGAGGAAATCTCAGAGATTTCGGCACAAAAGCTTTGTGCCGAATCGGTGTTCGAAACACCAGGAGGCAGGAGGCTTTATCGTTGCTGCTTACGGTTCGCGATGCGCGTGTGGGTCGAATGCTGCGACGCACAAGACGAATTGTACAGGCTGGACGCGGTTCTCCGCAACCGTTTTCTCGCCTAGCCCCGCTTCCGGTCTTCTCTGATCATCCTCGCGCCCTTCTCGGCGATCATCAGGCTGGGCGAATTGGTGTTGCCCGAGGTGATGGTCGGCATGATCGAGGCATCGACCACGCGCAGGCCAGCCAGGCCCAGCACGCGCAGGCGGCTATCGACGACCGCGGCGCCGTCCTCCGCCCGCCCCATCTTGCAGGTGCCCACCGGATGGAAGATGGTCGTGCCGATGTCGCCCGCGGCGTGCGCCAGTTCGTCGTCGGTCTGGTACTTCGGTCCGGGCAGGTATTCCTCGGGACGGTGGGGCGCCAGCGCCGGCATCGTTGCGATCCGGCGGGTAAGCTTGAGCGACGCGGCGGCGAGCCTGCGGTCGGCGTCGGTGGACAGGTAGCCAGGCGCGATCAAGGGTGCGGCCGCGGGATCGCGGGAGGCGATGACGACCCGCCCGCGCGAGCTCGGGCGCAGATTGCACACGCTCGCGGTAAACGCCGGGAAGCGGTGGAGCGGGTCGCCGAACTTGTCCAGGGACAGGGGCTGGACGTGGAATTCCAGATCCGGGGTGGCGAGCGACGGATCGGACCTGGCGAAAATGCCCAACTGGCTGGGCGCCATCGACAGCGGACCGCTGCGCGTGAGCGCGTATTCGATCCCCATCTTGAGCTTGCCCAGCCAGCTATTGGCGATCTGGTTCAGCGACTTGATGCCGCTGACCTTGAAGATCATGCGCAACTGCAGATGGTCCTGGAGGTTTTCGCCGACTCCCGGCAGCCCATGGACGACGGGAATGCCCAGCTCGGACAGCCGTCCGGCCGGGCCGACCCCCGAGCGCTGCAGGATCGCCGGGCTGCCGATCGAGCCGGCGGCCAGGACGGTCTCGACGCGGCACTTGGCCGAGTGCCGCTCCCCGCCCAGCTCGAACTCGACGCCACTGGCGCGCTTGGCCTCGAAGGCGACGCGATCGATCAATGCGCCGGTCACCACCTTCAGGTTCGGCCGATCGAGCACCGGCCGCAGAAACGCCTTGCTGGCATTCCAGCGCAGGCCGCGGCGCTGGTTGACCTCGAACTTGGAGGTGCCGGCGTTGTCGCCCCGGTTGAAATCCCCGGTCGCGGTTATGCCGGCCTGGTTCGCCGCTTCGGCGAAACGGTCGAGGATGTCCCAGCGCAGACGCTGCTGCTCGACCCGCCATTCACCCCCGGCGCCGTGCATCTCGTCGGCGCCGCGCCAGTGATCCTCGGAGCCCTTGAACAGCGGCAGCACTTCCTTCCAGGACCAGGAGGCGTCGCCGACCAAGCGCGCCCACTCGTCGTAATCGCGAGCCTGACCGCGCAGGTAGAGCATCGCGTTGATCGACGAACTGCCGCCCAGCACCCGGCCCCGCGCGTAGAGGATGGAGCGGCCGTTCAAGCCCGGCTCCGGCTGCGTCCGGTAGCACCAGTCGGTGCGGGGATTGCCGATGCAGAACAGGTAGCCGACGGGAATGTGGATCCAGATCCAGTCGTCCTTGCCGCCGGCTTCCAGCAGCAGCACCGAGACCTCCGGATCCTGCGACAGGCGATTGGCGAGGACGCAGCCGGCCGTGCCGCCGCCGACGACGATGTAATCGAAAGTGCCGTAATCCTTCAAGGTGTCTGCTCCTCACTCGGTTCCTTCACCGCTTCCTTCTTCGTCTCAGCCGGCTTCACGGCCGGCTTCGCCTTGACCACCGGCGGCCTCGGAAAGCGCACCTCGATCTCGTGCAGATCGCCGTTTTCCGCGAGGATGCGCAGCAGCTCCCTGCCCGTTGCCGAGTCCTTCGATTTGCTGAAATCGGCGATCCAGTAGTCGCCCATGTCGTCCAGCTCGGCCCCGGTGCTCAAGACGCGGTAGCGCTTGCCGACGGGCTTCTTGATCACGCACAGGCCCTGGCTCGGCAGCGGGCAGAGCGCCCCGTGCCTGATCGGTATCGGCGACAGGTCCGCGACGAAAGGCGGCAGGCGCTGCCTTGGCGTCTTGGGGCTCGCCGCCCACGCGGGCAGGGCCGCGGCGATGGCGAGACAGAACAGCAGCGGTATTTTCATCGAGGTCATCGCGCGGGTCTTCCGCTTCGGGGCTCCCGCCCATTATCGCATCCGGCAGCGGCAACGAGCGCTTGCCGTCGCTACACCCGACCGACGCCGCGGGAGGCTGCCCACTTTTCTCGCCGCGATATTACTTGTCGGCAAATCCGATCATGTCTTCGAGATAGAACCGAACAGGCGAGACGCGCTACTTCGCAGTGGGCTGCAGCTCGGATTTGCTTTGGGCGAGCAAGTCAAGGGCAAGTGAGCGCTTCATTGCATGCACCCCATCGGCCCGAAGACCTTGTTCTACTGGTGCGGGAGGGGGACTCGAACATCTGCCTGTGTCCCGCATGATTGCTGGCTATTTTATTTCGCTGTTCGGTAGATACCCCCATATCTACCCCCACCAGATCAATGCTGCCCTAGTTTTTTGAACGGCTTCGGGATCGATCATACCGCCTCGCGCATGGATGGCAATCTGCATCAGTGTTTCCTGATACAGGTGGGGCAGCATCGGCCAGGTGGCGGTAACTTTGGCGGTACCTCGTCGGCAGAGATTTGCTAGACGTAGTGCTGGCGCGGCTTCCGGCGGTTTGTTCGATTGCTGGTATGGCAACCGAACCAACAAATCAGGGTATTTTCCGTGATGCGCGCCATGATTTCGGTTGATTCTTTTTCAATGGCGACGGCCACCAGCACCAGCCCCTCGCGCGCATTCTGTGCCGGGCGTCGCACCTTAGCAAAACCTTAGCAAATGTTAGCAATCTGCCCCTCGCGCGCGCGTACTGTACGGGATAGCGTTCCGCCCGCGCAAACAAGATGCAAATTTGCGTTTCGTTTGCTGATTTGTTGATTTCCAGGGAATTCAAATCAGACTGAAGCCCGCACCAGCAGCGGGCGCGGCCAGCATCGGACTTCCGGGCATTTTGATTAAATAATCATAGGGAGGAAAAAATTCTGTGCGTAAGTACCCAAGCGGTCTCCAATTTGGCCCGGCTCTGGCGATAGTCGGCCCCCTACCCCTGCAGGTGCTACACCGGGTCGCAGATCACCATAGCCGGCCCCGCGTCAGCCGTGCCACCTTTGCCTGTGCATCGGCCAGTTCGCGCCGGGCTTGTTCCAGCGATGCTTGCCGGTTCAGCGCAGCGATAGCCTTGCCGGCCTCAGTCCTCGGCCCCGTGGATCGCGTCCAGGGTCGCCAGGATCGGATTAGTTCCGCCTGACCTGGCGACCTGGTTGGGTATTAAGGCTTCGTGCCGACGAAAATGAAGCCATTGCTCCTCGTGCTATTTAGCGCCGCGCCGAAAAGTGTTTTCTTAGTTGAATTGAAATAGCCAATACCTGTTACCGTGCTTGTACCGTTAGCACAAACGCCGCCGCCAAAAGTAACGGAGAGGTCATACACATTGCCATGCGCGTGCGGCGATGCCGTTCCTGTAAATTGGCATCCACTGGCTCCGGCTCCGCTTACTGCGCCAGCAGCAGAAACCGTAATGGTCGCGGATTCTGAGCCCCCAATCACTGCGGCGCTTCCGCTGTAAGTTCCCGCGAGTATTGCCAGGCTGGGCGTCTGGTCATAGTCAGTGTCATAGGTACTTGTGAACGTCGATGACTGATTCAATGATGGGTAAGTCACTGAACCGTTCAGCGTCTGCTTAGCGGTGTAGGAGGCGGAGACAGTGGCATTATTGATGCCAAGACCTTCAAGGTTAAAGTCCTTGGCGTCCGATGACGAGAAACTTCCATTTAGAGATGTCCCGGTTCCCTCGATGACACCGGCAATTAATGCGCTGTTATTGGCTGGACTGTAGAGAACCCAATAAGTACCATTGTCAAGCACAATGCCCTTAATAGTTCGAGATGTGCTGGTAGTTCCAGACCATAATCCTTCCGCAGTTTGCGCGGGCGCAGAGGATGCCGTAGGGGTACTACCGCCGCCCCCCCCACCGCCACACGCACTCAAAGTCAAAGCCAATAGAATCGTCAGGTATCTCGTTATCATTGTCATCATCTCCCTATTGTTCGAAGGTGAATTCTACGCCCAAAGTGAGATGGTAGATATTGCACTAAAGTCATAGATGTAGAGGAATGCTTTCGGCCCTCGCGCGCGCGCACGCGCACAACGATTATTTCGGTTAGTGATTGAACGGTGGAACCCAAACGGTGCTGCGCTGGGTCGGCCTAGAGATTGTCCGCCCCCTACCCCCTGCCAGGTGCTACACCGGGTAGCAGGGCGGTTTCGCCCCTTGACAGCCGATTGCATGGGATCGTTTTCAAAATGCGGCTAGGCCCGTGCTCAAGGGTGGCGCAGCTACAGCAACTCCCACCACTCCCTGCGCGAGCGGGTCAAGGTCGCCACCTTCGCCACCGCGGCAGCAAGTTCGCGCCGAGCCTCGGCGAGAGCCGCCCGCCTGCGCTGCTCGCCGACGACGACATTCTGTGACGCGATAGCCTTGCCGGCCTCAGTCTTCGGGCCGGTGGATTTCGTCCAGGGTCGCCAGGATCGGATTAGCTCGGCCTGCCGTGCCCGCCGTTCGTCTGTCCAGCCATGTGCCATGCCGCCCTCCAAAAGTTCGTTAGTCCGCGAGGTGCGAAGGTATTCTGTTCCTTTTCGCTCACAATGAGCCGCCATCCCGCGCCGTTAAGCCATTCTGCCGGTCACGATGCGTTGCGAAACTGCGCGGAAACTCAGCCGCCACTAGCCCGCCCGGTAAAATAGGCCCGCGCCTCGGGATCGGCCCGGCATCGGCCCAGCACGTCGGCGATGATCGCCGTGTCGGTTTCCTCGATCAGTTCCAGCCAGGCCCGGATCGCGGTTTCCTCTCTGGCGGTCAAGGGGGCGGTCGGTCGCGCTGGTGCCGGCGGTATCGGTTCCGCCGCCACGGCATCGGGGAAGTCGCGCAACACTTCGGCCATGCTGGATTCTGGCGAGGTGTAAATCTCCACCGGCTCGCGGTCGGGGAAGTGCATAACCCAGCCCCAGGATGTCGAATCGTTCGCCGGTTCCACCAGCATGGCGATGATGTCGACCTTGTGCTCGCGGAGTGCCGGAAGCCAGCGATTTACCGCCGCCGGGTCGCCTGTTGCCTTTATGCTGCCGGACGACGACAAGGCGAGCGTTACCCCGTCCGCCGTCGCCTGCTCGATGATCGTGGCCGGGTTCATATATCCACCTCGATCACGTCACCAGTCGCCCGAAGGTGCTCAAATTGTCCGAAGGTGCTCACGTTATTTTGTTGAGCATCTTCGGGGTTTTTTGAGCACCTTCGGGAAATTGACCACATCCAGCCGCCCTTCATTCCCTCCTTAATGGCTTCCGCACCAATGGCTTTTTGGGCACGCCGAATACTCGCCCAGGAATATCCTGCGCCATCGGCATCAGCCTTTATTGCCTTCACGGGTAAGGGGCCATCGGCGAGTAGATCGGTAAGAAAGCTCTTTGCATCGGCGAGTGTTCCACCTTCGCCGTCATCGCTCGCGGTATCTGCCGTGGCGAGCAATTCCCGAGCCGCGCCCTCGACAGCCTCGCCCCAAAGTACCGAAGATGAGAATATCCCCGGATGCGATTTCATCTCCCCCTGGTGCAAGTCATACTCGAAGCCGCCATCATCCGGGCCGATGTTGGACTTGGCGCGAATGAATATCCGCACGGTGCGCCCGTCCTCGCCTTCCTCTTGGTGCTTGGCCGCGACCATAACGATGCGGGGCAGCGCCCCGAAAGCTAGGCTACCTGTCAGCCGTTCCACGGGATCGCGTCCGCCTGTTCCCTTGGAAAAGTGAGTGATACCCAGCATGGCGCAGCGGATGGATGCGGCTAGATCGGCAAGCGGTTGAAGCCCTCGCCGGACTTCGGCATTTTTGTGGCTATCCCCGGCAATGGCCGAAACAATGGGATCAACGATCAATAGGCGCACGTCGCCGACCTTTATCACTTCTCGGCGCAGCGGTTCCATGTCTCTGGCAGGGTCGAACGATCGCCGGTCGTTTCCTTCTCGCACTTCAGCGACAAAATAGACGCGAGATAGATCGGCACCAGACAGCGCCAGCCTTGGCACCAGCGTGTCGCTGGGGTCGTCCTCGCCCGACCAGATCAACACGTTACCGACTGGCGATTTACTACCATCAGGCCAGCGTCCGCCAGTTGTCACCGTTGCGGCCAGTGCCATGCTGATCGTGGTCTTACCCGTCCCCGGCGCACCTCCCAGGACGTGCATCTTGCCGGCGGCCAACCAGCCAGGCCAAAGCCATGTCACGGCTTCCGGTGTCACGTCACTGGCACGCACAAGCTCAACACGGGATGCGTATTCGCCCGCTGGTGCGCTTTCCGTTTCGGGTTGATGCTCTGGCATTGCTGGTGCGCTTGCGCGTGCTATGGCGCGTTTTATGGCTTCCGCTCCGCAGTGCCGGCGCACGTCGTTAAAGTCGGTCGCGCCGTCTGGTCGGTCAGTTCCGAAGTCGGGAACAGCCAGCAGGCCGCCGACCGACCGCGCCGCCTCGGTCGCCTTGGTCAGCCCAGGATTGCCGGCGGTCGCAACATCATCATCGGCGCACAAGATCAGAGTCAGGTCGGGGAACTTTTCGCGCATCGCACGCGCCACCGCCAGCAGATTGCCGGCGGTGAAGGCAATCGCCACCGGGTAGCCTGTAGCCTCGTGGATCGTCGCGCCGGTTGCGTAGCCTTCCGCGATGCAAAGGGCCGCCGCTCCCTTCGGATCGCCGATGGCGTGGTAGCAGCCTGATACGCGGCCGCCGGTCAGGAATTTCTTGCCGCCATCAGGCCCGATGAATTGCAGCGAGTGCAGTACACCGTCGGATGTCCGCATGGGGATCACCAACGCGTCATTGTGCTGGCGGATGCCGTGCGCCTGGATGTCATTCGCTTTCAGATAGGCTTGATCTGCGGGCGTCGCCAATGCTGCCCAGATCGTCGCCGCCTTTGCTGCGGCATCGGCCTTGCGCTTTGCATCCTCGGCTTGTTCCTTGTCCGCACGTTCCGCAGCCTCGCGCCGCCGCTCTGCAAGCTCTTCTTGTGTCGGCCTCTGGTGCGTCCCATCATCGCGCCAGCCGCGCGCCTTGGCTTCATAGAACAGCGTTCCCGCCGTCACCTTGCCGCCGGCCCGAATGCTCTTCCATACATCCCGCGCCGCGCTGGGGTCAAAGGATTCATCTTGCTGGCTCCAGGCTTCCCACATATCGAAGCCGGTGTCGCCAAGCTCCGACTTGATCGCCATGCCCATACCGACCCAGGTATCGCGGTCACTGGCCGGGATGTAGTGCAGGGCATCGCGGATGCGCTCTAGATCGCCGCTCATCGCCGGCCCCCTTTCTGCCATCCGCGTTTCTGCTGGCGGGCGCGTGAGTGTAGACGCTGACCGAAAACTGACCCACTTAGAGCGGATGTGCTGATCGAAAATTGACCCAGGTGTTCCACTAGTCCTGCCTAATTTTTAGGCAGGAGAAAAAAGGTGATCACCATGGAGATGTTGGGCAAGATTCGACG